>DATLRD010000057.1:0-40821 GCA_035534855.1 Allostellaceae bacterium | reverse complement strand
CGCCCTACGGAGCTATCGTGCCGGCATGGTATGCAAATCTTTCTCGATTAGGGCCGAATGGGATGCCGAGGCTGGTGTCTGGTGGTGCTCAAACGACGAGCTGCCGCTGACGACTGAAGCCCCGACCTTCGAGCAGCTCGTGGCACGGGTCCTGGAAATCACACCCGAGATCGCGGTCGAGAACGGGCTCGCCGAGCCGGGAGACGAAATCGAGCTGCACGTCGTCGCCGAGCGCGTGCAATCCGTGCCCGTGGTCGCCGCGGCGTGAATTTTAATCTCCCCGCCGGCGAGGCGGAATCGTAGGTCCCGCCACCCTCGTCCCACGACACGCGAAAAAGCCGCAATCGTGCGCTACACTGTGCGGACCGTCGATTGATCCGTGGGCGGCGCTAAGACAGGCTATAAAACCTTAAGGCGAAACTTCGCTGTAAATCGCCTGTATAAACAGCCATGCGGATGAATCGGATTGCGCGAGGGTTGACGCGCGGGCTTTCGCCCAGCCCACCCGCCGAACATGGCGCCGTGCAATTGCAGCATAGGCAAATGCGGCGGCGAGGGGTTACAGTTTCGCCAACTGTTCGCGTCCGGAAGGGAACGACCATGCAATACAAGCGGATTTCGGCCGATTGCCATCTCGACATGCCGTGCATGCCGCCGGAGCTGTTCGTAGAGAACGCACGGCGCGATCTGAAGGAAAAGATGCCGCATGTCGTCGACGGACCGGACGGGCCGCATTGGGTCGCCTCGAACGGCGCCGATTTTGGCCTCGTCAACGGAGTCGGCCCGGGTGGCGCCAAGTATGTTCCCGGTCAGAACCACCGCGTCGACAAGATGAACGAGGTCGGCCTTTACGAAGACGCCAGGAAAGGCAAATACCGCGCCCGCGACCCGCATCTGCGCCTCAAGGACATGGAGATGGATGGGGTGGACGCCGAGATCATCTTCGGCGTGCTCGGCTCCGCCTCGAAGCTCGACGACAAGGAAGCCAGCAACGAGTTGCTGCGCATCTACAACGACTGGCTCAAGGAATTCTGCAGCCACTATCCCGACCGCCAGCTCGGCCTCGCCTGCCTGCCCTATGGCGATATCGACGAGGCGGTGAAGGAAATCCACCGCGTCGCCAAATTGGGGTTGCGCGGTCTCGAATTGTCGTGCTCGTGGGACATGGTGCCGATGTGGCACCCCGATTGGGAAAAGCTGTGGAAGGCGGTTGCCGACGTCGATCTGCCGCTGCATTTTCATACCTTCCCGACCACCGACGGCCGCGCGCGCCAAGGGGTTGACGGGCAGACCCGCCGCGCCGCGATGTTTACCGGCGTCTCGGCGTTCCAAATGGGCCTGATCAATATCATCGCGGCGATGATCGGCGCCGGCGTCTTCGACCGCCACCCGACCTTGCGCATCGGTTTTGGGGAGAGCGGCGCGGGCTGGCTCGCCTATGCGCTCGACCGCATGGATTTCGAGTTCGAGGACCGCTTCCGCGACCTGATGAAGCTGAAGCCCTCCGAATACTGGCGCCGCAACTGCAAGTGCACGTTCCAGTACGACCGCATCGGCGCCAAGCTCATCGACGATATCGGCCTCGAAACGATGATGTGGGGCTCGGATTACCCGCACACCGACGGCGTGTGGCCGGAATCCAACAAGTTCATCGAGGAGCAGTTCGCCGGCCTGACGCCGGACCAGGTGCACAAGATCACCTGCGAGAACGCCGCCAAGTTCTATCGCTTTACCAACTAGCCGCTACACCAACTAGTCGCTGTGCCCCGGCCACGGCCGGGGCGCGCAGCACGGCGCGCAAACCCCCTCTGGCCCGGCCGGAGGGGGTTTTCTCTTTGCCTCGCGAAGTCGTGATTTCCCGGTAGGTTGAAAATAAACGCTGTCGTGTCGTTTCTTATTGGATCGACCCGTGGAGAGTGACGTTTCTTATTGGATCGGCCACAGGGGACAAGCCATGCGACAGCTTCCGCGCCTTGCCGCGCTCGCCACGGCGGTTCCACCCTACGCGCTCGATCAAGGGGTAGTGGCGGCGCGCGCGCGTTCGCTGTTTCGCGATTCGGCGCAGTTCGAGCGTCTGCTGCCGGTATTTGCCAACAGCGGGATTCTCCGGCGCTATTCCGCAGTGCCGCTCGACTGGTTCGACGCGCCGCACGGCTGGCCCGACCGCAACCGGCAGTATATCTCGGCCGCGCTCGGCCTGCTCGAAAGCGTCGCCGGGCGCCTCCTCGATCTCGGTGAAACGGGTCTCGACGAGATTGGCGGCATCGTCACGGTGTCGACCACCGGAATCGCGACACCGAGCCTCGACGCGCTGCTGATCGAACGAATGGGGCTGCCGCCATCGGTGCGGCGGCTGCCGATCTTCGGCCTCGGCTGCGCCGGCGGGGCGATCGGCCTCGCCCGGGCCGCCGAGCTCGCCGCCTCGATCCCCGACCGCGCCGTGCTGTTTCTCGTCGTCGAGCTGTGCACCCTGGCGTTCCGCAGCGGCGATGACGCGAAAAGCAACATCGTCGCCTCCGCGCTGTTCGGCGACGGCGCCGCCGGCGCGCTGCTGCGCTGCGGCGCGGACGGCCCGGCGATCACGGCCTGCGGCGAATACACCTGGCCGCACAGCCTCGACGTGATGGGTTGGGAGGTCGCCGCGGACGGGCTCAAGGCGATCTTCTCGCGCGACATCCCGCGCCTTATCGCGGGCGATCTCCGCCCGGCGGCCGAGAGATTCCTCGCCCGGCACGGCTACCGCCTCGACGATATCGACCGCTTCGCCTGCCATCCCGGCGGGCCGAAGGTCATCGCGGCCTGCGAAGCCGCGTTCGACCTGCCGACCGGGGCGCTTGCCGCAGAGCGCGAGGTGCTGCGCGAATTTGGCAACATGTCGGCGGCCAGCGTGCTGTTCGTGCTCGAACAGGTGCTGGCAAAGGCGCGGGCGCACGGCGATCCGTGGCGCCGGACGCTGGTCACCGCGCTGGGGCCGGGTTTCACCGCCGGGTTTGCCGTTCTGGACAACCGATGAGCGTGTTTGTCGCCGTGCTCGCCGCGGTGGCCGTGCAGCGCGGCGGCGAACTGGCACTCGCGGAGGCCAACACGCGGCGGCTGCGGGCCTGCGGTGCGCATGAGGTCGATCCCGGCGGCTATAAATGGTTTGTGCTGCTGCACGCCGGCTGGCTGGTGGCGCTGGCGGCGACGGTGCCGCCGTCGGCTTCGCCGGTATGGCCCTGGCTGGCGGTCTACGCAGCGCTGCAGCTGGGGCGCGTCTGGGTGATCGCAACCCTCGGGCGGCGCTGGACTACGCGGGTCATCGTGCTGCCCGGCGCGCCGCTGATGCAGGGTGGCCCGTACCGGCTGTTGCGGCATCCCAACTATGCAATCGTTGCGGGTGAGATCGCGGTGCTGCCGCTTGCGTTCGGCGCGGTCGGCGTCGCATTGTCGTTCTCGCTTGGCAATCTTCTCCTGACGGTCCGGCGCATAATGATCGAAGACCAGGCCCTGGCGCAGAACCGAACCGCCTGAACGAGCTATTACATTCGCGAAGACCAGCCCCACGCCGGTGGGCATGGGCACCCGGATGATATTGTATTATCTGCTTATCATCAGCATTGAGTGGTATTTGGGATAACATGGTCGATCTCGAACGCAGTTTCGGCTTTCTGGTGAACGACGTCGCCCGGCTGTTTGGCCGCCGCTTCGACGTTAACGGCCGCTGGCTTGGGCTTACCCGCGCCCAGTGCCGTACGCTGGGCTATCTCGCGCGCAACGAGGGCATCAATCAGGCGGGGCTTGCCGACCTCTTGGAAATCCGCCCGATGACCCTGGTGCGCCAGGTCGACCGCATGGAGGAAGCGGGCTGGATCGAGCGTCGCCCCGACCCGGCGGACCGCCGCGCTCGACGCCTGTTTCTGACAGAAAAGGCGCGCCCGGTGCTCGACCGCATCTGGGAGGTCGCGACCGAGACCCGGGACCAGGCGTTCATCCTGTTGTCACCGGATGAAGCCGACCGACTGATCGCGCTGCTGCGGCGCGTGCATGACACGCTCGCCGAGCGGGTTCCGCCGACCGGGAGCAAGAGACTGGCGCCCGTGGTCGACGCCCCGGCGCCGGCGGGGTCCCCGCCGATGCGGCGCGTTGCTGCCGCAGTCGAGGGGCAGTGATGACGACCTCTACCGAAAACGAGACCCCGGTCCGCGGCGTCGCGCGCGTTGCGGACGGTCTGCGCGGCCGGATCGGCGCACCGACGCGTCCGCTGCGGCAGCGGGTCCGCCTGCCGCTGATGCTGCTCGGCCCGATCGTGGTCGCGATCGCCGCCAGCTGGTGGTACCTGACGACCGGCCGCTATGTCGAAACTGACGACGCCTACATCCAGGCGGCGCGTACGATGATCAGCTCGGATGTCGCGGGCCGGGTGCTGGCAGTCGAGGTCCACGACAACGAGCAGGTCAAGAAGGGGCAGGTGCTGTTTCGCATCGACCCGCAGACCTATCAGCTGACCGTCGACCGCGACAGGGCCGACCTGGCGGCCGCGCGATTACAGATCAACGCGCTGAAAGCGACCTATCGCCAGAAGCTGGCCGACGAGAAGGCGGCGGAAGACACGCTCGGCTACCAGCAGCGCGAATTCGACCGCGCGAAGCGGCTGCTCGGCTCGGGCGTCGCCTCGCAGGCGCAGTTCGACCAGGCGCAGAATGCGCTGCAAATCGCCCGCCAGCGCGTCGCGTCGACCCAGCATGACATCGGCAACACGGTCGCACAGCTCGGCGGCAACCCGACGATCTCGGTCAACGATCTTCCGACGGTGCAGCGGGCACAGGCCGCGCTCGGCCTCGCCGAGGTCGATCTCGCGGATACTGTGATCCGGGCGCCCTCTGACGGAATCGTCACCAAGGTCGAGCAGCTCCAGGTCGGCGACTATATCACCGCCTCGACGCCGGTGTTCTCGATGATGTCGAAGTATGTCTGGGTCGAGGCGAACTTCAAGGAAACCGAGCTGACCCATATGCGGATCGGCCAGGAGGCGACGGTCTGGGTCGACACCTATCCGGATGTCGAGTTCAAGGCGCGGGTCCAGAGCATGAGCCCGGGAACGGGATTAACGTTCTCGCTGCTGCCGCCCGAAAATGCTACCGGCAACTGGGTCAAGGTCGTGCAGCGGCTGCCGGTGCGGCTGGCGATCGAGGGCAGCCACCCGAATCATCCGCTGCATGCCGGGCTCAGCGCGACGGTCGAGGTCGACACCCAATATCGCCGGCCGTGGCTCGACTGGATCAAGCACACATTCTCGGGTATCTTTGGCACCGCACACGCTGGCGAGGCGCGGCGGTGACCGCCGCGCTGTTCCGCCTCGACGGCAACTGCATCTTTCTTCACAACTGAGCGCGGTATGAACAGGGGATCCCGCGCCGCCTTGGGGGGCCAGGCGGCTCTCATTGCCGCGTTAGCGGTGTTGCTCTCCGGTTGCGAACTCGGGCCGAATTTCTTCTCTCCCGCGCCGCCGAAGACGACCCGCTATACCGCCGCCGGCGAGCGAAACCTGCCGCCCGAAGGGGCGCGCAGCCGCGCCAAGAAGCAGCACCTCGCGGTCGGCGCCAAGATCACCGCCGATTGGTGGACGGTGTTCCACTCGCCGGCGCTCGACCGGGTCATGAAGCGCACGCTCACCGACAGCCCATCGATCGCCGAGGCCCAGGCCGCGCTGGTCGGGGCGCGCGAGCAGGTCGCGGTGACTGCGGGCGGGCTGCTGCCCCAGGTCGATCTCAGCGCCGGGCTCGCCCGCCAGCAGTTCAACGCCGCGCCCAGCGGGGTCCACCGCATCCCGGTTCCGGTCACGGTCTACTCGATCGGCCCGACGGTCAGCTATCCACTCGACGTGTTCGGCGGGCTCAAGCGCGGGGTGGAAGCGAAAGAGGCTGCCGCCGACGTCAGCGAGTACCAGCTAGCCGCCGCCTATCTGAGCCTGACCGGAAATGTGGCGATGCAGGCGATCACGATCGCCGCGGTGCGGGCCGAGATCAAGACCGTCGAGCGCATCATCGCCGACGACGAGAAAAACCTGGGGCTGGTTAAGACCGCGCAGCAAGCCGGTACCGGGAACCTGGTCGACGTGACCAGCGCGCAAAGCCAGCTTGCCAACGACCGCACGTTGCTTCCGCCGTTGCGCCAGCGCCTCAGTGTCGCGCGCCATGCGTTGTCGGTTTATGCCGGGCAATCACCGGCGGAATGGTCACCGCCGGATTTCGATCTGGCGGAACTCCCGCTGCCGCACACCTTGCCGGTGTCGCTGCCTTCAGCGCTGGTGCGCCAGCGCCCCGACATCCTTGCCGCCGAGGCGCAACTGCACGTCGCCAGCGCCAACATCGGCGTCGCTACCGCCAACCTCTACCCGAACATCACGCTGAACGCCAATGTGGCGCAGGGCGCAACCAGCCTCACCAACTTCTTTTCCGGCGTCTATACCGGCTACGGCATCGGTGCCGCGCTGGCCGCGCCGATCTTTCACGGCGGCAGCCTGAAGGCCCAGCAGCGCGCCGCCTATGCCGCGTTCGACCAGGCCTTCGCGACCTATCGGCAGACTGTCGTGCAGGCGTTTGGGCAGGTCGCGGACTCGCTGCAGGCGCTGGTGCATGACGACGAGGCGGTGCGTTCGCAGGCAGCCGCGGTGGCTATTGCCAACCAGGCGGTGAATCTCGCCCGGCTCAGCTTCCAGGAAGGCAACTCGACATTGCTGCAGGTTCTCGATGCCGAGCGCCTGTCGGACCAGGCGCAGATCGGGCTGGTGCGGGCGCGCTCGCAGCGGGTGCTCGATACCGCGCAACTGTTTGTCGCGCTGGGCAGCGGCTGGTGGAATACGCCGCCGACCCTGCCTCCGCCGCCACCCGCGGCCCAGGCTTCGGCCGCTCCGCCGCCTGCCGCGCCGGCGGCGCATTAACCCCGGGATTACCGCGTCGGGCTGCGCGCTCGTCGCAATGACCGCAACGCGGCGCAAGGCTCACGGGCGCAGATAGACCCACCCGGCAAGCTCGCGCTCGACGATCTCGGGCAGCCCGCTCGGCACCCAGTCAACCCCGGAGATCAAGTCCGCAACGCCTCTGTCGTGCGCAGCGAGCGATATCCGGCAGGCGACGAGGCGAACCCCTTCGGTCTTGGCCGCGTCGACCCGGGCACGGACCGGAGAGCCGTCGCGCACAAACGCGGTGACGCCGTCGCCATAGGCGACCAGCTCGATTCTGACCCGATCCCTGCCGTAGAACTGGCTGATGTTGTCGATGTTGTTGGACAGCAGCACCAGAATTGCCACCGCCATTCGCCCCATTTCGGCCTCCTGAGCAGCCTTGAAAGCAAAGGAGTCGTGCGGCAAGCGGCCGGGGCAGAGCGGTGGCTACAACCCTTGCCGGACGCGCGGGATCAGTTCGGCGGCGATCCGCTCGATCGTCTCGATCGCCAGACTTTCCGGCATGCCGGCCCATTCGGTGCTCATCACCAGATGGTTGATGCCGAGCCGGCGGTTGAGGGCGATGATCTGCTCGGCGACCTCGTCGGCCGAGCCGATCAGAAAGCGGTCGCCGACCAGGCTGGCGAAATCCTGGCCGATGCCGCTGTCGTCGTCGGGCAGCTCCTGGCCCCAGCCGTGATAGGCGCGGTATTTGGCGCCGAGATAGGGTTCGCACAACCGCAACGCCGTTTCGCGGCTGTCGGCGACGAACACCTCGCGCCGCATCGGCAGTTCGGCAGGAAACGCCTTGCCGGCGGCGTCGAGGGCACGGCGGTAGAGGCCCATCTGACGCTCCAGCGTGGCGATGCCGGTGCTCGGACCGATATACCAGCAATCGCCAAGCCGCGCGGCGCGCTCGACCGCGCGGTCAGCAAAGGCGCCGACCCAGATCGGCGGGTGCGGCTTTTGCAGCGGCTTCAGCGAGCACGACGCGCCGTCCAGCTCGAAATGTGCGGCCTGCATCGTCACCGTGTCTTCGGTCCACAGCCGGCGGATCGCGACCAGATTGTCTTCGAAGCGGCGCACCCGCTGCGACCGCTTGACCCCGAACGCCTTGAACTCGACGTCGCGATAGCCGAGCCCGACGCCGAGGACCGCCTTGCCGCCCGACATTACGTCGAGCGTGGCGAACTCCTCGGCGACATGAAGCGGCGACAACAGCGGCAGCAGCACCACGCCGGCGTTGAGCCTGAGGCGCGGCGCCTCGGCGGTGAACCGCGCCAACAACGGCATCAGCTGCAGCATCTGCCACGGATGGGCGCTGTAATGCGCGGTCTTGGTGACCGAGTCGTAGCCCAGCCGGTCGGCGAGGCGAACCAGCGCCAGCGTTTCCTCGAAGCGCCGGGCGATATCTTCGCCCGGCTCGGCCTGGCCCCGGATGACGAGGCCGAACTGGAACCCGGCGGCCATCAGGCGGCCAGCACCTGGCGCGGGCGATAGATCGACAGATGATCGGTGCGAACGATCGGGGTGCTGTTGTTCGCTACGATCAGTGCGTCGAGGTCAACGAAAAGATGGCCCTTGTGTTCGTAGTTGCCGACCACGCGAGCGCGTACGGTGAGGGAATCGCCCCGTCGCGCCGCGGCAAAATGCTGGATCTTGCTGCCCACATGCATCCAGGGACCGAGCGTCACGTTTCGGTTCAGCGCGAAATTGCCGATATGCGGCACCAGCACGGGGTGAAGCAGCCCCTCGCCGGCGTAGAGCGGCAATGTCTCGCGCACGTCGCTGACATATTCCGCGATCAACTCCGGGGTCACAACCAGCGGATCGATGCCGAGCCAGGTGCCGACCGCCAGTGACGACTCATCCGCCGGCGGACGGTTCGCGCGCTGCGGGGCATCGCGAAACTCGGCAAGCGCCGGCGGCACCACGGCGTTTGGCAGCGCCGCGGTGCCGACCGCGCACACGACGCCGCGGCACTCGAGGCGGAGGTCCAGGCCGCCGTCGTCGCGCTCGGCCGCGGTGACGGTAACCTTGTCGCCGTCGTAAACCGGCTTCGAAAACCGGCATTCCGCGGTGCCGTGCTCGAGCCAGGCGCGGCCCCAGCGCTCGACTGGGAGATGGGTCATATAGGCATAGACGATCGCGCCCGGCACGAGACCGCCGCCGAACCCGAATTTCTTGGCGATCGCGTCGTCGTGGATCTTGTTCTCCGAGGCCTTGGCCGTGTTGAAGGCCTCGACGGTATAGGTCAGCGCTGCCGCCATCGCCGCCTCACTTGCTCTTGTCGGCGATGACCGCGTTGGTCTTCTCGATCGGGACCTTCGGCTGCTCGATGCCGGCGCGTTCGACCTGCAGGATCATCGGCGAGCGGCTGTCGCGCTGCTGCCAGCCGCGGCCCATCGCCTCGGTCAGCTCTTCGAGCGTCAAATTGGCAAGCCGCATCGGCACCCCGACCTCCTTGCCAAGACCGACCGCGAGCGAGACGTCCTTGTGCAGCAGGCGGAGCGCAAAATCCGCCGGGTCGTACTGCCCGGCGAGGAACTTGCCCAATCGGTCGAAGGTGCGGGCGCGGCCGGTCGCGCCCTGGCGTACCGCCTCCCACATTTCGTACGGGTCTACCCCGGCCTTGATGCCCATCGTGAACACCTCCGCGAGCGCGACGCTCATCATCGCGCTGGTGCAGTTATGCACCAGCTTGACGATCGTGCCGGCGCCGATTGGCCCGATATATTTTGCCTGGTCGCCCATCGCGCCGAGCACCGCGGCGTGGCGGTTGAACTGCTGTTCGTCACCGCCGACCCAGATCGCCATCTTGCCGCTGGCCGCGCCGCCGGGCCCGCCGCTGACCGGTGAATCGAGCATATAAAGGTTCTTTTCGGCCATCGCGGCGTTGATCTTGCGCACCACCGCCAACGCGTTGGTCGACATGTCGAAAAACGCGGTGTCGGGCTTCATCCCCTCGATCAGGCCATTGGGGCCGAGCGCGACCGCCTCAACATCGGCCGGCACCGGCAGCGAGGTGAACACCACCTCGCTCTGTTCGCCGACCGCCTTCGGGCTTTCGGCCCAGATCGCGCCCTTGGCCAAATACGGCTCGGCCGCGGCCCGCCTGATGTCATGCACGATCAGCTGGTGCCCGGCCTTTTGCAGATTGGCGGCCATGCCCTTGCCCATCATGCCGAGCCCGATGAAACCGACCTTCATGTCCTACTCCTTTTGGATTTATTGCGAGCCCAGCCCCACCCGCGCTGCCGCGCTTCCCTCGCCGCAAGCGGAGAGGGGCGGGGTGGGGTTCGCCGGCCCTCAGGCTTCGCGGTGTCTGAGCTGGTTGTTGACGCGATGGTCGCCGGCGAGCCAGCGCTTCAGCTCGATATGCGCGTCGGCCTTGCGCATCGCATCGATCTCGGCGACGTCGGGCGGGTCGCGGGTGAATTCGAGGATCATCCCGTCGGGCGAGGTCGTATAGATCGACGTGCAATAGCCGTGGTCAGTTTCACGGAATTTCTCGCCGGCCTTGTTCAGCCGCGCCTTCAACTCGTCGTAGCTCGCGTCGGAAACCTTGAGCGCGATGTGGTAGTGGCTGCCCGACTTTGGCGGCGATTTCGCCTGGGTCAGCGCATACATCTCGTCGTCGGCGAACTGAAAGAACGCGAGCGCGCCGCCGTCCTTCAGTCCGAAAAACGTGTGGCAGAAATCGACGTGGCGGCCGAGATCCTCGCGCCACGTCCGCTCGCACCAAGTCGCGACCAGCGGGATGCCCAGCACGTCTTCGAGAAACCGCCGGTTGGCCTCGTGATCCTTGACGACATAGGCGTTGTGGTGCAGGCGCAGCGGCAATTCGCCCAATAGGGCGGCCTCGGTGCGCGGCTTCGCCTCGATCGTGTCCATGGCGATCCTCCTTGGCAAGTCTGCCCGGGAGGATAGGACCGCCGCACCCTGCCCGCAAGTCGAGCGGGCCGTCCCGGGGCCCGCAAGGCTGCGCGTTCCGCCGGACACCGGCGGGCGAGGCACGGACGGCAGTGTCATTCTGGGCGGTGGGCCGGCGGGTTCGTCGACCTGGGTCAACTCAGGCGGGCATGTCCGCGTGCCGGATCGCCTGCCGGCGGCGCCGGCTACGCCGCGTGGCTTTCCGTGCTGATGGTCAGCAGCGCGAACAGCGCATCGCCGTTGTCGGCGCCGCGCAGCTTCTCGCACGTCGCCTGGTCGCGCAGCAGCCGCGAGATGCGTGACAGCAGAGTTAGGTGATCCGGGCCGGCCGAAAGCGGCGTCAGCAGCACAAACACCAGATCGACCGGCTGGTCGTCGATCGCGTCAAACGGGATCGGCCGTTCGAGCCGGGCGAACAGCCCGACCGGCCGGCTCAGCTCAGCCAGCTTGCCATGCGGGATCGCGACCCCGCGGCCGATCCCGGTCGAGCCGAGCCGTTCGCGCTCGTTGAGCACGTCGTAGATGCGCCGTTCCGGCAGTTCGGTAATCGCCGCGACGCGCCGGGCCATTTCCTGCAAGGCCTGGCGCTTGTTGGCCGCCCGCAGCTGGGCGACGAGACCCCGCGGCGTCAGCAGGTCGCCAATCTCCATCACGCTACGCTCTCCCCCCGGCCGTTTCGCGGCGGCCGTGCAGCCGAGAAATTGGGAGCGGTCGCCGCCCCGGTCAAGCGCGCCGCGGTCGCCTGCGGCCCGGTCATAGCGTCAGCGTCTTTTCGCGCCGCCGCTGCACCGACGACGGAATGCGCATCGCCTCCCGGTATTTCGCCACAGTGCGGCGCGCGATTTCGACCCCCTCCTGCTGCAACAGCTCAACGATACGCTCGTCCGACAGCGTGCTGTCGGCGGGCTCGCCGTCGATCAGCCCACGAATGCGGAAGCGCACCGATTCGGCCGAATGCTGCTCGCCGCCGCGCGACGCGGCAATCGCCGAGGTAAAGAAATATTTCAATTCGAATAGGCCGCGCGGGGTGGCGATGTACTTGTTCGTGGTCACGCGGCTGACCGTGCTTTCGTGCATGCCGATCACGTCGGCGATGTCGCGCAGGATCAGCGGGCGCAGCGCACGCACGCCGTGGCGGAAAAACCCGTCCTGCTGCTGCACGATTTCGGTCGCGACCTTGAGGATCGTCGCGGCGCGCTGGTGCAGCGACTTGACCAGCCAGTTCGCCGCCTGCAGCCGGTCGGCGATGTACTCGCGGTCGGAGCGGGTTTTCACCTCGCGGCTGACCCGCGCGTAGTAGTGATTGTTGACCAGAACCCGCGGCAGCGTCTCGGCGTTGAGCTCGATCATCCAGCCGCCCTCCTGGGTCGCCCGCATCAGGATGTCGGGCACGATCGTCTGCGTCAGCGGCGGGTCGAAAGCGAGGCCGGGGCGCGGGTCGAGTGCCTTGATCTCTGCGACCATCTCGGAGAGGTCTTCGGAATCGACGCCGCACAGCCGCAGCAGCGCCGTGCCATTGCGCGCGGCGAGCAGCGGCAGGTTGTCGAGCAGGGACTGCATCGCCGGGTCGAGGCGGTTGCGGTCACGCAATTGCAGCGCGAGGCACTCAGGCAGGCTGCGGGCGAACACGCCGGGCGGGTCGAGCTCCTGCAGCCGCGCCAGCACGCGCTCGACGTCGGCCGGCGCGCAGCCGAGCCGTATCGCCGCTTCGTCGAGGTCGCCGCGCAGGTACCCACCCTCGTCGAGCTGGTCGAGCAGGACCGCCGCGATCACCCGGTCGGCCGGGCTAGGCAGGTCGGTGCCGATCTGTTCGAGCAGGTGTTCGCGCAGCGTGTGCGGCCGTGCCGCGGCCTGGTCGAGCGCCGAGAAATCGTCGCCGTCAAACCCGGCGCCGCCGCGGGTGCGCCAGGTCAGGCTGTCACTGCCGGAATCGGCGGAGCCGTCGCCTTCGGCTCCGGCGGAGGCGTGCCAGTGTTCTGTTTCGGGCGGGAATTCGTTGGCCGAGGCGTCGGTCAGCGCCGCCGGGCTGCCCTCCGTGACCGGCGGTTCCGATAGAGCTGCGGCGACCGGGGCATCGTCGGCGTCGTGTTCGCCGTGTTCAAGCAGCGGGTTCTGCTCGATCTCGGCATCGACGAGATCGAGCAATTCAAGGTTCGAAAGCTGCAGCATCTTGATCGCCTGCTGCAGCTGCGGAGTCATCACCAGCGCCTGTGTCTGGCGCAGTTCAAGCCGCTGCGAAAAACCGATCCTATTCACCGGGGGCGAACCAAAAATGCGTTAAAGCCGGCTTATAGGCTAAATCTTTCGCCCAGGTAAACGCGCCTGACATCGGCGTCGGCGATGATTTCGTCGGGTGCGCCCTCCATCAAAACGCGCCCTTCATGCAAGATGTAGGCCCGATCGACGATCTTGAACGCTTCCCGAACGTTGTGGTCGGTGATCAGCACCCCGATTCCGCGGTCCTTCAGATGCGCCACAAGGTCGCGGATATCGTTGACCGCGATCGGGTCGATGCCGGCGAGCGGCTCGTCGAGCAGGATGAAATGCGGCTGGGTGGCGAGCGCGCGGGCGATCTCGCAGCGTCGCCGTTCGCCGCCCGACAGCGCCATCGCCGAGGCGCGGCGCAGATGGCTGATCGAGAACTCGGCGAGCAGCGCGTCGAGCATCGCCTCGCGCGCCTCGGGCTCGGGCTCGGCGACTTCGAGGATCGCACGGATGTTCTGCTCGACCGTGAGGCCGCGGAAAATCGAGGCTTCCTGCGGCAGATAGCCGATGCCGCGGCGCGCCCGCCGGTACATTGGCAGGTCGGTGATGTCCTCGCCGTCGAGCGCGACGGTGCCGGTATCGGCTGTGATCAGCCCGGTGATGATGTAAAAGCAGGTGGTCTTGCCGGCGCCGTTGGGGCCGAGCAGCCCGACAACCTCGCCGCGCTGGACCGAGATGTTGACGCCGCGCAGCACCGGGCGCCGCTTGAAGCTCTTGCCGAGCCCACGCCCCGCCAGGCCGGTGTTGTGGGCGACAAGCCGCGGACCGGTCTGGTGATTGACCCAGGGCGGGGTGGCGTCGCCGAGATCCCGCTCGAACCCGGAAAACCGCATTGCTACCGCCTCGAACCGCCCGGAGCCGGAGCCGGAGCCGGAGCCGGGTTCTCTGACCCGCTGCGCACGAAGAGCCCGGTCACACGATGCGGCTGTCCCGGCCGTGCCGAGGCGGCGGGCATCATTCGGCTGATATTGTTGTTGAGGTCCATCACGGCATACTGGCCCCGGATCACGTCCCGTCCGCGGGTGATGACGACGTTGCCAATCAGCGTCATCACCGCGGTCTTCGAATTATACACGCCGTAATCGGCCTGTCCGACATCAGGGCCGTTGGTGACGACGACATGACCGGTCGCGTCGATCCGGCTCAGCTTCGAATCGACATCGCCGCCCGGGGCGCCTGGCTTGCCGGGCGCGGCCGCCGGCCGGCCGCGCGCCTTGGCGGTTTCGGCCGGCGACGCCTTGGCGAGGTAGGCGGTCAGCACATCGGCGCGGATGGTCTTGCCGTCGCGGGTGGCGACCGCGTCGCCGCGCGCGACCGCGATCTGCCTCTGGTCGTACCAGTCGAATCGGTCTCGCGCGGTGACCGTGTCGGTCGCCGTCGTCAGCTTCAGGTGCTGGCCGGTGACGACGCCGACGCCCTGGTCGACATCATAGACAGCGTTGTCGCCGACCACGGTCTCGCCGCCCTTCTTGATCAGCACGTGGCCGTCGGCGTCGAGGCGGTAGATCTCGGTATTGCCCCCGGCATTGCCGCGCTTGGCGTCGCGGTAGTGGGCGACGAGCGTGTCGGCGTGCACCTCCGTGTCGCCGCGGATCGCGACCGCGTTACCGCGGGCGATGTAGACCTTGGCGTTCTGCTGCCACTCGATCCCCGAATCGGCCTGGATCTCGATCGGCTGTTTGTCGTTGGGGTTGAGGATCGTCGGCATCTGCCCGGGGGGCGCGGCGGCAGGAGGCGGCGCCGGAGTCTGAGCCAACAGCGGCGTCGCCTGCCACAGCGCGACTACCGGGGCGAGCGCCAGCACAGCGCGGCGCACCGCGCGCCGCCGGTCGAACCGGGTCACTTTTTGCGGGCCTCGTGCAGGGTGCGGGATCGCACCGGATGCGGGACGCGGTGCGCGATCACCCGCCGGTGCGCGATCACCCGCCGGTGCGGGACCGCGCGCCGGTGCGGAACCCCGCGCCGCACGACCGATCGCGCCGGGCGCCTTTGCGGCCGCACCGGCTTTTCCTTGGCGAGTATCGGCGCGGCATGTGCCTCGACCGCGGCGGCCTGGCGGGCGATCGTCGGCGGCAGCGCCGGCGGCGCGGGGGCGGCGCCGGTCTGCCGCGCCCCTTTGAGCATCAGGTCGGTCCGCCCGGTAAAGATCACCGTGTCGCCCTTGCCGAGGATCCGAAACCCTTGCGCCTTGATATCGCCGGACGGGCCGTGCCCCTGGATTGGGTCGGTGCCCTGCGCGCTGTTGCTGGCGATATTGACGCGCGCGGCATCGGTAACGAACCGGGTGCCGTCCTGGTGGATCACCGTGACGTCGCCGAACAGGTCGAGGATTTGCGCCTGCGATTGATAGATGCCGGTCGCCGCGGTGACGACCAGATCTTTGCCGCTATGCGTCTTCATGTCGGCGCGCGGCGTCTTGAGCGACATCAGTTCCTGGTGGTCCGGCACCTGCCGGCCGGATGCGGCGGTCACGACGAAGGGGCGGTTCTCGCGGTCGGTGCCGAGGTAGCGCAGGTTCATCATGCGCAGTTCGCGCGCCTCGCGCAGATCGATCGCCGGAAACGACAGCCGCATCCGCTCGATCAGCGGCGCCAGCCGCGGCCAGATCGCGACCAACAGCAGCAGCGTCACCCCGATCGCCGGCAGCACCCGCTTGAGCACCGCGACGCGGCGGCTGTAGGCGTGGTCGGACACCAGCCCAGCCACCTGCCCGAGCCGGTTGGGCAGCGCCAGCCGCATCGGGCGGTTCAGCGGCGCGTGGCGCAGCGGTTGCGCGCTCTTCATGCGACCCCGGCCCGCAGGCAATCGTGCATGTGGACAAAGCCGGTCGGCCGCTGCGTTTCGTCGACCACGAACAGCGCGGTGATCGCCATCCGGTTCATGATCCCGAGCGCCTCGGCGGCGAGGCCGCCGGCGACAATGGTTTTCGGCTCCGGGTGCATGATTTCGGTGACGGCGCGGGAGAGGAGCCCCTCGTTCATGTGGCGGCGCAGATCGCCGTCGGTGATGACGCCGACGAGGCGGCGCTCGGCGTCGCAGACGCCGACGCAGCCAAAGCTCTTCGCACTCATTTCCAGGATCGCCTCGGACATCGGCGCTCCGACCCCGACCAGCGGAACCGCGTTGCCCGAATGCATGACGTCGCTGACGCGCAGCAGGCGGCGCCCGAGCTGCCCGCCCGGGTGATAGCGCTGAAAATCGGCGCTCGAGAACCCTTTGCGCCCGAGCAGCGCAATCGCCAGCGCGTCGCCCAGCGTCAGCATCATCGTCGTCGAGGTGGTCGGCGCCAGCCCCATCGGGCAGGCCTCGGCCGCCGCGGGCAGCAGCAGCACGATGTCGGCCGCCTCGCCAAGCGGCGAGGCGCGCCGCGCGGTGATCGCCACCAGCGGGATCTCGAACCGGCGCGAATAGGTGATGATGTCGCCGAGTTCGTCGCTATCCCCCGAATTTGACAGCGCGAGGATCGCGTCGCCAACGCCGATCATCCCGAGGTCGCCATGGCTGGCTTCTGCGGGGTGGACGAATTGCGCCGGCGTGCCGGTCGATGCCAGCGTCGCCGCGATCTTGCGGCCGATGTGGCCGCTTTTGCCCATGCCGGTGACGATAACCCGGCCGTTGACCCGCCCGAACACGTCGAGCGCGGCGCCGAAGGCGGCGTCGAGCCCGCGCGCCAGCCGTTCGAGCCCGTCGATCTCGGCGCGGATCACCCGTCGCGCGACGGTCAGGTCGCTGCACGGGTCGGTCGCCCGGCGGAGGTCGGGCGGTTCCAGCGTCGCGTCAAGCTCGCTCATCGACCTGCGAAAATCCCCTTTGCTTTGGTAATAGGGGGCTGCGGCGGCGGGCATCCACGCCCGCCGGCCCGGCTAGTGAGCAAAAATGTCTTGCTCCGCCCACCCTTCGAGGTCAAGCAAGACCCGCGCCGCGAGAAACTCGAAACACTGTTGCGCCAGCGCCATCCGCCCCTCGCGCACCAGCATCGCATCGAGCCGGGCGCGCAACGCATGCAGGTGCAGGACATCCGAGGCAGCGTAGCGCTGCTGCTCGTCGCTGAGCGAGGCGGCACCCCAATCCGAGGTTTGCTGCTGCTTTGACAGGTCGACCCCAAGCAGGTCCTTGCAAAGATCCCTGAGGCCGTGCCTGTCGGTAAAGGTGCGGGCAAGGCGCGAGGCGATCTTGGTGCAATAAACCGGCTGCGCCATCGTGCCGAGATAGTGGTACATCATCGCCAGGTCGAAGCGGGCGAAGTGGAACAGCTTGGTGACGCCGGGGTCGGCGAGCAGCGCCTTCAGGTTGGGCGCCGCGTACTCGCCCGGCTCGAACTGCACGAGGTGCGCGCTGCCGTCGCCCGCGGAAAGCTGGACAAGACACAGCCGGTCGCGATGCGGGTTGAGCCCCATCGCCTCGGTATCGATCGCCACCGCGGCGCCGAAATCCATCCCGGGCGGGAGGTCGCCGCGGTAGAGGCGATACGCGCCACGCCGTCCGGAATTGCCGGACCCGTCGTTCAACTTGGGCCTTCGTTCAACTTGGGCCTTCGCTCAACTGTGGCCTTCGCTCAAATTCGCCCCCGCGTTGCCGCCGTGGCGACGGTCGATCCGGTGGTGCGCCCGAGTGGAGTCGAACCACCACTCCTTTCGGAACACGGACCTGAACCGTGCGCGTCTGCCAATTCCGCCACGGGCGCTCTCCGGGCGGGTCCGAAATAAGCTGCGCCCCCCTCCGTGTCAACCGCTTACGCCGCAGGGCGGCGCCGCGCCACCATCATCCGATGTGGTCAGGGATTTGCCTTGACCACCACCTTGATCGCGTCGTCGATCCGTTCGCGCGCATAGCGCAGCGCGGTCGGCAGATCGTCGAGGCCGAAGGTGTGGGTGTGGACGAGCCGCGCGTCGAACCGCTTTTGCTTCATCAGCGCCATCGCCCGGTGGGTCGCGCTCTTACCTTCGCCGCGGATGCCGTAGAGGTAGATGTTGTTGCGCACGATGTGACCGATATCGACCGGCACCTTGTCGTGCGGGAACGCGGCGAGGCAGATTCGGCCGCCGCGGTTGACCATCAGCGCCGCCTCGTTGAGCGCGTTGGGCGCCCCCGAGCATTCGATCACGAACCTTACGCCCTTGCCGCCCGTGATCCGCTGCACCGCGGCGACCGCGTCCTCCTGGCGGGCATTGACGGTATGGTCGGCGCCGAGCCGGCGGCCGAGTTCGAGCCGCGATTCGCGGGTACCGGTCAGGATCACCGGGTCGGCGCCGAGCGCCTTGGCGACCGCGACGCCGAGCAGGCCGATCGGCCCCGGCCCGGTGACGACGACGGCGTCGCCGGCGACGAGGCCGCCGAGCACGTCGAGTCCGTACATCGAGGTGCCGGCGGTCACCACCAGCGTCGCCTCGGCGTCGCTCATGTCGTCGGGCACGTGGACCAGCGTGTTGATGTTGTTGACCGCGTATTCGGCGAACCCGCCATCGGTGGTAAAGCCGTTGGCGCGGTGCCCCTTGGCGCGGTTGCCGTAATTGAGACACGAGGTGTACATGCCCTCGCGGCAGCGCTCGCAGCGCCCGCACCCGGCATGCACCTCGACCGTGATCCGGTCGCCGGGCTGGAATTCGTCGACCGCGGGCCCGAGCTTGACCACCGTGCCCATGTATTCGTGGCCGATCGTGAAATTTTTGTTGAACGGCAGTTCGCCGTCGACCAGCGCCGGCACGCCGTGCTTGAGGATTTCCAGATCGGTGGCGCAGATCGCCACCGCGTCGATGCGCACCAGCACCTCGGCCGGGCCGGGTTGCGGCACCGGCTTGTCGACGAGCTTTAATTCCTCGGGCCCGCCGAGCACCCACGCTTTCATCCGCTCGGGAACCGAAAACTCGTTTGTTAGCCCCGTCCCTGCCGTCATTGCCCGCTCCATCCCGCCCACTGCATCCCGGTTGTCATTGCGAGCGCAGCAAAGCAATCTCGCGCCGACGGAAATCCTCACAGCGGAGATTGCCGCGGCGCGGCGCTCCTCGCAATGACGAGGCGTTTTCTGCTATCAAAGGCGAGGCGTCTTTCCCTCCAGAGGAGCACATGAGGCATCACCGCGTCGCAGTTCTCGGCGGGTCGGGGTTTATCGGCCGTTACGTCGTCAAGCGTCTGGCGGCGCGCGGCAACGCGGTCGCGGTCGGCTGCCGCAATGCCGAGGAGGCGCGGTTCCTGCGGCCGATGGGCGACCCGGGCCAGGTCGCGCTGCTCAACGTCGCGATCGACGACGAGCGGGTATTGCCGGCCTTTCTCGAAGGCAGCGACGCGGTGGTGAACGCAGTCGGCATCCTGGCTGAGCGCGGTCGGCAGCGCTTCGACCTGGTGCACCATAGCGCGCCGGCGCGGCTCGCCCGGCTGGCGCGCGAGGCGGGGATCGAGCGCTTCATCCACATCTCGGCGCTCGGCGCCGAGCCACGCTCAACCTCGGCCTATGCGCGCAGCAAGGCGGCCGGCGAGCAGGGCGTGCTCGACGCGTTTCCGACCGCGACGATCCTGCGTCCGTCGATCGTATTCGGGCCGGAGGACCAGTTCTTCAACAAGTTCGCGGCGATGGCGCTACTGCTGCCAGCGCTGCCGCTGATCGGCGGCGGCGAGACGCGGTTTCAGCCGGTCTATGTCGGCGATGTCGCCGATGCGGTGCTGCGCTGCCTCGACGATCCCGCCACTGCGGCGCGCACCTATGAGCTCGGCGGTCCGCGGGTCTACACCTTCCGCGCGCTGATGGAGCTGCTGCTCGGCGAAATCCGCCGCAAGCGGCTGTTGATGGACGTGCCGTTCGGTCTCGCCGCGCTGCAGGCGCGCCTGATGGCGCTGCTGCCGAACCCGCCGCTGACCCCGGATCAGGTCGAGATGCTGAAAAGCGACAATATCGTCGCCGGCGGTGCGCTCGGCCTGCCGGCGCTCGGTATCACGCCCGAGGCGGTGGAGGCGATCCTGCCGACCTATCTCAACCGGTTTCGCCGGGGCGGCTGGTACGAGCGCCAGAAGGCGGCGTAGGATTTTGGCGGCGGCGGACGGCCTCTGCCCCCATTCACCAGCGAAAGGCTTTTTATCGTGCAAGACACCCTTTATCTCGATCTCGCTTCCGGGCGGGTCGTCATCGAGATGCGCCCCGATCTGGCGCCGGAGCACTGCGCGCAGATCAAGGCATTGGCCCGGCGTGGCTTTTACGACGGCATCGTGTTCCACCGGGTGATCGCCGGGTTCATGGCGCAGACCGGCGACCCGACCGGAACCGGCACCGGCGGCTCGGGCAATCGCCTCAAGGCCGAGTTTTCGGGCGAACCGCACCTGCGCGGCACCTGCTCGATGGCGCGTGCTCAGAATCCCGACAGCGCTGACAGCCAGTTTTTCATCTGCTTCGAGCCGGCCCCGTTCCTCGACGGCCAGTACACGGTCTGGGGCACCGTGACCGAGGGCATGGAGCACGTCGACGCGATCAAGAAGGGCGGCGGCTCCAGCGGCATGGTCGAAGGCCCGGACAAGATCATCAAGCTGCAGGTCGCCGCCGACGCCAAGGATTAGGTTGCGCCGGGCGTCATTCCGGACGCCGCACAGCGGGAATGCGGAATGCTACGCGGGCCATTGCCGCCCGCGTGGCTGGGACGATGGCGGGTCCAGAACGACGGGGGTGGGGGAATGAAGGCGTTTCTGCGACTGGCGGTGCTGCTGTTGGGCCTTGCCGTTGTCGGCACGGCGTCGGCGGCACCGGCACCGGCTGTCAACCCGGAAAACGAGATCTATCTCGACCTGATCTATGGCCGCGTGGTGATCCAGATGCGCCCCGATCTCGCGCCCAAGACCTGCGCCCAGATCAAGGCGCTGGTTCGCAAGGGGTTCTATAACGGCTCGCCGTTTTTCCGCGTGATCGACGGGTTCATGGCGCAGACCGGCGATCCGACCGGCACCGGCACCGGCGGGTCCGGCCACACGCTGGATGCCGAGTTCACCAAAACGCCGTTCGTGCGCGGCACGGTCGGGATGGCGCGGACCTCAGACCCCGACAGCGCCGACAGCCAGTTCTTCATCACCTTTGCGCCGGCGCCGCAGCTTGACGATAAATACACCGTATGGGGCCAGGTGATCTCGGGGATGGGCTTTGTCGACCGGATCAAGAAGGGCAGCTCGGCCGAGGACGGCAAGGTGTTCGACCCCGACACGATCGTGAAGATGCAGATTGCCGCCGACGCGATCAAAGCCGGCGACAAAGGCCATTGAGCCGGCCAGGGGAGGGCGAACGATCCCCGCAGCCTCGTCGTCCCGCGCCCGGCGTGACGGGTTGGAGGGCGAGCCGGAGGTAACGCCGGCCGAGGGCTCCGCCGCGCGCGCCGCGGGCTGGGCCGCCGCGCTTTCCGTGTATGGCCGGCCGCGGCTTGTCGCGATCCTGCTGATGGGGTTTTCGAGCGGCCTGCCGTTGGCGCTGACCTTTGGCACCTTGGCATACTGGCTGGCCGATCTCGGCGTGTCGCTGACCGCGATCGGCCTGTTCGGCCTCGTCCGGTCTCCCTATTCGCTGAAGCCGCTGTGGTCGCCGCTGATCGACCGGATGCCGATCCCGCTGCTGACCGCCCGGCTCGGACGGCGGCGTAGCTGGGCGCTGGTGATTCAGGCGCTACTGGCGCTGGCGATCGTCGTGCTCGGCTTTAGCGACCCGCGGGTCGCTCCGGCGGCGACCGCGCTCGCCGCAGTCGCGGTGGCGTTTCTGTCGGCGAGCCAGGACATCGTCATCGACGCCTATCGCATCGAGCTGCTGACCGCCGACGAGCAGGGCGCCGGCGCGGCGGCGACGCAATGGGGCTATCGCTTCGGCATGCTCGCCTCGGGCGCCGGCGCGCTTTATGCCGCGAGCTATGGCGGGTGGCGCTTTGCCTACGAGCTGATGGCCGGGCTGATGCTGGTCGGCATGGTGACGGTGTGGCTGACCCCGGAGCCGGAGGCCGGGCCGCCGGAAACCCTGCCGGGCGGCAGCGTGGCGGCGCGGGTCAAAACCTGGCTGGCGCGTGCGGTTGCAGCGCCGTTTCTCGACATGTTCCGCCGCAACGGCACGCTGCAATTGGCGGCGATCGTCGTGTTTATCGTGCTCTACAAATTCGGCGACGCGCTCGCCGGGTCGATGGCCAACCCGCTGTACGTGCTGCTCGGCTTTACCAAGGTCGAGGTGGCGACGATCGCCAAAATTTACGGGGTCGCGGCCACCCTCGGCGGGGTCGCGCTCGGCGGCATCCTGGTGCTGCGGATCGGGGTGTTCCGGGCGCTGCTGGTGGCCGGCGGGCTGCAGGCGGTGTCGAACCTGATGTATGCGGTGCAGGTGTGGGCCGGGCACGATGTCGGCATGCTGGCGGTGACGATCGGCGGCGAAAACCTGACTGGCGGCATGGCCTCGGCTGCGTTCGTCGCCTATCTCTCCGGCCTCTGCCATCGCGACTTCACCGCGACGCAATACGCGCTGCTGTCATCGCTGGCGACGTTCGGGCTCAATGTGCTGGCGGCATCGGGAGGCTATCTCGCCCAGCATCTCGGCTGGGTGCCGTTTTTCGTGCTGTCGACGGCCGCCTGCCTGCCCTCGCTGCTGCTTCTGTTGTGGCTGATGCGGCGCGCGCAAACCGCCGGGTGAATTCCCCAGTTACGCGATTTCAGCTTTTTGTACAAATGGTTAGGACGCGGCCGCGGGAACCGCGCCGGTTTGGTTTCGTTAACCAAGCAACGGCACGAGGTTCGTGTCGCTGCACCCCGGAGGACCCAATGCAACGTATCATGACCGCTGCCGCGATCATCGGCGGCATGGCGCTGGCGACGAGCGGATTGGCCCTGGCCCAAAGCTCGACGGCCCCGCCAAATATGCCACCATCGTCGGCTTCGCCGTCGATGAAGACACCCGAAATGATTCCGTCGCCGGGCGCGACCAATCCGTCGGGCATGAACAACCCGTCGGAGAGCACCGGCCCCTCGGCCGCCAGCACCCCGTCGGAATCCGACGCGGATTCGCCGCAAGACATTCGCCAGGCGCAGGAGAAGCTGCGCGCGCACGGGCTCTATCACGGCGCGATCGACGGCCAAATGGGCCCCGAAACCAAGGCCGCTCTGGCAGAATTCCAGCAGCAGAACGGCCTGCCGCAAAGCTCGACCCTCGATGAGGCGACGCTCGCCAAGCTGAATGGCGGCGCGGGCAATGCGATGCCGAATTCCGGCTCCAGCAATCCGCCGGCGAGCATGAGCCCGACGATTAACCCGTCGACGGGCAGTTCCTCAGGCGGCACCGTGGGCCCGACGACGCCGGAAACCATCCCTGCGTCGCCTGGCGGGGCGACCGGCCACTAGGCCCGGTCCGTCTCCGGCGGCACGGCCGTCCGCCATCCGGCGGGCGGCCGTGTCGCGTTTCAGCCGTACGACAGCAGCCGCAGGCGGTGGTGCCTCAGCCAGGCGCGCGGGCCGACGCTGTCGGGCGTCAGGCTGGCGACAACGCGCCAAAACCGCGGGCCGTGGTTCATCTCGGCGAGATGCGCCACCTCGTGCGCGACGACGTAATCGATCACCGCGTCCGGGGCGAACACCAAGCGCCAGCTGAATGACAGATTGCCGGTGGCCGAGCAGCTGCCCCACCGGCTCTTGGTGTCGCGCACGCCGATGCGGCCGACCTGCCGTCCGAGCCGCGCAGCGCAGGCGCGGGCGCGCTCTGACAATTCGTGCCGCGCCAGCGCGATCAGGTGGTCGCGCACCCGGCGGGCGAGGTATGCCGGCTCGCCCGTGACCCGAATCTCGCGGTCGACAATCGCGACCGCCGGCGCCGCCGGGTCGAGCGCGCGGCAAATGCGGTGCGGCTCGCCGCGCAGCGGCACGATCGCACCATCGGCAAACGGCACCGCCGCCGGCAGCGCCGCCAGGCGCGAGGCGATCCACCCCCGCTGCGCCGCCAGAAACCGCAGACCGGCCTCAGCGTCGGTGCTGCGCGGCAATACCAGCGCGATCGTGCGTCCGGCCGAATCGAGGCGGAGCGAGATCCGCCTCGCCCGTGGATTGACGCGCATCACCACCGGCACGCCGAGCTCGAGCGCCGTGGCCTGGCGCAGCGCGATCTCCAGCGGTGCGGCGCGGCGCGTGTTGCTGCGGGCGGGCGGCACGAACGATTTTCCTTTGTCCGGCGCGGTTGTCACAAAAGCTTCCCGCGCCCGTGGTGTTTTGGCAAGGTGTTAGTCCACAAGGGCAAGCGGCTTCGGGCCTGCCGCAACCGGGGGGAGAACATGCGGTCGACGATCCTGGCCGCCGCGCTGGCGGCGATTCTCACGGCGGTGGCCGGTCTCGTGGCGGTTACTGGGCCGGCCCATGCCGATCCGATCGAGCTGCAATGGTGGCACGCGATGACCTCGGTCAACGGCGACCGGGTCAACAAGATCGCCGCCGATTTCAACGCCTCGCAGAGCGAATACAAGGTCGTGCCGGTATTCAAGGGCTCGTACGCCGAGACGATGACCGCGGCGATCGCCGCCTACCGCGCCGGCAACGCGCCCGATATCGTCCAGGTGTTCGAGGTCGGCACCGCGACGATGATGGCGGCCAAAGGCGCGATCAAGCCGGTCTATCAGCTGATGAAGGATGCCAGCGAGAAATTCGACCCGGCGGCCTACCTGCCGGCGGTGACCGCCTATTACAGCACCCCCGACGGCAAGATGCTGTCGCTGCCGTTCAACAGCTCGACCCCGGTCGTCTATTGGAACAAGGCGGCCTTCAAGAAAGCCGGGCTCGACCCCGACAAGCCGCCCAAGACCTGGCCGGAGACCTTTGCCGCCGCCAAGAAGCTGCGAGCCGCCGGGCTGCCGTGCGGGTTCACCTCGGCCTGGGTGAGCTGGGTTCAGATCGAGAATTTCAGCGCCTGGCACAACATCCCGCTGGCGACCAAGGAAAACGGCCTCGAAGGGCCCGACGCGGTTCTCGAGTTCAACAACCCGACCGTGATCCGCCATGTCGCAAACCTGGCGGCGGCGGAAAAGGACAAGAGCTTCGACTATGGCGGGCGTACCACCGAGCCCGAGCCGATGTTCATCAGCGGCCAGTGCGGGATGATCCAGGATTCTTCGGCCGCCTACGGCATGTTCAAGAGCGGCGCGAAGTTCGACTTCGGCGTTACCGAGCTGCCCTATTACCCCGATGTCAAGGGGGCGCCGCAAAATTCGATCATCGGCGGTGCCAGCCTGTGGGTGATGGCCGGAAAGCCGGCCGATCACTACAAGGGGATCGCGGAGTTCTTCACCTATCTGTCGGGCGTCCCGGTGCAGGAGAAATGGCACGAAGACACCGGCTATCTGCCGATCACCAAGGCCGCCTACGCGGCGACCAAGGCATCCGGCTTCTACGAGAAAAACCCCGGCACCGAGGTCGCGCTCCTACAGATGACCGGCAAGCCGCCGACCCAGAACTCGCGCGGGCTGCGGTTCGGCAACATGGTGCAGATCCGCGACGTGATCGCCGAGGACCTCGAAGCCGCGTTTGCCGGCAAGGAAAGCGCCAAGGCCGCGCTCGACGACGCGGTCAAGCGCGGCAACGCCCTCTTGCGCCAGTTTCAGCGCAACACGCAGTGAGATCGCACCGTGCGTTGTCGCCCTCACCCGGTTCGCTTCGCTCACCACCCTCTCCCGCATTGCGGGAGAGGGAAGGGGCCGGCGCCGCAGGCGTGGGAAGGGTGAGGGAGGAACTGGCCGGCCCCGAAGGGGAGCAGGAAGGGTAGCAGATGGAACGCCGCGTCACCTTCGGCGGGTGGGTGTGCCCGGCACTTCTGCTCTTGCCGCAGATGGCGGTGACGCTGGTGTTCTTTTTCTGGCCGGCGGCGCAGGCGATCGAGCAATCGTTGCTGCGCGGCGACGCGTTCGGCCTTACGACCCATTTCGCCGGGTTTCAGAATTTTTCGCTGCTGTTCAACGATCCCGATTACCTCGCCTCGTTCGGGGTTACCGCGGTGTTCAGCTTTTCGGTCGCGGTCTTGGCGTTGGCGCCGGGGCTATTGCTCGCGGTGATGGCCGACCGCGTCGTGCGCGGTGCCGCGGTCTACAAGACCGTGCTGCTGATGCCCTATGCGATCGCCCCGGCGATCGCCGGCGTGCTGTGGATGTTCCTGTTCAACCCCAGCATCGGGGTCATGGCGGCGTCGCTGCGCTGGCTCGGGATTGATTGGAACTATCTCTTGAACGCGCCGCAGGCGCTCCTGCTGGTGATCCTCGCCGCGGCTTGGAAGCAGGTCAGCTATAATTTCCTGTTTTTCCTCGCCGGGTTGCAGGCGATCCCCGCGTCGTTGATCGAGGCCTCGGCGATCGACGGTGCGACGCCGCGCCGGCGGTTCTGGACGATCGTCTTTCCGTTGCTTGCGCCGATCAGCTTTTTCCTGCTCGTCGTCAACATCGTCTACGCTTTTTTCGACACATTCGGGGTAATCCACAACGTCACCCAGGGCGGTCCCGAACAGGCGACCGAAATCCTTGTCTACAAGGTGTGGTATGACGGGATCGTCGGGCTCGATCTCGGCGGCTCGGCGGCGCAGTCGGTGGTGCTGATGACGATCGTCATCGTGCTGACCGCGGTCCAGTTCCGGTTTATCGAACGGCGGGTCCACTATGCCTAGCAGGTTCGGCCGATGATGGTCAGCGCCCCCCGCAGCGCAGTGGTGCCGCATGCGGTGCTGATCGCCGGGATCGTGCTGGTGCTGTTTCCGCTGTTCGTCGCGTTTGTCGCCGCCTGCGACACGCTGCCCGACATCCTCAGCGCGCCGATGAGCCTGGTTCCCGGGCCGCACTTCTTCCACAATTTGGCAGAGG
The DNA here is from genome assembly GCA_035534855.1 of Allostellaceae bacterium. GTDB lineage: Bacteria > Pseudomonadota > Alphaproteobacteria > ATCC43930 > CGMCC-115725 > DATARH01. The sequence continues at coordinate 13,884 of DATLRD010000057.1, read as the reverse complement.
CGCTGCTCGCCGGCACGGCCAAGACCAGCGGCCAGCCGGTCTGGTCGATGATGCTGAACAGCCTTGTGATGGCGCTGGCGATCGCCGCCGGCAAGATCGCGATCTCGGTGCCTTCGGCCTATGCGGTCGTATTTTTCCGCTTTCCGCTGCGCCGGCCGTGTTTCTGGGCGATTTTCGTGACCCTGATGCTGCCGGTCGAGGTGCGCATCCTGCCAACCTACAAGATCACCGCCGATCTCCACTTGATCAACACCTATGCCGGGCTGACCCTGCCGCTGATTGCCTCCGCGACCGCGACGCTGCTGTTCCGCCAGTTCTTCCTCACGATCCCCGACGAACTGGTCGAGGCCGCCAAGATCGACGGCGCCGGCCCGTGGCGGTTTCTCGTCGATACCGTGATCCCGCTGTCGAAGACCAATATTGCGGCGCTGTTCGTGATCCTCTTCATCTATGGCTGGAACCAGTATCTGTGGCCGCTGCTGGTTACCGATACTCCGTCGATGACGACGATCGTCATCGGCATGCGGCAGATGATCGGCAACGGCGATACCCAGACCGAATGGCAGTTGATCATGGCGACGGCGCTGCTCGCGATCTTGCCGCCGGTCGCCGTCGTGGTGCTGATGCAGCGCTGGTTCGTCAAAGGCCTTGTCGAGACTGAGAAATGATCACCTATCGCCCGGCTGCGCTGGAAGAAGCGCCCGATATCCTCGCGGCGATGAAGAGGGTGGCCGATGAAATCCCGCTGCGCCTCGAAAAACTGGAGCACGAGGAGGCGCTCTATCGCGTGATCCGCAACTGCGCCCGTTCCGGCGAATCCTGGGTCGCGGTCGACGAGGGGGGCGGCATCGTCGGCTTCCTGCTCGCCGAGCCGAACCAGACCGACCGGTTCTGGGGCGAGCAGGAGGCGCTCGACTTGCGGTATGCCGGCGTGCTGCCCGAGTTTCGCCGCCAGGGCGTTTTCGGCGGGTTGCTGGCGCGGCTGGTGAGCCGGCTGGCGCCGCTGACCGCGAATGTCCCCGCCGCCAACCGCTCCAGCATCGGCCGGCTGTTCGAGGCGGCCGGCTTCGTCAAAAGCTCCGCGCCCGGCGGCGACCGCTATCGTCGCGAGCCGGGGGCGTCGACCGGATGAACGCCCGAACCGACCGCATGCTGATGGCAGAGGCCCGGAGGGGGCGGATGCTTCTGCTGACGCAGGATCAAGCGTTGGCGGCGTATCGCGCGAACACGTCACGATCCTCCGCCATCCCGAGGCGTAGATGGCCACCGTGACCCTCGACGGATTGCGCAAATCCTATGGCGACCGCGAGGTTGTCCACGGCGTCAGCTGCGCCGTGGCGGATGGCGAACTGGTCGTCGTCGTCGGGCCGTCGGGCTGCGGCAAGTCCACGCTGCTGCGCATGGTCGCCGGGCTCGAAACCGTGACCGCCGGCACGGTTTCGATAGACGGGCGGGTCGTCAACAACGTCGAGCCGAAAGACCGCGACATCGCGATGGTGTTCCAGAACTATGCGCTCTACCCGCATATGAGCGTCTACGACAACATGGCCTACGGCCTCAGGATGCGCGGCATGGGCCGGGCGGAAATCCGCACTCGGGTCGAGCGCGCGGGTGTGACCTTGCAGCTCGACGGGCTTTACGACCGCAAGCCGCGGCAGCTTTCCGGCGGCCAGCGCCAGCGCGTGGCGATGGGCCGCGCGATCGTGCGCGACCCCAAGGTGTTTCTGTTCGACGAGCCGCTGTCGAACCTCGATGCGCTGCTCAGGGTGCAGATGCGGGTCGAGATCAAGCGGCTTCAGCAGCAGCTCGGCACGACCTCGCTCTATGTGACGCACGACCAGGTCGAGGCGATGACGCTGGCCGACCGGCTGATCGTGATGAATGTCGGGATTGCCGACCAGATCGGCCCGCCGCTCGAGCTTTACGAGCGGCCGGAAACCGTGTTCGTCGCCGGGTTTATCGGCTCCCCGGCGATGAACCTGGTTCCGGGCACGCTGGCCGAAGGCGGCGTTGCGGTCGCCGGGGCGATGCTGCCGCTCGGGCGGGGCATCCGCCGCGGTGCCGGCCTGCCGGCGCTGGTCGGGCTGCGGCCCGAGCATCTTGAGCCGGCGGTGGGGGGACCGCTGGCGCTGCGGCTCGATCTGCTCGAGCGGCTCGGCGCCGACACGATCCTGCATGGCACTGCCGGCGACGGCATCAAGCTGATCGCGCGCGTGCCGGGCTCGTTCGCGCCGCCGCTCGGCAGTACCGTAAACTTGGCGATCCGGCCCGAGCATATCCACCTGTTCGATCGCGACACCGGCAAGCGGCTATAAGGCGCCCGGTCAGTCGGCCCGGTCGATCAGGTGGATGAATGAGCCCGCGACGCACCCGGCGCGCAGCCCGGCCGGGCCTAGGTCGTTTCCCGATGCGTCGGCAATTGCAAACAGCGGCGCCGCCGCTTCTTCGCGCACGATCGTCGCATAGTGGAATTCGTGGCCGCGATAAACCGTGCCGGCCGGGCCGAGCGGACCGCTGGCGATCAGCCGGGCGGTGCGGTAGCCGAGATGCAGCCGGCGCTCGGCAAAGCTAGTGGCGAGCGGCAGCAGCCCGGCCATGCGATGCGCCCCTCCCGCGGCGTCGCATAGCGTCTCGCCGAGCACCATGTAGCCGCCGCATTCGCCGTAAACCGCCGCGCCCGTCGCCGCGACGCCGCGCAATCCCGCGAGAAACCGGCTCGCCGCGGCGAGCCGGCCGGCATGCAACTCGGGATAGCCGCCGGGAAGGTAGACCGCATCGGCATCGACCGGCGGCGACTCGTTCTGCAACGGCGAAAACGACGACAGCTCGGCGCCCTGTCGGTGCCACCCGTCGAGCGCCGCCGGATAGGCGAAGGCGAACGCATCGTCGCGGGCGACCGCGATCCGCTGCCCAATCGGCGGCAGGGGTGAGGCGGGCTCAGCTGCGCTGAGGGACGACGGCTGCGCCAGCGCAACCAGCCGCTCGACATCGAGCGTGGCGCCGACCCGCGCCGCGGTCTCGGCAAAATTGGCCGGCGCCGCCTCGTCGGCCGGAACCAGGCCGAGATGGCGCGACGGAAACGCGAAGCCCGGGTCCTGCGGTACCGCGCCGAGGCACGGCAGGCCGGGCAGGTGACGGGCGATCGCGGCCTCGAGCAGCGCGCGGTGATGCGCCCCGGCGACGCGGTTGAAGATCACTCCGGCGAGCGGCACGGCGGGGTCGTGGCGGGTAAACCCGGCGACCAGCGCCGCCGCCGAAACCCCTTGGCCGCGGGCATCGACCACCAGAACCACCGGCCACCCGGTCGCCCGTGCGAGGGCTGCGGTCGAACCGGCCTCGCCGTCCGGTCCGGTGCCGTCGAACAGGCCCATCACCCCTTCGCACACCACGATCTCGGCCGCCGCGGCAAGCGCGGCGACCAGCCCGGCCAGCGTCGCCGGGCGCATCGCCCACACGTCGAGGTTGACGCATGGCGCGCCGCTCGCCAGTGCGTGAAAGCCGGGGTCGATATAGTCGGGCCCGGCCTTGGCCGCCGCCACCCGCAACCCGCGGCGGCGGAGCTCCTGCAACAGGCCGAGCGTCGCCAGCGTCTTGCCGCTGCCCGAGCTTGGCGCGGCGACGATCAGCCCGGCGCCGGCCATCCGACATCCTCGCCCGGCGCAAACCAGTCGAGCACCGGGCCGAGCCGCGCCACGGCGCCGACGACGACGATTGCAGGCGGTTCGATCGCCTGCGTCGCGGCCTCGGCGGCCGCGGTCGCGAGCGTCGCGATCAGCACGCGCTGGGCGGCGGTCGTCGCCTTGCTGACGATCGCCACCGGCTCGGCCGGGTCGCGGCCGGCATCGATCAGCCGCGCCGCGATCGTGCCGAGATGCTTCAGCCCCATGTACAGCACCAGCACCGGCGCGCCGCGCGCTATCGCCGCCCAGTCGCGGGTGTCGGGCGAGGCTTCGGCACTGGTGTCGCTCGGGTGCCCGGTGACCAGCGTCACCGCGGAGTTGATCGAGCGGTGGGTCAACGGGATGCCGGCATAGGCGAGGCCGCCGATCCCGGCGGTAATGCCGGGCACGATGCGAAACGGCACGCCGGCCTCGGCCAGCGCCAGCGCCTCCTCGCCGCCGCGCCCGAACACCATCGGGTCGCCGCCCTTGAGCCGCAACACCCGCAGCCCGTCGTGCGCCAGGCGGATCAGCCGCGCCGAGATGTCGGGCTGGCGTGGCGACGGCCGCCCGCCGCGCTTGCCGGCATAATCCATCTCGGCGCCGCGCCGCGCCAACGCCAGGATGCGCGGATCGACCAGCGCGTCATAGACGACCGCATCGGCGTGTTCGAGCGCGTGCAGCGCCAGCACCGACAGCAGTCCAGGGTCGCCGGGGCCGGCGCCGACCAGCCATACGCTGCCAGGGGCGAATTCGGGAAGGTGGAGGCGGTCGATCACGACGCCGACGCTAGCACAAAATCGGCTAGACTTGCGGGATGGCACGGCGGCAAACCAGCGAGTTGCGGCGCGGCTGGACTACTGGCGCCTGCGCCGCGGCGGCGGCGCGGGCCGCCTATGCCGCGCTGCTGACCGGCCGGTTTCCCGATCCGGTCGCGATCCGCCTGCCGGGCGGGCAGACTCCGAGTTTCGCAGTGGCCTTGGCCGAAGCCAGTAAGGGCCGCGCCCGGGCCGGCATCGTCAAGGATGCCGGCGACGACCCGGATGTCACCCACGGTGCGCTGGTTATCGCCGAGCTGGCTGCCGGCGCGCCCGGCTCGGGCATCGTCTTCGCCGCCGGCGCGGGGGTCGGGACCGTTACCCGGCCTGGCCTGCCGCTCGCAGTCGGCGAGCCGGCGATCAATCCGGCACCGCGGGCGATGATCCGCGCCGCGCTCTTCGACCTCGCCGAAGCCCACGGCGTGCCGCCGCCCGACCTCGTCGTGACGATCGCAATCCCGGGCGGCGAGCACCTCGCCAAAAAGACCATGAATGCGCGGCTCGGCATCATCGGCGGGTTGTCGGTCCTCGGCACCACCGGCATCGTCGTGCCCTATTCCTGCGCCTCGTGGATCCACGCGATCCAGCGCGGCATTGATGTCGCACGCGCTGCCGGGCTCGACCACATCGCCGCGGCGACCGGCAGCACCTCCGAGCGCGCGGTGCAGCGTCTTTACGGCCTGCCCGACCACGCGCTGATCGATATGGGCGATTTCGTCGGCGGCACGCTGAAATATGTGCGCCGGCATCCAGTGCGACAGATGACTCTAGCCGGCGGCTTAGCCAAAATGACAAAACTCGCCGCCGGACATCTCGATCTGCACTCGAGCCGCAGCCGGGTCGACGGCGCGATGCTCGCCGGTATCCTCGGCGAACTCGGCGCCGATCCGGCGGTGGTCGACGCGGCCAGCAAGGCTGACAGCGCGGGCGCCGTCGCTGAGCTTGCTGCCGCATGGCGCGAGCCGCTCGCCGACCGGATCGCCCGCCGCGCACGGGCGGTAGCGCTGGCGACGCTGAGCGGGCATACTGCGGTCGAGGTCGCGATCGTCGACCGTGCCGGCGATTTCCTGGCGCGGGTCGGCGACGCAGGAGGGTGATGATCCCACACCATCTCCTCATTCTCGGCGGCACCGGCGAGGCCGCCGCGCTGGCCCGGGCGGCGCTCGCCCGCTTTGGCGAAGCGATTGCGGTGACCACGGCATTGGCCGGCCGCACCCGTCGCCCCGGGCCGATCCCCGGAACCGTCCGCATCGGCGGGTTCGGCGGCGCGGCCGGGCTCGCGGCTTATCTTGCCGAGCACAAGTTCGACCGGGTGATCGATGCCACCCACCCGTTCGCCGCCGAGATTTCGGCCTCGGCGCGGCTTGCGTGCGACGCCGCACGGGTCAAGCGGCTGATGCTGCTGCGCCCGGCGTGGCGCCGGCATCCGCTCGACCGGTGGATTGAGGTGGATACGCTGGAAGCGGCGGCCGCCGTCGTCTCCCGGGTCGGGCGCCGCGCCTGGCTAACGGTGGGGTCCGGCTCGATCGCTCCGTTTGCGCAGGTCGACACGGTGCGGTTTCTAGTGCGGCTCGTCGACCCGCCGCGCGACCGCCTGCCGCTGCGCTTTCATGAAATCGTCCTGGGCCGCGGCCCGTTCACCCTCGCCGAGGAGCGGCACGTGCTGCAGCGTCATGCAATCGACGTGCTGGTTTGCAAAGCCAGTGGCGGCCCCGCCACCGAGGCAAAGCTGGTCGCGGCGCGCGAATTGAGCCTGCCGGTGGTCATGGTACGCCGCCCGCCGCCTGAGCCCGGCCCTGCGGTCGACACGATCGAGGCCGCGCTCGACTGGCTCGCTGGCGACAATCGCCCGGCGCTCGCGCAGAGGCTGCCGTGATCACCCGGCGCCTTGCCGCGTCCGGCCTTGTTGCCGCTGTCGCCGCGATGATCGCGGCGCCGGCGCGGGCCCAGCTGCTAAACCCGTTCGCCAGTTACTGGAACAGCGTCGTCCACTCGGTCGAGCAGAACGACGCCGGCGCGGTGCAGCGCTTGCTGCTGAGCGGCAGCAGCCCGAACAGCACCAACGACGCCGGCCGCAGCGGGCTCCATATCGCCGCGGCCAACGGAAATGCAGAGATCGTCGCGATGCTGCTCAAGGCCGGCGCCGAGATCGACGTCAAGGACCCGCTGGGCAACACGCCGCTGTTTTATGCCGCAGATCGCGACCATATCGACATCGTCCAGCAACTGCTTGACGCCGGCGCAACGCCGAACAGCGAAAACCACAGCGGCGTGACGCCGCTGATGGCCGCGGCGCGGCACGGTAATGTCCAGATCGTGCAGGCGCTCTTGGCCAAGGGCGGCAACCCGCGCAAGACCGATTACACCGGTCGCGACGCGATCGGCTGGGCCGAGGACAGCCACAAAGCGATGCTGGTGAGGATTCTGCGCCAGGCCTCGGCGCACTAACGCGCTGCCGGCGCGGGCCGGCGCGGGCGCAGCACATGGTGGTGGTCTGCGGCGTAAAGCCGGCTTTCGCCGCGCGTTTCGCCGGCGAGCGCGCAGCCGACCAGGATCAGCGCGGTGCGGGTGATCCCGGCGCGCTTCACCTGCCCGCGGATGTCGGCCAGGGTGCCGCGGATCAGCAACTGATCCGGCCAGCCGACGCGATAGGCGACGACCGCCGGGCAGTCGTCGCCGTAATGCGGGACGAGGTCGCGGACCACGCGCGCCAGGTTGGTGATCGACAGGTGAATCGCCAGCGTCGCCCGGCTGGCGGCCAGGGTTTTCAGCTCTTCGCCGGGCGGCATCGCCGATGCGCGCGTCGCGGTGCGCGTCAGGATGACGGTCTGCGCCAGACCGGGCACGGTCAGCTCGCACTGCAGCGCCGCGGCAGCGGCGGCAAAGGCCGGCACCCCCGGCGTCACGTCGTAGGCGATGCCGAGCGCGGCGAGGCGGCGCATCTGCTCGGCGATCGCGCCGTACAGCGACGGGTCGCCCGAATGCACCCGCGCGACCTCGATCCCGGCGGCATCGGCCGCGGCGATTTCGGCGACGATCTCGTCGAGCGTCAGCGGCGCGGTATCGACGATGCGCGCGCCGGGCGGCGCCTCGGCGACGATCGCGCGCGGTACCAGCGAACCGGCGTAAAGGCAAACCGGGCAGCGCCGAATCAGCGCGAGGCCGCGCACCGTGATCAGGTCCGGCGCCCCCGGCCCGGCGCCGATGAAATGCACGGTCACCGGCTCGGCTCCGGAAAATAGCCGCGCGGCGTATAGACCCGCGCGGTCGTGCCGGAGATCAGCCGCGTGCGGCTGCTGCCGACGATGACGAGGCTCAGCATGTCAATCGGCTCGGCCGCCAGCCCGGCCAGCGAAACCACCCGAATCGTCTCGCCGGCGCGGCCGAGATTGCGGGCGATGACCGTGGGCGTCGCCGGGGCGCGGTGGGCGAGCAGGACCGCAGCGGCCTCGGCGAGGCGATCGGGGCGCCGTGCCGAGCGCGGGTTGTAGAGCGCGACCACGAAATCCGCGGCGGCGGCGGCCTCGATACGGCGGCGGATCGCGTCCCATGGGGTCAGCAGGTCCGATAGCGAGATCGCGCAGAAATCGTGCCCGAGCGGCGCGCCGACCCGCGCCGCCGCCGCCTGCATCGCGCTGACGCCGGGGCATACGGCGATCTCGGCTGCGCCCCAATCGCGCCGCTTCTCGCGGTCGAGCAGCTCGAACACCAGCGCGGCAAGGCCATAGATGCCGGCATCACCAGACGAAACCAGCGCGACCCGCCGCCCGGCCGCCGCCAGATCGAGCGCCAGCCGGGCCCGCGCTGTCTCGTCGCCGATCGCGCTTTCGTGGCGGGCCTTGCCGGCCGCCGCCGGGCCGAGAAGATCGAGATAGAGCGAATACCCGATCAAGTCTTCAGACTTAGCTAGGATTTCGCTGGCTTCCGGTGTGCGCCAATCCGCCCTTCCGGGGCCGATCCCGACGATCGCGAGGTATCCGCGGCCACGCCCGATTGAGTCCGGGTCGATCGGCGCCGCGGCTCGGGCGACCGCACAGGTCGCCCGCCGCGCGCGCCGCTTCGGCACGAGCAGCGCGCCGCCGGGCCCGGCCGCGGCGAGCGCGGCGCCCTCGGCAACCCCCCAGCAGCCGGTCGCGCGGAACACCGCGTCGGATTTCTCGGTCAGGCGCGGGGTCTCGTCGAGCAGGCGGTCGGCGCCGAAAAACCGTGCCGGCACGCCGAGCGAGGCGGCCAGGGCATGAACGGCCGGCTCGTCGAGTTTGCGGTCGATCGACACGACCGCCGCGACCGCCTGCGCGCTGAGTCCGCCGGCGGCCAACGTGTCGCGAACAAGCGCGGCGAGCTCGTCGGCGCCGCAGTCGCGCTCGCAGCCGACCCCGAGCGCCAATACTGGCGGGTGAAACACCAGCGTCTGCGGGTTGGTACCGACGGCGCGGTCGGTCACCTGAATCGCGAATTCTGCCCGTTCGGCCCAGTCGATCCGCCCGTTTCTCAGCCAGTCGGCGGTGCCGGTTTCGTCGGTCAGCGCCACCGGCTTCCCGGCGAGCAGCGCCGCGGTTATCGCCTTGACCGGCGCTGGGTCGGCGAGGCGCCAGCCGGGCGGCGGCTCGTCAAGCGCCAGGCCGAGCCGCAAATCGCCGGCAGTGGTGATCGCGGCGACCCCGCCGAGCGCCTCGGCCAGCGCGCAGGCGAGGGCGTTGGCGCCGTGATGGCCGCCGAGCAGCGGCACCGCGACCGAGCCGTCCTCGGCGACCGCGACGACCGGCGGGTCGACGGTCTTGCCGGTGATCAGCGGCGCCAGGATTCGGATCAGGATGCCGCTGGCGCAGATCCCGACGATCGGCCGCCCGGCGGCAAACAGTGCCGTCAGATGGTCGGCGAGCCGGTCGTAGGGCTCATCGTGCGCGGTTGCTATCGCCCGCGGCGCCCCCAGCATGGCGCCGGGCAAGATCGCACACAGGCGCCGGCCCAGCGCCGCACTGCTCGGGCCGAGCACGACGACCGCCGCCCGTTCGGGTACGCCGTTCATCCCGCCCCGCCGCGCAGCAGAACCGACGCAAAATACGGCACCGTGTCGCTTGTGATCGCGCTCAGCGGCGCGACAAGCTGGTTCGCCAGCGTCGCATGCTCGACATAGACCGCGCCGTCGGCGAGGCCGAGGCGGTCGAGCACCCGGCGCAGCTTGGCGAAATGCCGGCCGAGCTTGATCACCGCGGCGCGGTCGGCTGCCGCGAGGCGTCGGGCCAGCTCGTCCTCGGGCAGCGTCGCCGGGATCACCGCCAGCGTCTCGTCGCGCTGCACCAGTGCCGTGGCCGCGGCCGCGGCGCACGCGGTTAGCGACGACACGCCGGGCACGATCGTCACCCGATAGCGCGGCGCGAGCCGCGCCAGCAGCCCGGCAAAGCTGCCGTAGAATAGCGGATCGCCCTGGCACAGCAGCGCGACGTCGGCGCCGCCATCGAGTTCGCGCCGCACCGCCGCCGCGGCCGCGTCATAGGCGGCGTCCGGAACCGGGCCGGGGCGCATCGGAAACCGCAACGCCAGCTCGCGCTGCCCGCGGTCGAGAAATTCGCCGACGATCGAGCGGGCAAAGCTGTCGCCGGTTTCCGGGGCCGGGTAGGCCACCACGGCGGCGGCGCGCAAAAGGCGCAGTGCCTTCAGCGTCACCAGCTCGGGATCGCCCGGACCGAGCCCGAGGCCGAACACCTGGCCGACGGCTTCCATCTCAGCCCGGCTCCACGTCGTACAGCGTGATGACCATGTGCCTTCCGTTCGAATAATCTGTGCCGGAGACGCTGCCAAGCGCCCGCGCCGCCAGCCCGCGCGCGGTCAGCGCGCGACGCAGCTCTGCCTGCTCGCGGTCGCTGACCAGCACCTCGCCGCCACGCGCCAGGAGCACCGCCGCACCGGCGGCATTGCCGAGGTGCAGCCCGGTGCCGAGCAGGAAGACGAGGCTCGGCTCGTCATAGCCGACCGCGACCAGCGGCGCCCCGGCGCGCGGCGGATGCAAGGCGACCAGCGTCGCGGCCGAGCGGCTCAGCCACAGGCGGTCGAGGCCGGGCGCGACCCCGATCCCCAGCGCCAGCGCAAACACTGCCGCGAGCGCGGCCGCACCCGCCGGGTTCGGGCGACGCCACAGCGCCGCCGCACCGGCGATGATCAGCACCGCGCCGGCGATGCCGAGCGCCGAGAAATGCGGTGCAAACCACAACGGCAGCGCAACCAGCGCCGCTGCCAGCGCCAGCGTGACCAGCGCCCACAGGCCGCGCACCGCGCAGTCGACCCATCGCGCCCAGCCGGAACCCACAAAGGCGGCGCCGTCCGCGATCGCCGCGGCAGCGAGCAGCGCCAGCGCCGGATAGACCGGCAGCGCATAATTCGGCAGCTTGGTCGGCACCAGCTCGATGACCAGCCAATAGGGTACGAGCCAGGCTAGCAGAAACCGCCGCGCCGCGGTTTCGCGCCGGCGCCAGCCGCCGATCGCGGCGCGAGCCAGCCACAGCGAGCCCGGCCAGAACGTGACGAGCGCCAGCAGCAGGTAGGTCAGCGGCGGCGCGCCGTGCGATTCCTGCGCGCCGATCAGCTTGGCGAGGAAATCGCGTCCCAGCGAATGTGCGAGGAACTGGCCCGCCGTCGCGCGCTCGATCGCGATCAGCCACGGTGCCAGCAGGACCGCGACCAGGATCACCCCGCGCACCGGGCGTAGCCCGCCCAGCCAGCGCGCCTCACGGTCGGCGATCGACAGCGCGGCCGCGGTCAGCAGCGCGACCCCCGGCCCGACCGGTCCCTTGATCAGGATCGCCGCGGCCTCGGCGACCCAGAACCCGGCCGCGATGGCGAGCGGCACCGGCGCGCCGCGTCGCGCGCGCAGATAGGCGAGGCCGAGCATCGCCTGGCCGGCGACGATTGTGGCGAGCAGCACCGCGTCGGTCTTGGCGATATGCGCCTCGGCGACGAGGCCGAGCGAGGCTGCAAGCAAGAGCGCCGCGGCAAAGGCGGCGCGGCGCGGCTCGGCGATCGCCGGGTCGGCGCGAAACAGCGCCGTCGCGAACGCGAATACCATCAGCACGGCGGCACCCGCGCCTGCCACCGAGGGCAGGCGATAGGGCCAGATCGCCGTGCTCTCGGCGGTGCTGAGTACCGCGACCGCGGCGGCCTGCAGCCAGTAGATCCCGGCCGGCTTGCGGTCGCGCGCCTCGTCCTGAAAGCGGATGCGGATGAAATCGCCGGTCTGCAGCATCTGGCGCGACGCCTGGGCAAACCGCGCCTCGTCGCGGTCGAGCGGCGGGATCGTAGCGAGGCCGGGCAGGTACAGCAGCAGGCACAGCGCGCTCAGCAAGGCATAGGGCCGCGCTCCGGCCAGCCCGCCCGCCATGTCAGGCGCGCTTTACGGTGCAGAGCTGGGTCACCGGCAACAGCGGCCGCCATGCCAGTTGCGCGCCCAGCTTCTCGGCCCGGCTGATCGCGAGCCGGGTCAACGTGCCGCCGTGCCGGGATTGCCAATCGACCGCGATGCGCTCGCCATCGAGCGTCACGGCGTTGGCGACGAGGCGCCCGCCGGGGCGCAGCGCCGCCCACAGCGCCGGCAGCAGCCCCGGCACGCCGATCCCGCCGCCGACAAACACCGCGTCGGGCGACGCGAGGTTTGCCGGAATTTGCCCCAGCGCGTCCGGTGCCTCACCGGGGACGACCGAGAGGCCGGGCACGCCGAGCGCCGCGGCGTTGTGCGCGATCGTCGCGGCACGGGCCGGGTTGCGCTCGATCGCCACCGCCGCGCCGCCCGGGTTGGCGCGCAGCCATTCGATCGCCACCGAGCCGGCGCCGGCGCCGATGTCCCACAGCGTCTCGCCCCACAGCGGCGCCAGCGCGGCCAGAGTCGCGGCGCGAATTTCGCGCTTGGTCAGCTGTCCGTCATGCTCGAATGCGTCATCGGGCAGGCCCGGTACCGCGGGCAGCAGCCGTGCCTCGGGTGCGGCGCGGCATTCGAGCGCGATCGTGTTGAGATCGGCGGTGTGGCGCTCGCCCCATTCCGCCGCCGTGGCGGCCACCGCCGCCTCGCGCAGCCCGCCGAGATGGATGAACACGGTCATCACGCTCGGCCCCCAGCCGAGCCCGGTCAGCAAGTACGCGACGGCGGCCGGCGTCGCCCCGTCTTCGCTCAGCAGCAGCAGGCGGCGGCCGGGCGCGAGGTGCAGGCGCAACGCATCGAGCGGCCGGGCGTGAAGGCTCAGCGCCGCGCATTCGGCGAGCGGCCAGGCGAGCCGCGCCGCGGCCAGAGAAAACGCACCCGGCAGCGGCACGATCGTCATCTCTTCGCGCGGGAAATGGCGGGCGAGCACGGCGCCGACGCCGTACCACATCGGGTCGCCGCTCGCCAACACGACGACCCGCCGCCCGCACCGCGCTGCGATCGCCGCGACCGTTTCCGCCATTGGCCGCGCCCACACCAGCCGCTCCGCCTCGCCGGGCGGCACCAGCGCCAGGTGGCGCGTGCCGCCGACCAGCACCTCGGCGGTGTCGATCAGCGTGCGCGCCGCGGCGCCGAGCCCGGCAAGGCCGTCATCGCCGATCCCGATCACCGCGAGCCAGCGCGTCATTGCCCCGCCCCGCCGCACAGCGCGTTAACCGCCGCCGCCGCCAGCGCACTGCCGCCGCGCCGTCCGTGCAGCGTGATATACGCAAGGCCCTGGCCAAAGCCGGCGAGCGCTGCCTTGGCTTCGGCGGCGCCGACAAACCCGACCGGAAAGCCGAGCACCAGCGCCGGAGATGCGGCGCCGGCGGCGATCATCTCGAGCAGGTGAAACAGCGCGGTCGGGGCGTTGCCGATCGCCACCACCGCGCCGCCGAGCCGCTCGCGCCACAATTCGACCGAAGCTGCCGACCGCGTGGTGGCGAGCCGCGCCGCAAGCTCGGGCACCGCCGGGTCGGCGAGGGTACAGATCACGGCGTTGCCACAGGGCAGCCGCGCGACGCTGATGCCCGCCGCCACCATCGCGCTGTCGACCAGCACCGGCGCGCCGGCGGCCAGCGCCCGCCGGCCGGCGGATGCCGCGCCGTGCGACCAGACGAGACCGGCGAGGATCGCCGTGTCGCCCGCGGCATGCGCCAGGCGCAGCGCGACCGGCCGCAATTCCGCGGGAAACCGGGTGAGGTCGGCCTCCCGGCGGATCACGTCAAAGGATTGGCGATAGATCGCTGCGGGGTCGCGCAGATAGTTGTAAGCCATCTAGCCCCCCGCCTCGGCTCGCCGCGGCGCGTTGACGCCAAGCGTCCAGGCTTCCTCGGCGGTGACGCGGCCGATGTCGCCGGGCGCGACCGGCGGGGCAAACCAGCCGGCAAGCTCGCCGGCGCGGTCGGCGTCGGCAAAAATCGCCGCCACCGATCGCACCTGGGCCCGGTCGTTGGGC
>DATLRD010000056.1:0-24293 GCA_035534855.1 Allostellaceae bacterium | reverse complement strand
TCCCAACGCGCTTTTGCTCGCGAACGGGTTGCCTGGCGTTCAGCCGAGCGAGCAAAGCGCAGGCGGCTTCATCACCACCGCCAGCTATTCGTTTGGTCCGCTCAGCGGCAAGATCGGGGCGGCGGGTCTGGGCTTTCCGGTCACCAATCTGATCGGCAACCTGGCCTATGAGCCGAAATACCTGAACAATCAACTGGCGGTGCGAATCGAAGGGCTACGCGAGCCCGTGACCGACAGCCTGTTGTCGTATGCCGGTACGCGCGCCTCTATCGGCGCGGCAAACGCTGTATCGGGCGGCGCCTTCGGCAAGAGCCGCACCTGGGGCGGCGTCGTGAAGACCGGGGTACGCGCCTCGGTGTTCTACGACAACAACAATATCGGCGCGTTCGCTAGCTTTGGCACCGCGTTCCTCGACGGCACCAACGTTGCGTCGAACGGCGACCGCGAAGCCTCGGTCGGAGCCTATTTCCGACCTTACAAGACCGAGGACGCCGCGTTGCGGGTCGGGTTCAATCTGATCTATTTCGGCTTCGACAAGAACCTGTCGTTCTACACGTTCGGCCAGGGCGGCTATTTCAGCCCGCAGAACTATGAGGCATTGACCTTCCCGGTCGAATACCAGGGCCGCAGCGGACGTTGGAGCTATCTCGGCGCGGTCGCCCTCGGCGTCCAGCACTTCAACCAGGCCAGCAGCCCGTTCTTCCCGAACAACCCGTCCGCGCAACAGGAGCTGACCGGGCTGGTGGGGTTCAATAACGCGAATTATGGCGGTCACACGGCGACCGGGCTGGCGACCGACCTGCGCGCCCAGGTCGAATACGCGGTCAACGACTCGCTCGCCATCGGCGCCGCGGCGACCTATGACAACGGGCAGTCGTACAACGAGGGCGTCGTCAAGCTGTATTTCCGCAAGACCTTCCAGGACCCGACGCCGGTGGTTGCGATCCTGCCGGGTACGCCGATGGGTAAACCGTAGCAGCCCTTTGGAAAGCGGGTCGCCGGCGCGGCCTCGCACGATGGCTGGATTGCCGCGTCAATAATCGCATTTACACCAATTTCCGCGGGCACAACGCTGCGGTCCGACACGGCGGCGGTCTGCGGGGGTGGGACGATTATGAATCTGGCACTGGCGGGGTTGATCGTGCTGATCATCGGAGACAGCCATCTCGCCGCTAAAGATTTCCTGCTGGGATCGCTGCATACGGCGCTCGAGGCCCAGGGCGCAAACGTGGAATCCTATGGCGTCTGCGGCTCGGCCCCGCACGACTGGGTGGCGCAGACGACACTGGGCTGCGGGCGCGGGGAGCGTCACGGCATGGGGCCCGCCGAAATCGAGCCCGGCAAGGTCAGGACCTGGTCGCTTGACGCGCTGATCCGGCGCCACCACCCAAACCTCGTGATCATTGAACTCGGCGACAACATGGCCGGCTACGGCGTGCTGCCGGATTTGCTGCGCGACTGGATCGCGCAGCAGGTCAACGAATTGCTGTTGCCGGTCGAGGCCGATCATCTGCCGTGCCTGTGGGTCGGGCCGGCGTGGGGCAGCGAAGGCGGCCCGTCGAAAAAGACCTATGCGCGGGTCAAGGAATTGTCTGAAGACCTGGCGACGCTGGTGTCGCCGCCGTGCCATTACATCAATTCGCTGACCTTCTCGCAGCCGGGCCAGTGGCCGACCCTCGATGGTGAGCACCTGACGCCCGACAGCTACCAGATCTGGGGTAACGACATCGCCGGCGAGGTTGTCAAATACGCCGCCCGGCTGCCGCGGCACTGAACCCGCGGCGGGCCAGCTGACGTTCGCGTCGATCGGGGGGCAACAAGATGAACATGGCATTGGCCGGCCTCGCCGTGCTGATCATCGGCGATAGCCATATCGCGGCGACGGGCTTCTTCAACGGTCCGCTCCATGACGCGCTGGTCGATCGGGGCGCGGTGGTCAACTCGTTTGGGGTCTGCGGCTCGTCGGCGGCGAACTGGATCACGCCGGCCCCGATCGTTTGCGGCCGCGGCGAGCGACATAACCAGGATCCGGCCGTGATCCAGAACTCGCGCGAGCTGCGCGGCTGGGCGCTGTCCGAGCTGATCGACAAGTACAAGCCCGACCTGGTGGTGATCGAACTGGGCGACACGATGGCCGGGTACGGTGTGACCCCGAAACTGCCGCGGGCAATGATCACCGATCAGGTCGAGCAGCTGCTGATCCCGATCAAGGCGCACAACCTGCCGTGCGCCTGGGTCGGCCCACCGTGGGGTACCGAAGGCGGCCCGTACCGGAAGACCTACACCCGGGTCAAGGAGCTGTCGGACCTTTTGTCGCACATCGTGGCGCCGTGCCACTACGTCGATTCGCTTGCGTTTTCCCAGCCCGGTCAGTGGCCGACCCTCGACGGAGTCCATCTGACGAGCGCGTCGAACCAGCAATGGGATAACGATGTCGTAAGGTCCTTGGTGCAGATTGCTGCTGGGCTGCACTGGCGTTAGTCGCATTCAAGCACGTCGCGTTCAAGCACAGGGCCTGATTTCGGCACATCCTCGCTCGATGTGAGATGGGCGGCAGTCGTTCGAGCGGTAACGCGGTTTTGTGGAGGCATCGGTTATGAATGGGGTCCTGGCGGGACTGATCATTCTCGCGATCGGCGACAGCCACATGGCGGGGCGCGATTATCTGCTGACGCATCTGCACGATCAGCTCGAGGCCCAAGGGGCTTCGGTCAGCTCCTATGGGATGTGCGGCGCCACTGCCGGGGATTGGATCTACCGCACGACGGTATCCTGCGGCCGCGGCGAGCATCACGACAACCAGATGCCGGTCACCGACACCAACAAGGTCGAGCCGACCTGGAACATCAACGACCTGATCGCCAAGAACCATCCGAACCTGATCGTCATCGAGCTGGGCGATGCGATGGCCGCCTACGGCACCAGTTCGCTGCCGCGGCCGTGGATCTACGACCAGGTCAAGGCGTTGACCGGGCGGATCAAGGCCGACCACATCGCCTGCGTCTGGGTCGGGCCGGTGTGGGGAAACCCCGGCCCGCCGTACTACAAGACTCCCGAGCGGGTTAAGGAAATTGCCGATTTCCTCTCCCAGTCGGTGGCGCCGTGCCGCTTCGTCGACTCAACGACCTTTGCCCAGCCGGGCCAATGGCCGACAACCGACGGCCAGCACCTTACCCCGAACGGCTATCGCCAGTGGGGTGCGGACATCACCGCGGCGATCGTGCGGATGAAAAGCGAACTCGTCGCACGCTAGAAGGCGCGGCGGCGCGACCGACCGCGGCGGATCACCGGACACACGCGTTTCAGGGAAATTGGGAATGAACGGGCTGCTGGCAGGATTGGCGATACTGATCATTGGCGATAGCCACATGGTCACGAACGGATATCTGATCACGACGCTGCACAACGACCTCACCGAGCAGGGGGCAACGGTCAACAGCTATGGCATGTGCGGCGCCAACGCCGGCGACTGGGTCTACAAGACCACCGTGTCGTGCGGCAAGGCCGAGCGGCATGGCACCAAGCCGGTGCAAATCGACCGCGAGCCGCGCGCGCAAGGCTGGACGTTCGACCAGCTGGTGGCGGCCGATCACCCCAATCTCGTCATCGTCGAGATGGGCGACACGATGGCCGGCTACGGCCAGCAGCAGTTTCCCCGCGCGTGGATCTATGACCAGGTCCGCACGCTGACCCAGCGGATCGCTGCGGACCATCTGCAATGCGTCTGGGTTGGCCCGCCCTGGGGCAACGAGGGCACCTCGTACCACAAGACATTTGCCCGGGTTAAGGAGATGTCGGAGTTTCTGGCGAAATCGGTGGCGCCGTGCCAGTTCATTGATTCAACAAAATTTTCCACGCCGGGGCAGTGGCCGACGATCGACGGCCAGCACCTGACGGCCACGGGTTATCGCGAGTGGGGCAAGGATATCGCCGGGGCGCTCGACCAGCTGGTCAGCCAGGGCGAGATCAAGCGCTAGCCCGCGGAACAAACGAGGCACCCGGCCATGTCGTCCATCGCTCGCCCGGTTTTCGTGCTCGCACTGTGCGCCGCGCTAGGGGTCGCCGCGACCTCGAACGTCCGCGCCGCCGAAGGCCGGCTGTACCCGAGTGGCCCGCCCAACGGGGTCGCCTATCTGCGCTTTGCCAATCTGTCGGCCCAGCCGGTCAAGGTGAAATCGGCCGGCGGAACGCTGACCCTGACGACAGACGGCGGCCACCGGGTCGGTGAATACGACCCGGTAACGCCGGGGAGCGAACTGACCGGCACCGTCGACGTCGGCGGCAAGACGGCGCCGATCAAGCTCAAACTGACGCAGAACGAGCTGCTGACCGTGGTGGTCACCACCGGAGGCGATGGCGCGCCGTTGGTGACTCTGGTCGGCGACACGCCCACCGAATTCAATGCGCAGAAGGCGGCGCTGGCGCTCTACAACCTCGACAAGGGCTGCAAGGAAGCGACCTTGGAGGCGGGCGATGGGCACGCCGCGGTTATTTCCGGAGTCGCGCCCGACGGCGTCAAGCGGCGGCTCGTCAATGCGGTCAACGTGGCGCTGGCGGTTGCCTGCGGCGCCGGCGGGCCGGGGGCGGTTGCCAAGCTCGGGCAGATGGATGCCGGCGAACGCTACAGCATCTTTCTGTATGCCGCCGGCGCCGGGCTACAGGCCCTGGCTGTGCACGACGAGATGGCGCTGTTGCGGCCCTAGCGGGGACGCACACGAGCCGATGGCGAGCCACCCGTGATCTTCTCGTCGATCGAATTCCTGGCGCTGTTCCTGCCGCTGTTCTTCATCGCGTACCTGGCGACGCCGAGGCCGGCACGCAACACGACGCTGTGCTGCGGCAGCTGGCTGTTCTATGCGTGGTGGTCGCCGATGTTCCTGCCGCTGATCGTCGGCATCACCGCGGTCGCATGGAAGCTCGGTAAGGCAATCGAGCGGGCGCGGGACGAGGCCAAGCGGCCGCTGCTGGCGATCGGCATCATCGCCGTCCTAGCCTGTCTCGGCTGGTTCAAATACGCCAACCTGCTGGTCGACACGCTCAACGACGCGCTTAAGGAAACGGCGGCTGGAACGATCCCGTGGAGCGCGATCGTCCTGCCGATCGCGCTGTCCTTTACCGTGCTGCAGGCGATCTCGTACCTGATCGACGTGCGGCGCGGCGTGGTCGCGGCGGAGCCGAACTTTGTCAGCTTTGCCGCCTATCTCGACATGTTTCCGCACCTGATCGCGGGCCCGATCGTCCGCTATTCGTGGGTCGACCGGGACCTGCTGCAACGCCGGATCACGATCGACGATCTGGCGATCGGCGCGCGGCGTTTCATGCTCGGCTTTGCCGTCAAGGTGCTGATCGCCGATACGCTGGCCCCGCTGGTCGAGGCGGTTTTTGTCCTGCCGCACCCGACACTGGCCGATTCCTGGCTCGGCAATATCGGCTTCGCGTTCCAGATCTATTTCGACTTTGCCGGGTACAGTGCGATGGCCATCGGCCTCGGGCGGATGCTCGGCTTTCACTACCCGGAAAATTTCCGCGACCCGTATCTGGCGACGACGATCCAGGATTTCTGGCGACGCTGGCACATCAGCCTGTCGACCTGGTTGCGCGACTATCTCTACATCCCGCTCGGCGGCAATCGCAAAGGCGAGACGCGCACCTACACCAACCTGATGCTGACGATGGCGATCGGCGGGCTGTGGCACGGGGCGAGCTGGTCGTTTCTGCTGTGGGGCGTGATCCACGGCGCGGCGCTGGCGGTCGCGCGCTGGTGGAGCAATACCGGGCGGCAGGTCTCGACCCTCATCACCTATCCGTTGACCCTGGCGGTGGTGCTGTTTGCGTGGACGCCGTTTCGCGCGACGAATTGGGAGGGCACGGTCGCGATGCTGGCCGGGCAGATCGGGCTCAACGGCATCGGCCTCAGCGACCAGATCGCGGTGGCGCTGCGGCCGGTCGAGGTGACGTGGCTGGCGATCGGCACGCTCGTCGTGGTCTGGCCGGCGATCCAGGCGCGCTTTCTGCCGCGTCTGTCGCCGCCCGAGTGGTGGTCTGCGCTATGGCCGTCGCTGGTGTTCCTCTACGCGATCGCCGTGATGATGGGACACCAGACCGTGCCGTTTCTCTATTTCCAGTTCTAGGCGGGCGGCGACGATGACGTTTGGCGATCGTCCGCTCTTGCCGACCGGGGCCGAAACGATTAGGGCCTGGGCAATGCGCTTCCGCTTTCGCCCGCAGCTCTTGCCGGCCGTGGTCATGGCGGCGGTGCTGCTTGCCGGGCTCGGCTCGAACATCGACGCGCTGCTGACGCGCGGCGACGCGCCGAGCGGGGCCCGGGCACATTATTCGTGGCACGACATCCTACGCGGCAAGCCGACCGCCGACCTGGCGCATTTCCTGCTGCACAAAAACCCGTTCGCCGACGCCCTGGTCACGGTCGACCGGGTGATCGCCTACAACACGATCGGCGATCTCGGAACCCGGGTTCGGCAAGGCTGCGGCAACTGGTTGTTTCTGACTGACGAGTTGCAAATTCATCCGGATAGGGAGGCGTCATTCGCCCGCCACCTCAAGATCGTCGAGCAGGTCGCGGCGTTTTTGCGCAGCCGCCACATCCACCTCGTCGTCACCCCAGTGCCCGACAAGACACGGGTCGAGGCAAGCCAATTGTGCGGGGTCGACCGTCCGCCGGTGTTGGCCGCGCGCTACGGCGATTTCGTGTCGGGCCTGAGGGCGGCAGGCATCGACACGGTGGACCTGCTGGCCCCGCTGATGCAGATCGGCGGCGAGCGCTACTACCGCACCGACACCCATTGGAACGAGCGCGGCGCCAAGGCCGCTGCCGATGCGATCGCCGCTGAACTGCAGCGCAAGGGCTGGGTGCCGACGCAGAAGGCGGAGTATCACGTCTCGATCGGCAAAGCGCACGAGCGGGTCGGCGACCTGATTCGCCTCGCTGGGCTCGACGATGTGCCGCGGCCGCTGCGGCCGCGCGGCGACGTCGTGACGCCAACGGTTATCCAACAGACCGCCGCGGCCGGCACCGGGATCCTCGACGCGATCCCGGCGCCGCAGCTTGTCGAGATCGGGACGTCGTTTTCGCGGCGCGCCGACTTCACCGATTTTCTCGGCATGGCCCTGGGCGCGCCGGTGACCAACAAAGCCAAGGATGGCGGCGGTTTGACCAGTGCGGCGATTGCCTATTTTGGCGATCCAGCCTTCACCAAAACGTCGCCCCAGGTTATCGTTTGGGAGATACCGGAACGGATATTGGAGCAACCTGTCGCCAGCTCCGACGAAACCTGGGCTACTGGGCTGGGTGAAGGGAAATTATCCAAGCCACGCTCAGATCGCTCGTGGTGACGAGTGATCCAGTCCCGAGGGGGAGCAATTTGATGGACAGCGTGCCCGCAGAAGCGGACCAGATTTCATTGCGCTACTACGCGCAGCAGCATTGCGCGCGGCAATGGGCGCATTTCGTCGCGGCGATGTTTGCCGAATTCGAAGAGCGCGTCGACCCGGTCGAGGCAGACCAGTTTCTCCTAACCCTGGGCAGCCGGATGGCGCGGTCGCTGCCGCTGCGGCGGTGCGATAGGCTGGAAGAACTCGAGGAAGACATCAACGCGGTGCTCGAAGGGATTGATTGGGGCTGGGCCCGCATCCGCGAAAGCGATGAGGGGTACATCGAGATCGTGCATGGCGCCTATCCGCTGGTGCCGCAGGACGAGGCGCGGCGCAGCTGGCTCGCCCCGACGCTCGAAGGGCTATATAGCGAATGGATGGGCGGGCAGGGCGGCGATGAGGCCTGTTCGGCGCGTCTGGTGGAAGCACCGAACGAGGTCGGTGCGCCGCTGACATTTCATTACGGTCGGCACGGCTAGGCATCGCTTTAACCGGGTTGCAACCGCGGTTCGGTCCACGCCTTTCATCGTATCGGAGCACGGCGATGCGGCTCCCGGTTTCTCGGTTCGCGGTCGCTGTTGCTGTTGCGGCATTGTGGCTGGCAGCCGCCGCGGTCGCCGCGCCTGCCGCCCCCGCGGTGCAGGACACCGAACAATGGGCGGTCTATCGCAGCCGGTTCGTGACCGACGGCGGACGCGTCCTCGACACCGGCAACAAGGAGGTCAGCCATACCGAGGGCCAGGGTTGGGCGATGCTGTTCGCCGAGAGTTTTGGCGACCGCGCCTCGTTCGACCGGATCTGGACCTGGACCCGCGACAGCCTCCAGCGCCACGATAGCGCGCTATTCGCGTGGCGCTGGGACCCTTCGAACCCGAAGGACCCGGTCGCCGACAAGAACGACGCCGCGGATGGCGACATCCTGATCGCCTGGGCGTTGACCCGGGCGGCGTGGCGCTGGCACGACGCGCATTACCGGACCGCGGCGCGCCGCATCATCCTCGATATCCGCCGCAAACTGATCCATCCGATCCGGGGGCAGTTGGTGCTGTTGCCCGGCGAAGAGGGGTTCACCCGCAAGGACGGCAGCACGATCGTCAACCCGTCATATTACATCTATCCGGCGTTCCGCGATTTTGCCCGGATCGCCCCGTCCTACGAATGGTTCCGCCTGCGCCGCGACGGGCTGAGGCTCCTCGCCAGGGCGCGGTTCGGCGAATGGGACCTGACGCCCGATTGGCTGACCATCGGCAAGACCGGCGAACTGACTCCGGCGAGCGAATTTCCGGCCCGATTCGGGTTCAACGCGATCCGGGTGCCGCTCTACCTGATGTGGGCGCGGCTGGCGACGCCCAAGCGGCTTGCCGCCTATCTCGATTTCTGGAGCGATTTCGGCAACCAGCCGGTACCGGCTTGGGCCAATGTCGACGACAACAAGGTGGCGCCCTATGCCGGGCCGACCGGGATGCAGGCGATCGTTCAACTGGCGCGTTCCTACCGAGAGCGCGATCCGGCTCCGCTGCCGACAATCGGTGAGAAGGATGATTACTACTCTGCCAGCCTGACGCTGCTGGCGCGGATGGTACGGCTCGAAACCGGACGCTGACCCGACCAAGGCATTGCATCAGCTATCGAAATTCGACTTTCTGGCATACCTGAAGCGGCGGTTGCGCAGCGGGCGCGATCTATGTTACGAACCGCGCGGATTTCGCGGGGCTAGCTGGCTGGCCCCGGCGGCGCCCCGCGCCGCGATCCGCCGATAACGACGTGTCGCGACTGCTTTGCCGGCGCACTGATTCGAGGACTGCTCTCCGTTGGCTTCCGAAGCGACAGGCGTTTCCGGCCTGGCTGATCGTTATGCGGCAGCGCTGTTCGAGCTGGCCGATGAACGCCGCGCGCTGGACGCGGTAGCCGGCGACCTGCGCGCGCTGCGCGCGATGCTCCATGACAGCGCCGATCTCACCCGGCTGGTGCGCAGCCCGGTGCTGTCGCGCGCCGACCAGGGCAAGGCGATCGCCGCGCTGTCCGAGCGCGCCGAGCTGTCGCAGTTGACGCGCGATTTCCTCGCCGTTACGGCGCGCAACCGGCGGCTGTTTGCCGTGCCCGCGATGATCGACGCGTTTCTCGCGATGCTGGCCGAACGGCGCGGCGAGATTACCGCTGAGGTTACCGCCGCGCAGCCGCTGACCGAGGCGCAGAACGCCGCGCTCGCCGACCAGCTGCGCCGCGCGGTCGGTCGCCGGGTGACCGTCGATATGAAGATCGATCCCGCGCTGATCGGCGGGATGATCGTCAAGGTCGGTTCGCGCATGGTCGACGGTTCGCTGCGCAGTAAGCTGCAACGATTGCGGTTGGCCCTCAGAGGGGTCGGCTAAAGGACATTTGGTCGAAGGGGCATCCATGGAAATTCGTGCCGCGGAGATTTCCGCGATCCTCAAGCAGCAGATCGCCAATTTCGGCAGCGAGGCCGATGTGGCGGAGATCGGCCAGGTGTTGTCGGTCGGCGACGGCATCGCCCGCGTCTATGGCCTCGACAAGGTCCAGGCCGGCGAGATGGTCGAGTTCCCCAACGGCATGAAGGGCATGGCCCTCAACCTCGAAACCGACAATGTCGGCGTCGTGATTTTTGGCGACGACAGCGGGATTCGCGAGGGCGACACGGTCAAGCGCACCGGCGCGATCGTGGACGTGCCGGTCGGGCGCGGTCTGCTCGGCCGGGTGGTCGACGCGCTGGGCAATCCGATCGACGGCAAGGGGCCGCTGACCGACGTCACCCGCACCCGGGTCGAGGTCAAGGCGCCCGGCATCATCCCGCGCAAATCGGTGCACGAGCCGGTGCAGACCGGACTGAAGGCGATCGACGCGCTGGTGCCAATCGGCCGCGGCCAGCGTGAGCTGATCATCGGCGACCGCCAGACCGGCAAGACCGCGGTGGCGATCGATACGATTCTCAACCAGCGCGGCGTCAACGCCGGCACCGACGAATCGAAGAAGCTCTATTGCGTCTATGTCGCGATCGGGCAGAAGCGCTCGACGGTCGCGCAGATCGTCAAGACGCTGCAGGATTATGGCGCGCTCGAGTACTCGATCGTCGTCGCGGCGACCGCGTCGGAGCCGGCACCGTTGCAGTTCATCGCGCCCTATGCCGGCTGTGCGATGGGCGAGTATTTCCGCGACAACGGCATGCACGCGCTGATGATCTACGACGATCTGTCGAAGCAGGCGGTCGCCTATCGCCAGATGTCGCTGCTGTTGCGCCGCCCGCCGGGGCGCGAGGCCTATCCCGGGGACGTGTTCTATCTGCATTCGCGGCTGCTGGAGCGCGCCGCCAAGATGAACGAGGATCACGGCCTGGGGTCGCTGACCGCGCTGCCCGTCATCGAAACGCAGGCCGGCGACGTGTCGGCCTATATCCCGACCAACGTGATCTCGATCACTGACGGCCAGATCTTCCTTGAGACCGATCTGTTCTATCGCGGCATCCGCCCGGCCATCAATGTCGGCCTGTCGGTCAGCCGGGTCGGCTCGGCGGCGCAGATCAAGGCGATGAAGCAGGTTGCGGGGCGCATCAAGCTGGAACTGGCGCAGTATCGCGAGATGGCGGCGTTTGCCCAGTTCGCCTCCGACCTCGACGCCTCGACCCAGCGCCTGTTGGCGCGCGGGTCGCGCCTCACTGAGCTGTTGAAGCAACCGCAATTCTCGCCGGTGCCGGTCGAGGAGCAGGTCGCGGCGATCTTTGCCGGCACGCGCGGGTTTCTGGACAAGGTCGAGGTCAACGACGTCGGCCGGTTTGAGGTCTCGATGCTCGGCGAATTGCGGGCTCGCCGGCCAGAACTGCTCGAGGCGATCCGCGGCGAGCGTGAAATCTCCGACGCGACCGAGAAGGGGCTCACCGAGTTCCTCACCAGCTTCGCCTCGACGTTCGCGTAAGTGGCGATGCCCAACTCGCTTGTCATTCCGGGGCGCGGCGGTGCCGCGAATCCGGAACCCATGAACACCGCCCCATCGAGGGGCGCACCTCCGTTCGTGTCGCGCCAGGAACCCTCCGTGTTCTTGGGTTCCGGGTTCGGCCCTGCGGTCCGCCCCGGAATGACTGAGGTTGGGGCGGTTCATGCCTAGCCTCAAGGATTTGCGGGTTCGCATCCGCAGCGTGCGCTCGACGCAGAAGATCACCGCCGCGATGAAGATGGTGGCGGCGTCGCGGCTGCGCCGGGCCCAGGAACAGGCCGAGGCGGCGCGCCCCTATGCGGAGCGCATGGAGCGGGTGCTACGTTCGCTGGCGGGCCGCATGGCGGGCATTCCCGGCGCCCCTCCGCTGCTGGCGGGCACCGGCAAGGACGAGACCCATTTGGTGATCGTCGCGACCTCGGACCGCGGGCTGGCCGGCGGCTTCAACGCCACGATACTGCGCGAGGCGCGGCGGCGCATTCGCCTGCTTGAAAGCGAGGGTAAGCGGGTCAAGATCCTGACGATCGGGCGCAAGGGCCGCGACGGGCTGCGCCGCGACTATGCGCGCCTCATTCATGACAGCCTGACCGAGATCGGCCGCCGGCGGGTCTCGTTTGACGAAGCGCGCGACATTGCCGGGCGGGTGCTGGCGATGTTTGCGGCCGGCGAATTCGATGCCTGCACGATCATCTTCAACCGCTTCCGCTCTGCGATCACCCAGATCGTCACGGTGCAGCAGCTGATCCCGTTTGCCCTGCCCGAAGGCGGCGAGGCGGCGGTGCCCGACCTCGGCGGTGCGATCTACGAGTTCGAGCCGTCGGAAGAGGAAATTCTCGCAGAGCTGCTGCCGAACAATCTGGCGGTGCAGGTCTATACCGCACTGCTGGAAAACGCGGCCAGCGAGCAGGGCGCGCGCATGACCGCGATGGATAATGCTACGCGCAACGCCGGAGAGATGATCGACCGGCTGACAATGAACTATAATCGCACTCGCCAGGCAGTGATCACCAAGGAGCTGATCGAGATCATCTCCGGCGCCGAGGCGCTATAGGAAACGCAAGGGTCCGAACATGGCACGCAACAACGTTGGCACGATCACCCAAGTCATCGGCGCGGTCGTCGATGTACGCTTCGAGGGCGATCTGCCGTGGATCATGAATGCGCTGCACGTCGATAATGCCGGGCGCACGCTAGTGCTCGAAGTGGCGCAGCACCTTGGCGAGAACACGGTGCGCACGATTGCGATGGACACCACCGATGGTCTCGTGCGCGGCAGCGAGGCGGTCGATACCGGCGAACCGATCATGATGCCGGTCGGGCCGGAGACGCTGGGCCGCATCCTCAACGTGATTGGCGAGCCGGTCGATGAGCGCGGCCCGATCACGACGAAGCTGCGCTTGCCGATCCACAGGCCGGCGCCCGAGTTCATCGACCAGTCGACCGAGGCCGAGATCCTGGTGACCGGGATCAAGGTCGTCGATCTGCTGGCTCCCTATGCCAAGGGCGGCAAGGTCGGGCTGTTCGGCGGCGCCGGGGTCGGCAAGACCGTCATCATCATGGAATTGATCAACAACATCGCCAAGGCGCATGGCGGCTATTCGGTGTTTGCCGGGGTCGGCGAGCGCACCCGCGAGGGTAACGACCTCTATCACGAGATGATGGAATCGGGCGTCATCGTGCCGGACGGTCCAGGTTCGAAAGCGGCTCTGGTCTATGGCCAGATGAACGAGCCGCCGGGCGCGCGCGCCCGTGTCGGCCTCTCCGGCCTGACCCTCGCCGAATATTTCCGCGACGAGGAAGGCCAGGACGTGCTGTTTTTCGTCGACAACATCTTCCGCTTTACCCAGGCGGGTTCGGAAGTGTCGGCGCTCTTGGGCCGCATCCCCTCGGCGGTCGGCTATCAGCCGACGCTGGCGACCGATATGGGCGCGCTGCAGGAGCGCATCACGACGACCAAGAAGGGGTCGATCACCTCGGTCCAGGCGATCTATGTGCCGGCCGACGATTTGACCGACCCGGCACCGGCGACCTCGTTTGCCCATCTCGACGCCACCACCGTGCTGTCGCGCCAGATCGCCGAACTGGGCATCTACCCGGCGGTCGATCCGCTCGATTCGACTTCGCGCATGCTCGACCCGCGCGTCGTCGGCGACGAGCACTACCAGGTGGCGCGCGACGTGCAGCGCGTGTTGCAGACCTACAAATCGCTTCAGGACATCATCGCGATCCTGGGCATGGACGAATTGTCCGAAGAGGACAGGCTGACCGTTGCCCGTGCCCGCAAGATCCAGCGGTTCCTGTCGCAGCCGTTCCACGTCGCCGAGGTGTTTACCGGCAGCCCGGGCGTGTTCGTCAACCTCGATGACACGATCAAGGGGTTCAAGGGCATCGTCGCCGGCGAATATGACGAGATGCCCGAGGCCTCGTTCTATATGGTCGGGACGATCGAAGAGGCCGTCGAGAAGGCGCGCCGCATGGCCTCAGAGGCGGCGTAATGGCCGATCGCGTGCAATTCGATCTGGTTTCGCCCGAACGCCTGATCCTCTCGGAGATGGTCGAGATGGTGGTGGTGCCGGGCACAGAGGGCAATTTTGGCGTGCTGCCGGGTCATGCGCCGCTGATCTCGGCGATCCGCCCGGGGACCATCGACATCTATGAAGGCCGCGCTATCACACAGCGGTTTTTTGTCGTCGGCGGCATCGCCGAGGTGACCCCGGAGCGCTGCACGGTGCTGGCCGACGAGGCGCTGGCCCCAGAGGCGCTCGACCGCGCCGTGCTCGAAGCCGAATTGCAGTCGATCGACGGCAACCTGCCGAGTCTCAGGGACCAGGTCGGGCGCGCGACCGGGACCGAGCGTGAACGGCTGGCCAGCGAGCTGCGCCACCTCGAACGGGCCCAGTCCGTCGCCCGCGCCAAGCTCATGTCCATCGCCGAACGGGCGCATTAACGCTTCTGCGGGTGTATAAGGGAATGGATTGACGCCCGCGTCGGAGGCGCAGCATGGGCGTGTGGACGCTCGACGATATTCCCTGGCAGGATTTCGACCGGTCGAAGCTGGACCCCGAGCTGTTGCGCCTGGTCAAGGCAGCAAGCGTCGTCGAGTATAACGGCGGGGCGTATGCCCGCCATCTGTGCCGGGTGTTCGACGACGATCCGGAGTTTCAGAATTTTGCGCGGCGCTGGGGCGAGGAAGAGGTCCAGCACGGCGCCGCGCTGGCGCGCTGGGCAGCGCTGGCCGACCCATCGTTCGATTTCGCCGCCGCCTTTGACCGATTCCAGCATGGGTTTCACGTCGATTTCGACAGCGATCGCTCGCGTCGCGGCTCGCGAGCGGGCGAGATGATCGCCCGCTGCATCGTCGAAACCGGCACCAGCTCATACTACACCGCGCTGCACGAGGCCGCCGCCGAGCCGGTTTTGCGCGAGATCTGCCGGCACATCGCCGCGGACGAGTTGCGCCACTACCGCCTGTTCTACAAGACGCTCAGCCGCTATCTCGTCCGCGAGCGCCTCGGCCGCTGGGCGCGGCTGCGCATCGCGCTCGGACGTATCGCCGAAAGCGAGGATGACGAGCTGGCCTATGCCTATTTCGCCGCGAACGGCGAGGCGCCGGAATACGACCGGCGGCGCTGCGGCCGGGCCTATGCGAGCCGCGCCGTTGCGCTTTACCGCCCGCACCATGTCCAGCGCATGGTCGCGATGGTGCTGAAGGCGATCGGGCTCAAGCCCAACGGGCAGCTGGGGCGATTCGCCAGCGCTGTGGCGTGGCACGGGATGCGGCTGAAGCTCGGCGGCTTGCGCCGGCAGGCGGGCTAACCCTACCTGCCTCAGAGCTGTGCCCTTCGGCCCCTGCTCAGGCCGTGCGGCGCCCGTGGTGATCGGCGAGCACCCGCGCGATCACCTGGGTGATCTTCTTTCCGGTCGGGATGTGCAGGAACTCGTTGGGGCCGTGCGCGTTGGAGTGCGGGCCGAGCACGCCGGTCACGACAAACTGGGCCTGCGGGAATTTCTCGCCGAGCATCGCCATGAACGGGATGCTGCCGCCTTCGCCCATATAGGCGGGCGGGGCGCCGAACGCGGCCTCCGAGGCGCGGGCGAGCGATGCCTCCAGCCACGGCGACAAGGCCGGTGCGTTCCATCCGGCCGAACTGGCCTGCGGTGCAAAGCTCACCCGGGCACCATACGGGGGATCGCTCTCCAGCAATTGCTTGACGATCGCGCCAGCCTGTTCGGCGTCGAGCGTCGGCGGCAGGCGCAGGCTCAATTTTGCGGCGGTGAACGGCAACAGCACATTGCCAGCATTAGCCGGCGCCGGCAGTCCGTCGATCCCGGTGACTGCGAGTTGCGGTCGCCACGACCGGTTGAGCACCAGCTCGGCGAGGTCGTCGTCGGCCGGCTTCATGCCCGGCACAAACGGAAACTTGGCATAGACCTCGTTGCCGAGCGCGGCGGCGGCGCGCCGGGCCTGTGCCACCCGCTCGGCCGGAACCTGGGCATACAGCGTCTCCGGGCGGATCGCACCGGTGTCATCATCCTCGAGGCGCGACAGCAACCGGCGGAAGATGCGAAAGCTCGACGGCACGACGCCGGACGCATCGCCCGAATGCACCCCCTCGGCCAGAACCTCGACGGTCAGCGTGCCGGCGACGACGCCGCGCAGCGAGGTGGTCAGCCACAGCTGCTCGTAGTTGCCGCAGCCCGAATCGAGGCACACGACGAGCGACGGGCTGCCGATCCGCGCGGCCAGATGCGCGACGTAATGCGGCAGGTCGTAGCTGCCGGATTCCTCGCAGGCCTCGATCACCACGACGCAGCGGGCATGCGGCGCTCCCTGTTCGCGCAGCGCGGCGAGCGCGGTCAGCGCGCCGAACATCGCGTAGCCGTCATCGGCGCCGCCGCGGCCGTAGAGCCGGTCGCCGTCGAGGCGCGGCGCCCATGGCCCGTAACCCTCATTCCAGCCGGTCATCTCCGGCTGCTTGTCGAGATGCCCGTAGAGCAGCACCGTATCGTCGCCCGCCACCGGGCCGGTGCCCGGCACCTCGATCAGGATCAGCGGCGTGCGGCCCTGCAGCCGCACGATTTCGAGCGTCGCGCCGGGCAGCGCGGCAAGCTTGCGCCGGGCCCAGCCCTCGAACATTGCGACCGCGGCATCCATATGCCCGTGCGCCGCCCAATCGGCATCGAAGGCCGGCGATTTGTTCGGGATCTTGATGTATTCGATCAGCGTCGGGACGATCTCTTCGCCCCAGCAATGATCGACGAATGATTTGAGCCGGGAACCATCCAGCATCCGACGCCCCCTCGTTGACCGGCGGGGATGCTATCACCGTGCGGGAACCCTGGCATGATCCTCGTGTTCGGCTCGATCAACGTCGACCTGGCGGTGCCGGTCGAGCGGTTGCCGGGTCCGGGGGAAACCGTGCTCGGCGGAGATTACGCGCTGACGCCCGGCGGCAAGGGGGCCAACCAGGCGCTCGCGGCGCGGCGCGCCGGCGGCACCGTGGCGATGGTCGGCGCAGTCGGTCGCGATGCGTTTGCGGCGATCGGGCTCGACCTGCTGCGGCGCGCGGGGGTCGACCTGTCGCTGGTGCAGGAGACCGAGCGGCCGACCGGCTGTGCCGCGATCACGGTCGGCCGCGGCGGTGAGAACCAGATCGCGGTGGCCTCGGGTGCGAACCGCGCGGTAACGGCGGCGCAGGTGCCCGACCACCTGCTCGGGCCGGACACGATACTGGTCTGCCAGATGGAGGTGCCTGCTGCCGAGACCGCCGCGGTGGTTCGCCGCGCCCGGCGCCAGGATGCGCGCATCCTGTTGAATCTGGCGCCCGCGATGCCGCTGGACCCGTCCGTTCTGCGCGATATCGATCTGTTGATCGCCAATGAAAATGAAGCCGCGACCCTGGGAGGACCGCCCGCAACGGTCGCCCGCCGCCTGCGGCAAGGTCTGGTCGTGACCCTTGGGAGCGCCGGGTCGGTCGCCTATTGCGTCGACGGGTCACGGCTCGCGGTGCCGGCATTACCGATCGAACCGGTGGATACCACTGGCGCCGGCGACACGTTTGTCGGGGTGTTGGCGGCCGGGCTCGACGCCCGCCTCGACATCGCTGCCGCGCTGCGGCGCGCGAGCGCGGCCGGAGCGCTCGCCTGCCTCGGCCGCGGCGCGCAACCCGCCATTCCCGATGCCGCCGCGATCGCCGCAGCGTTGGTCAGGCTTGGAGAAACGCGCGAAATTCGCTAAGCACGTCGAGATAGAGCGGCCGCTTGAAGACGACGATCAACTCGGCCAGCCGGCTCGGCGCTACCCATGTCCAGGCGTCAAATTCGGGGTGTTCGGTGGCGATGTCGATATCGGCGTCGCTGCCGGTGAAGCGCATCGCAAACCAGATCTGTCGCTGGCCGCGAAACCGCCCGCCCCAGATGCCGCCAGCTACGTCTTCGGGCAGCTCGTAATGCCGCCACACCCGGCTTTCGCCGAGAATCTCGGCCTTGTCGGTGCCGGCCTCCTCAGCAAGCTCGCGCAAGGCCGCCTGGCGCGGGGTCTCGCCCGGGTCGATCCCGCCCTGGGGCATCTGCCAGGCCGACATCCCGGCCGGCATATTGATGCGGCGGCCGACAAACGCGCGGCCGTCCCGGTTCAGCAACATGATGCCGACGCCCGGCCGATAGAGCCGCAGCTCGCTGTCGGAAAGCGCCACCACGGCGGCCTGCGTCAGTTGACCATCCGGCCGCTGAACAGGGCAATGCCGCGCAGCATGTCGACGGCGCGAGCGAGCTGGTAATCGTCAGCCGCGCCGAATACCGCCGGGTCCGTCGCGCCCTCTTCGGTCAATTCCGGCTTCTTTTCGGCGGGTTTGGCGGAGGCCTTCTCGGCGCCGGCCTTGGGCTTCGGCAACTCGATCTTGGCCGGTTCGACGATGATGTCAGGCTCGATCCCCTTGGCCTGAATCGAGCGGCCCGATGGCGTGTAGTAGCGTGCGGTGGTCAGCCGCATCGCGCCGTGCCCCGGCATCGGGATGATCGTCTGCACCGAGCCTTTGCCGAACGACCGGGTGCCCATCAGGATCGCGCGGTGGTGGTCCTTCAGCGCGCCGGAGACGATCTCGCTGGCCGAGGCGGAGCCGCCATTGATCAGCACGACCAGCGGCAGCCCGTTGGCGATGTCGCCGGGGTGTGCGTCATAGCGCTGCGCATCCTCGGGACGGCGGCCGCGGGTCGAGACGATCTCGCCGTGATCGAGGAAGGCGTCCGAAACCGCCACCGCCTGGTCGAGCAGCCCGCCGGGATTGTTGCGCAGGTCGAGAACCACGCCGATCAGCTTGTTGTTGGCCTTCTGCTTCAGCGCTTTCATCGCCTTGGCAAGGCCGACATCGCTCTGCTCGGTAAAGCTTGAGATGCGGATATAGGCGACGTCGCCGTCTTCCAGATGCGAATGGACGGATTGGATCTTGATGTTCGCGCGGACCAGCTTGACGTCGAACGGGTCGCGGCCCTTGCGCTTAATAGTCAGCGTGACCTCGCTGTTGACCGGCCCGCGCATCTTCTCGACTGCCTCGGGCAGCGTCATCCCCTGGATCGACTGGCCGTTAAGCTGGGTGATCAGGTCACCCGGCCGCAGCCCGGCCCGCGCGGCCGGCGTGTCGTCGATTGGCGAGACGACCTTGACGAGGCCGTTTTCCATCGACACCTCAATCCCGAGCCCGCCGAACTCGCCGCGGGTCTGGACCTTCATGTCGTCGAAATTTTTGGCGTTGAGGTAGTTGGAGTGAGGATCGAGCGAGGTCAGCATTCCGTTGATCGCGCCCTCGATCAGCGTCTCGTCCTTGACCGGCTCGACGAAATCGCTCCGCGCCAAGTTAAAGACATCGCCGAACAGTTTGAGGTCCTTATAGGTTTCGGCGCTGTTGGGGGTCGCTGGCGCGGCGCCGACGTCCTGTTGCAGCCCGAACACCAGCACCGTTGCCGCGACGGCCGCGATAAACCCCACTCGTTTCATTCATTCACCCTGTGGTCTGCAGTCGAGGCCGCCCGGCCGCCCAGCGACGGCTGTGGATCGATCGGGTGGCCGTTCTGGCGCAATTCAAAATAAATCGTGACGCTCTCGTCGCTCTTGGCGGCACCCGGCACTGTGCCGATCGGCTCGCCAGCCACGACCCATTCACCGATCGCGGCATCGACCCGCCCCAATCCTGCGAGCACGGAATGATATCCGCCGCCGTGCCCGATGATCAAGGTCGGGCCTCGGTTGAGAAACGGGCCGGCATATTCGACCCGCCCGTCGAACGCCGCCACCACCACCCCGCCGCCTAGGACATCGAACGACATCCCCTGGCTCGGCGTGCCGTCCGCGCCGACATCGCCAAACCGCCGTACCACCGGCCCGGCGACTGGCGGCGTCAGAGTGTCCTGCACAGTGAACACCCGTAACCCCTTGGGGCGCGTAGGGTCGGCACCCGCCACACCCCTGGTCCTGGCGGAGCGCGCCCGGGCTTTGCGGTCGCGCGACTCCTGCGCCGCGTCGGCGCGTTTGATCAGGTCGGTCAGGTCGGTGGCGTCGGCGCCGAGCTGCACGGCGCGCGGATCGCTCGCCGCCGCGTCGTGCAGGATCTGCTGCCGCAATTCGTCGCGGCTCGCGATCAGCCGGGCAAGCTGGTCGCGGCCGGTGGCGAGGGTCTTCTCGTCGGCGGCAAGCCGGCGCTGCTTGGCGATGAGCTGTGCGCGCCCGGCCGAGACATCCTGCTGCTTCTCGATCAGCCCGCGCGCCTCGGCACCGAGCGCGGGCACCACCGCAGCCAGCAGCACGCCGCTACGGATGCGGTCGACCGGCTGCTGGGCGGTCAACAGCGCCGTTTCGGGCGGGGCATGCGCCAGGCGTTCGAGCGCGGCCAGCACCACCGCCGCCCGCGTGCGGATATCGTCAAGCTCGCGCTGGTGCACCGCCAGGTCCTGGTCGGCCCCGACCAGGCTGCCGGCCAGCGAGGCGATCCCGCGCTCACCCTGCTGGAGCTTGAGGGCCACGGCGATGCTTTGCTGGATAACGGTGTCGAGCTTTCCCGCCAGCGCCGTGACCGACGGCGCCGCGGCGGCCGCCGGTGCCGCCGCCCGAGCGGATGGGCCCGGCAGCACCGCCGAAAGGCCGAGAACGACCAGCAGGCCTGCGGCGAGCCGGCTCACGTCGGGTCAATCCGCGGCGCGGCGTCTGGTATCGCCGGCAATCAGCGAATGTCCGGTCATCGCCGCCGGCGTCGCGATGCCGAGCAGGTCGAGCAGCGTCGGCGCAATGTCGCACAGCCGCCCGTTTCCCAGCCGGCTGACCGAAGCCGGGGCGTTGACCATGATGAACGGCACCGGGTTGAGGGTGTGCGCGGTGTGCGGCTCGCCGGTCTTGGGGTCACGCATCATCTCGGCATTGCCGTGGTCGGCGGTGATGACGAGCGTGCCGCCGGCTGCCTCGACCGCCTCGCTGAGGCGGCCGAGGCAGGCGTCGACGGTCTCGACGGCCTCGATCGCGGCGTCGAGGCGCCCGGTATGCCCGACCATGTCGGTATTGGCGTAGTTCAGCACGATCACGTCAAACCGGCGGGCACGGATCGCCTCGACGACCTTGTCGGTGACCTCGACGGCCGACATTTCCGGCTGCAGGTCGTAGGTCGCGACGTTAGGCGAGGGCACGAGGATGCGCTCCTCGTGGTCGAACACTCTCTCGCGCCCGCCGTTGAAGAAAAACGTCACGTGCGCGTATTTCTCAGTCTCGGCGATGCGCAACTGGGTGAGCCCTGCGTTGGCGACGACCTCGCCGAACGTGTCCTGCAGGTTTTCCGGCGGGAACAGCGCACCGAGCAGCGGGTTCAGTTCGTCGGAGTATTCGACGAGGCCAAGCGCCGCCGAAACCCCGATGCGCTTGTCGCGGTCAAACCCGGAAAAGCTGGGGTCGAGCAGCGCGGCGGCGATCTCGCGTACCCGGTCGGCGCGAAAATTGGCGATCAGCAAGCCGTCGCCGTCTGCCATGCCGCGATAGGCGCCGATCGCGGTCGGGAGCACGAACTCGTCGGTCTCGCTGCGCGCATAGGCATTTTCGACCGCTTCGAGCGGGCCGTCGGCGTGCTCGCCGGCGGCCTTGGTGATCGCCCGGTAGGCCTTGGCGACGCGGTCCCAGCGCTTGTCACGGTCCATCGCGAAATAGCGACCGCTGATTGTGGCGATTTGCACGTTACCGGCGCCCGCGATGTCGTCACGGAATTTCTTGAGGTACCCGAGCGCCGATTTCGGCGGCGTGTCGCGCCCGTCGAGCGCGGCGTGCACCGCGACCGGCAGCCCGGCCTGGGCCAGGATGCGCACCAGCGCGGCGATCTGGTCCTGATGCGAATGCACGCCGCCCGGCGACATCAGCCCGAGCACGTGCGCGGTGCCGTGCCGCGCCTTGATTTTAGCGATGAAGTCTATCAGCGCCGGGTTGGCGGCGAGCGAGCCGTCGGCAATCGCGGCGTCGATCCGAGGCAGATCCTGCATCACGACGCGGCCGGCACCGATATTAGTGTGCCCGACCTCGGAATTGCCCATCTGCCCATCAGGCAGCCCGACGTAATGCTCGCTGGCCTCAAGCTCGGAATGCGGCCAGCGCGCGTTGAGCCGGTGCCACACCGGAGTCTCGGCGCGGGCGATCGCGTTGTCGTCGCCGTTGTTACGTTCTCCCCAGCCGTCGAGGATGCACAAAATAAGCGGGCGCGGGCGAGTGTTCATGCTCGGGCTACCTGTCGTCACGGCCGTTGTATACGCGAAACCCCGGCCGGCGCGGTAGCGTTCCTGCATCGTCGCCGGGTCACTCGCGGTGGTAGGGGTGGCCCGCCAGGATCTGCTGAGCGCGGTAAAGCTGCTCGAGCAGCATGATGCGTGCCAGTAGGTGAGGCCAGGTCATCGCGCCGAGCGACAGGCGCGTGTCGGCGCGGGCCAGGACCGCGTCGCCATGCCCGGCCGCCCCGCCGATCGCAAAGGCGACGGCGCCGAGGCCGCGGTCGCGCCACGCCGCCAGATGCCCGGCCAGGTCGCGACTCGACCAGGCAACCCCGCCCGGATCGAGCGCGACAAGCCGCGCACCGGCGGGCACGGTGGCAAGGATCAGTTCGGCCTCTCGCGCCTTCAGGGCCGCGTCGGGCAGCTTGCGCCGTTCCTCGACCTCGGTGATCGCCGGGGCGGGCACCAGGCGCTTTGCATATTCGGCCTGCAATTCCAGAAGCGGCCCGCGCCGCATGCGGCCGACGGCAAGCACGAACGTGCGGATCGCGGCCTCTACTGAGTTGCGGCTTCGGCGTCGGAAAGCGCCGAGCCCCACATCTTTTCAAGATTGTAAAAGGTGCGGATTTCGGGCCGAAACAGGTTGATGATGACGTCGCCGGCATCGATCAGAACCCAATCGCCCTGGGCTTTGCCCTCAATCGCGACCCGGGTGTGGCCGGCCAGCGCCTGCGCCAGGTGCTCGGTCATCGCCGCGACCTGGCGGGCCGAGCGGCCGCTGGCGACGACCATGTAATCGGCCATCGTCGTCTTGCCGGCGAGGTCGATCGTCACGACGTCCTCGGCCTTGCTGTCGTCGAGGCTGGCCTGGATCACGCGCAGCAATTCGGCGCCGCCCTCGGGCTTGCGTCGGGCGCGCCGCCGGCGCGCGGGCAACGTGGTGGCCGCGGCCACCGGTGCCGGGCGCTCGGCGCGGATTTCGGTCGCCGAGCGCGGGTCGAGACGGGAGTGGAAAAAGGCCCAGGCCGGCGGCGGCATCTCGCTGAGGCGGCGGGCCGCGTCGGCCGGCACGCGGGCATGGCGGAAGCGCAGCGCGGCGGCGCCGGCAAGCGCCAGGCGGGTGCTTGCCGGGCGGTCGAACACCGCGATCGGCACCGCGTGAAAGATGTCGAGCCAGCGCCGCCAGTGCGGGATCTGCGCGAGGTTGTCGCCGCCCATCAGCCAGACAAAGCGGATGTGCGGAAAGCGCCGTTGCAGCGCGCGCAGCGTGTCGGCGGTAAAGGTGGTGCCGAGCCGGGTTTCGATATCGCTGACGATGATGCGGCGGTTTCCGGCAGCGACCGCGGCGGCGGTATTGAACCGCTCGGCGAACGGCGCCATGCCGGCTGCGGGCTTGAGCGGGTTTTGCGGCGACACCAGCCACCATACCTCGTCGAGGTCGAGATGCCGCAGGGCCAGCAGGCTGATATGCAGGTGGCCGCCATGGGCGGGGTTGAACGAGCCGCCCAGAACCCCGACCCGCCGCCCGCGATGGGCCGCTTCGCCAGTCAGGGCCGCACCTGGCCGTTGCCGCGGACGAGGTATTTGTAGGTCGTCAGCTCGGCGGCGCCGACCGGTCCGCGCGGCGGCAGGCGCTGGGTCGAGATGCCGATCTCGGCGCCCATGCCGAATTCGCCGCCGTCGGCGAACTGGGTCGAGGCGTTGACCAGCACGATCGCGCTGTCGACCTCGCGCAGGAACCGCTCGGCCACCGCTATGTCTTCGGTAACGATCGCGTCGGTATGGTGCGAGCCGTAGCGCTCTATATGGTCGATAGCCCCGGCAACGCCGTCGACGACGCGCACGGCGATGACCGCGTCGAGATATTCGGTCCGCCAGTCGGCCTCGGTCGCCGGCCGCGCCGCCGGATCGAGCGCGGCGGTCTCGGGGTCACCGCGCACCTCGCACCCCGCTTCGTGCAGATCGGCGAGGATCGGCGGCAGCAGCGCCGTGGCGGCGCGATCGACCAGCAGCGTCTCAGTGGCGCCGCACACCGAAACGCGGCGCATCTTGGCGTTGAGCACGATCGCGCGCGCCTTTTCCGGGTCGGCGGCGGCGTGGATATAGGTGTGGCAGAGGCCTTCGAGGTGGGCGATGACCGGGATGCGGCTCTCGCGCTGCACGCGTTCAATCAGCGAGGCGCCGCCGCGGGGCACGATGATGTCGATGACGCCGCTCATCTTCAGCAT
>DATLRD010000055.1:0-37098 GCA_035534855.1 Allostellaceae bacterium | reverse complement strand
TCGAGCCCTTCCAGCCAGTTCTGGTCGAGAAACGAGGCGAGCGCTGGCTGGCCGAGCGCCTCCTCCCACAAAATGCCGAGCAGTGAGGCGGCTGCCTCGTCGGCTTCGCGCTCGGCGACCGGCACGGTCGCGGCCCGCTCGGCGGCGGCGCGGTCGCGGGTGTCCGGTCCCGGCCCGAGCCCGAAATCGACGAGCCCGCGCCGCTCGGGCGAGGCGAGCAGGTAATGTGCGACCTCGTGCAGGATCACATAGGCCTCAGTGCCCGGGTCGAGCGCGGTGCCGTCCCAGTTGAAGCCGCAATCGGTGCCGTCCGGGTGCGCCGGCACGCCGCAGCGCCGCGCCCAGTCGAGCGCCGCCTTCCGGTGCCGCTCGGCCTCGGCACCGGCGGCGCGGTCGGGGCTCGTCGTGCGGATGCCGGCAAACGCGGCGCGCGCCGTCAGGTCGGCAAGCTGCGCGGCAAACCGGTCGAGCGCTGCGGGCAGGCGGTCGCGCGGTATCGGGGTCAGGATCATCGTGCCTTGGATAATAGGGGCGGCGATTGCGCGTGGCCCACCGTTGTGACGAAATCGTCCGATCTTGACGCGATGGAGCCCAGAATGGCCGGCGCCCTGCTGTTTTCGAGCCGCCTCGACGACCCGGTCGCGTGGTCGAACGCGCTCGCCGCTCTGATGCCCGATCTCGACATCCGCGTCTCGCCCGAGCTCGGCGACCCGGCCGGCATCGAGACCGCGCTGGTGTGGAAACCGCCGCCCGGCGAGATGGCGACGTTGCCCAATCTCAGATTGATCGTGAACCTCGGCGCCGGGGTCGACCCGCTGTTGGCTGATCCGACGATCCCGCCGCACATCCCGGTGGCGCGGCTCGGCGACGCGCCGATGGCGCAGATGATGAGCCAGTTCGTGACCTTCGCGGTATTGCGTCACCACCGCGACATCGCGATGTACCACCGCCGGCAGCGCGCGCACGAATGGCGCTATGAGTTGCCGCTCCCGTCCTACCGAACGCCGCGTCGGGGTCATGGGGCTGGGCCTGCTTGGCGGCACCGCGGCGCGCACGCTTTCGGGCCTCGGCTTTTCGGTCGCGGGTTGGGCGCGCTCGCCGCGCGCGATCGACGGCGTCGAATGCTTTCACGGCGCCGATGGCCTCGCGCCATTCCTCGCGCGCACCGACATCCTCGTCGTGCTGCTGCCGCTGACCCGCGACACCCGGCACATCGTCGGCCGCGACGCGCTCTACGCGCTGCCGCGCGGCGCCAGATTGGTCAATTGCGGGCGCGGCGGCACGGTCGATGAGGATGCGCTGCTCGCCGCGCTCAACGACGGCCAGATCAGCGAGGCGACGCTCGACGTGTTCGAGCGGGAGCCGCTTCCGTCCGACCACCCGTTCTGGGGCATGGACAACGTGCTGGTGCTGCCGCATACCGGCTCGATCGCCATCCCCGAGGTCTCGGCCAAGGACGTCGTCGAAAACATCCGGCGCATCCGCACTGGCCAACCGCTGCTCAACGTGGTGGATCGCGCCAAGGGGTATTGAGGCGGCCGATCACACATTGACCGGCGCGAGCGGCTCCTGGCCGCGGATCAAATCGGCGGCCTTTTCGGCGAGCATGATGACCGGGGCGTTGATGTTGCCGCCAATGAGGTCGGGCATCACCGAGGCGTCGATGACGCGGAGGCCCTCGACCCCGAACACGCGCAGCGCTCCGTCGACCACCGCCATCTCGTCGTTCTCCGCGCCCATCTTACAGGTGCCGAGCGGGTGGTGCACCGAGATGCCGGTGGCGCGGATATGGGCGTCGAGCGCCTCGTCGTCGGTCTGGTCCGGCCCCGGCAGGATCTCGCCGGCGTTGAATGCCGCGAGCGGCCCCTGGCGCCCGACCTCGCGCACCATGCGCAGCCCGGCGCGCAGCGTTGCCCAGTCCTTGTCGGTGGCGAGGAAATTCTGGCGGATGCGCACCGCCTGTCGCGGGTCGGTGGAAACCAGCTCGATTTGGCCCCGGCTTTCCGGCCTCAGCACCACCGCGCGGCAGCCGAAGCTGTCGGCATAGGAGGCCTTGAACGGCGGCAGGTAGGGCGCGGCCGCCTGCGGGCCGGCGGCAAACAGGAACTGCACGTCGGGCAGCGCGCCGGCCAGCGGGCTTTTCAGAAATGCCATGACCCCGCCCGGCAGGTCCGACGACAGGCCGGTGCCGAAGAAATAGGTGCGGCCAAGGTCGCGGGCGATGCGGTCGAGCCGCATCGTGTGGTGCAGCGGGCCGGGCTCGCGGCGCTGCCAGGTGATCCCGGCCGAGATGTGGTCCTGGAGGTTGCGGCCGACGCCTTTGAGCGGCACCGCGACGTCGATGTCGTGGCGGCGCAATTCGTCGGGGTCGCCGATGCCCGACAGCATCAGAAGCTGCGGCGAGTTGATGACGCCGCCGGCGAGGATCACCTCGCGCTCGGCATGCGCCACGGTCGCCTCGCCGCGACGCAGATAGCCAATGCCGACCGCGCGGCCGTGTTCGAGAAACACCCGCGTCGCCAGCGCCTCGGTCTCGACCGTCAGGCCGGGGCGCGACAGCGCCGGCCGCAGATAGGCGACCGCGGCGCTGCACCGCCGCCCGTCGCGGATCGTGCACTGCCAGCGGCCGAACCCCTCCTGCTGCAACCCGTTGTAATCTTCGGTCACGGGGTAGCCGGCGGCCGCGCCGGCCTCGGCATAGGCGGTGGATAGCGGGTCGGGATAGCGCGACCAGCGCGTCGTCAGCGGCCCGTCGGCGCCGCGATACGGGCCGGCGCCGCCCTCCCACGCTTCCTGCCGGCGGAAATACGGCAGCACATTCGCATACGACCATTGCGCCAGACCGGCCTCGGCCCAGCGGTCATAATCGCCGCGGTGGCCGCGCACATAGGCCATCGCGTTGATCGACGACGAGCCGCCGATCACATGCCGCGCGCGCATTCGATGCCGCGCCCGTCGAGCGACTCCTCGGGCTCGGCGAAATACATCCAGTCGTGCATGCGGCGCTGCAGGATGCGGCCCCAGGCGAGCGGGATCGCCAGCCACGGGTCGCGGTCCCAGCCGCCGGCTTCGAGCAGCAGCACGCGGATGCCGGGGTCTTCGGTCAGCCTGGCCGCCAGCGCGCAGCCCGCCGAGCCGGCGCCGACGATGATGTAGTCGTATGACCGATTTGCGGTTGCGGTGGGCATGGCGCGTTGTCCTGCCGTTGTCCTCAACTTCAGGATAAGAGAACGATACTCCAAACCCGCGGCTGATAGTTGGTTGCTTATGTTTTTCCCGAAAGTTGCAGACTGGCTCTCCGACCGCCGGGTCGCGCTCGGCCTCAGCCTGCGCATGACCACGGCCGGGCTGCTGAGTTTCGCCCTCGGCGAGGCGCTCGGCCTGGCCCAGGTGTACTGGGTGGTGCTGACCTCGATCATCGTGATGCAGGCCAGCGTCGGCGGGTCGTTAAAGGCGACGTTCGACCGCTTTGTCGGCACGATCGGCGGTGCGGCGTGGGGCGTCGCGGTCGCGGTCGCGGTGCCGCATTCGGGTCCGGCGTCGACCGGCGTGGCGCTGGGGATCGCGCTGGTGCCGCTCGCGGCTCTGGTGGCGTTTCGCCCGGCCTACCGCGTCGCGCCGGTGACTGGCGCGATCGTGCTGCTCGGCCATTTCGCCGGGATCGGGGTCGTCCACGCCGCACTCGACCGGGTGCTGGAGATCGGGTTCGGCAGCGTCGTCGCGTTGGCGGTGGCGCTGCTGATCAGCCCGGCGCGGGCGCAGCAGCTGGTCGGCGAGGCGGCGCGCGATGCGTTCGTGCCGATGGGCGAACTGGCGCGGCTGCTGCTCGGCGATCTCTCCAAAACCGCGGACGCGGCGGCGGTCCGCGCCTTTCACGACCGCATCCGTGCCGCGGTCGAACGCGCCGCCGTTGCCGCCGACGAGGCCGCCCGCGAGCGGCGCGTCTACATCACCGAGACCGCCGACCTCGACCCGCTGGTGCGTGGGCTGCGCCGCCTCAGCCACGACCTCGTGATCATCGCGCGCGCCTTGCCGGGGCCGCTGCCGCAACCGGTCGGTGGCCGGCTTGCCGAGCCGGCGGCGACGGTGGGCGAGGCGCTGGCGCGCCGCCTGGCCGGGATCGGCGCGGCACTGGCGCAAGGGGTGGCGCCGCCGGCGCCGGGCGTCGTCGCCGACGCGCTCGCCGGCTTCGATCGCGCGATCGCCGAACTGCGCCGCGACGGGCTCACCCTCGCCCTGTCGGACGACGATGTCGGCCGGGTCTTCGGGCTCTCATTCGGGCTCGAACAGATGCGGCGCAACATCGACGATCTCGCCGCCCGCGCCGGCGAGCTCGCCGCCCGCGGGTAGCGCCAACACCCCGCTAAACCACCTCCAGCTCGGCACCGAGGATCTTGCCCTTCGTCTCGGGGCCCATATAGACCGCGGCGATGAAGCTCACGCAGCCGACGACCCCGGCGATCAGCATCGGCATCGCAAATCCCATGTGGCGAACGGTTGCGAAATAGGTGATGGCCGGTGCCACCAGCCCGGCGAGCGCGATGCCGGCCTGATAGCAGAAGCCGCTTGCCGTTGCCCGCACCTCGGTCGGGAAGCGTTCGGTCATATAGCTGGCGTTCTGGCTGTTGATCCCGCCGCCGGCGAAAAAGCCCTGCAGCAGCATGCCGACTACGATCAACACGTAGCTGTCGGTGAGCAGGTAAATCGGCGTCAGAGGAATGCCGACCGCGGCGATGATGATCAGGGTCCAGCGGCGGCCGATGCGATCGGCCACCCAACCCCAGCCCGCGCAGGCAACGAAGAACGCCAGGTTCCCCAGCATGATCGGGGTTGCGACCAGCGCCGGGCTCAAATGCAGATCGACCTGGAGATGCGTCGCAAACAGGTTCAGCGAGTAGGAGACCAGGGCAGAACTCGCCGTCCACCACAAAGCATTCAGGGTGTTCCCGAGCATCCCCGGCTTGAAGATCGAGAACAGCGGGATGCGAACTTCGCGCTTTTGCAGCCGCTGCAGGCGGCGGTTCTCAAGCCAGACGGGCGGCTCTTTCACGTAGCGGACGATGTAGACGAGAACCAGGGCAGGTGCGACCCCGATCCACAACATGCCGCGCCACCCGACAACATTGTAGAGAAGGCCATAGGTCGCGCTCGACAGCAGAAACCCGAGACCCCATCCGCCTTGCATGACACCCGCCATGAAGCCGCGCGAGCGAGCCGGCCAACTCTCCATCGCCAGAGAGGCCCCGACCGGCCATTCCGCGCCCATCCCGATCCCGAGCAGGGCGCGGAAGAGAAACAGAAACCAGAAGCTGGGCGCAAACCCGGCAATGAAGTTGCACGCCGAATACCAAACGATCGACAGCATCAGCGGCCGCTTGCGGCCGATGCGATCGGCGAGCCAGCCATTCGCCACGCCGCCGACGATCCGCATCCACAAGGTCAGCGTGATCGCCCACACGACGCTCGTCAGCGGCACGTTGAATGCCTTGGAAATGGGTTCCATGATCAACAGGAAGAGGGTGAAATCGAACGCGTCGAGCGTCCAACCAAGCCAGCCCGCGATAAAGGCGAACCATTGGTCCCGTGTTGGTTCCTTCCACCACGGAATATTTGCCGCGGACACAGCGGCTCCAACCGTACTCGGCAAGCGTACCTCCCACGTTTTGCCCCACCGGCAACGGTCGGGCCTCAATGCGGAACGACGCTCCGAGACGCTAAGCTTCCCAAACCCAGGGTCGCGTAAGGCGACGGAAAGCGCAACGATGTCATCGTTGTAATCTGTCCAGATCGCCGAGGTGCGACACCATGGCCACCCCTATCGCCAGGGCGGCGCTCCGCTCGTGAACTGGCGATCC
This sequence comes from Allostellaceae bacterium, assembly GCA_035534855.1. GTDB lineage: Bacteria > Pseudomonadota > Alphaproteobacteria > ATCC43930 > CGMCC-115725 > DATARH01. The sequence continues at coordinate 31,243 of DATLRD010000055.1, read as the reverse complement.
CCGGGCCGCAGCTAAAGCCCGACGAGCCGCGTGCTTTCGGTCCACAGCACCCCGGCGAGCCGATCGTCGCGCGCCGCCGGGTCGGTCTGGGCGATGGCGGTGCCGATCACATAGGCGCCGGCAAAGGGCGCCGGGTCGGGCACCGTCGCAAGAAACAGCGAGGTCGCCGCGCCCTGCTCGGGCCGGGTCAGAAAAGGCTTGGCCAGCCGCCAGCCGAGCGAGGCGAGGATGCCGGCACGATTGCCGATCTGCGTCGCGACGGCGCCGGGATGCAGGCACGTCGCGGTCACCGCGCTGCCGCCAAGCCGGCGCGCCAGCGCGCGGGTGAACAGGATGTTGCACAGTTTGGACCGGCCATACGCCGACAGCGGCGACCATTCCGGCGGGTTGGTCATCGCTGCCGGGTCGACCAAGGCGCCTTTGTGCGCCTGCGAGGCGACGGTGACGACGCGCGAGGGCGCCGATTGCTTGAGCCGGTCGAGCAGCAGCAGGGTCAGCAGGAACGGCGCGAGGTGGTTGACCGCGATCGTCAGCTCGTAGCCGTCGGCGGAGTTCTCCCGGCGCGGCGCGATCAGCCCGGCGTTGTTGACCAGAACGTCGATGCGTGGGTACTCGGCGAGCAATGCCGCGGCCAGCGTGCGCACGTCGGCGAGGCTGGCGAAATCGGCGAGCGCGACGCTTGGTGCCGGGCCGCTCGCCACTGCGGCGACGCGGCGGCGCGCCGCCTCGGTGCGCTCGCGGTTGCGCCCGGTCAACACCACCCGCATCCCGGCGCGGGCGAGGCCGAGTGCCGTGTACAGCCCGATCCCGGCGCTCGCACCGGTGACGATCGCGATCGGGGCGGACGCGGCGGTGGCGACCAACTCTATTCGGCCGCCAGCTCGTAGCGCGCCGGCTGCGCCGTGGTCGGCGCGTCGCCGCCGACCGTCGTGCGCTGCATCAGCCGCTTGTGGCGAACCGTGTCGTAGGCGGTGGCGCGGTGCAGCACCGAGCGGTTGTCCCAGATCACCAGATCGCCCTGGCGCCACGCGTGGCTGTAGCAGAATTGCGGCTGGGTCGCGAACTCGGTGAGCCAGTTGATGAAATCTCGGCCCTCCTGGCGCGGCCAGCCGATCACGTGCGAGGCGTGCGCACCGGCATAGATCGATTTGCGGCCATCGGTCGGGTTGACCCGCACCATCGTCTGCCACGCGCCGGGCAATTCGGCCTTCATCTCCGGCGTCAGCGCCGTGTCGGACACCGTGCCGCGCGAATAGACGAGGCTGTGCTCGGCGACGAGGCCTTGGAGCTTATCCTTGATTTCGTCGGGCAGCGCGTCATAGGCGCCGCGCATCGTCGCGAATTCGGTGTTGCCGCCTTCGGGCGGCACGATCCGCGCCGACAACAGCGAGCACAGCGACGGCACCGCCTTGAACGAGCTGTCGGAATGCCAGAGGTAATTGCCCTTCTGATAGATCATTCGCCGGTCTTCGGGCGGGATCACTGCGTCAGTGTTGATGTCGAGGTTGGACTGGCGAGCGAAATGCGTGCCGGTCGCCGGGTTGGCCTTGCCCGCGGTTTCGAGCGGGCCAAAGCGGCGGCTGAACGCGACCTGGCGTTCGTCGTCGAGGCTCTGGTCGTGAAAGACCAGCACCGAATATTCGTCGAGCGCGGCGCGGATTTCCGCAAACGTCGCGTCATCCATCGGCGCGCCGGTATCGACCCCGCCGATTTCGGCGCAGAACTGCGGATGCAGCTTTCGGATCGTGATGGGCATTCAGGGTTTCCTTCCTCAGCGACCCTCACCCGCCTCGCGCCCGCGGAGCCGCCGCTCGCCGCCCTCTCCCGCATGCGGGAGAGGGAAGGGGCCCATCGCGGAAGCGATGGGAAGGGTGCGGGATCAAATCTCGTCGAGCCGGTTCGACCAGCGTCGGCAGATCTGGTGCGCGATCGCCAGCGGCGGCGGGATCGACACCTCGTTGGGGTTGTCGGGGCCGGTCGCGGCGCGCGCGACCATCTCGCGGATTTCGTCGCGGTGGAACCAGCGCGCCTCGGCGATCTCGTCGGGATCGACGGTGATTTCCTCGCTGAGCCCTTCGGCAAGGAACCCCATCATCAGCGTCGATGGAAATGGCCAGGGCTGCGCCGCCAGGTATTTGACCCGCCCGACCCTGACCCCGGCCTCTTCGTGAACCTCGCGGCGCACGGCGTCTTCCGGCGTCTCGCCCGGTTCGAGGAAGCCGGCGAGGCACGAAAAGCGCGAGCCGGCGCGGCGCTTGTTGCGGCCGAGCAGCCCGTATTCGCCGCGCACCGTCAGCATGATCGTCACCGGGTCGGAGCGCGGATAGTGCTGTGCCCGGCATTCCGGGCAGCGCCGCTTCCACCCGGCCTGGTCGATCCGCGTCGGTGCGCCGCATTGGGCGCAGAACCCGTGCCGCGCGTGCCAGTCGATCAGCGAGCGTGCCTCGGCGAGAACCGCCGCTTCGCCGCCCGCGATCTGCGGCGCGAGCGCGCGCACGTCGACGGTCTCGGCATCCCATTCGGGAAGGGTATCGCTGCCGGTGGCGTCGATCACAAAGCGCGCGCCGTCTTCGCCGAGGCCGAGAAAGATCAGCGCCGCGCCGGCGTCGATCAGCCCGCGCCACGGCGCCACACCCTGCCAGTCGAGCGCCGGCGTCGCGCCGTCGCGCACCATCGGCTTCAAGTCGCGTAATGGCAGGATGCGGGTCTGCGGCTCGTCGAGCAGCGCGCGGATCCAGGCGGCATCGGTGCGGCGCTGCGAGGCGCGGTCGAGCGGGTTGCCCCCGAACGTGTAGATTTCTTCCATGCCGGAATGCTAGCGCGAGCCTGCCGCCGGGGCCAGCGGCGGAATGACCCTCTCCCCCATGCGGGAGAGGGGTCCGGCGGGTCAGCGACGGGGACGCCTACTTTGCGAGGCGCTGCGCCGCTTCCTTGACGATGCTCAGATCGGCGTGCTTCTTCACGTCGAGCGAAGTGCGCAGGAAGCCGAGCTTGTGCTGCAGGTCGATGTTCTGCTGCAGCGCCTCCAGATCGGGGATCCCGTTCGGGTTGCGATAGTAATCTTCCTTGGTGAAGAACCATTTCTGGAAGAAGGCGGGGTTCCGCTTGGTGGCCTGGGCGGCGAGCGCGACCACCTCGTCATGATGCGCCGGGTCCTGGAAGTAACGCAGCGCGTGGAGGTAGTCCTCCATGAAGTCAACCATCGCCTGCCGGTGCTTGGCGAGAAACCCAGCGCGGGCGACGCGCACGATCATCTGGGTGCGGCCGATCGCCTGTTCCTGGGTGAACAGCGTGCGCGCAAACGCGGTGAGCTGGGGGTCGAAGCCGAACGGGGCCGGGGCCGAGATCAGGTCGACCTTGTGCTCGCTCAGCATCGCCTTCATGTCGGGAAAGCGCACTTCGATGATCGTCACGTCGCGCTTGTCTTTGAGGTGGTGCTTGGCGAGCATCGCGCGCATCGCGATGTCGACCGCGCTGCCGACCTCGTTGGTCGCCAGCACCTTGCCTTTCAGGTCGTCGACCGTCTTGATCGGGCTGTCGTCGCGTACATAGAACGGATTGGTGTGATAGCCCGGTACCCCGTCTTGAAACTCGTCGCCGATGATGCGCAGATCGTCCATCCGGGCGTTCTCGACGCCGAGGGCGAAGGTCGAATAGGCGAGCGCGGCGCAGTCGAGTTGGCCGGTCGCCATTGCGGTCATCTCGGTCGATGTGCCGGCGAAATGCGTCAGCTCGGGGATGTAGGTTTTGCCGGCGTGCGGCGCGAGGCCCGGCTTCAGAAACATCAGGGTCACCATGTCGGCCGGCGCCACCACCCAGCCGATCCGCAGGTGATAGGGCTCGGCCTGGGCCGCTGCCGGGACCAGCACGGCCAACCCGAGCGCAAGCGCGCTGGCAATTCTCGATAGACGCATCCTCTCCCCCCCTTATGGTCGGCCAGACCGGCCGATCTTGTCGTGCAGCATTGCATCAATCGCGCACCTGGGGAACCCGTGCGGCAATTGCGCCCGTTGCTCGACCGCGCCGGTTGGATGCCCCACTATGGCCTCCACAGCAACCAGGTGAAGCGCATGAAATTCGGCATCTTTCACGAGTTCTGGTCGAGCCAGACGGGCGGCGTCGTCGCCCGGTGATGCCGCGGTTCAAGTGATCCTGGCCCTGGCGATCGTCGCGCTTGCGGCGTTGCTCGGCGCGGTTCTCGCGTTGCCGTTCCTGCGTGGAAGAGGGGCGCGGCGCGTGCCGTGGCCGGTCGCGGCGACCCATGGTGCCATCGGCGCGGCCGGGCTCGTGGTGCTGCTGCTCGCGCTACGCCGCGGGTTGCCGCCCAGCACGATGGGAACCGCCGGGTTCGGCCCGGCGGCCGCGCTGCTGCTGGCCGTCGCGCTGCTGCTCGGCCTGACGATCGCGGTAGCGTCGCTGCGCAGGCGGCCGGCCGCGACCCTGGTCGCGGTTCACGCCAGCGTGGCGATCGCCGGGCTCGTCGTGCTGTGGGCGCTGGTCAGCCTCGGCTGACTGCCGGCGCGGCGTGGCGCCGCCCTATCCCAGCACGGCGACGAAATCGCAGGTCACCAGCGACGCCCCGGTCGTTCCGGAGAGCAGGGTGTGCCGGGCGGGGCGCGCGTCGGGGTCGGGAAACATCTTGACCCATTCGGCGTTGAGCGCAGCGCGTCCGGCGGCCTGGTCCTGCACGTAAAACGTGACCTTGATGATGTTGTCCGGGGTGCCGCCGGCTGCCTCGATAGCGCTGCGGATATGGGTGAAGATGTTGGCGACCTGCCCTTCGAGCGTCGGCGGATAGTTGCGGGTGCCCGGATCGACCCCGCTGATGACGCTCGACATCATCAGATTGCCGATGCGGCTGGCATTGGGGATCGGGTTCTGGTGGGAGAACCCTGGGAAATTGACGCTCTGGCGCTTTGGCATGGCGGGGGGCTCCTGGCTGGGGTTAAGCGTTTATACGTCGTTCCTGCGTGGCGGAGCGATCGAGCCGATCGGTGCCGCCGGCCGGCTACTCGCCGAGGCTGAAGCGCAGCGTCACCGCCACTTCGAGCGAGGGGACCGTCAGCCCGGCCGGGAACGGCGGCAGCTGCGCGCCGCGCAGCAGTTCAGTTACGGCGCGATCGAGATCGGCATAGCCGGTGCTTCGCGCCAGCGAAAAGCTCAGCACGCGCCCAGAGCGGTCGACCCGGAAGCGAACGATGGCGCTGCCTTGTTCCTCGGCGTCGCGGGCGCTGGCCGGGTAGCGCTTGTGCGTCTCGAACCAGCGGCTGAGGGCGAGTTTGTAGCCCATTTCGATCGCCGGATTGGGTGCCGCCGCGACCGGCGGGGCCGGGGCGATCGGCGCGACGGCGCGGGACTCCGGCACCGGGGTCGGGGCGGGGGGCGGCAGCGCCGACATCCGCGGTGCCGGCGCGCGCGGCCGCTCGACCCGCCGTGGCCGGGGCCGGGGCGTGGGTTTCGGCCGGGGTTCGACCGCGGTGACTCGCCGTTCCAGCTCGGGGAGCGGCTTCAGCACCGGCGCGGTGGCCCTGACCACCGGTTCGGCTTCGGGCTCGATCGGCTTCAACACCGGCTCGGCTTGCGGCGCGACCGGTCGCACGGTCTCGAGCCGGGCCATCGGCGGCGGCATTGCAATCTGGAAGCTCGGCTTGGGTGGCGGGATCGGCACCGCCGCTTCGCGCGCAGCGAAAACCAGGGCGGCCAGCAGCACGACGTGAAAGCCGGTCGAAACTGCCAGCGGCAGCCGCATCGCGGTCATTGCCCGGTTGCCGCCTCGGCGAGCAGCGAGACCTTGGAGAAGCCGGCGGCGCTGACCATGCCCAGCAGGTCCATCAGCTGGGCGTAGCTGATCGTGCGGTCGCCGCGTACATAGACGATGCGGTCAGGGTCGGCGCCGGCCAGCGCGGCGAGGCGCGATTTGAGATCGGCACCGGCGAGCCGGTCGTCGCCGACAAACGTGTCGCCGTCCTTGTTGATCGTGACGATGACCGGCGTCCGCGGCTTGGTGACCTCGGCGGCGCTGGTCTTCGGCAGGTTGACCGGCACGCCGACCGTCAACAGCGGTGCCGCGACCATGAAGATCACCAGGAGCACCAGCATGACGTCGACCATCGGCGTCACGTTGATCTCAGACAGCGGCTTGTAGTTATAGGTATCGTCGCCGCTGTCGCCGGACGGCGGTAGGGACAGCGCCATGGCCTACCCGGCAGCCCGGCACAACAGCGCGCCGGAGCGGCCGATCAGCCCCTGCATGCGGCCGGCAAAGCGCCCGATCTCGACCGTGAACTTGTTGTAGGCGACCACCGCCGGAATCGCCGCGGCCAATCCCATGGCGGTGGCAAACAGCGCCTCGGCGATACCCGGGGCGACCACCGCGAGGCTGGTGTTATTTGCGGCGGCGATCGAGGCGAAGCTGTGCATGATGCCCCAAACCGTACCGAACAGCCCGATGAACGGCGCCGCCGAGCCGAGCGTGGCGAGAAACGGCAGGCGCTGCTCGAGTCGGCGCAATTCGCCGTTGAGTGCCAGCCGCATCGCCCGCTCGATCCGGTCGCGCCGCTCGGCCGCGGTTTCCAGTTCTCCGGCCGCGCCTTGGGCGCATTCGTCGAGCCCGGCGGCGAGCACGCTGTGCACCGGATGCGTCGCCTCCTCCGCGCTCCCCGCCACCAGCTCGCTCGCGTCGCGCGCCGCCGTGGCGCGCGCCTCATAGCCGCGCGCCAGCCGGCTCGCCTTGCCGAGATTCAAGAGCTTGTCGACGATCACCGCCCAGCTCCAGATCGAGGCGGCGAGCAGCAGGATCATCACGCCCTTGACCACCGGGTCGGCGTGCATGAACAGCGAGACGACCGACAGAGACGTTGCGGCCTGGTTCACGGTCTCTCGCCTTGGGTCATTTCATCAGCTTTACGGGCAGCTTCGAGGTCGGGGTCACGCGACCAACGCAATCGGCGACCGGGCCCTTTGCGTCGCGGCAGTCGAGCACGTCGTTGATCAGCATGCTGCCGATGCCGGCGCACGAGATCTGCGGGATGTCGAAGATCTTGACGCTGGTCTTGTCGGCCAGCAGCGGCGCGATGTCGACGGCCAGGCGGCGGGTGATCGTGCCGCCCTTGTCGAACATCACCAGATCAAGCCGGAAGCCCGTAAAGGCTTCCGGCCCGGGATTGGTGATCACGAACGAGGCGCGGCAATTGCCGCCGTGGTCGTCGAGCCGGTTGAGCTGGATCCCGATGGGGCTCGGGCTCGAGGGCGCCGCGGCCGCGCCGAATGCCAGCCCGGTGCCCAGCAGCACCGCCGCGACGAAACCCATGCGGCGCCCTGCCCGCCGCAACGCAAGCCCGTATTCTCGCATGCCCACTCGGCTCTTGACGGCGAGCTACCTCGCGAAACGCCGGCACATTAGCGTCGCCGAAAGTGGCGCGCAAATGGCGGGGTGTGCGCTCAGCCTTTGCCGTCGCGTTCGAGGACGGTCTTGATCTGGTTCGGGTCGACCTTGATCGTAACCCCGGCGCGCTCTTTCTGAAGCTGCATCGCGACCCGCGAGTCGCGGCCGTCCCAGCCGCGGTTCAGCGCCGCGGTCAGCTCGCCATGCGCCAGATTGGCCATCGGCATCGGTACCTTCATCTCGCGCGCCAGCTCGGTGGCCAGCGTCACGTCCTTGTGCGCCAGCCGCAATGCGAAATCCGGCGGGTCGTAGCTGTCGATCAGGAAGTGGTCGCCGAGCGAGTCGAACGTGCGCCGCCGTCCGCCGGCGCCCTGGCGCACCGCTTCCCACAGCGCCAGCGGCTCGACCCCGGCCTTGACCCCCATCGTGAACACCTCGGCAAGGCAAGTCTGGATCGCATAGCCGGCGCAGTTGTGTACCAGCTTGGCGACCGACCCGGCGCCGATCGGGCCGATATAGCGGGCGGCGTCGCCGATCGCGTCGAGCACCTTTTTGTGCCGGTTGAAGATCTGCTCGTCGCCGCCGATCCACAGCGCGAGCCGGCCCGAGGCGGCACCCTTCGGCCCGCCGCTGACCGGCGCGTCGAGCATGTAGACGTTTTTCTCGGCGAATTGCGCGTTGATCCGGCGCACCACCGTCGGCGAATTGGTCGACAGGTCGAAATAGGCGGTGTCGGGCTTCATCCCGGCGAGCAGGCCGTTGGCGCCAAGCGCCACCGCCTCGACCTCGGGCGGCCCGGGCAGCGAGGTGAAGATCACCTCGCACTGCTCGGCGAGCGCCTTGGGGCTGTCTGCCCACACCGCGCCTGCGGCGAGATGCCGCTCGGCCGCGGCCCGGCGGATGTCATGAACCACCAGCTCGTAGCCCGCCTTCTGCAGGTTCGCCGCCATGCTGGCACCCATCGTGCCGAGCCCGGTGAAACCAACCTTCATGTCGTTCTCCTATAATTACGCGCGCCGAAACCCTCACCCGCCGCAGGGCTGCGCCCTACGGCCCCCCCTCTCCCGCATGCGGGAGAGGGGGGGCCGGCGCGAAGCGACGGGTGGGTGAGGGGACGCCTTCAAACGGTTACCGTCGTGCGGTCAATGCTTCTCGAACACGTCCTTGGCGACCAGCGCCGCGGTCATCGCCGCCGGCCAGCCGGCATAGAAGGCGAGGTGGGTGATGACCTCGGAAAGCTCGGTCTTGGTCAGCCCGTTGTTGAGCGCGCGTTCGAGATGGCCGACCAGCTGCTTTTCGCGGCCGAGCGCGATCAGCGTCGCGACGACGATCAGGCTGCGGTCGCGCTTTGACAGCTGCGGGCGTTCCCACACCTCGCCGAACAGCCATTTCTCGGTATACCCGATCAGGTCGGGCACGACGTTGCGGACCGCGTCGCGCGCGGAAGCGGGCTGCGATTGGGCCATGATTTCCTCCGGTCTTTGGTGGGGGGATGATTGATCGTCCGAACGGTAGCACGCGCCGGCTTGCGACGGCCACCGCCAACCCGGCATGATATCTGCCCGTCGTCGCCGGTTAGCGCCCGCTGACCCCTGACGCCGCAAAGGTCGCGCAACCAGGCTTTCTCCGATCATTGGTGACATGAGCGACACGGCTTCTCTGGCCGCGCGGCGGCGGCTGTCTGCATGGTCGCCGCTGGCGCTGCCCACATTTCGAGCAGTGTGGATCGCCAGCCTCACCGCGAATATCGGCATCTGGCTCGGCAATGTCGCCACCGCCTGGCTGATGACCGAGCTGAAGCCGACGCCGGTGATGGTCACGCTGGTGCAGACCGCGGCGAGCCTGCCGGTGTTTCTGTTCGCGTTGCCCGCCGGCGCGATCGGCGATCTCGTCGACCGGCGCCGCCAGCTGGTGGTGCTGCAGGTGGTGTCGGCGGTGTTGTCGGGATTGCTCGGCCTGTCGACCTGGTTTGGCTGGACCACGCCGTGGGTGATTCTGGCCGCCTCGTTTCTGTTCGGCACGACGCTCGCCTTCACCATGCCGGTGTTCCAGGCGATCGTGCCCGATCTGGTGCCGCGCAGCGAGCTGGCCCCGGCGGTATCGCTCAACAGCATCGGCATCAACGTGGCGCGGGTGATCGGCCCCGCGATCGGCGGGTTTCTGATCCTTGGCTGCGGCGCGGCGATGCCGTTTTTCGTCAACACGCTGTTCTATCTCGTGGTCATCGCGCTGCTGCTGCACTCGCTTCCGCGGACCGAGGCTGCCGGGGCCGGCGAGCGGATCTTGGCCAGCGTTGTGAACGGCGTCCGCCACACGCTCGGCGACGGCGAGGTGCGGGCGACGCTGGTCCGCTCTGCCGGTTATGCCTTCTGCGCCAGCAATTTCTTCGCGATGCTGCCGCTGATCGCCAAGGCCCGCATCGGCGGCGGTCCCGGCATCTACGGTCTGCTGCTCGGCTGTCTCGGCTTTGGCGGGATCGTCTCGGTTGTGTTTCTGCCGCGCCTGCGCGCGGTCTATCTGCCCGACCGGATTGCCCGCGCCGGCAGCCTCGCCTCGGCGGCGCTCTTGGGGCTGGTGGCGCTGTCCACGACGCTGTGGCTGGCGGTGCCGGTGCTGCTGGTCGCCGGGTTCGCCTGGGTCGCGGTAGTCGCGACCGTCAACGTCGCCGCCCAGACGACGCTGGCGTCATGGGTACGAGCCCGCGGGCTGTCGATCTTCATGATCGTGTTCAACGGCTCGATGGCGATCGGCAGCGCCACCTGGGGCGTCGTCGCCGAACATATCGGCATCGCTGGCGCGATCGGCGCCTCGGGCGGCGTGCTGCTGCTGTTCGACGCCGCGACGCAGCGCTGGCGCCTGCCCGGCGACGACCGCCACCGCCCCGGCTGAGCCGCCCTCTGGCCGGCTCGCACCGGCGATCCGGCGCGCCTTACTGCGCCGGGCGGTTGTCCGGCGGGAAGTTCGGGTCGGGCGCTGCGCAGCGAAACGTCACCGCGTACCCGTTCGACAGCGTCGGGACGCTGGCCAGGCTCGATACCTCGTGCGTCTTGAGCGGTGTGACCGTGCGGCCTTCGCCATCTTCCTTGCAGCGCTTGCCGGCCGCCGCGAAGGCGGCCTGCGCCGCGACATTGGCACCGCCTTTGAGGACCGAGGCGGTCTCGGTCACCTTGTAGGTATGCGGGCCGACCGCGACCATGCTCGATGTGTTGGCGCAGCCTGCCAGCAACAGCGTCGCGACCGCGGCCAAAGTGTGGCGAGCGGAATGCATCGGGTCCCCCGTCTTCATGCCTGCAGCGCCTGGTCGAGGTCGCGGATCAGATCGTCGGCGGTTTCGAGGCCGATCGACAGGCGCACCACGTCGGGGCCGGCACCGGCGGCTTCGCGCTGTTCGTCGCTGAGCTGCCGGTGTGTCGTCGACGCCGGGTGCAATATCAGGCTGCGGGTGTCGCCGATATTGGCGAGGTGCGAGAACAGCCCCACGCTTTCGACCAGCTTGACCCCGGCCTCGAAACCGCCCTTGACCCCGAAGGTAAACACCGCGCCGGCCCCCTTGGGCAGGTATTTCTGTGCCAGCGAGCGGTACGGGCTGTCCTTGAGCCCGGCATAGGAGACCCAGGCGACGCGCGGGTGTACGGCAAGGAACTCGGCGACCTTCTGCGCATTCTCGACATGCCGGTCCATGCGCACGTGCAGCGTCTCGATGCCGGTGATCGTCAGGAACGCGTTCATCGGCGAAAGCGTCGGCCCGAAATCGCGCAGCGCCACCGCGCGCGCCTTGGTGGTAAATGCGAAATCGCCGAAATTCTCGAAGAATTTGAGCCCGTGATAGGCCGGCTCAGGGTCGGTCATTGACGGGAAGCGGTTGCCCGCCGACCAGTCGAAGCGGCCGGATTCGACGACCGCGCCGCCGAGCGCGGCGCCGTGGCCCGAAAGGAACTTGGTCGTCGAATGGCAGACGATGTCGGCGCCCCAGTCGAACGGCCGGCACAGATAGGGCGTCGCCAGCGTGTTGTCGACGATGAACGGAATGCCGGCCTCGTGCGCGATCGCGGCGATGCGTTCGAGGTCGACGATGATGCCGCCGGGGTTGGCGAGGCTCTCGACAAAGATCGCCTTGGTATCCGGCGTCATCGCCCGGCGGAAATTCTCCGGGTCGAGCGGATCGACAAAGGAGCAGTGCCAGCCGAGCTTCTTGAACGACAGGCCGAACTGGGTCAGCGACCCACCATAGAGGTTGCGCGAGGCGAGGAACGAGTCGCCGGGCTGCAGCATCGTGAAAAAGATCAGGAATTGCGCCGCATGCCCCGACGCCGCGGCGACCGCGGCACGGCCGCCTTCGAGGCTGGCGATGCGCTCTTCGAGAACCGCCACGGTCGGGTTGGTCAGGCGCGAATAGATGTACCCGAAATTGTGCAGGTTGAAGAGCGAGGCGGCGTGATCGACATCGTCGAACACATAGGCCGTCGTCTGGTAGATCGGAGTCGAGCGGGCGCCGGTGGTCGGGTCGGGCGCGGCGCCGGCGTGAATCGAGCGGGTCTCGAACCCATAGGTCAGGTTGTGCGACGGCGCGGTGCGCTCCCCAGCGGACTTTGGCCGGCGACGCGGGCGCGGCGCCTGCGGCGCGCGGTTCTGGATGATGCCGCTGTTGACCCCGCCCCACGACAATTCGCCGCCGAGCCGCCCGAACTCGATCTTCGGGCAGCGGTTCATGATCATCTCGATGCCAGCGGCCTCGGCCGTGGCGGCGGCCTCGTCGTTGCGAAGGCCGAGCTGCAGCCACACCACCGGCGCCTTGATCGCGATCGCCTGCTCGACGATCGCGGTCGCCTCCCCGGCCGGGCGGAACACGTCGATCATGTCGACCGGTACCGGCACGTCCGCGAGCGCGGCATAAACCGTCTCGCCCAACAGCGTCTGCCCCGAGGCGGTCGGGTTGACCGGGATCACCCGATAACCCTTGCCCTGCAGGTACTTCATGACAAAGTACGACGGCCGGTTCCAGTTGGTCGAGGCGCCGACCATCGCGATCGTCTTCACCCGCTCGAGGATCGAGCGGATCTGGGAATCGGGATAGGGGATCGGTTCGAGATCAGCCATGGCGCGCTCCTTTAGCAAGGCGCTCCTATCCTAATCGTCATCCCGGCCGCAGCGAAGCGGAGAGCCGGGACCCAGGGCAAGCGGCATGTCGCTCGCCCCTGGGACCCCGCTTTCGCGGGGAAGACGACTTAGGTCGCTTTTGACTAGTTCGCCATTTACAGCTTCCAGCCGATCCAGTTGCACAGTGCGCGGCCCATCACCAGTTCGAGGTCGCGGCCTTTGAGGAACGGCATTTCTTCGGTGAACATCGTCACGCATTGCCGCCAGCTGCACGGCATGCGGGTGATGTCGGTGCCCCAGAACGAGCGCTCGGGCCCGAACGCCTCGACGATCTGCTGGGTGTATTTGTGGATGTTGCGGAACGGGTAGGGCTGCGATGAATTGCCCGGCGCGCCGGTGCACTTGACCGCGACGTTCTTGTATTTGGCGAGCGCCAGAAGCTGCGCCTGGTTGGCGTGCGCCGCGTCGTCCTTGCCGTCGCGGTTGCGGCCGTAATGGTCGATGATCAGCTTGAGGCCGGGATGTTTTTCGGCGACCTGGCCGAGCAGCGGCAGCTGGCTCGACGCCATCAGCGCGACCGGGATGCCGGCCTTTTCGCACTCCGGCCACAGCCAGTCCATCGTGCCGTCGGTCAGCCAGGTCTGCTGGTGCGGCTGGGTGAACGCCCAGCGCAGCCCGAGCATGCCGGGCCGCTGTTTCCAGCCGGCGATCAGCCCGCGGCTTTCCGGCTTGTCGGGCGGAAAGTGGCCGAGGATCGCAAACCGGTTCGGGTATTTTGCAGCGGCCGCCTCGGCGACCGCGACCGAATCGCTGTCCCAGCCCGGCGGGTGGACGAGCCCGGCGCTGACCCCGCCTTCGTCCATCTCCTGCAGGCATTCCTCGGCGGTGTAATGCGAGACCTGGCGGTGATGCGGCGGCGGCGACCCCTTGGTCCACAGGTGAATCTGGGCGTCGACGATCAGCATGGCGGTTCCCCTCGGCTTAATTCGTTACCGCCGATGCTACGCGATATCGTTTCGCTCGGGATAGGGCGGATGCGGGGCGAGGTCGGGCGCCCGGCCTCGCCCGCGCCGGGTCAATACGGGGTCACCGCGCGCCAGCCGGTCGGGCAAACGCCGACATAGGGGGAGTACTGGAGTACTGCTGATATGCGGCGCCCTGCCCGCGGGTCAGCGCGCCATGCCTTCGGCGCCGGCCGGCACGTCGTAGAACGCCAGCGTCATCGACACGCTGGTATAAAAGCCCATCAGGCAGATCACGTCGGTGATGCCTTCGTGGCCGAGCGCCTCGACCGCGCGGTCGAACAGCCCTTTCGATACCCAGCGCGATTCCGTCAGGCACTTGGCCATCTCATAGATGACCTGCTCCCGCGTGTCGTCGAACGAGGTCGGCAGGCCGGAGAGCAGAGCCTCGACCTTGTCGGCCGGCAGCCCGGCAGCCTTGCCGGCGCGCTCGTGCGCGTTTGTCGGATAGATCGAATGGCATTTGCTGTTGACGATGACGACGGCGATCTCGCGCTCGCGCTCGGACAGCGAATAGCCGGTGCGAAAATAGGCGCCGAGCGGCCCCATCACCTTCACCAGCTTGGGGTTGTGGACGTAGATCTTGTTGGGGCCGGGAAGCCGCCCGCGGGCCTCCATCAGCGAGTGGTAGCCTTCCTTCTGCTCCGCGGTCATCTCGTCGTAGGGGATCTCGGCATAGCGGCCAAAGGTCGGGGTCTCGGCCATGTTTTTGTTTCCTCCTCGGGGTTGTAGCCTTGTTCCGACCCAGCATAGCCGCCGCGCAGGCCGCTTGCGAGGCGCATCAGGCGCGGCCGGTCAGACCGGGTGAAGCTCGCGCGCCGGCACTGGGTCGGACGCAAGAACCGCCGGGAACTGCAAGGTAAACTCGGCGCCGCCGCCCGGTGCGTCGGTCACCGAAACCGTCGCGTCGTGCAACTGCGCGATGTGGGCGACGATCGACAGGCCGAGCCCGGCATGCGCCACCCGGTGTCGCTCCCGCCGCCAGAAGCGGCGGAAGATGTGTTCGCGATCGGCGACCGGAACGCCCGGCCCGCGATCGCACACGCGCACTGCGCCGGCCGGATCGACGGTGATTTCTACCGTGGTGTTCGGTCGGGTGTGGGCCAGCGCGTTCTCGACGAGGTTGCGCACGGCGCGGCCAATCGTGTCGGCATTGCCGCGCACCAGCACCGGGCTGCGTAACGCCGAGACCGCGACGGCGCGATGCCGCGACAGCGCAAGCGGGGCCAGAAAGGCTGCGGTTTCGGCCGAGACCGCGACCAGGTCGGCGGTCTCATCGGCACCGATTACCGCGGTTTCAAGCTCGGCCATTTCGAGCAGTTGATTGACCAGGCGGGCCATGTTCTCGACGTCGGCGCGCAGCGAGCGGGCCGCGTCGCGGTCGGGCAACATGTCGATCTGCGTGTGCAGGATCGCCAGCGGCGTGCGCAGTTCATGCGCCGCATCGGCGGTGAATTCACGCTGGCTGCGAAACCCTTCCTCGAGGCGCTCCAGCGCCCGATTGACGGCGCGCACCAGCGGCAGCACCTCCGTCGGGATGCCGGCCTCGGGCAGGCGCAGGTCGGTCCGGGTCGGGCCGATGCGTTCGGCGAGCGCCGACGCGGCGACGATCGGGCGCAGCGCGCCGCGGAAGATCGCGACATCGATCAGCAGCAGCAGCACCAGGATCGGCGCGGTGATCCAGCCCACCCTGGAGAAGAAATCGGCGACGATGTCGTCGATCAGCACGTCGCGATGCAGCAGGTCCTGCGAGACCTGGATCGACAGCAGCCGCCCGGCCACCTGGACCGGCAGGCTGACCCCGTAAAGGTCGACGCCATGGTGGCGGCTGGTGAAATAGGCGGTATTGGCGGAAAGCTGCGACGGGGCGATGACCGGCTCGTCGTTGCCCAGCGAGGAAAACAGCACGCGCCCGTCGGAATCGAGCACGGCGTAGGCGTAGCGGCCGTAGGCTGCCGAATAAAGCTCGGCCAGGACTTGCGGCAGCGCGAGCCGGAGCGCGCCGTCCCGGCCGATCCCGACATAGCTCCTGATCTCTTCCGCTTGCGCACGCAGCGCCTTGTCGTGCAGGTCGATCGCCGATTGCCTAAGCATCAGGTAGAGCGCCAGCGGCATCATGATCGAGGTCGCGAAGATCGCGACGAGGTGCAGGATGATCGTTCGCCCGACGACGGACCGCGAGTTGCGCACGCGCTATGGTTCCTCTGCGATCAGGTAGCCGACGCCGCGCACCGTGTGGACCTGCACCGACGCTCCGATATCGGCGAGATGGCGCCGCACCCGATGGACGTAGACCTCGACCGCGTTCGACCCGACCTCTTGTGATTGGCCATAAAGGCTGGTTTCGAGAAGGTTTTTGGGCACCACCCGGCCGCTCCGCCGCAGCAGATGCTCGAGCACGGCAACCTCCCGCGCCGAAAATGCGACCGGCGAGCCGCCGACGAACACCTGGCGCGCCACCGTGTCGAGCGTGATGTTGCCAAGGCGCAGGGCAATGCCGAGCAGGTGGCCGGGCCGACGCATCAGGGCCTGCAGCCGCGCGACCAGCTCTTCGAGGGCGAACGGCTTGACGAGGTAATCGTCGGCGCCGCTCTGCAAGCCGCACACCCGGTCCCTCACGCTGCCGCGCGCAGTCAGCACCAGCACCGGTGTCGCATCGCCACGCTCGCGCATCTCGGTCAGGACTTCGATCCCGTCTGCGTCCGGCAAACCGAGGTCCAGAATCACCGCGTCGCGGTGGCCCGTGCGCAGCGCGGTGGTCGCGTCGGCCGCCGTCGCCAGCACGTCGACCGCGAATCCGGCCGCTGCCAGCCCCTGTTTCAAGAGGTCAGCCAGCCGCTCGTTATCCTCGACGAGCAACAGTCTCATGCGCCCGTGACCGATCTCCGCGCGGTTCGCTTATAATAGCGAGGCAGCCGGCGGAAACATTCCCGCGTTGCGGGGCTTCAAGCGGATTTTGGCCGCCGCTCAGATCGCATCGAGCTGCCAGGCCACATCGTTCGCGATGCCCCACAAATATCCGATATCGGTCTGACCGACGAGCACATAGGCCCGGCCCTGATGTCGCCAGAACAGCAGGTTGACGTCCTGGCGCCGCTCGTAGGTCGGCGGCGTGTCCGGCAGTTTCGAAGAGCCGATGATCAGCGCAAGCGGGCCGATCGCCTTGTTGTCGGTGGTGTACATCAGCTGGGCCGCCGGGCGGCCTTCGCCGACCACCAGCCGGGCGCCGCGGAAATTGAGGCCCCACGGCTTCAGGTTGGGCAGCCGCACCTGCTGCGGCAGGTCCTGGCTGATTTTCTGCAACGCCTGCTTGGGGTCGCCAGTGGCGGGCACATCGACCAGCACGTTGTCGCCGGCGCTGACCACCAGTTTGTAATCGCCGGCTGCGTTGTTGAGCCAGTCGTTGGTTGCTGCGGCGGTGATCTCGCTCCGCGTCGGCTCGACAGGTCCGTTGAGGGCGGCGGCGCCGAAATATCCGCCGCCGGCGCCGACTGCGATGCCGAACAGGCCGGCCGCTGCCGCATACCCCACCCAGCGGCGGAATTGCGGCACGGCGCGGCGCGCCGGGCGGGCGAGGGCGATCACCTCGGCCGTCTGTGGCGCGGTGTCGGCCGCGTCCTCGCGCTCGCCGCGCGCTGCCGCGAGCAACCGCTCGGGTATCGGCTCGCTCAGCACCTCGGCAAAGGCGCTGCGCAGCAGGGTCGCCGACGCAGCCAGGGCCATCAGCTGGGCTCTCGCGCCGTCGTCCTCCCCGAGCCAGGTTTCGACGTCGCGGCGCTGCTCGGCGTCGAGTTCTCCATCGAGATAGGCCACCAGGGCTTCGTCACTGTGCGTCAACATTCTTGGCACTCCTGCCGAGCCCGCTCTCAAGTTGCTGCTGCAAGGCGATGCGGGCGCGGGCCAGCCGGCTCATGATCGTGCCTACCGGTACGCCGACGACCTGCGCCGCCTCCTTGTAGCTAAGTCCTTCCACCGTCACCAAAATCAGCGCGGCACGCTGGTCCTGCGGCAGGTACTCGACCGCTTGGCGAACCTCGGCCAAGGCAAGGCGAGCCTCGACCCGCCTCACCGGTTCGTATGAGCCCAACCGCTCTTCGGCGATGTCGCCATCCTCCTTGCGGACCTCGCGGGCGCGCATCTGGTCGATCCAGATCGTTTGCACGATGCGAAACATCCAGCTGTCGAATCGTGTGCCCTCCTGAAACTGGTGCTTCCTCGACAAGGCGCGCTCGCACGCGGCCTGGACGAGATCGTCGGCTTCGCTGGCCGCGCGCGCCAAACCGCGAGCGAAGCGCCGCAGTCTAGGCAGAACCGCGACCAGCCGATCGCCGAAAGGCTCGCTCACCGAGTCGGCGCCGGCGACCATGCCAACCGGCGGTTCCGCATAGTTCCAGCCCTGCGACAACGCGCCATCTGACTCTTTATTCCCGGATACTGGGTTGCAGGCATGGGCCACGATAGTGCCATGTGTTGTCCAAAAGCCGCGCTCGTCGGGATTCGGTTGCTCCGCGCCGGCAACCTACCATGTTGCCCAAACTTGACGAAAGCACCGCTGCGCATCGCCGCAGCCGGCGGGTTCGCTCTTCACAAATTGTACAGTGCGGAGCATTGTGCGGGCCTTCGCAACAACGCCGCAGGCAGGAAACGGTCGCGCGATGAAGGTCGCCATCGTCAAGGAAAGGCGCGCGTATGAGCGGCGCGTCGCGGCCACTCCCGACACGGTCAAGCAGATGATCGCCGCCGGGTTTGACGTGGCGGTCGAGACCGCCGCCGGCGTCGAAGCCGGGCTTATCGACGATTCCTACAAGGCCGTCGGCGCCGCAATCGTCGCCGATGCCGCCGCGGCGCGCGCCGATGCCGACTTTCTGCTCAAGGTGCAACGGCCGCTGGTGCCGGGTTCGGGCGGCGAGGACGAGATCGCGGGTCTGAAGCGCGATGCGGTGGTGATCGGGCTGCTGTCGCCGACCCAGAACCGCGACGACATCGAGGCCTATGCCAAGGCCGGGTTGACCACCTTCGCGCTCGAGCTGGTGCCGCGGATCACCCGGGCGCAGACGATGGACGTGCTGTCTTCGCAGGCCAACCTCTCAGGCTACAAGGCGGTGATCGAAGCCGCCGCCGAATTTGGCCGCGCCTTTCCGATGATGATGACTGCGGCCGGTACGATCAAGGCGGCGCGGGTGCTGGTGATGGGGGCGGGGGTAGCCGGGCTGCAGGCGATCGCAACGGCGCGCCGCCTCGGCGCGATCGTGTCGGCGACCGATGTGCGCGCCGCCGCCAAGGAGCAGGTCGAGAGCCTGGGGGCAACCTTCGTCACGGTCGATGAGCAGGCCGCCCGCACCGCCGAGACCGCCGGCGGCTATGCGCGCGAAATGGGCGAAGACTATCAGCGCCGTCAGCGTGAGAAGATCACCGAGGCGCTGCGCCGCACCGACATCGTGATCTGCACCGCGTTGATCCCGGGCCGTAAGGCCCCGGTGCTGCTGACCGCCGAGATGGTCGGCGTGCTGGCGCCTGGCTCGGTCGTCGTCGATCTTGCGGTCGAGGCCGGGGGCAACGTCGAAGGCAGCGAGCCGGGCCGGGTAGCGGCCACCGCCAACGGCGTCAAGATCCTCGGCCATCTCAACGTTCCGTCGCGCATCGCGGTCGACGCCAGCCAGCTTTACGCCCGCAACCTGTGGGCGTTTCTGCAGCTCCTGCTCGACCAGGACAAGAAGCTGCGCATCGACCAGAGCGACGAGATCGTCAAGGCGGCGCTGCTGACTCTCGACGGTGCCGTCGTTAACCCGGCGCTGCTGCCGCCCGAACCCGTAACCGCCGGCTAGCGAGGAGTCCGATGGCCGATCCCGCCGCCTTGGCGCAACACGCCGGCCAACTCGCCGGCAACGCACAGACACTGGCCAATCAGTTGCGCGATCTGGCGCAGACGCTGACCGTGTCGGGGCAGCAGCCCGCCGCCCACATGACCAACACGTTCGTGTTTGAGTTGACGGTCTTCGCGCTTGCGGTCTTTGTCGGCTACTACGTGGTGTGGCGGGTGACGCCGGCGCTGCACTCTCCGCTGATGAGCGTGACCAACGCAGTGTCGAGCGTGATCATCGTCGGCGCGTTGATCGCTGCCGGGCCGGTCGGCGTCAGCTTTGCCAAGATCATGGGGTTCACCGCGGTGACCCTCGCGGCCGTCAACATCTTTGGCGGCTTTATCGTTACGCAGCGCATGCTGCAGATGTTCCAGCGCAAGAAATAGCGGGGTCGCAGTGAGCGAGAGCCTGTCGGCGCTACTGTACCTGGTCGCCTCGATCTGTTTCATCATGGCGCTGCGCGGTCTGTCGTCGCCGGATACGGCGCGCGGCGGCAACCTCTATGGCATCGCCGGCATGGTGATCGCGATTGTGACCACGCTGGCGACGCCGCAGGTCGTCAGCTTCTGGCTGATCATCGCGGGTCTGGTGATTGGCGGCGGGATCGGCACCTATATCGCGCGGCAGATCCAGATGACCGCGCTGCCGCAGCTGGTCGCCGCGTTTCACAGCCTGGTCGGGCTGTCTGCGGTGTGCGTCGCCGCCGCCGCCTTTACCGCGCCCGAGGCGTACGGCATCGGGGTCAGCGGTTCGATCCACCCCGGCAGCCTCGCCGAGATGGGGATCGGGCTGACCATCGGCGCGATCACCTTTACCGGCTCGATCGTCGCCTTTGCCAAATTGCAGGGGCTGGTGTCGGGCCGGGCGCTGGTGTTTCCCGGCCAGCATCTGCTCAACGCCGCGCTCGGCATCGCGCTGATCGTCCTGATCGTGCTGTTCGTGTTCACCGAGGCGGCCCCAGCCTTCTGGCTTCTGGTGCTGCTGGCGCTGGCGTTCGGGTTTCTGCTGATCGTGCCGATCGGCGGGGCCGACATGCCGGTCGTCATCTCGATGCTGAATTCGTATTCGGGCTGGGCGGCCTGCGGCATCGGCTTCACGCTGTCGAACAGCCTGTTGATCATCACCGGGGCGCTGGTCGGCTCGTCGGGCGCGATCCTCAGCTACATCATGTGCAAGGGGATGAACCGCTCGATCTTCAACGTGATCCTGGGCGGGTTCGGCAGCGACGGGGGTACGGCGCCGGCAGTCGCCGGGGTCGGCGACCGGTCGGTTAAATCGGGCAGTGCCGAGGACGCCGCCTTTATCCTGAAGAATGCCGGCTCGGTGATCATCGTGCCCGGCTACGGGATGGCGGTTGCCCAGGCCCAGCACGCGCTGCGCGAGATGGCCGACCTGCTGAAAGAGGAGGGGGTGCAGGTGCGCTATGCGATCCACCCGGTCGCAGGGCGCATGCCGGGCCACATGAACGTGCTGCTGGCCGAGGCCAATGTGTCTTACGACGAGGTGCTGGAGCTGGAGGAGATCAACCGCGACTTCCCGTCGACCGATGTCGCGTTTGTGATCGGGGCCAACGACGTGACCAACCCGGCGGCCAAGACCGACCGCACCTCGCCGATCTACGGCATGCCCATTCTTGATGTCGAGCGGGCCAAGACGGTTCTCTTCATCAAGCGCTCGATGGCCTCAGGCTATGCCGGGGTCGACAACGAGCTGTTCTACCGCGACAACACGATGATGCTGTTCGGCGACGCCAAAAAGATGTGCGAGGAAATCGTCAAGGCGCTGGAATAGTAAGGGCTGCGCCGGGGCTCAGCCTCGCCGCGGGCGGAACGAACGCCCGCGCCGCGTCAGTAGCCCTCGCGCTCCATGCGCTTGCGCAACAGCTTGCGGTAGCGGCGCACGGCCTCGGCCTTTTCGCGGGCGCGCCGCTCTGACGGCTTTTCGTAGTTGCGGCGAAGCTTCATCTCGCGGAACACGCCCTCGCGCTGCATCTTCTTTTTCAGGGCCCGGAGGGCCTGGTCGACGTTGTTGTCGCGAACGAGGACTTGCACGAGCGCACTTCTCCACAGAGTTGGCGATTCGGCGGACACCCTAGCATCTCGCCGCTTCGCTGTGAAGCCGTGCCGCTTTACCTCGCCCCGCCGCCGGCACATATAGATGCGCATGGCCTTATTGAAGATCGCCCGCATGGGCCACCCGGTGCTGCGCGCCCCTGCCGCTGAGGTGCCCGACCCGGCTGCGCCCTGGGTGCACCAGCTCGTCGCCGACATGATCGAGACGATGGAGGACGCCGGCGGCACCGGCATCGCCGCGCCGCAGGTTCACGCCGCGCACCGCATCGTCGTATTCAAGGTAGCGGGCGAGCGCATCAGCGACACTGCCGGCGATGGCGCGCAGGATCTGACCGTGCTGATCAACCCGGTCGTCGAACTGGTCGGGCAGGAGCGGGTGCTCGGGTGGGAGGGGTGCCTGTCGGTGCCGGGGCTGCGGGGCGTCGTGCCGCGCCACCTGAGGGTGCGCTATACCGGGGTCGGCCTCGACGGCGAGCCGATCGTGCGCGAGGTGGCCGGGTTTCACGCCCGCGTCGTCCAGCACGAGTGCGATCATCTCGACGGCGTCCTCTATCCGCAGCGCATCACCGACCACCGGCTGCTGGGGTTTCTCGAGGAGTTGCAGCGCCACCCGATCGACCTGGCCGAGTTCTTTCCTGGGGCCGCCGCGCGATGAGAAGCCCGCTTGCCGACAACGAACGCGACCGCCTGATCGAGGCGGTCCTGCCCGACGTGCCGTTTGACGGCTGGTCGCGGGCGGCGTTGCGCGCCGCGGCGCAGCGCTGTGGGATTGCCGAGGCCGAGGCCGCGGCGCTGTTTCCGGGCGGCGCGCCCGATCTCGTCGCCGGGTTCAGCCGCTGGGCCGACTGCCGCATGCTCGACCGGCTCGAAGGCGCGGTGCTCGACGAATTGGGCACGACCGCGCGGATCAGGCTGGCGCTGCAGATGCGCTTCGAGCTGCTGGCGCCGGCGCGCGAGGCGGTGCGGCGCGCGCTCGCCGAACTGGCGCTGCCGCAAAACGCGGCGCTCGGCTGCCGGCTGCTCTACGAGACGGTCGACGGCATCTGGTACGCCGCGGGCGACGCCGCGACTGATTTCAGCTTTTACACCAAGCGCGCGACGCTGGCCGCGCTGCTCGCCGCCGCCACGGTGTACTGGCTCGACGACCGCTCGCCCGATGCCGCCGATACGGCGCTGTTCATCGACCGGCGGCTCGGCGATTTGCGGCGCTTCGGCGCCGCTCGAGCCCGGCTCGACGAATTCCTGGCGCGGCTTCCTGACCCGTTCCGCGTACTGCACCCGACGCGCTGAATACCCTCAGCCGCGCGGGATCAGCCGGGTGATGTGGCCCATCTTGCGGCCGGGCTTGGTTTCGCTCTTGCCGTAAAGGTGCAGCTTGGCACGCGGGTCGTCGAGCGCCGCGCGCCAATCCTTCACCTCGTCGCCGATCAGGTTCTTCATCACCGCGTCGCAATGCCGCTCGGTCGAGCCGAGCGGCAGATCGCAGACCGCGCGCACCAGCTGCTCGAACTGGCTGGTGACGCAGGCGTCGATCGTCCAGTGCCCGGAATTGTGCGGCCGCGGCGCCAGCTCGTTGACCAGCAGCCCGCCGGTCTTGGTGACGAACATCTCCACCGCCAGCACGCCGACAAGATCGAGCTGCTCTGCGATATGGCGGGCGATCGCTTCGGCCTCGGCGAGGGTCGCCGCGGGCAGCGCTGCCGGGGCGATCGTCGTGTCGAGGATGTGGTTGACGTGCCGGTTCTCGACCGCCGGGTAGGCGGCCAGCGCGCCGTCGCGGCTGCGCGCGATGACCACCGAAATTTCGCAGGCAAAATCGACAAAGGCTTCGAGGATGCCGAGATCGGCGCCCATGCGGCGCCAGCATTCGTCGGGGTTCGCCCCGGCATCCAGCGCGACCTGGCCCTTGCCGTCATAGCCCAGGCGCACGCTTTTCAGCACCGCCGGGGCGCCGAGCGCAGCGAGCGCGGGGCCGAGCGCAGCCGCGCTCTCGACCGCGCGGAACTCGGTCGTGGCCGCCCCGACCGAGCGCAGAAAGCGCTTTTCGGTGAGGCGGTCCTGCGCGATCTCGAGAATCTCGGGCCGCGGCAGCACTGCGGCGGCGGTCGCGACATGGCGCACCGCGGCGCTCGGGATGTTTTCGAATTCGAAGGTCACGACGTCGCAGGCGGCGGCGAACCCGGTGAGCGCGGCCTCGTCGGCGAACGACGCGACCGTTGCGGCGGCGCACACCTGGGCCGCCGGCGAATCGTCTTCCTCGGCAAAGACATGGCAGCGATAGCCGAGCGCCGCGGCGGCAAGCGCGGTCATGCGGCCGAGCTGCCCGCCGCCGAGAATCCCGATCGTGGCGCCCGGCACCAGCGTCCATGGGGCCAGCGTCATGACGAAACCGGGGTCTCCGCCACGCTGTCGGTCTGCGCGCGGCGCCAATCCTCGACCGCGCGCGCCGCCGCCGGATCATTGAGGCCCAAAATGGCTGCGGCAAACAATGCCGCGTTGGTCGCGCCCGCCGGGCCGATCGCAAAGGTCGCGACCGGGATGCCGCCCGGCATCTGGACGATCGACAACAGGCTGTCCATACCTTTGAGCGCGCGGCTTTCGACCGGCACGCCGAGCACCGGCAGCGGGGTGAGCGCCGCCGCCATCCCCGGCAGATGCGCCGCGCCGCCGGCACCGGCGATGATCACCTTGAGGCCGCGCTCGTGCGCCGTCCGCGCGTAATGGTAGAGCCGATCGGGGGTACGGTGGGCCGAAACGATTCGCGTCTCGTGGGCGATGCCCAAGCGGTCGAGGGTCTGGGCGGCATGCCGCATCGTCTCCCAATCGGATTGGCTGCCCATGATGATGCCCACGGCCGGGCCGGCGTCGGACATGCCGCTCCTTTCTCGCTACGGGTTAGGAATAGGCCGCAAGGCGCGGCATTATAGGGGGGCGGCGCCGGCGTACAAGGCACGCTCGGCGCAGGCAGCCGGTCACTGCGCGCCCTGCCGGGTACGCGAATTCTTCGCTTCAATCGACCGTCATGCTCGCATATAGACAAGTAGCACGCAGCGTTATCGAATCCCCCTGGGGGCGGAATGGGCGGCTAGCACATGCGAACCGGTGCGAGCGAGGCGGCGGGGGGGCCGAGCGGACGGGCCCGGCGCGGACGCGCGGCAGATGTCGCTGCTGCGGCGCCTGCGGATTCGCCGACTGCTGCGCTGCCCGGGATCGACCAGGCGACGCTGGCCCCGGAGGTCCGCACCGCGTTCGCCCAACTTTCCGCCGAAGGCGACGGGTTGCGGCGCGAGCTTGCCGAGGCGCGGGCGCAGATCGCCCAGCTTGAACGCCTCGCCGACGAGGATTCGCTGACCCCGATCGCAAATCGCCGGGCCTTTGTCCGCGAGTTGACCCGGATGATTGCGTTCACCAAGCGCTATGGCGTGCCGTCGAGCGTCGTCTATTTCGACGTCAACGGCATGAAGCAGATCAACGACACGCACGGCCACCCGGCCGGCGACGCGGCGCTGCGCCTGGTCGCCAAGCTGCTGCTCGATAATGTACGGTCGAGTGACATCGTCGGGCGGCTCGGCGGCGACGAGTTCGGCGTGATCCTCGCCCACACCAACCAGGAGCAGGCCAACAGCAAGGCCAAGACGCTGGCCGAGGCGGTCGCCAACGCGCCGCTGCGCTGGGGCGGCGCCGACATCCGCGTCAGCGCTGCGTACGGCGTCTATTCGTTTTCCGCCACCGACGACGCGCACGTCGCGATCGAGGCGGCCGATCGCGCGATGTATCGGCAGAAGCGCGTCGCCCGTTGAGCGTATCGCCGGTCAGGCGATGATGTCGGGCAGCAGCTCGCTTTCGAGTTTCAGGATCAGGTCCTTCAGCGCCAGCTTGCGCTTTTTCAGCCGCTGCAATTGCAGCTGATCGAACGGCGCGCGCTCGATGATGCGCGCGATCACGCCGTCGAGGTCGCGGTGCTCGGTGCGCAGCGCTGCGAGCTTGGTTTTTAACTCTTCGACGTCGAGATCCATCGCGGGGGCCCGGTTTGGCTGCGTCATTATAGCACGAATTCGGGTCGATCGCGGGGTGGCGAAGATGGCGGCGGAAGCTCGCGGCGGTGGCCGCAACGATGATGGCGCGGCGTTCTGGCGGTTTTCGCTGGTGTTCTACGCCGAGCCTGGTGTCGCGCCGGCGTTGATCGCGCTGCAGGATCGCGCGGGCTGCGACGTCAACATCGTGCTGTTCGCGCTGTGGCTCGGGGTCGCCAAGGGCCGCGCGCTTGACGCTGCCGGGCTGGCAGCCGCCGAGGCGGCCGCCGCGCCGGTGCGGGAGGCGGTCGTCGGCAAACTTCGGGCGTTGCGCCGCCGGCTGCGATCCAGCCCTGACCTCGGCATCCAGGCGTTGCGCCGGCGCGTGCAGGGGCTGGAGATTGCCGCCGAACGGATCGTGCAGGAGCGGCTCGCCGCGGTGCTCGGGCCCAGTTCGGCCGCGCTGGGGGATCGCGCGGCGCTCGCCGCGGCCAATCTCGCCGTCGCGCTCGGCCCGGTCGCCGACGCCGACGAGGCGGCGGTGGTTCGGCGAGCGCTCGGCGGCTTCATGCGCCGGGTGTAACCGCGCGGTGCGGCTTTGCGCGCAGCGGCCGCTCGCCGGAATCCGGCGCCTCGCCCCAGCGGCGCACGATACCGGCGTCGATCCCAAACAGATCGAGGGCCCGGCCGAGGCTCTGGTCAATCATCTCGTCGAGCGATTGCGGCCGGGCGTAGAAGGCGGGAACCGGCGGCGCGATCACCGCACCCATTTCCGACAAGGCGGTCATCGTGCGCAGATGCCCGGTATGCAGCGGCGTCTCGCGCACCATCAGCACGAGGCGCCGCCGCTCCTTGAGCACGACATCGGCCGCGCGCGTCAGCAGGGTCGTCGTCACCCCGGTCGCGATTTCGGCCATGCTGCGCACCGAGCACGGCGCGATAATCATGCCCAGCGTCGGAAACGAGCCCGACGAGATCGCCGCGGCCATGTCGCCGATCGGGTGCACGACATCGGCGCGGGCGCGCACCGCGGCGATTTTGATGTCGGTTTCCAGCGCCAGCGTCACCTCGGCGCTGCGGCTCATCACCAGATGGGTCTCGATCGGTAATGGCTGCAACAGCTCGAGCAGCCGGGCGCCGTAGACGGCGCCGGAGGCGCCGCTGATCCCGACGATAAGGCGCTGGCGCCCGTTCTGTTGCCGCATCTCGCCTCGCCGCGAAAATTGCTCTTGAGCCCGCCGCACGCGGCATATCTCGATGACGGGGACATGACAATCCCCGGCCCGTGGCAGTACCATGAGGCGTCTGTTGCAGAGGAGGAGTAATCCGCATGTCGCATCCCGATCGTCTCGAGACGCTCAAGGAACAGCATGCCGCTCTCGAACGTGCGATCGATCAAGAAAACGCCCGGCCGCTTCCGGATCCCGCCGCGATTGCGGACCTGAAACGCCAGAAGCTGCGCATCAAGGACGAGCTGCACCAGCTCGAGCGCGACTAGCGTTTCGCGGGCCTTACGGCCGCACACCGCGGGTTCGCCCCGCGGAGGGCCGGATTGGTATACGCGCCGGGCGATTGCGCCGGTGCGCGGCCGGTGACATTGTGTGAAAGTCCTTTCGGATGCCAGCGTAGGAGGCCTAGATGACCCTGTTTCGTGACCGCAGCGGCCCGCGCATCAAATACACGCCCGACGAATCGCCGTACGAGACGGTCTCGGTCGACAAGCTGACCCCGATCATCGGGGCCGAGGTCGGCGGCATTGACCTGCGCGAGATCAGCAACCGGCAGATGGACGAGGTGCATCGCGCGCTCGCCGAGAACCTGGTGATCTTTTTTCGCGACCAGCATTTGACGCAGGACCAGCATCTCGATTTTGGCCGCCGGTTCGGCGAATTGCACATTCACCCGGCGGCGCCGACCGAGCCCGGCCATCCCGAGCTGATGATCATCCACGCCGACAAGGATTCACCGCGCGCCAACGGCGAGGGCTGGCACAGCGACGTGTCGTGCGATACCGAGCCGCCGATGGGCAGCATTCTCTACATCAAGAAATGCCCGCCGCGCGGCGGCGACACGCTGTTCGCCAACATGTACGCCGCCTACGACGCCTTGTCGGATCGGATGAAGGCCTATCTCGAAGGCCTGACCGCGCGGCACAACGGCGAGCACTATCGCGGCCAGTACGCCAATTACGGGGTCAAGGACAAGGAGAGCTACCCTTTTGCCGACCACCCGGTGGTGCGCACCCATCCGGTGACCGGCCGGAAATCGCTCTATGTGAACCAGGGGTTCACCCGCTACATCAACGGCATCCCGCGCGACGAAAGCGAGGGGATTCTGCGGTATCTCTATCAGCACATGGCGCACCCGCTGTTCCAGTGCCGCTTTCGCTGGCAGGAAAACTCGATCGCCTTCTGGGATAATCGTGCCGTCCAGCACCACGCGATGTGGGATTACTGGCCGCACACCCGCTCGGGCAACCGGGTCACGGTCAAGGGCGACCGGCCGTACTGAGTTGCCGAAAGGGCGCCGCCGCTCGGGGATGAGCGGCGCGACCGCGGGACCCGCCCCGCGACGGGTGCCGCGGTTTGTTGCGGCGTGAGCTGCGGCGCCGGCGTGTCCGCACCGATGTTTCGAATCTGATAAGGGGTACCGGCGCGCGGTGACGCGCCGGTACCCCGCGCGTTATCAATCGGCGATGACCATTTCCGATCCGCAACCCGGCGCCGCCGCGGGCCCTGCCGCGGCCCCGCAGGAGACCACGCCCGGGGCGATGCTGCTGGCGCTCGGCATCGTCTTTGGCGATCTCGGAACCAGCCCGCTCTATACGCTCGCGGCGGTGAGGGAGGCGGTTGACGGCGCGTTTATCCCGTCGGCAGCGCTCGGCATTCTGTCGCTGATCTTCTGGTCGCTGATCATCATCGTTTCGATCAAGTACTGCGTCTTCGTGCTGCGCGCCGACAACAATGGCGAGGGCGGCATCCTGGCGCTGATGTCGCTGGTCACGCCGCGGCACTTCACGCGATTGCCGGCCCTGGTCGCGATGGGGCTGTTCGGCGCGGCGCTGATCTACGGCGACGGCATCATCACCCCGGCGATATCGGTGCTGAGCGCGATCGAGGGCGTGGATGTCGCCAGCCATGCATTGCGGCCCTATGTGCTGCCGCTGTCGGCCGCCGTCCTGATGGGCCTGTTCGCAGTGCAGAGCCGCGGAACGGCGCGGCTCGGCGCCGTCCTGGGGCCGGTGATGCTGGTGTGGTTCGTGGCGATCGGTGCGCTCGGCCTCGCCGGCCTGTGGCGATATCCCGAGGTGCTGGCGGCGGCCGATCCGCGGTATGCAATCGGGTTTCTCGCGCTTGCCGGGTGGAAGGGTTACGCGGCGCTCGGTGGCGTGTTCCTGGCGGTGACCGGGGCTGAGGCGCTCTACGCCGATATCGGCAATGTCGGCCGCAATCCGATCCGCACCTCGTGGTATTTGATCGTGCTGCCGGCGCTCCTGCTGAATTACGCGGGACAGGTGGCGGTGCTGGCGAGCGGCCAAGAGCCGCCCAAGGGCAGCCCGTTCTTTCTGCTGTGCCCCAGCTGGGCGGTCTATCCGATGGTCGTGCTGGCGACGCTGGCGACGATCATCGCCAGCCAGGCGATCATCACCGGTGCGTTCTCGCTGACGCGACAGGCAATGCAGCTCGGCTGGTTGCCCGGCCTCAACATCCGCCAGACCTCGGATACCGAGTACGGGCAGATCTATGTGCCGTTCGTCAACTGGACGATGATGGTGCTCACTTTGACGCTGATCCTCGGTTTCGGCAGTTCGGCGCGCCTCGCTGGTGCCTATGGCACCGCGGTGTCGACGACGATGCTGCTGACGACGGCGCTCCTGTACAACCTGATGCGTTACAGCTGGCGCTGGCCGGCATGGGGCAGTGCGCTGGCGATCGGGGCATTCGTGTTTTTCGACCTCGCGTTTTTCGGTGCCAACCTGCTGAAGATCGCCGATGGCGGTTGGGTGCCGCTGGTCGTCGCCGCGATCATCTTCATCATCATGACCACCTGGCACGGCGGGGTCGCCGCGATCCAGCGGACGCAGATGGCGACGGCGCTGACCCCGCCCCAATTCCGCCGCCGGCTGGCGCGCAAATCGATCGCCCGGGTGCCCGGCACCGCGGTGTTCCTGACCCGGATGACCGAGCGTGTGCCGGAGCAGATCGTGCAGCATCTGGAGCAGTTCGGCGCGCTGCCCGAAACCCTGATCGCGCTGACCGTCAGCTTTGCCGGGCGGCCGCGCGTCGCCCCCGACAAGCGGCTGGAGATGACCGAGCTGTTCGACGGGTTCTGGAAGATGACTGTGCATTACGGGTTCATCGAAGTGCCCAACCTGCCGGCGGCGCTCCGCGGCGCCAAAGCGCGTGGCTGCCCGGTCGATTTCGCCAAGGCGGTCTATATCGGCGCGCCCGACCGGGTCATCCGCGACCGCAAGGGCCGGCATTTGTGGCGCTGGCAGTTGCCGATCTTTGCGTTTCTGTTCCGCAATTCGGTGCATCTTGTCGAGCGCTTCAATCTGCCGCCGCAGAATTTTGTCGAGATCGGCCGGCAGATCGAGATTTGAGGGAGCGGGTCGAGATTTGAGGGGGCGGGGCATGAGCTATCGCTTCATGATGTTCCGGGTGTCGGGCGCGGTGCGCACCCCCGACGATCTGTCCGAGGACACGACCGATTTTCACCACCCGGGCGGCGAACTTCAGGATGCCCTGGCGCGGCTTTACCCCCGGACCCAATGGCACCGCTCCGACGAGCAGCGCCTGATCTTCGGCTCGCTCGATGCCGAGGACGGGTGGTACGAATTCGTGCTCTATCAGGATCCGAGCAGAAGCTTTTCGATCAACACCTCGCCGGACGCCGAAACGCGCCGGCTGATCCCCGAAATCTGCACCTCGCTGGGCCTCGTCGCGTTCGACGGCCAAGCCTATGTGCTGATCGGCACCGCCGAGGAATGAGGTCCGCGGCCTCGACATCGTGCGGTGCGTGCGCGGCAAGTGCCGGTGCGGGGGACAAGTATTTGCGGCTCGGCTGCGGGGTACGGAATCAAGCAAAGCGAGGTGCGTGAGCGGGGTGTCGCGCAGAGGGCGGTCAACGATTTTATGATTACTTCAAAATATTTGTCATAATGGAGTTATGCGTCACTCGCCGAAAATATTTTAAAACACGGACCTACTAAATCTAGGAATTTTAAGTCGCCTCGACGTACAAAGACTCCACCTGACGACTTGGGGTGTCGCGAAGCAACTTTGGGTCTGCACCTTCACCGAAAGCACGTTTTTTGACATTCGCAAACCCAGCACGGAGCAAGGCAAGGCGCAGAGTTTCATAGTCCCATATGAACTGATGGCCGTGGTCTCTGAAGATGCGATTTACACTGATCATTGGCGTGACAAACGGGAAGTTGTGGGCGTCATCTTCGGCATAAGGCATATGAGCAGGGCTGCCTGTTATGTGTTTTGCATACTCTGATAGATATAGTTCGCCGTCGGGAACAATGATTCGTAGTATTCCACCACTGCGTAGAATACGACGGCACTCTATCAAGATATCTAAGGCGCTGCCGAAGCCAACATGTTCAAGCATATGTTCCGTAAAGATTCCACCAACGTATTCATTAGGAGTAATTGCTCAGGGTGTTGGTCAGGAGGCGAAGATTGGCTGGCCTTCGAGGGCCTTTGAGATTGCCTGAAAGGCGGTGCATTGATTGAGTCGCCCGGTGCCGATGACGGATCTGGTAAGGGCATGGACATCGGCGCCC
>DATLRD010000054.1:0-9023 GCA_035534855.1 Allostellaceae bacterium | reverse complement strand
GCCGCCTCGCGCTCGCCGAAATGGTCGAGCATCATCGCGCCCGACCAGATCTGCCCGATCGGGTTGGCGATGCCGCGCCCGGCAATATCCGGCGCCGAGCCGTGCACCGGCTCGAACATCGACGGGTATTCGCGTTCGGGGTTGATGTTGCCCGACGGCGCGATACCGATCGACCCGACGCAGGCGGGCCCGAGATCGCTGAGGATGTCGCCGAACAGGTTCGAGCCGACGACCACGTCGAACCAATCCGGGTGGCGCACGAAATGCGCGGTCAGGATGTCGATGTGGTACTGGTCGGTCTTGATCCCGGGATATTCCTGTGCGATCGCGGCGAAGCGCTCGTCCCAGTACGGCATCGTGTGGATGATGCCGTTGGACTTGGTCGCCGAGGTGACGTGCTGCTTGCGCGTCTTCGCCAGCTCAAAGGCATAGCGCATGATGCGGTCGCAGCCGCGCCGGGTGAACACGGATTGCTGCATCGCCATCTCGTATTCGCTGCCTTCGTACATGCGGCCGCCGACCGAGGAATATTCGCCCTCGTTGTTTTCGCGCACGACGTAGAAATCGATCTCGCCCGGTGCCCGGTTCTTGAGCGGAGAATCGACACCGGCCAACAGCCGCACCGGACGCAGATTGACGTACTGGTGAAAGCTGCGGCGCAGCGGGATCAACAGGCCCCACAGCGAAATGTGGTCGGGCACGCCGGGATAGCCAACCGCGCCGAGAAACACCGCATCGAACGGGCGCAGCTGGTCGAGCCCGTCTTCGGGCATCATCCGCCCGGTCTTGGCATAGGTCTCGCAGCTCCACGGAAATTCCTGCCACTCGACGGCGAAGCCATAGCGCCGCGCCGCCGCCTCCATCGCCTTGATGCCTTCGGGCACGACCTCGTGCCCGATGCCGTCGCCGGCGATCACCGCCACCCGGTATGTGTTGGCCATACGCTCCTCAGCTACTTGTCCATGTTCCAGATGTCGGTGTTCAGCAACCACCGGCCGCTCACCTTTTGCCAGACGACGGCATATTTCAAGGCGCCGTCCTGCGCTGTCGTTCCCTTGGTCTTGAAGGTGCAGGTGCCGATCTCGCGCGCGCCGCTAGGGCCGAGCGGCTTTACATCGACCGCCGTACATTTGACATCGCCGAGTTGCTGCATCGCCGCCGACCAGAATTTCTCGATCTCGGCCCGGCCGTGCGCCATCGGCGCACCGGCGGGCAAAACGTAAGCATCGGCGGTGTACATCGCGGCGACCGCCGCCGCGTTGCCCTTGTTGAAGGCGTCGCCCCATTGATCCTCGAGTTTCTGGATCGCTGCCTTGCTTTGCGCCATCGCCGGCGCGGTACAGGCGAGAAGTCCTGCGGCAATCAAGATGCCGGGAAGCGAGATGCGCAGCATGCCGTGTCCCTCCCTGGTCGAGTCGCGCGATAATCCCGCGCTTTCGCGATGCCGGCAATCGCCGAGATGCCGCCTCGTCCCCGAAGGTCACGCTGCGGTCAGCGGGTGGGCATGGTCGAGCGGGCCGTGGCCGTGGCCAAAGCCGGGGGCGCTCAGAATCGCCTTTTGCACATAGGTGCGGGCGCGGTCGACCGCCGCCTCGACCGCGAGACCCTGGGCGAGCCCGGCGGCGATCGCCGACGCGAGGGTGCAGCCGGTGCCGTGGGTGTGGCGGCTGTCGATGCGCGGGCTTTCCCAGATGCGAAACCCGGATGCGGTCGCCAGCACGTCGGTGACGACCGCGCCGGGCAGATGCCCGCCTTTCAGCAGCACCGCTCCGCAGCCGAGCCGCAGCAGCAGCGTGGCGGCGTCTTTCATGTCGGCGACGCTGGCGATCGCGCGGCCGCAGAGGATTTCGGCCTCGGGCAGGTTGGGGGTCAGCACCGCGGCGCGCGACGCGAGCAGCCGCTTCAGTGCGTCGATCGCGCCGTCCTCGATCAGCTTGGCGCCGCCCTTGGCGACCATGACCGGATCGACGACCAGCGGCACCGACGCGGCCGCTTCGGCGAGCACCGCAGCGACGGTTTCGATCACCGCCGCATCGTGCAGCATCCCGGTCTTGATTGCGTCGGCGCCGATATCGTCGAGCACCACCGCCATCTGCTGGCGAATGAAATCGGGCGGGATCGGCAGGATGCCGAACACCCCCTCGGTGTTCTGCGCGGTCAGTGCGGTGATCGCGGTGGCGGCGAACGCGCCGAGCATCGTCACCGCCTTGATGTCGGCCTGGATGCCGGCGCCGCCGCCGGAATCCGAGCCGGCGACAATCAGCACTCGCCCTTTCATCACCCGGCCCGGCCTACTCCGCCGCGCGCACCGCGCCGGCGGGCCGCGGGCCGGTCTCGGACCCGTCCAGTTCCTGCACGCCGGCGAGGATCGCCTCGCAGATGTCGTCGACGACGCTGGCAAGCAACGCCTCGTCCTGGCCTTGCGCCATCACGCGGATCACCGGTTCGGTGCCGGAGGGGCGGATCACCAGCCGTCCCTCGCTGCCGAGCCGCGCTTCGCCGGCGGTGATCGCCTGCTTCACGGCGCGCCGTTCGAGCGGCTTGCCGCGGCCGAAGCGCACATTGCGCAACAGCTGCGGCACCGGGGCAAAGACGCGGCACACCTCGCTCGCGCGCTTGCCGGTCTCGACGATCGCGGCCAGCACCTGCAACGCCGCGATCAGCCCGTCGCCGGTCGTCGCGTAATCGCTGAGGATGATGTGGCCGGACTGCTCGCCGCCGAGGTTGCAGCCGACGGTGCGCATCTTTTCGACGACGTAGCGGTCACCGACCGCGGTGCGGTGAAGCCCGATCCGCTCGCCGGCGAGGTAGCGTTCGAGGCCGAGATTGGACATGATCGTCGCGACCACCGCGCCGCCGGAAAGCCGCTGGCTCTTGGCCAGCGAGGCCGCGATCAGCGCCATCAACTGGTCGCCGTCGAGGATCACGCCGCGTTCGTCGACGACGATCAGCCGGTCCGCGTCGCCGTCGAGCGCGATGCCGATATCGGCGCGCCGTGCCAGCACCTCCTGGCGCATCTGCTCGGGCGCCAGCGCGCCGCATTCGCGATTGATGTTGAGCCCGTCCGGCGACACCCCGATCGGAAACACCTCGGCACCCAATTCCCAGAACACGGTCGGCGCGACCTTGTAGGCGGCGCCGTGTGCGCAATCGACGACGACGCGCAGCCCGTCGAGCCTGAGGCCGCGCGGGAAGCTCTGCTTGACGAACTCGATATAGCGCCCGCCGGCATCGTCGAGCCGCTTGGCGCGGCCCAGTTCGCCCGGCGCGGCGCGGCGCGACGGGCCGCGCTCGAGGCATTCCTCGATCCGCGTCTCGACCTCGTCGGACAGTTTGTAGCCGTCGCGGCCGAACAATTTGATGCCGTTATCGGCGTAGGGGTTGTGCGACGCCGAGATGACGACGCCCATATCGGCCCTGAGGCTGCGCGTCAGCATCGCGATCGCCGGGGTCGGCAGCGGCCCGACCAGCACCACGTCCATGCCCATCGTGATGAAGCCGGCGGTCAGCGCCGGTTCGAGCATGTAGCCCGACAGCCGCGTGTCCTTGCCGATCACCACGAGGTGCTTGTGGGTGCCGTTGCGAAAGCATTCGCCGACCGCCATCGCCAATTTGAGCGCGGTCTCCGGCGTCATCGGCTCGCTGTTCGCGGTGCCGCGGACCCCGTCGGTGCCGAAAAGCTTGCGCGCCATAGCGTCCCCTGCTGGCCGACAATCGTTTAACCCGGCCGTTTAACCCGGCCCCGCACCCGGCCTTTGCGAAAGCTGCGGATGAGGAGCAACCCGCGATGATCAACCGGGATCGTCAAAAATCTTCATTGTGCGCGACCCCGCCTGCCTGCTTTCGCTGTTATCTGCAGGGAATCAACAGCCGGGGCGGCAATCACCCGCCCGGCTGCGGCTCCGGCTCGGGGCCGATCCCGCTCGGCCGCCCCGCCGGCGGCACCGAGCTGCGCCGGCCGCTCGGCGGGCGCGGCTCGTCGGACGCGGTCGGGCCCGGCGAGGTCTCGCGGACGATTCGCTCGCCCTTGATGATCCGACGGATCTCGTCGACCGACAGCGTCTCGTATTCGAGCAGCCCCTGGGCCAGCGCGTGCAGTTCGTCGAGCCGGCTGGTCAGGATGTCGCGCGCGGTGTGCTCGCCCTCTTCGACAATGCGGCGGATTTCCTCGTCGATGACCTTGGCGGTCGCGTCGGACACGTTTTTGCGCTGGGTTACCGAGTGGCCGAGGAACACCTCTTCCTCATTCTCGCTGTAGCGCAGCGGGCCAAGGCGCTCGCTGAACCCGAACTCGGTGACCATGCGGCGCGCGAGGTTGGTGGCACGGCGGATGTCGTCGGCGGCGCCAGTGGTGACCCGCTCCGGTCCGAAAATCAATTCCTCAGCGACCCGGCCGCCGAACAGGCTGGTGACCATTGCTTTGATTTCGAGCTTGGACTGGCTGTATTTGTCGCGCTCGGGCAGGTACATCGTCACGCCTAGCGCGCGGCCGCGCGGGATGATCGTGACCTTGTGCAGCGGCTCGTGCCCTTCGGCATAGAGCATGCACAGCGCGTGGCCGGACTCGTGATAGGCGGTCAGCTTCTTCTCGTCCTCGGTCATCACCATCGAGCGCCGCTCGGCGCCCATCATGACCTTGTCCTTGGCCTGCTCGAACTCGCTCATGCCGACCGAGCGCTTGCCCCTGCGGGCCGCCATCAGCGCCGCCTCGTTGACAAGATTGGCGAGGTCGGCGCCGGAAAAGCCGGGCGTGCCGCGGGCGATGATGCGCGGGTCGACATCCGAGGAGAGGGGCACCTTGCGCATGTGGACCTTGAGTATCTTCTCGCGGCCGAGGACGTCGGGGTTCGGCACCACGACCTGGCGGTCGAAACGGCCCGGCCGCAGCAGCGCCGGATCGAGCACGTCGGGCCGGTTGGTCGCGGCGATCAGGATCACGCCCTCGTTGGCCTCGAACCCGTCCATCTCGACGAGCAACTGGTTCAAGGTCTGCTCGCGCTCGTCGTTGCCGCCGCCGAGCCCGGCGCCGCGATGCCGGCCGACCGCGTCGATCTCGTCGATGAAGATGATGCAGGGCGCGTTCTTCTTGCCCTGCTCGAACATGTCGCGCACCCGGCTGGCGCCGACGCCGACGAACATCTCGACGAAATCCGAACCCGAGATGGTGAAGAACGGCACGTTGGCCTCGCCGGCGATCGCGCGGGCGAGCAGTGTCTTGCCGGTGCCCGGCGGGCCGACCAGCAGCACGCCCTTCGGAATCTTGCCGCCGAGCCGCTGGAATTTCTGCGGGTCCTTCAGGTACTCGACGATTTCCTCGAGTTCCTGCTTGGCTTCGTCGATGCCGGCGACGTCCTCAAACGTGATGCGACCGACCTTTTCGGTCAAAAGGCGCGCCCGGCTCTTGCCGAAGCCCATCGCCCGGCCGCCGCCGCCCTGCATCTGGCGCATGAAAAAGATCCACACGCCAACCAGCAGCAGCATCGGGAACCACGACACCAGAATGCCGAACAGCGACGGCACATTTTCATCGAGCGGCGCCGCGGTGATCCGCACGCCTTTGTCGATCAGCCGGCTAACCAGGCCCGGGTCGTTCGGCGAATAGGTCGAGAACGCGCGGCCGTCGCTGAAATGGCCGGAAATGCTGTTGCCCTGGATCGTGACGTCGGTAACCTGACCGCGATTAACATCGGTCACGAAATCGGAAAAGGCGAGTGTCGATTGCGGCCCGCGCGACGACGACGTTTGGAACAGATTGAACAAAGCGACAAGCAGAAGCCCGATCACGATCCAGAGCGCGAGGTTCTTGCCGAAGTTGTTCACGCTGAACGCCTTTCCCTACCCGCGTCGGGACTGCGCGGCGGGCGCAATCGCGTCGACCGGCCGATACCTATCACAACAGCAAAAGATAGGGCGCGTCCCGCAATTAAACAACCGCAAAGCCGGCGCCGGTCAGCTGCACCCTGGGGCGCAGCGCGAGACGCGGCGAACCGTCCGCCGCGGCGCGGCGATAAAAGAGATGCGGCACTGCGACGATATCGCCGGCCGTGTCGCGGAATGCCGGCAGCGCCGGGTAGACGAGCGGCGGCAAAATTGCCGCCGCGGGCCGCCGCACGTCGCGATCGAGCATGGCCACGCCCTCTCGGCCAAGCTGGCCGAGCGTCATCCCGCCGCCGGCACCGGCGCCGGCGGGCAGCGCGGCGACGAAGCGACAGTCCCACGCCACTGCGGCGGCGCCGGGGTCCAGAGGCGTTGGCGGCGCGGCGGCCGCGAGCTCACGCAGCACCAAGACCTGCCCGCGCCACGGGACAAAGCGGCAGCCGCCGAGCGTCGCCGCCCGCGGAGCCGCCGCCGCCAGTCGGGCCCGCAGCCGCGCCAGCCGCTCGCGCCGCGGCGCATGGCGCGCGCCGCCGAGGGTCAGCACCAGCCGCGCCAGCAGTGCCATCGCGCGCTCGTCGGGCGCCGCGGCGAGCGGCGCCGGGTCGAGCACCGCGAACCCGGCCGGGTGCAGCACGACCGCGCGCGCGGTCAACCGGTACATCCGACGCTCCTCCGCTACCCGCTCCTCGCCGTGGCGCCGGATCGCGGCGAGCGCGGCGGCCAGCGCCGTGCCCTCTGCGGTACCGTCGCGCCGCAGCCGGGCGCGCGCGAACCGCGGGTCGCGGTTGCTCGGGTCGCTGACATATTCCTGGCCTTCGGCGGCAAGAACCGCGGCGAGGCGCGCCCGCGGCACCGCGAGCAGCGGCCGCACCAGCCGGCAGCCGGCAAGCTCGCGCACCGGCGCCATCGCCGCCAGCCCGGCCGGCCCGCTGCCGGCGGCGCGCCGGATCAGAAAGGTCTCGACCTGGTCCTCGCGATGATGCGCGACCAACAGGTGCAGGCAGCCGTGCTCGCGGCACCAGCGGCCGAGCAGGCGATAGCGCGCCTCACGCGCCGCCTCCTCGATCCCGGCGACCGGACGCTCGCCCTCCCACGCCAGGACCGCATGCGGGATGCCGCGCGCGGCGAGCCAGTCGCCGACCCGCCGCGCCTCGCCGGCGCTGTCGGGCCGCAGCCGGTGGTCCACCGTGACCGCCCAGGCGACGCCGCCCTGCCCGCGCGCCCAGCGGTCGGCAAGAATCGCCAGCGCGAGGCTGTCCGGCCCGCCCGACGTGGCGACCGCGACCAGCGGGCGGCCCTCGAAGCAGCCGATCGCCGCCAGCGCGGCGGCCAGCTCAGAAACCGTAAACGGCGCCGCCGGCACCGCGTCAGCCGCAGCGTAGATGCCGTTTCTCTTCGGTCGCGGCGCGCTTGATCGCGGGCCCGGGATTGGGGAAGGCGTGGTCGAGCTGGGCCAGCGCGACGCACGCGTTCTGCTTCTGGTTGGCGTGGCCCAGCGCCATGCCGAGCTTGAGCAGCTCGTCGGCGGCCTTCGGCCCGTGCGGGAACCGCTTGTAGCCGTCGGCGAAGGCGCTCGCCGCCTCCAGATATTTGGCGCGGGCGTAATAGGTTTCGCCGAGCCAGTATTGCGCGCTGGCGGTCAGCGAATCCCGCGGATGCCGGGCGATAAACGCCTTCAGCGCAACCTCGGCGCCGGGATAATTGGCCTGCTTAAGCAGCCCGAACGCATAATTGTATTGCTGAACCGGCGAGCCGGCGGGCAGCGGGCCGTCGCCCCCGGGCGATGCCGGAGGACCGCGATCCGCGGTCTGCTCGCCGGGCCTCTGCGGCTGCGGCGGTGCGCCGCGGGGCACCGGCTGCGGCGGCATCTCGCCGGGCGGGGTCAGCGTGCCGAAGATCGGCTGCGGTCCCGAGCCCGAGCCCGGACCGGGAACGACGCTGCCGGGCGCTACCGCGCCTGGGGCGGCCGCGCCGAATTCGCCCGAGCGGTGGTGCTCAGGGCCGTAGGGCGCCGGGGTCGGCGGGCTGTCGCCGGCGCCGGCGGCCGGCGGCGTCCCGCTGCCCTGGCTCGCCCGCACTTCCATGTCGCTGTTGACCTGCTCGAGCCGCTGGCGGAGCTGGTTCACCTGGTTGGCGTATTCCTCGACCCGGCCGGTCAGGTCACGCATCTGCTGTTCGAGGCGTTCGAGGCGAATTTCCTCGCTCGCCGCGGCGGTCGGGTCGCCATTCATCGGGGTCGGCGCGCCGCGATAGACCTGGCGCTGCAGCATGTTGAGATCGCGTTCGAGCCGGTCGAGCCGGTCCTGCGTCGACTGGTCCTGCGCCGCTACCGTCACCGGCAGCGTGCACACCACCAACCCGATCGCCAGACCCAGGCACGCGAACGGCATGGTCGTACGGCGGAGCATCAAGGGGCCTCGCTAAACAGCGCAGGCTGCCGCCGGATCGCTCGCGCCCGGGCAACCGCCTTGCGCCGCGGCCGGCCGGCTTTTGCCGACCCGCCGCAGTAAAGTACAAGCCCCGGTTCTAGTGTGCGTTTTAGGCAAAATCAGGGCGCATCCGGCGATCGTGCACGCCCCCCCGGCAAACCCGCCCGCCGCAACGATCAATTGACCGTGGTGATACCGACGCGGTTCTGCGCGTACGCTTCCTCGTTCGACCCGACCACGATCGGCCGCTCTTTGCCGTAGCTGATCGTGCGGATACGACCCTCCGGGACGCCGAGCGCCACCAGCACGTGCTTGGCCGCCTCGGCGCGGCGCTCGCCGAGGGCGAGGTTGTATTCGCGGGTGCCGCGCTCGTCGCAATGCCCTTCGATCGTCACCGAGACGTTCGGAAAGTGCTGCAGCCATTGCGCCTGGCGCTCCAGGATCTGCTGGCCCTCGGGCGAGATGTTGGCGCGGTCGTAGGCAAAGAACACGCGGTCCCCGGC
This sequence comes from Allostellaceae bacterium, assembly GCA_035534855.1. GTDB lineage: Bacteria > Pseudomonadota > Alphaproteobacteria > ATCC43930 > CGMCC-115725 > DATARH01. The sequence goes on along the minus strand of DATLRD010000054.1, from coordinate 214 downwards.
GGTCGCCGCCAGATCCTGCTGCGAGCCGGGGGCGTATTGCGACGTGCTCATGCCCCCCGGCCCGCCCGGCCCACCCGGCCCACCCGGGCCTGAGGTCGTCGGCGCCGGCGGCGTGTTGCTGCAGGCCGCCAGCAAAACAAGCACGCCCGCGAGACCGGTCAATCGTCCAAACATCGACTTACTCCCTCAGCCGGGTGGCGACGTCGGTCGCCGC
>DATLRD010000053.1:0-5294 GCA_035534855.1 Allostellaceae bacterium | reverse complement strand
GCTCGGCGGGTTGCTGTCTGAGGCGTGGCTCGGCCGCCGCGAGCCCGGCCATGCCGACCTCGTCACCATGTCGCAACAGAAATACAAGCAGATGATCGACACGTGGGGCGGCTGGACGCTGTTTCAGGAGTTGCTCGCCGCACTCAAGCGCATCGCCGACAAGCACGGCACCAGCATCGCCAGTATCGGCACCCGCGCGATCCTCGACCGGCCGGCGGTTGCCGGGGTCATCATCGGCGCGCGGCTTGGCCTCAGCGAGCACCTCGTCGACACCGCGCGGGTCTTCGACCTCGCGCTCGATGCCGAAGACCGCGCCGCGCTCGATCCGATCCTCGCCCGCTCGCGCGACCTGATGGCCGTGATCGGCGATTGCGGCGACGAATACCGATAGCGGTCAGCGGTAGAATTCCACCTTCGCCTCGCGGAACCACAGGAAATTGGCTGGCGCGGCCGAGATCGGCCCATTGATCGCGAACACGGCGATTTCATATTTCTCGCGGGGGTGGACGATCTGGTCGCCGAGGACGAGCCGGTTCGGCATGTTGAACCCTTGGATGCAGGCCGGGCTCGGCCGCCCGGCAGCGCGCGGCAATTCGCCGTTGACCCAAATTTCGGCGTAGTCGTCGATATTGACCCGCAGCACCGCCTTGGCGCCGTCGGTCGCGAAGCCCTGCGCCTCCTTGGGGATGGTCAGCGTCGCGCGATACCAGAAGAACGAGATCATCCCGCCGCCGCGCTTGCCGCCGAGATCGTCGGCCGCGATCACCGGCCACGCCGAATCGTCAAAGCCGACCAGCTCGGCATGCGGCTCGACATCGTAGGTGGTCTTGAACTCGGGCATCGAATCGCTGAGCGCCGGGCATTCGACGAGCTTCGCCTCGATCCCCCGCCACACCGCGCCGAATGCGGCCGATCCCGCCGGCGTCATCAGATCGACGACATGCACCGGCGGCGTCAGCGGCGCGATCGGCGGCTGCGGCGCCAAGAGAGGGTTGGTCGGCGGCGGGGCGGAGCGCGTGGGGCGGGTGTAGGTAGCGTTGGGCATGTGATCGTCTCCCCTATTCATCCATCTCCCCGGGAACGCGGGAACCCTTGCTACGCGACGGCGCGCGCGTGCGCGATCTCCCTCGCCCGCGCCGGCCGCATCGAGGCGGCCGGGACGGTCACCACCGACACGGTTTCGCCGGCCAAGGTAACGAACTCGACCTCATACCCGGCCTCTTCGGCATGAACCATCACGACCCAGCCGAGATCGCCGGGGCGCAAGCCGTGCTCCGGCAGCGCCTGAGTGAGAACGACCGGGTCCAGTTCCTTTAACATCATTCAACCCTCGAACGGACTGGTCCATCATTCTTTGCACGACGCTGCGATGCGGTCGGAGGGCCGTACCAAACGTACCGCAGCCAGGGCGATCGTTATGATAGCTGACCACTGGCGTGACACCTCAACCATACGTTAAATATCGCGTCCGTCTGGACGAATCTCGCGTGGCCCTTTCGATGACATTTGACCAACTCTGGAACCGTGCAGCATCGAGTAACGAGGTCTTGGCGGTCGTCGTTGCCGCCGTTCTTTCTTCTTTAGGGTGGCTTGCGCTACGCATTTATACGGGGCGACCCAAGGTAGCATGGGCCTTTTCACATCAACATGCGTTCAATTTACAAAAGATAAACCCTCCCATTCTTGCATTTACGAAAGAAATCTGGATTCAAAACGTGGGAAGGGTTCTCGCTGAAGGCGTAGAGGTAGTGTTTCCCATTCGTCCGGCACATTTTGACGTCTGGCCTCAGCGTCAGTTTACGGAGCTAACAAATCCAGAAGGGAATTTCACTCTCAGATTTGATCATATAAATCCGAAAGAATATCTAACAATATTTATGTTTCAAACCACAAACCCGCCGTCATCTGTCATTAATATTCGCTGGAAAGGGGGTGTCGGAGCCCAACGCCCGATGAGTCCCCAGCAAATATTTCCGTTATGGATGAGATTGGCCGCCCAATCCTTTTGCATTTTTGGATTATTTTCCTTTCTCTATTTCATAATGCGGATTCTGTGACGACCTACACCGCCCCGAACCGCGGCGGCGGTATCCGGCGTTTGGAGGCGGCTTCGTAGGATGCGGCGATCGTCAGCAGCACGTCTTCGCGGCCGGGTTCGGCGCGGAACACCAGGGAGAACGGCAATCCCGGTGCCGGCAATACGGTCGGCGCCGTGGCCGGAGCCGAGACATAGCTTGTGCCGTCGGCGCTGAGCTTGAACACCGGGTCCCACACCTCGGTCACATAGCCGGCTGGCACCAGCACCTCGGTCAATCCGGCATTGGGGCCATAGAGTGACTCGGGGCGCAGGTTGTTGGGGCCGCCGAGCGGGTCGTGGGCGCCGCCGATCTTTGCCGGCGGCAGCGGCGTGTGCAGCCGCACCAGCGCGTCGAGCCGGTTTTCCAGCATCACCATCATGTCGAGGCGGCGCAAAAGCTCGCGCAGCATGATGCGCTCGTCGACCCCCTGCCGCCCGCCGAGCTTGTTGCGCGGGTCGGTCACCTCCTCCCAGTTCTTGAACGCGGCACGGCCGTCATCGCCCCAGAATTTCGAGCGCGCGTTGAGCGCGGTGAAATCCGCGAGCGTCTCTCTATGCCCGCGCGCCGCCCAATCCGCAGCGCGGCGCGACAGATATTGCGGGATATGAAAGCGGAAGCTCATCGCCAGCACCTGGTCCTGCACCGTGGCGATGTCGAGGTTGTGCGGCGGCGGCATCCGCCCCTCGGCGAGGGTGACGCAGTAATCGATCGGCGCCATGTCGCCGGTGCCGAAGAACTTGCCGGGCTGGAACTCGGTCGCCCGGATCGCGGCGGCAAATTCCTTGAATACCGGGGTGCCGTCGCGCCCGAGGCGGAACAGCAGGTCGGGCATGAACACCGGCACCAGCGTGGCCAGCGCGCGGCGGAAATCCGGCTGCATCAGTTCGCAATCGGCGTCGGGGTGCCACAGCGGGTCGCCGGATTCGACCAGCGTCGCGCCGAGCTTTTCGCCGAGCACCGATTTGATCTCGGCCGCCGCCGCGGTCGCGATCGGCTCGACCGCCTTCTCGCCGGGGCGCACCAGCATCGATTCGCGCACCACGCCGATGCGCACGCCTTTGAGCGTCCGCTGCGGCACCGCGTGGCTGGTGAAGGACGTGCGCAGCACCGACGCGCGCGGCACGGTCGTATAAGGGTCGCGCGGGTCGTAATAGCCGCGCTCGGGGTCTTTCAGCGCGTCGAGCACCTTGGCGCAATCGGCGAGCGTGCGCGCGAGAATGCCACTGCGGTCGCAATAGATGTCGGCGCCGATCGCGCCGCCGTCGAAGCCGAGCATCGCCTTGTGCGGCAGGATCAGCGCGACCGCGTTGTGGTTGGCCGGGCCGCGGCACGAGGCGCGGGTCTCCTCGCCGAGGCTCGCCATCACCAGATTGGCGCTGACCGACACGCCCGAACCCGAGCTCGACCCGAGCGAGGCCGCGCGCGTCGTGTCGTACGGGTTGGCCGGGTTGCCGGCCCACGAACTGCGCTGATAGCCGAGCACCGAGGGCAGGATCTTTTCCGGCTGATGGCGCCCGCCGGGGTTGCCGGCGCGGCCGTTATATTCGGTGTTGACCGCCTTGGCGAAGATGATCGCGCCCTTGCTGCGCAACTGCTCGACCAACGCGTGGTCGCGCGCCGGGAAATCGATGTCATAGGCCGCGTCGCCGCCGGCGGTGGTGCGCATGTCCTTGGTGTCGAACGGGTCCTTGAACGAAAACACGACCCCGTACATCGGCATCGCCACGAGGTCGGGGTTGCGGCCCCACCGCGCATCGAGCGCGGCGGCGGTTTCGAGCGCGTCGGGCTGGTGGCGGAACTCGTCGCACACCGGCGGCGCGCCCGGCGGCAGCGGGCCTTGCGAAGGATGGCGGTCGAATTCGCCCTTGCAGGTCACCGAGCGCTCGCCGCGGATATTGAGCGTCGCCAGCGCGTTGATCTGGGTGCTATCGGGGATGCCGGCGATCATGCCGTATTGCTGGGCCACCGACGGGTCGGAGGCGGTCGCTTCCATGCGGCCGAATTCGAGCGGCGGGCCGCGGTAGCGGTCGAGCTCGGGATAGATCGTCGACGCCGCCACGGTTTTGCCCGGAAAGCGCAGCGCGGCACCGGCGCGGACCACGCCCGCGGCCTCGGGCACCGTGGCGCCGTCTTCGGTGACGAGCCGGCTGGCGACCCCGTTAAACGCGCGGGCGCGAGCGAGATAATGCTGCACCACCGCGAGGCACGTGGTCTCGCCGGCGCGGATCGCGCGGTGCAGATCGTCGATCGTTGCTTCCTCAAGGCGGAACCCGCCTTCGCCCGATTGGCTCATTTCGGCACCTCTCAAACCCGTAACCCGACACATCTACACGAACTCGGGCGTTGCCGGCAGGGTGCCGGCGCCGCTTTGTTTGGCGCCGGGTTGCGGATACGATCCGACCCCATCAGCGAACCGGGGAGGCGTTACCGTGGCAGTCCCAGCGATCGAGACGAAAATGCCGATCCCGGTAACTCGGGCCGATGCGGCGCTCGGCGCGGAGATCGGGGTCGATCTGTCCCGGACGCTGAGTGACGATACGTTCGCCGAGATCGAGGCGGCGTTTCACGACAACATTGTCGTCTGTTTCCGCCGCCAGACACTGACCAACGAACAACACATCGATTTCAGCCGCCGGTTCGGCGAACTGGAAATCCATATCGTCAAGAAATACCTGCTGCCGGGCTATCCCGAGATCCTGCTGATTTCCAACGTGCGCAATGAGGCGGGCGAGCTGATCGGGCTCGCCGATGCCGGGTTTACCTGGCACAGCGACACCTCGTATCGCCAGTTTCCGAGCCGGTGTTCGCTGCTTTACGCCAAGGAGGTGCCGCATCGCGATGGGGTGGCGCTCGGCGACACGGTGTTCGCCAATACGATTGCCGCCTATGAGGCGCTGCCGGCGGCAACCAAGCGGCGGATCGAGGGGCGCAGGGCGATCCACCGCTATTCCGAGCGCCGCCGCGTGCCGGGCAGCCCGCGCCCCAAGCTGACCGCGGCGCAGCTTGCCGAGACGCCCGACATCGCCCATCCGATCGTGCGTACCCACCCCTATACCGGGCGCAAGGCGCTCTACGTCACCGCCGGCGAGTGCGTCGGCATCGAAGGCGTGCCCGACAACGAGGCGGTGCCGCTGATCGCCGAGCTCGACGCGTGGTGCGTGCGACCCGAATTTCTTTATCGCCATCGCTGGCAGGTCGGCGATCTGTTGATGTGGG
>DATLRD010000052.1:0-7814 GCA_035534855.1 Allostellaceae bacterium | reverse complement strand
CGCCCTTCAGGGGGGAGAGGGAGGGACCCACGCCGCAGGCGTGGGAGGGTGAGGTGGGTGTCGGCAAGCGCTCTGGCATCCCCCACCTCACCCCAACCCTCTCCGCCCCCCGCCATGGCCCACGGGGGCGGAGAGGGAGTGGATGAGGAAGGCCGACGATTTGTGCTCCGATCAAGGAAAGTTTGCTTAGCCGGCGTTCTTGCTCAGGTCGACGCCGACATATTGCGTGACGCCGCCGCGGTTGAGCAGCAACAGCGCGTTCTTCTGCGGCGAGTTGGCGATGTCCTTGAGCTCCTTCGCCGCCTGCTGCGGGGTGTCGACCGCATGCTGATTGATCGACACCAGCACGTCGCCGCGCGACAGACCGAGCGAATCCGCCGGGCTGCCGCTATCGACGTTGGAGATGACGACACCGTGCACCTTCGGGCCAATATGCAGCTCATGACGCAGATCGCTGGTCAGCGCCGCGAAATGCATGCCCTGCGCCTGCGCCTCTGCCTGGTCGTTGCTTGAGGATGCGCCGCCGGCCGAGGCGATCTTCGGGTTTTCCGGCGCATCGCCAAGCGTGACGTGCAGCTCGCTCGACTTTCCGTCGCGCCAGACCTCCAGCGTTCCGGCCGAGCCGGGCGCGGCCGCGGCGACCAGCCGGGGCAGGTCGCGCAGCTGTTTCACCGGGCTGCCGTCGAACGACAGGATCACGTCGCCCTGCTTCAACCCGGCATGCGCGCCCGGGCTGTTCGGCGATACCAGGGCGACGATCGCGCCGTGATCGTCGCCCTTGGGATCGCCCTTGGGATCGCCCTTGAGGCCGAGGCTGGCCGCAATCGCCGGCGTCACCTGCTGGATCTGCACCCCGAGCCAGCCGCGCGTCACCTTGCCGTGCGCCTCGAGCTGCGCGACGATCGGCTTGGCGAGGTTCGCGGGGATCGCGAAACCGATCCCGACGCTGCCGCCATTGGGCGAATAGATCGCGGTGTTGATGCCGATCACCTTGCCTTCCAGGTTGAAGGTTGGGCCGCCGGAATTGCCGCGGTTGATCGGCGCGTCGATCTGCAGAAAATCATCGAACTCGCCGGAATGGATGTCGCGGCCGCGCGCCGAGATGATCCCGGTGGTGACCGTGCCGCCGAGGCCGAACGGATTGCCGACCGCGACCACCCAGTCGCCGACCTGCGCCGACTTGCTGTCGCCGAAGCTGACAAAGGGCAACGGCTTGTCGGCCTTGATCTTCAGCACGGCGAGATCGGTGCGCGGATCGCGGCCGACGATGCGCGCCGGGTATTTGGTGCCGTCCTGCAGAATGACCTGCACCTTGGCGGCGTCGCCGACCACGTGGTTGTTGGTGACGATGTAGCCGGACGGGTCGATGATGAAGCCGGAGCCGAGGGCGATCTGCTTGGCGTTGCCCTCCTCGCCCGGGTTCTCGGAAAACGGCCCCGGCGCCTGGTGGTCGCCGCCATGCTGGTTGAAAAAGCGCCGCAGGAAATCGTCGAACGGGGTGCCTTGGAAGGTTTGCGGCAGCTGATCCGACATCATTTGGGCGCCGGATTTTTCGGTCACCGAAATGTTGACGACCGCAGGCAGCACCCGCTTGACCAGCGGCGCGAAACTCTGCTGCGGCCGCAGCGGCGCGGCTTGCGCGGCTGATGCGGCCGCCGCGCCGGTCGCGGGCGCCGTTTGCGCCCGGACCACGGGGGACAGCGCCAGCGTCGCACCGAGGCCGAAGCCGACCGCGGCGGCGCCAAATTTTCTGGACCAGAGCTGGCGGGCAGACCCCGCCGGTCGTTGCGTCATGAACCATCTCCTGTTGCGCAAATCATCGCTAGAAGATGCGCGCGCAAGCTAACAGGCCGCTGTCAGCTGGATTAATTCGCCGTAACCTCAGGCCCAATCGGTTATCCAAGCGCAAGATTGGCGCCGCCGCCCGCGATCGGGGATGCATGCCGCGCATGACCGGACGCGCCGCCGCTCGGCTATGATGTCGCGGCCACGCAACAAGGGAGCGAGCAATGAGCCGTTACCGCGACATCGCGACCGCCGACATGAGCCCGGCCCAGCGCCGCGTCCACGATGAGATTATCGCCGGCAAGCGCGGCCGATTTGGCGGCCCGTTCGAGCTGTTGATCCGGGCGCCGGAGATTTGCGGCCACGCGGCGCAGCTCGGCGAACATCTGCGCTGGGGTACGTCGTTGTCCGACCGGCTCTCCGAGCTGGCGATCATCACCACCGCGCGGTTCTGGCGGGCCCAGTACGAATGGTATGCGCACGCGCCGCTGGCCGCGAAGGCGGGCGTGCCGGAAGCCGCGATCGAGGCGATCCGCACCGGCGGCGCGCCGCAGTTCGCCGCCGCCGACGAGGCGCTCGTCCACCGCATCTGCAGCGAGATCTTCCGCACCCAGCGCCTGTCCGATGCCAGCTTCGGCGAGGCGGTCGCCGCGCTCGGCGAAAGGGGATTGGTCGAGGTGATCAGCATCATCGGCTACTACACGCTGATCGGCAACACGCTGAACGTGTTCGAGGTCGGCCTGCCGCCGGGAACCCCGCTGCCGTTTCCCGAATAGGCGCCGGTCGCTCGGTTGCTGCGCCGGCGATTCGGGGTTCCGCGCGATCCCGGCGAAAGATAGCGGCGCTTCGCCGGCGACCGCGAGATCTGTCGGCCTGCCGGATTGCCGGGGCAGGCAAGCACGGTAGCGCGCTGCCGGCGGCTCTGCGGATATTCGTCGCGCGCGCAATAGCATGCGTTGCGAAACAACCGCGGGTTAGCTACCCTTGGGGCCGCAAGCGAACTGGCCGCGTTGGGGGCGGGGTGTCAGGCCTTTTGAATAGCATCGTCGGTGCGCTACGGCAGTTCGGTGCGCTACGCCAGATGGGCCGGTTGCGCGACGGGCTGCTGCTGGCCCTTGTCGTCATCGGCCTGGTTGCCGGACCGGCCTTGGCGCAGGAACTCTCCACCGCCGAGCGCGCCACACTGCAGGCGCAAAAGGAGGCGTTGTTCCAGCGGATGGTGCGCAATCCGGGGAACCTCGACGCCGCTTTCGCCTATGCCGGCATCGCCGCCAAGCTCGGCGACAACGAGGCGGCGGTCTCGGCCCTCGAACGCATGCTGATGTTCAACCCGCACCTGCCGCGGGTGCAGCTCGAACTCGGTGCGCTGTACTTCCGGATGGGTTCCTACGAAGTCGCGCAAACGTATTTCGAGCGCGCGCTGGCGGCGAACCCGCCGGCCGCGGTGAAGGCGCGCGTGCAGACCTATCTGGCGCAGATCGCCCGGCTCAGCGCGCCGCAGCGGTTCTCCGGTTTTGTGTTCTTCGGCGGGCAGTACCAGTCGGACGCCAACATCGCACCGGGTTCGCCGCTGATCCGGTCGCCGATCGGCGACGTGTTGCTGAGCAGCCAGTTCACGAAAAAGAACGATTTCGACATTTTCGGCACCGGCTCGTTTCTCTACAGCTACGACCTCGGCACGCAGACGCGCGACACCATCGACGTCACCGGCACCGGCTTCGCCAATCATTACGCCCGTGTCGATCGGCTCGATCTCGCGGTGGCCGAGCTGACGGTCGGGCCGCGGTTCAACTTTGTCGACCCGCTGTCGTGGGTGAGTTCGGCCTCGCTCAAGCCGTATCTGATCGCCAACGACGTGGGCCTCGGCGGCAACCAGTACTTCCACACTTTCGGCGTCGGCGCCGAGGCCACGGCGGTGACGTGGCGCGACATTCACGTGAAATCGCTGTTCGAATTTCGCGACAAGAATTTCAACAACGCGCCCGACCGGCCGCTGTCGCGCGGTCTTAACGGCAACGACAAGCTCTTCTCGCTGTTTGTCAGCAAGCCGATCACCGCGAACCCCGACTCCGAGCTGACCCTCGAGTTCGATTTTCTCGATCAGCAGGCGCGCAAGATCCAGACGATCTTCGGCCCGCTCGACTACTACAGCAGCAAGACCTATGCCGGCGCAGCCGCCTATCGCATCCGCTATGACGACCCGACCGGATACCTCCACTACCCGTGGGAGACGACGGTCTTTCTCAGCCGCAGCTGGTCCGATTACGCCGCTCCCGACCCGTGTTGCGTCGTCGGCGGCGGCTTCAGCGAGCGCCTCGATCGGCGGTGGCGGTTTGGCGTCACGCAAAGCTTTCAGGTCAGCAACAACATCGCGGTCGTCGTGCAGCTGCAGCGGGACATCGTCTCCTCGGACCTGCCGCTCTACGCCTACTCCAACAACAGCATACTGGTCGGCCCACAGATCCGGTTTTAGCCGACCCGCTCGCTGCCCCGGCGCCGCAACCTCCCGCATGACAGGGGGTTGCCTGAGCGCTATCTTGTTTTGCGCTATCTTGTTTTGCGTTATCCGTCGCTTGGTTGTGCGGGTTGCATAGCGCCGCCGCGCCGCGGTATCCGAGGAGACGCGTCATGCCCGGTCCTGCCTTGTCTGTGCTTCGTGCCGCCGCCCTTGCCCTGCTGGCGCTGACGGTCGGCGCGAGCGGCCTCTGCGCGCAGCAGCGGGTCGGCATCAGCAGCGCGGTCAACACCGCGGCGCAGGGCACGCCGCCGGGCGGCCAGCCGCGGCGACTCATGATCGGGCAGGACGTCGTGTTCAACGAGCGCATCACCACCAACACCGGCGGCCAGGCCCAGCTGCTGTTCCTCGACGAATCCGCGATGACGATCGGTCCCAATTCGGATTTGACGATCGATCAATTCGTCTATGACCCGAAGACCACCACCGGCAAGCTGGCGATGAGCGCGACGCGCGGCCTGTTGCGCTATGTCGGCGGCAAGCTGAGCAAGCATGACGAGGCGGTGACGCTGCGCACCAGCACGGCAACCCTGGCCGTACGCGGCGGGGTCTTCATCGTCAATTTCAAGCCCAACGGCGAAACCGAGGTGATCTTCGTGTTCGGTCACGGGCTGACGATCACCGGGGTGAACGGCAGCGCCGAGACGCTGAGCCGGGCCGGCTATGAGATCACGATCAGCCGGACGGGCAAGCTGTCGGCGCCGCAGCCGGTGTCGGAAAAAGAGCTGGCCGCCCTGATGCAACAGCTCGACGGGCGCCCCGGCGGCGATGGCGGCGCGCCGGTCATCCCGACCACGACCTTCGTCCTCAACAGCGGCATCACCGAAATATCGAAAGACCTTGTCGACAGCATCCGGCAGGCGCAGCAGAACGACGGCGGCAACGCCTTCGCGCCGCAGCCAAACACCTACTACTCCGCGCTTTACCCAACCCTGCTCCCTTTGCAAGGCACGACAGGCGCGGCGGCCGGAGCGCCGCTGTCACTTGCCAACAGCGCCGGCCAGATCATCGTCGTCTGCTCGGGAACCGACCCGACCGCGTGCTCTGCCAGCCCGCAGATCGGGACCACCCCGTCGGGCCAGCCGGTCGGCGGTCCCAACAGCGTTCCGATCAGCGGTCCGCCCAGCGGTCCACCCAGCGGCCCACCCAGCAGCTCGATCCCTTATGCCGGGCGGCTCAAGCGGACCAACAATCCGGCCCTCGGCTTCTATGACAACACCGCTGCCAACGACATCGCCTATGCCGGCGGCACGCTGACAAACGGCACCTTCACCGGCAGCTTTGGTGCTCTCGGCACGATTTCCTTTCCGCTCGCTTCGGGCTTTGCCAGCCTGCAAGGCAGTTCGAGCAGCCTCGGCTCGTTCACCGGCACCAGCTTCCTGGCGGCCGACAACAGTTTCTTCTACGCCGACATCACGCCGACCGCCCAGCCGGCGCAACCGCTCTTCATCTTCGGCGGGACGCCGGTCAACGCCAGCTTCTACCAGCCGACCGGCGCGACGCGAACCTTCGCGTTCACCGTCCAGCCCGACGGCGTGCTGCAATCGACGATCCCGTTCATCCGCAACCAGGCCGGCGGCAATCTGCCGAACGCCACGGTGTCGCCGCTCTACATCGTCGCCCCGCCCACCACGCCGATCGGCGCCGCCTCGACCCTGTCGGCGGCGCGCGGACTGCAGGCCAGTCTCTCGATCAGCGGACAGGGCCCCAATCAGCAATCCGCGATCGCGGTCACCACCGGCGAGATCGGTACATTGCAGAGCAGCGGACAGCCGATCCTGACCGGCCAGATGCGCGGCTCCTCGCTGCTGTCGGCGGCCGGCACGCCGGTGCGGCTGAGTTCGGCGGTCAGTTCGACCGTCGACGGCGCCGGCGGCAGCCTTTACGGCGGCAGCGCCGTCACCGGCTTTGTCCTCGACCAGACCGCCTATTCAAGCAGCAACGGCAGCGTCGGCAGCCCGACCCTGCCATCGACGGCTTCGGAAGTGTCGCCGTCGGGCACGACGACGAGCTACGGTTTCGCACAGCCGGCCATCGCCGCCCCGCTGCCCGCCGGGATCCCGGCCAGCCGCACGACGCAGGCGCTCTCGGGCAATTTCGGCGGGCTGATGTACCCGCAAGGCCAAACGACGCCGAACCCCTATATCGTCGCCGGCGGCACCCTCGTCACGACCGACGCACCGAACAACCGCATCCAGGCCAACCTGGCCGGCGGCGCGGTCAGCCTGACCAACCCCACCGCGCCGCCGTCCCCGGCGCTGAACATGCAATACGGCAGCCTGACCGGCGCCGCCGGGGCGCAGGCCTTTGTCGATGACAACACCTTTGCGGCGGCGGAAAATCAGGCCGCCTCACCCAGCAGCACCGGCTATTTCGTCAGCTCCGGCGCCGCCGGCGTCCCCACCGCGCTGCTGCAGCAGGCCGGTGCGACGGCGTGCCAGTGCCAATACCTGCAATGGGGCTATTGGGGCGGCAACCTGCAGCTGACCAGCGCCACCGACCCGGCCTTTCCGCGCGTCGATGCGGCGCACATCAACACCTGGGTCGCCGGGGTCGCGACCCCGCTCAGCGACATCAGCAGCCTGATGAGCCAATCGGCGACCGCAACCTATGCCGGCCACGCGATCGGTTCGGTCTTCAACAACGGCCAGAGCTATCTGGCCGCCGGCGCCTTCAGCTCGACCTACAATTTCGGCACGCAAACCGGCACCTGGGCGGTCAACAATTTCGACGGGCACAGCTTCGCAGCGAGCGGCCAGCCCTTGGTGAGCGGTGCCACCTACCGCTTTGGCATCAACTCGGCAAATTTCGTCGGCGGGGTCAACGGCACCTTCTACGGCCCGATGGCGGCGGAGACCGGTGGCAATTTCGCCGTTCAATCAGTCGCCGGGTTCCCGACCTATCTCGCCTCCGGGATCTTCGCCGGCAAGCAGTAGCGAAGCGGCGGCGGCGCGCCGTACCGTCCGCCGCCGCCGTTCGATCCGATACGGATCCGCTGGAAATCGACGCGCCCCCGTCACCCCCCGCGCCGGCGGGTCCCGCGCAGGCGGCCCCGGGGAGTGCCCCGGGGGTTAGCGGGGGTTAGCGGGGGTTCCCGCTGCGGCGGCAATGACGGCTCACCCGCCCACACCACCGTACGTACGGTTCCGTATACGGCGGTTCATGCAGCGTAATGTAGGCGGTGGTGCTGCTCCAAGAGGGAGATCAGCCCGCGTTGGTCGAAGAAGGTCTTTCTGAAAGCATCTGAGCGACCACCTGTGCCGCCGGACCGAGCCGGTCGAGGCGCGCCATTAGCGACGATTACCTTGCCGTCGAGCACATCGATGGGCCAGGTTGTTCTATGCAGAGGGAGACAAAATCGCAATGAAATCAAGTGGCTGGGGGACTAGGATTCGAACCTAGACTGGCGGAGTCAGAGTCCGCTGTCCTACCGTTAGACGATCCCCCACCTTGCGCGGTGCGGCGCAGCCTAGCGCGCTAGTATCACACCCTGGCAGGATTGGGTAGATCCGCA
>DATLRD010000051.1:0-30604 GCA_035534855.1 Allostellaceae bacterium | reverse complement strand
GTGATCGAGGTCGCGGTCGATCTCGGCGGCTATCCGGTAGTCCTGGCCGATACCGCCGGGCTGCGCGAGGCCGCTGATGAGGTTGAGCAGGAGGGGCTGCGCCGGGCGCTGGCCCGGGCCGAGGCCGCGGAATTGCGGCTGTATGTCTTCGACGCGGCTGACCCCGGTGGCGCGCGCGGCGCGGCGGCGTGGGGCGGTCCGGGCACGATTCTCGTCGCCAACAAGATCGACCTCGCCGGTTCGCCGCGCGAGCGGCCGGCAGAGGTGATCCCGGTGTCGGCGCTGACCGGAGCCGGCATCCCCGCCCTCGTCGCTGCGCTGGTCGACCGGATCGGGGCCGGTTACCACGGTGCCGCGCCGGTATTGACCCGGGCGCGCCACCGTGAGGCGCTGGAGGACTCGGGGGCGGCGTTGCGCCGCTCGCTGACAGCACCGCTGGCCGAGTTGCGCGCCGAGGATTTGCGGCTCGCCTGGCGCAGTCTCGGGCGCATCACCGGGCGCGCCGAGGTCGAGGACCTGCTTGACGTTATCTTCGCGGAATTTTGCCTCGGGAAGTGATGTTTCACGTGAAACATCACGGCGCGGGCCGGCGCGGCCTCGACAGCCGGAGTGGCGCCCCGTAGATTGGCGCGATGAGCGTATCCCCGGGCGCATACGACGTCATCATCATCGGTGGCGGGCATGCCGGCTGTGAGGCGGCCGCCGCCGCGGCGCGGGTCGGCGCGCGCACGGCGCTTGTCACCCACAACCGCGCGACGATCGGCGAGATGTCGTGCAACCCGGCGATCGGCGGTCTTGCGAAGGGCCACCTGGTCCGCGAGATCGACGCGTTCGACGGGGTGATGGGCCGGGCGATCGACCGCGCCGGAATCCAGTTCCGCATGCTGAACCGCAGCAAGGGCCCGGCGGTACGCGGCCCGCGCGCTCAGGCCGACCGCCGGCTCTATCGCGCGGCGATGGCGGCGCTGCTCGCCGAGACCCCGGGGCTCACCATCATCGAGGGCGCCGCGGAGGACCTGGCGGTCGATGATGGCGGCCGGGTCTGCGGGGTGGTGCTTGGCAATGGGCGCCGACTTGCTGCGGGCCGGGTCGTGTTGACCACCGGCACGTTTCTCGGCGGGCTCATCCATATCGGCGAGGAAAAAATCGCTGCGGGCCGGGTCGGCGAAGCGCCCTCCCATGGCCTGTCGTACACGCTGCGGCGCTGCGGCTTCGCCCTCGGGCGGCTGAAGACCGGGACGCCGCCGCGACTCGACGGCACCACGATCGACTGGGCCGGGCTCGAACCACAGCCCGGAGACGACCCACCCCTGCCGTTCTCGTTCCTGACCGCGGCGATCACCACCCCGCAGGTTGCCTGCCACATCACCGAGACCACACCGGCGACGCACGCGGTTATCCGCGCCAATCTCGATCGCTCGCCGCTCTATGGCGGTGCGATCACCGGGGTCGGGCCGCGCTATTGCCCGTCGATTGAGGACAAGGTTGTGCGCTTTGCCGAGCGCGAGCGGCATCAGATCTTTCTCGAACCGGAAGGGCTCGACGACGATACGGTCTATCCCAACGGGATTTCGACCTCGCTGCCGCGCGATGTGCAGGCCGTGCTGATCGCCACCATTCCCGGCCTGGAGCGTGCCGTGATGCGCCGGCCGGGCTATGCGATCGAATACGATTTCGTCGATCCCCGCGAATTGCTGCCGACGCTCGAGACCCGCCGGGTTCCCGGGCTCTATCTCGCGGGGCAGATCAACGGCACGACCGGATACGAGGAGGCAGCGGCGCAGGGTCTTGTCGCCGGGCTCAATGCCGCCCTCGCCGCTTCCGGCGCCGAAGCGCTCGTGGTCGACCGGGCCGACGCCTATATCGGGGTCATGATCGACGACCTCGTGACGCGTGGCACCGCCGAGCCCTACCGCATGTTTACCTCGCGCGCCGAATACCGACTGTCCCTGCGTGCCGACAACGCCGACCAACGGCTGACCCCGATCGGCCTGCGCCACGGGTCGGTCGGCGCTGAGCGCTCCCGGGCCTTTGCCGCAAAGTCCGAAGCGCTGGCCTCGGCACGCCGCCGCCTCGGCGAATTGCGGCTGAGCCCAACCGCGCTGCGGCGCCACGGAATCGCGGTCAACGCCGACGGAGTCGCGCGCTCGGCGATGGAGCTGCTGGCGCATCCGGATATCAACCTGCGACGGCTCGCGGCGGTGTGGCCGGAGCTCGGCACGATCGCCCCGTCGGTTGCGGAGCAGCTCGAGATCGACGCTCGCTATGCCGGGTATCTCGAGCGTCAGGCACGCGACATCGCCGCGTTCCGCCGCGATGAGGCCCTGCTGCTGCCGTCAACTCTCGACTATGGGACGATCGGCGGCTTGTCGGCCGAGATCCGCGGCAAGCTCGCGGCGGCGCTGCCGACGACCCTGGGCGCGGCGTCGCGGATTTCGGGGATGACGCCGGCGGCTCTTGTTGCGCTGCTGCAATACGTCAAGCGGCAGCCGCCGCGGGCTAAGGTAGCGTGAGGGCAGGGTGGACGCGCCGCTCGACTCGCGCCGCTTCGCTTCGCTGACCGGTGTTTCACGTGAAACAATGGCGCGGCTCGAAGCCTACGCAGCGCTGCTGGTGCGCTGGTCGGGGCGGGTCAACCTTGTCGGCCGCAACACGATTGGCGATTTGTGGCGCCGTCATTTCCTGGATTCGGCGCAGCTTTTCCCGCTGTTGCCGGCGCGGCTGCGCAGCCTCGTGGATCTCGGCAGCGGCGCCGGGTTTCCCGGGCTGGTGCTGTCGGTGATGGGCGCCCCCGGGGTCGAGCTGATGGAATCCGATGGCCGGAAATGCGCGTTCCTGCACGAGGCGGTGCGTCTGACCGGGGCGACGGCGATGGTGCGTCAGCAGCGAATTGAGGCCGTGCCGACGCGGGCCTGTGACGTGGTGACCGCACGCGCCTGCGCCCCGTTGGATCAGCTGCTGCCGCTGGCCGAGCGGTTTATCGATCCACACACACGCTGCCTCTTTCTCAAAGGGGGGCGGGGTGACGAGGAGTTGGCGGCGGCGCAGCGCGGCTGGAACATGACCGTGACCCGCACTCCGAGCGTGTCGGATCGGCGCGGTGGCGTGTTCTGCCTTGAGGGGGTTGCACGTGCCTGAGGGGCTGCGCATCATCGCGCTCGCCAACCAGAAGGGCGGGGTCGGCAAGACGACGACCGCGGTCAACCTCGCGACCGCGCTCGCCGCAGTCGGGCGGCGTGTTGCGCTGGTCGACCTCGACCCGCAGGGCAACGCCAGTACCGGGCTCGGCGTTGCGCGGCCGGCCCGCGGGGTAACCAGTTACGAGATGCTGCTTGGCGAGGCGCCGTTGGCGGATGCGGTGCTGCCGACCGCGATCCCGTCGCTGGCGCTGGTGCCGTCGTCGCAGGACCTGGCCGGCGCTGAGATCGAACTGATGCCGCGCGAGCGGCGGGAATACCTGCTGGCGACCGCGCTGGCCGACGCCGCCGTGTGGTATGACGAGGTACTGATCGACTGTCCTCCAGCTCTTAATCTGTTGACGATAAACGCTTTAGTTGCCGCCGGCCAAGTGCTCGTGCCGCTGCAATGCGAGTTCTATGCGCTCGAAGGGGTCGCTCAACTGATGCGGACAATCGAGCGGGTGCAGCGCGGGCTTAACCCGCGTCTGACGCTGGAGGGGATCGTGCTGACGATGTACGACCGTCGCAACAATCTCTGCGAGTCGGTGGCGGCGGATGTCCGCGGTCATTTCGGTGCAAAGGTCTACGACACGGTAATCCCGCGCAATGTCCGCGTCTCCGAGGCGCCGTCGCACGGGCTGCCGGTACTGGTCTACGACCATCGCTGTCTCGGCGCGCAGGCCTATATCCAGCTTGCTGGGGAATTGCTGCGCCGCCGCGGAGGCCGCCGATGAGCGCCGGCACAAGGCGTCAGCCGCTGGGCCGAGGTCTGGCGGCGCTGTTTGGCGAGGCCGGCGGCGCCGCGCCCGGCCCGGCCTCCGCCGCGCGGGTGGTGCCGATCGAGGCGATCCGTCCATCGGCGTTCCAGCCGCGCCGCCATTTCACCGAAGCCGAGTTGGAGACGCTGGCGCAGTCGATCCGGGAGAGGGGCATTTTGCAGCCGCTGCTGGTGCGCCCGGCCGACGACGCGGCGACGCCCTTCGAGCTCGTTGCCGGCGAACGGCGCTGGCGCGCGGCGCAGCGCATTGGTCTGCACGAGGTGCCGGTCACCGTGCGCGAGGTGGCCGATTCCGACGCGTTGGAGATCGCGCTGGTCGAAAACCTGCAACGGGAAGACCTGACGCCACTCGACGAAGCCGAGGCCTACGGTCGGCTCGCCCGCGAATTCGGCCGCAGCCAGGCAAGCGTCGCTGACGCGGTAGGCAAAAGCCGCAGCCATGTCGCCAACATGGTCCGCCTGTTAGGCCTGCCCGAGCCTGTGCGGCGCCTGCTTGACGAGGGGGCGTTGACCACCGGTCATGCGCGGGCCCTGCTCGCCGCTTCTGATCCGGCGGCGCTGGCGGGCGAGGTCGTGCGCCGCGGGCTCAACGTTCGCGCCACCGAGCTTCTGGTGCGGCGACGCGCCGGCACCCCGGCGGCCCGCACTCCGCAACGCCGCGATACCGATGCCGTGGCGCTGGAACGCGAGCTCGGCAGTGTGCTGGGGCTGCGCGTCTCGCTGTCGGCGCGGGCGCGCGGCGGTACGCTCAGCATCCACTATGCGAGTCTCGATCAGCTCGATCGCATCCTGGTGCTGCTGCGCCGATCATAATCGGACCAAGGGCTTAGTTCGATGGTCTGACGGAGCGCGCGACCGCGGTGAGGGCGGCGCGGCAGATGGTGTCCGCCGGCAGGCCGGTCGTCTTCATCCGCGCCTCGGCGTCCGACAGCAGGTCGAGCTGCCGGCGCAGCGCGGGTTCGCGCCACGCGCGGAGCTGGCGGCGGAAACTGTCTTGCTGCTTGAAAAAAATCGGCGGCTTGGCGCCGCGCATCGCCTCGTCAGGCGAGCTGCCGCGGGCGACGCGGGCCGCCAGCAGGTGCAGCCGCTGGAGGTGGCGCTGCGTTGCACGGATAACCGAAACCGCCGCTTCGCCCTCCTGAAACACGCGGGCGAGCGCCCGGTCGAGCGATGCGACATCGCCTTCGGCCGCCGCGAGCACGACATCGTCAAGCGCCAGCGCCGCGGCATCGGCGATTGCGGCGCGCGCGTCGTCGAGCTCGATCCGGCCGCCGTCGCCGGCGTAAAGCGTCAGTTTTTCGAGCTCCGACCGGGTGACCAGCCGGTCGTTGCCGAGATGCTCGACAAGAAAATCGGTGGCGTCGCGGCTCGCCGTCACGCGGTGCGCGGCGAGGCTTTCGCGGACGACGCCCGCCAGGTCGCGCGCGGTATCGGGATAGCAGCCGATCGCCGCGCAGCAGACGGTGTCGTCAAAGGCGCGGCGCAGCGCCGAGCGGCCGGGCAGATCGCCGCCCTCCAGCACGACCAGGGCGTCGCCGGGCGGGTCGGCAAGAAACCGGACCAATAGGGGGACTAATGCGTCACCAGCGTCGCGCACCCGCACGACCCGCCGGCCGCCCATCAGGCTGATCTGGCTGGCTTCGTCAAACAGCCGGGCCGGGTCGGCCGTCAGTGCGGCACCGGTGAATTCGGCTACGCGAAACGGGTCGTGCAGTTCGGGACAGACGGTGCGGGCGATGGCATCTGCGCGCTCGCGCACCAACCCGGTATCGGGGCCGTAAAACAGAACCGCACGGATCTCGGGGTCGGGCCGGCGGAGAAACGCCTCGATGCGCGCGGCCGGCAATTTCATGAGCGGGTCGCGGCCACCCTATTGTGGCGGCGCTGCATGTACATGGTTAGGCGGGCGAGGATCTCATTCAGGAGTTCGTGGACGGTACGGGTATAGGCATCATGTTCGGTGACGACAGTGGCATAGCCGCTGGCCAGGATGTCGAATGAATCGTTGACGTGAATCGTGTTTTTTAACAGTTGCTTGTGTGATGGCAGCGCGCTGAGCACGAAGGTCGCGATCACGTCGACCTGGCCGCGCGTCGCCAGCCCTTGCGATTGAATGCTGAGGTCCGATCGGGTGGTCTTCAGCGTCGTCGTCAATTCGAAGCGCGGCGGGGTCGGGATGCCCTGCGGGTTCAGCGCATCGCGTAGGCCGATTTCAAGGTTCTGGCCGATGCGCTCGGCGATCGGATCGACCTTGATCGCGCGCAGATCGGCGTCGGCCGGCCCGGTCTCGGCATCGGCGTAAAGCGGCCTCCAGCCGCAGCCGGCGAGCGCGCCCGGCAGCATCAGGGCAAGCGCGACGAGGCTGCGGCGGCGCACCATCTCTAGGCGACCACGTTGACGATGCGATTGGGCACGACGACGACTTTCTTGGGCGGCCGGCCGTCAAGCAGCCGCGACACCTGCGGCAGGTCGAGCGCGGCCTGCTCGATGTCGTTGGCCGGGGCGTCGCGCGGCAGATCGAGCGTCGCGCGCAATTTGCCGTTGACCTGAACGGCGATCGTGACCTGGTCGTCACGCGCCAACGCCGGGTTGGCGGTGGGCCACGGGGCATCGGCGATCAGCGTGTCGTGGCCGAGCGTCTGCCACATCTCCTCGGCCAGGTGCGGCATCATCGGGCCGAGCAGCAGCGTCGTGGCTTCGAGGCCTTCGCGTAATACCGCCCCGGCGCCCGGCTCGTTGGCGGGCAGGTCGTCCAGCGTATTGCTCAATTCGCGGATCCGGGCGACCGCGCGGTTGAAGCGGAAGCGGTCGATATCGTCGGTCACCGCGGCGAGCATCTTGTGCACCTGCCGGCGGATCGCCTGCAGCGCCGGCGACAGGTGGGCCGGGATCGCCGCGCCCGGCGGTGGCAGCGCGATAACCGGTTCCGACACCATGCGCCACAGCCGGTTGACATAGCGCCAGATGCCCTCGATGCCGGTCTCGGTCCATTCCAGGTCGCGCTCGGGCGGGCTGTCTGATAGCAGGTAAAGCCGCGCCGTATCGGCGCCATAGGTCTCGACGATGGCCTCGAGACCGACGACATTCTTTTTAGATTTGCTCATCTTTTCGGTTCGTCCGGCGGTGACGGGCGCGCCCGCCATGTCGACCGGCATGCCGCCGGGTCCGTCGCTGACCTCTTCCGGAAACAGCCAGTCGCCGCGCGCGTTCTGATAGGTCTGGTGGCACACCATCCCTTGGGTGAACAGCCCGGCGAACGGCTCGTTGAGCGAGAGGTAGCCGCACTGGGAGAGCGCCCGGGTAAAAAATCGCGAATAGAGCAGGTGGAGCACGGCGTGCTCGACGCCGCCGATATACTGATCGACCGGCATCCAGTATTCGGCGGCCCGGCGGTCGAACGCGACTGGCGAGCGCGCCGAGCAGAACCGCAGGAAATACCACGACGATTCGAAAAACGTGTCGAACGTGTCGGTCTCGCGCTGCGCCGGACTGTTGCAATAGGGGCAGGCGACGTGCTTCCAGGTCGGGTGGTGGTCGAGCGGGTTGCCCGGCTTGTCGAAGGTCACATCGAGCGGCAGTTCGACCGGTAGATCGTCTTCCGGCACCGGCACGATACCGCAATCAGGGCAATGGATGACGGGGATCGGGCAGCCCCAATAGCGCTGCCGTGAGACGCCCCAATCACGCAGGCGATAGGCGGTGGTGCGTTGGCCGGCGCCGGTTGCATCGAGTCGCTCGCCGGCCGCCCGCTTCGCTGCGGCGACTGACAATCCGTTCAGGAAATCTGAGTTGAAGGCGGTGCCGTCGTCGACATAGGCGGTGTCGCTGATCGCGAACGCGGCCGGGTCCGCGCCCGGCGGCAGCACTACCGGGATCACCGGCAGCCCGTATTTGCGGGCGAAATCGAGGTCGCGCTGGTCGTGCGCCGGGCAGCCGAAGATCGCGCCGGTGCCGTACTCCATCAGCACGAAATTGGCGACGTAGACCGGCACAAGCCGCGCCGGGTCGAGCGGGTGGATCGCCTCAAGCCCGGTGTTGTAGCCGCGCTTTTCGGCCGCCTCGATCACCGCCTCGCTGGTGCCCAAGCGGTCGCATTCGGCGATGAATTCGACCAGCGCCGGGTCGTTCTCGGCGAGGCGCCGGGCGAGCGGGTGGTGTGGCGACAGCGCGAGGAACGAGGCGCCGTAGAGCGTATCGGGGCGGGTGGTGAAGATTTCGATCTTCTCGTCACTGCCCGCGAGCGCAAACCCGACGCGGGCGCCTTCCGACCGGCCGATCCACTTCTCCTGCATCAGCCGCACGCGCTCGGGCCAACGGTCGAGCGTCTGCAGCGCTTCGAGCAATTCGTCGCTGTACGCGGTGATGCGCAGAAACCACTGCGACAACAGCCGCTTTTCGACCAGCGCGCCGGAGCGCCAGCCGCGCCCGTCGATCACCTGCTCGTTGGCTAGAACGGTGTTTTCCGTCGGATCCCAGTTGACCCAGGATTCCTTGCGATAGGCGAGCCCGGCCGCAAGGAAATCGAGAAACATCTTCTGTTCGTGGCGGTAGTATTCGGGGTGGCAGGTCGCGATCTCGCGCGACCAGTCATAGGCAAAGCCCATGCGCTGCAGCTGCGCCCGCATCGTCGTGATGTTTTCGTAGGTCCACTCCGCTGGGTGGATGTTGCCGGCGATTGCCGCGTTCTCGGCCGGCAGGCCGAACGCGTCCCATCCCATCGGGTGCAGCACGTTATAGCCCCGTGCGCGGCGATAGCGGGCGACGAGGTCACCCATCGTGTAGTTGCGCACGTGCCCGACATGCAGCTTGCCGGATGGGTAAGGGAACATCTCGAGGACGTAGTATTTTTGCCGCGTGGGGTCGGCATGCGTCTGAAACGAGCCGCGCTCGTTCCACACGCGCTGCCATTTGGTCTCGGTTTCGCGAAAATTGTAGCGCGGCATCGCAGTTCCCGTGGCTGCGCGCTCGCCGCGCTCGCCGTCTCGTGTCAGGCAGACAAGCCTACATCATGCTGCGGTATTCTTCGGCGTGAAGATGCCGCGCGCGCAACAGGATCGTGTTTTCGAGGTTGTCGACGACCTGGCGGTCGACTGTCGTCTTCTGCCATTGGCCGTCCGGCGAGCGGACCTCGCGGTCGATGGTCACGGCCAGCGAATCGGTGCGCAGCGCTACCGACAGGATGAACACGTTGATGCGCAGCCGCTCGTCGGGCTTGTCCGGTGGCGAATACCAGTCGGTCTGGATCACCCCGCTGTCGGGGTCTTCGCCGGCGAGCTTGACGAAGCTCAGCGCGTCATGCGCTGCCTGCCACAGGCTCGGGCTGACATCGGGGCCGAGATGCGAGCCTGGCGTGTTGCGCGGCGGCTTCTTGACGAGGCCCAGCACCGACCACAGCGTCGCGTTGTAATCGCTTGCCGCGGAATTCGTCGGTTGCAGGGTTGCGGTCTGCGCGCCGCCGGAATCGCTCGGGCTGGAACTGCATCCGGCGGTCAGCAACGAAAGACTTGCAGCGGCGGCAAGCAGCAGGCGGTAATGACTAGACGACATCGCGTAATCCCTGGCGTCGCTCCTGCGGCACGGCGGCGTCGGCGACAGCTTGTGCCAGGAATGGAGTTGATATGGAAGGGGGGATCGCCGCCAATCTGGCAGCGGTGCGCGCTCGGATCGAGTTTGCGGCGCGTGCCGCCGGGCGCGGCGAGCGGCCGGTCGCGCTGGTCGCGGTCAGCAAGACCCACCCGGCCGAACGCGTGCGCGAGGCGCTCAAAGCCGGGCAACGGGTGTTCGGCGAAAACCGCGTGCAGGAGGCGCTGACCAAATTCCCGGCGCTGCGCAGCGAGTTTCCCGACCTGGTGCTGCACCTGATCGGTCCGCTGCAGACCAACAAGGTGCGCGACGCGGTGGCGCATTTCGACGTAATCGAAACCGTCGACCGCCCGCGGCTGGCCGAGGCGCTGGCGCATGAGATGGCGCGCACCGGCCGCCGGCTGCCGTGCCTGATCGAGGTCAACACCGGCGAGGAGCCGCAGAAATCCGGCGCCTCGCCCGACGGCGCCGACGCGTTTATCGCCGATTGCCGCGACCGGCTGGACCTACAGATCATCGGACTGATGTGCGTTCCACCGCACGACCAGCCGCCGGCGCCGCATTTCGCGTTGCTGCGCGAGATCGCGCTGCGCAACGGGCTCGACGTGCTGAGCATGGGGATGAGCGCCGATTTCGAGACCGCAATCCGTTTCGGTGCGACCCATGTGCGGGTGGGCACCGCGATCTTCGGATCCCGCGAGGCGATGCTGGAAGTAGCGGGATAGGGCCGGGTCGGCAGCGGCCCTACAGCAGGTGGCCGCTGCGCGTCGCCTTGGTGCGCAGATAGCGCTCGTTGTGCCCGTTGGCCGGAAAAATGTGCGCCACGCGCTCGACGATTGCAATGCCGTAGCGTTCGAGTGCGGCGACCTTGTCGGGGTTGTTGGTCAGCAGCCGCACCGCGGTAAAACCGAGCTGGCGCAACATTTCCGCGGCCGGTAGATAGACACGCTCGTCGGCGTCGAAGCCGAGTTGTTCGTTGGCGTCGATCGTGTCGAACCCGGCATCCTGCAGCTCGTAGGCACGCAGCTTGTTGACCAGCCCGATGCCGCGGCCCTCCTGCGCCAGGTAGAGCAGCACGCCGCCGCCGGCCCCGGCGATCGCGGCAATCGCGCCGCGCAGCTGCTCGCCGCAATCGCAGCGAAGGCTGCCGAGCCGGTCGCCGGTGAAGCATTCGGAATGGAGCCGCACCAGCACCGGCGCGTCACGGTCGGGGGCGCCGATGACGATCGCCAAGTGCTCGCTACCGCCGTCGCGCGGGCGGAACGCGATCAGCCGCGCATCCTCTGCCCCTTCGAGCGGCACGCGCGCCTCTGTGACCAGGCTCAGCCCGGCGGTCGCCGCGCGGCGCCGCATCACTGCGGCGCCATCGACTGGAGCGAGGTCGCCGCGCCGGCGGGCGAGCGCCGCCTCGGCCGGCGCCAGCGGCAGAACGACCGCCGCGGGCAGCAGCGCTGCCAGTTTGGCGAGCGTGACCGCGGAGAGCGAGGCGGGGTTGGCCGGCCCGAGTCGCGGTCCCAATCCGGGCGGCGCAACCCCGAGTGAGGCGGCGGGATCGGCGAGGTTGCGGATCACCGTCGCCGGCAGATCGGCGGCAATCGCGATCGAGTGCGCGCCCTCCATCGCCTCACGCGAGGCGAGGCCGAGGGCGACGGCGCGCCGTCCGGTCAACACCACCGCCAGCCGCCGCGCCGACATCTGGCGCAGCCGGGCGAGGCTGTCGTCACTCGCCAATTCGGCGGAGATTGCGACGACCGACCCGTCGAGCAGCACCGGCTCGCCGCAACGGAAGGCGATGATGGCGTCGTCGAGAGTGGGGGCGGGCCTTGATCGCTCGGTCACGGGTCACCTTATTTCCGGCCCCATAATATGGGCTGCCGCCGCCCGATCTACCCCCCTCGACGCATATCTGCCAGCCTGCCCTAAGTTTTTTCTCGCGCGGCAACGGCAATTTCCCGGCGGGCGGCGCCCGCCCGCGGTATTTGTGGATGCCTCATGCCGGGGATGGTAAACGGGTCCGTTGCGAATAACGCGGGGGATCGCGCCGGGGTTGCCGGCGGGAGCATCCGGATGACGAGAGCCTGATGCGGGCGGGCCGCAAGATACTGATCGTCGACGATGACGTAGCGCTGCGCCAGTCGCTCGCCGAGCAACTCGCACGCCATGCGGAATTTGCCAGTGTCGAATGCGGCACCGGCGCCGCGGCGCTCGAGATCGTCGGCCGCGAGCGGTTCGATGCCGTGCTGCTCGATGTCGGCCTGCCCGACATGGACGGCCGCGACCTGTGCCGGGCACTGCGCCGCGCTGCGGTCAGCGCCCCGATCTTGATGCTGACTGCCGCCGACAGCGAGGCCGACACCGTGTTCGGCCTCGATGCCGGGGCCAACGATTACGTGACCAAGCCGTTTCGGCTCAACGAATTGCTGGCGCGGCTGCGCGCCCATCTGCGCCAGAGCGAGCACAGCGACGAGGCGTCGTTCACGATCGGCCCCTACCTGTTTCAGCCCGGCGCCAAGTTGCTGACTGACCCGAGCCGGCGCAAAAAGGTGCGGCTGACCGAGAAGGAAACCGCGATCCTCAAATATCTCTACCACGCCGGCGACCGGCCGATCGGGCGCGAGACGCTGCTTGGCGAGGTGTGGGGTTACAATGCCGGGGTCACCACCCACACGCTCGAAACCCATGTCTATCGCCTGCGCCAGAAGATCGAGCGCGACCCGGCCCGCGCCGAGATCCTGGTGACCGATCCCGGCGGGTACCGGTTGCTGCCGTGACGCCGCCGCGCGGCGCAGCGGGCGATTGCGACCTCATCATCGTCAGCGCCGCCGACAGCCGGTATTTTCCGCTGCTGCAGGACGCGGTGTCGTCGGTGCGCGCGCTCCAGCCCGCGGTCGCGCTCGGGGTGCTCGACCTCGGCCTGACACCCGACCAGACGGCTTGGCTCGCGGGCCAGGGGGCGCAGCTGGTGCGCCCGGGCTGGGATGTCGACTTTCCCGGCCAGGCGCGCACCCCCGACACGCTTAAGGCCCAGGTCGCACGGCCGTTTCTGCCGCGGCACTTTCCCGGCCATGCGACGTATCTCTGGCTCGACGCCGACGCGTGGGTGCAGGATTGGCGGGCAATCGAGCAGTATTGCGCCGCCGCCTCCGGTGGGCGGCTGGCGATCGCGATCGAGATCGATCGCGCCTACAAGCGACATTACAAGCGGCCAAAGCTGTTCGGCACCACGCTGGTGTGGAAGAACTACCGCGAGGCCTTCGGCTGGCGCGTCGCCGACCGGCTGGGGCGCAACCCGATGGTTAATTGCGGGGTGTTCGCATTGCAACGCGAGGCGCCGCACTGGGCGGCCTGGCAGCGCATCATCGCCCGGGTGCTGCGGCGCACGCGGTTTTTCTATGTCGAGCAGATCGCGTTGAACTATGCGGTTTTTGCCGAGCACCTGCCCGTCAATTTGCTGCCGGCCTACTGCAACTGGCTGGCCGGCGACGCCGCCCCGGCGTTCGATGCCGGCCGTGGCGCGTTCGTCGAACCCCATGCGCCGCACGAAGCGATCGGCGTCATGCACCTTGCCGGCCCCGAGCAGAAAACGCAGGTGTTTCGCCTCGACCGGCTCGAACACGGCCGGTTCACCGGTGCGACGGTCGAAACCTCGTTGCGCTATGGCGCCAGCCGCGCCGTGTGCCGGGTATCGGACCAGGTGATAGACTAATTCAGTCTCGGCAAGGCCAGAATGTTGCGCGCCTCGCTTCCGGCGCAGGCGGAGGCGGCATTCCGGTAGTCATCCTCGGTGCAGGCCAGCGCCCCGTAATCGTGCAGCACGGCGACCAATTGGTAACCGAGTTCGGCCAAAAGCGTGGTGATCACGGTGCGGTCGCCGGCGGTCTCGTGCCCGGATTCAAACACGATAGCCGGGCGAAAGCGGCGCAATGCCGCTTCGGCGCCGGCCAGCACCGCGCGCTCGTGGCCCTCGACGTCGATCTTGACCAGGTCGAGGCGCGCGAGCCGCGCCTCGACGACGATCGTGTCGAGCCGGCGCAGGATGACCGGGAGACCGCCGCCGTCGGCCAGGCGTGACAGCCCGGTATCGGCCGGCTCGACGTGCAGCACTCCGTCGCCGTCGCGATCCGACAGCGCCGCGCTGACGACCACGGCGTGGGCGAGGTGGTTGATGCGCAGCGTCCGGGAAAGCGCGTCGGCGACAATCGGGTTCGGCTCGACCGCCAGCACCGTGCCGGCTGGCCCGACCGCGGTGGCGAGCGGCACCGACCACTCGCCCAGATTGGCGCCGACGTCGATTGCCACCCCCCCGGGCGGCGCAAAGGCGAGCGCAGCGGGGTGCGCCGACCAGCCATAGAACATCACCCGCTCTCCCTGGCGGTCGAGCGGTGCCGGAATAAACGCCAGCATGCCGTCGCCGGTTGGCACATAGCCGCCCGGCCACGCCTGCGCCAACTCGGCGACGAGCGCCCGTTTTCGCTGGCGAGCCAACAGCCTGGTCAGCCCGCGGCGGCGCACTGCCCGGCGATACCGCGCAAGCCGCTTCAAGAGCCGTGGCAGGTCGCGGCTCATCGCGCGTTGCCGTGGCCGAGGCGCTTGCCGATGCTCCTGCGCCAGCGCGCGATATGACGATGGCGGCGGTTCCACGCTTCGGCCTCGATCAACGCGAGGGTCGCCGGGGCGGCGGTGAACGGAGCGATGTCGTCAAGCCCTGCCGGCCGCATCTCCGGGTCATAGAGGATCGCCATGCCCGAGGTGGTGCCCGGCAGATGCTGTGCGACGAGCCCGCTTTCGGCGGTGATGCGCTCGATGCCCGGGTGCAGCCCGAATGTCGCGACGTCGTGGAACAGATAGACGCAATCACCCGCCGCGAACGGTCGGACCGCCCGAAAATCCTCCACCACCTGTCGGATCGAGTGGTAGCCGTCGATAAAGGCGAAATCGATCGGCACCATCCCGGTCTCGCGCAGGATCCGCGGCACGTCCGCGGGCGAGCGCCCCTCGACGACGCGCGCCGGAAGACCCTCTTCGGCGGCGACGCGGTTGGTGAAATCGATGCCGTAACGCGCATTGCGGTCGCTGGCGGCATCGATCGCCAGCACCTGCCCCAGCGGGTTGAGGAGGGCGAGCGCCAGCGTGCTCCAGCCGGCCGCGTTGCCGATCGCGAACAGGTGCCGTGGCCGATAGCGCGCGAACAGGCATTCGAGGAAATAGATTTCCTGCATCGCGATGCCGAGCCCGTTGGTCAGGCTGACGCCGTCCTTGAAAAACCAGGTGAACGGCGCCAGCGGGAACCCGCCGAAATGGCTGGGGTTGAGCCCGGTCGAAACGGCGATACCGCGCGTTTCGTAAAATGTGGCGAGGCGGGCGATGATCGGCATTGCCGGTCAGCGGCCGCGATAGTCGCGGGCGATGTAAAGGCGGTAGGTGCGGCTGCCTTTGGGCCCCGGGCTGATCGTGATCTCTTCGAGCGGAATCAGTGCGGCGAATTGCGGCCGCATGTAATCGGCGAGCCCGTGGATCGTGACCGCCAGAAAATCCTGGCCTTTATGATTAGCTAAATTATTGGTCAAGGCCCACTGGTTCTTGATGCCCGGCATCGGGCTCCAGATCGTCGCATCGAACGGGTGCGGGTGCACGTAATAGATCAGCGACGCCAGAACCTCGCGGTCGTCGGTCAGCAGGGTCAAACCGGGGTGGGCGGCGAGCGCGGCGCCGACCTGCTCGCCGAGCCGGTGCCAGCCGCGCAACCGGTGCAGCGGTTCAAGCTTAGCCGGCAGCGGATGACCGAGTGCCGCGGCCGCATCGGCGGCGCCGAATGTCACCAGCGCCGCCGCGACGTTCAGCGCGATCGACGCGACCACCAGTCCGCGCCAGTTCCGGGCGAGCGCCCAGGCGACGATCAGCACGACCGCCGAAACATAGACCGGCGCCGCCCAGTTGGGCTGGGCGCGCGACAACAGGCTGATCGTCAGCATCAAGGCGAGGGTCGGGAAGGTGAAAACGCCGAGCAGCCGGGCGCGCGGCTCGGCAAAGGCGCCGCGCGAGAGCACCACGGCGATCAGCCCACCGAAAAACAGCGGCCCGAACACGGCGAATTGAGACATGAAGAACTCGGCCAGCATCGTCGGGTGAACCAGCGGACCGCTGAGGTCGGCGTTGTCGCGGACATGAAGATAGCTGACAAAGCCGTTGTGCCAGTTCCACCACAGGTTCGGCAGGTAGAACAAGAGCCCCAACCCGATCGCCGCGGCAAGGCGCGG
This sequence comes from Allostellaceae bacterium, assembly GCA_035534855.1. Lineage (GTDB taxonomy): Bacteria > Pseudomonadota > Alphaproteobacteria > ATCC43930 > CGMCC-115725 > DATARH01. Next base: position 14,807 of record DATLRD010000051.1, on the reverse strand, counting down.
GAGGTGGCGTCGCTCGCCGCGCGCGGCGACGACGTAGATCAGCGCCGAGACCACCCAATAGCCCATCGCGTATTTCGCCAGCATGCCCAGCCCGATCGCGCACCCGACTGCGACCCACCAGCGGCCGCCGCCGGGCTCGCGCGCCCGCACGAAAGCGTACAGCGCCGCCGCCCAGCACGGCATCAGCGCCGCATCGGTCGAGATGATGAACGACGACAGCGAGGTTCCCGGCAGCGTCGCGTAGGCCAGTGCCGACCAGAACCCGACGCGACGGTCATAGAGCCGTGCCGCGGTTGCATAGACCAAGAGCGCGGTGCCGGCATGTAGCAGCGGCGCCGCGGCGCGCACGCCGAATTCGCTGTTGCCCAGCAGCGCCGTAGTCAGTGCGATGACCCAGGCGACCAGCGGCGGCTTCGAGTAATAGCCAAGCGCCAGATGCTGAGCCCAGAACCAGTATTGCGCCTCGTCCGGGTAGAGTCCGACCGGCCGCACGGCGAGCCAGACCAGCCGCGCGGCGGTGACAAGACCGACGGCCGCCACCGCCAGTGCCGCATGATTTGCCCTTGGCGGGTTGAAAGCGAGGCCTGCGGGGGCGAGCTCCGTCCGGGATCTGCTCATCAAGTTAGCGGGTGCGAACGGGTTGGGCGATGCCGGAGCATAGGCGAAACCCTGCAGGGGCGATATCGGCTCGCGGCTGCGGCAATCCGCTCCGATCACTGCGATGTGACCGCCGGTCCGCGCGGCTGCGGCAATTTCCGCTTCTGGTCGCTTGAGCGCTCTTGTTAAGTTGTCGCACCCACTACTCCAACACACGGGGAGCACGCCATGCGCAAGTCGATCGTGATAGCTGCCGGATTGCTGGTGGCCGGGCTCGTCTCCGGCACCAGCCAGGCTGCGATGCAAACCTACAAGGCGACCATCAACGGCGCGTCCGAGGTGCCGCCGGTGACGACCTCGGGGACCGGCGCTGCGGCGGTCAATGTCGATCCCGCGACCATGGAGCTGTCGTGGACCGTGACCTATTCGGGCCTCACCGGTCCCGCCGCGGCAGCGCACATCCATTGCGGCGCGGCGGCGGGGGCGAACGGACCGGTCGCGGTCAGCTTTGGCACCAAGCTCGCCAGCCCGATCAAGGGGTCAGGCAAGATGACCGCCGCGCAGCTCGCCGACCTCGAGGCCGGCAAGTGCTACGTCAACATCCACACCGCGGCGCACAAGCCCGGCGAAATCCGCGGCCAGCTGAGCAAATAGTCGGCCGATCGGCGCGGCGTTCGTTCGTCGCTTCCGCTCGCGGTTGCGACGACGAATGCCTCCGGGCGTGCGCCGGCGGCATCGGGGCTAGAACCACGGCGGCCGGGAGCCGACCGCCGCCCCAAACCATGCTTGCGGGCGTGACGGCAGCGCTGTCATCTCGTGCTCGTTGCGGCGCACGCAGCCGCCGGTCCGCTCGTAGAGCGCGCGCCAATCCGCGACCTGCGGCAGCGCTTCCAGCAGGCACTGGTCGAAAACCGTAAACGTGCGGTCGGCGGCACAGCCGAACGAGGGGCGGTCGGCGCGTGCCGCGGTCAGTACGATTCGGTTTGGCGCTGTCATCGGCGGTTCCGCGAAGCTGCCGGAATAGCAGGCCGAGACGATCACCACGGTCGGTACCGCGGCGCAATTGCCGGCGAGCGCGCGGGCCAACAGGGACGGGGTCAGGTCGTCCTGGTCGATGGCGAGGAAAACGCCTCTGGCGCGCTCGCCGTGCGAGGTGATGAAGACCAGGCATCGGCCGCCGGGCGCGACCGGCAGTGTGGCGATCCGGCGCGCGATCGCGGCGGCCACGGCCGGCTCGGCCCCGGTCTCGCCGGGGGCCGCGCTGAACCGGTGGATGTCTGCGGCCGGAACGCCGCGGTCGCGCAGGAAGCGATCGACTGCCCGGACGGCATTGTCGAAGACCGGTTGTGCATCGTCGCCGGCAACGAGCACCACCTGCCAGCGTTCCCCGAAAGAGGAGGCCGCCGCCGAGATCGCCGGCACGGTGGCGGCCAACAGGGCACACAGCCACGCGACAAGCCGGCCGATTGCAATGGCGCCGCGATATGGCACTGTTGGCGGCGGCGTTGTGTTGCGGTCACCGGCGGCGGTCGAGGCGGAGAACGGCAATGACATCAGCCCCTGCAGACGTGAAACTGGCCGAGAAAAGCTGCACTCCCTGCCGCGGCGGGATACCGCCCCTCGCGCCAGCCGAGGCCGAGCGCTATCGCGAACAGGCGCCGGAATGGGCGCTGGCCGATGAGGCGACCCGGATCGAGCGCACCTACCGCTTTCGCAACTTCGCAGGCGCCTTCGCCTTTGTCGAGCGGGCCGCGGCGCTGGCCGAGAGCGAGGCCCATCACCCCGATATCAGCTTCGGCTGGGGTTATGCGACGGTGTCGCTGCGCACCAAGAAGATCAAAGGGCTTCACGAGAACGACTTTATCATGGCGGCAAAGCTCGATCGGATTGCTGGCGAGCTGGCCGCCGCGTGAGGCGCTGCCGCGCCCGGGCAAGGAGGATGCAGCGATGTTCGACCCCAACGAGGTAGAAGCCCTGGGCCGGCCGAAGGGCCTGCCGTTCCGCATCGGCAAATTGGGCCATGTCGTCCTCAATGTGTGCGACGTCGCGCGATCGGTACGGTTTTACACGCAGGTGCTGGGGTTCGAGATCTCCGATCTCTACCCGGAAGACATGGTGCCGGGCGGCATGGCGTTTCTGCGCTGCAACCCCGATCACCACGGCGTCGCCCTGGTCGGGTCGCTGGGCGCGGCGTCGAACGAGAATGTCGAGCTTAACCACATCGCCTTCGAGGTGGGGACGCTCGACGAGGTGGTACGGGCGCGCGACCACCTCGCGGCCAACGGCGTGACGATCGATTTCGCCGGGCGGCGCCGGGCGGGCTGCCAGATCGCGGTCGAATTTCGCGACCCGGACAACCACCGGCTCGAAATCTACTGGGGCATCGACCAGATCGGCAGCAACGGCTCGGTGCGGCCGGCGTCGGAGTGGAAAGGCGTACGCAGCATCGAGGCGGCGATCGCCGACCCGGTGCGCGGCCAGGATACCGCGCTGCACGACCCGTCGCTGGTGAAGCGGTAAGACCCGGTCAGCCCGGCTTCCGCTCGGCCTGCGCCTTCAGGATATCGCGGATTTCCGTCAGCAGCACTTCCTGCGCCGCCGGCCCCGCCGCGGCCGGACCGATGTTGAGCTTGATGCGGTTGATCTGCTTGACCAGCAGGAACACGGCGAAGGCGACGATGACGAACTTGATTAAGGCATTGATGAAAATACCGTAGTTGATCGTGACCGCGCCGGCCGCCTTGGCGGCGGCGGCGGTCGGAAACGAGCCGCCCTTGAGAGTGATGAAGAAATCTGAGAAGTCGATGCCGCCCAGCAAGAGGCCGATCGGCGGCATCAGGATGTCGCTGACGAGCGAGGAGACGATGACCGTGAACGCCGCGCCGAGGATCAACCCGACCGCAAGGTCGACGACATTGCCGCGCACGGCGAAATCACGAAATTCGCGCCACATGTTCTGTCCTCCGGTGCGCCGCCCATTTTGCGGCAACCGCTTCAACTATAGCATTGCCGGGCAGCGTTGCGGCGCATCGGCGCGCCCGAGGGTGATTGCCCCGACCGCCTTTCCTCGGGCATGGTGGCGGCAATGAGCGGCCCCTCCACCTCCGTTGCGCCGAGCCCGCCGCGCTACACGGTGATCGTGCGCGGGCTCGAGCTGACTTGCAGTATCGGCATCCGCCGGGTCGAGCGCGAGCGCCCGCAGCGGGTGAGGGTCTCGGTCGAGTTGACCGCGACCCGCGAGGCGACCTTTCCCGGCGAGGACCGTCGCAACGTGATGAACTATGAAAAGGTCGTCGCCGCGATCCGCGCGATCGCCAATTCCGGCCATATCGATCTGTGCGAAGGGTTTGCCGAGCGCATCTGCAACGCCTGCTTTGCCGATCCCCGTGTCGCCCACATCCGGGTGAGGGTCGAAAAGCGCGACGTCTTTCCCGAGGCTGACGGGGCCGGCGCGATCCTCGAGCGCAATCGCCCGGGCTGATGGCTGGCGCGCCGGTCATCTTCGGCATCCTCAACCTGACCGAGGATTCGTTTTCCGACGGCGGCGCCTATCTCGATCCGCAGGCGGCGCTGGCGCAGGCTCGCCGTCTCACGGAGGGCGGCGCCGACGTGATCGATATCGGCGCTGCCGCCAGCAACGTCGCGGCCAAGCCGGTCGGCGCAAACGAAGAGATTCGCCGGCTCGGCCCGGTGATTGATGCGCTCGCCGCCGCTGGCGTTGCCGTGTCGATCGACAGCTTTGAGCCCACGACGCAGCGCTTCGCGCTGAGCCGCGGCGTCGCCTTCCTCAACGATATCGAAGGCTTTGCCGAGCCGGCGCTCTATCCCGAACTGGCCGCCGTGTCGTGCCGGCTCGTCGTGATGCACGCCATCCACGGCCGCGGCCGCGCGCAGCAGCAGGACCTGCCGCCGGCGGCGGTGCTCCGCCACATCGACGAGTTCTTCGCCGCCCGGCTGGAGGCACTGGAACGCGCCGGCATCGCCCGCGACCGACTAATCATCGATCCGGGGATGGGGTTCTTTCTCAGTTCGCGCGCTGAGGCGTCGTTTGCCGTGCTGGCCGGCATCGCCGGGCTGAGGCGTCACTTCGGCTTGCCGGTGATGGTGTCGGTGTCGCGCAAATCGTTTCTCGCCGGGGTAACCGGCCGCACCGTCCCCGCCGAACGAGGTGCCGCAACCCTCGCCGCCGAACTGTTTGCTGCGGCGGAAGGGGCGGATTACATCCGCACGCACGATCCCGCCGCGCTGCACGACGGGCTGGCCATCGCCGCCGCCCTGCGGCGGGCAGGGCTAAGCCCCGCAGTTTCTGGCGCGGATTATTTGTTGAAGGCAAACTTGTAACGGTTGCAAGCCGGCGCCCCGGCGCCTCGCTCGCGCTCGCAACGCTCGAACAGCGCGCGGCCGAACGACGCCGCGTCGCCATGCCAGTGTGCGAGTGCGGCCCGGTCGCTATCGTCCATCACCGTGTCGAGCCGACGCGATACCTCGTAGCGGTGATACGCATCCCGGGCGAACGGGGCGGCAAACGCAACGAGGATGGCAACACCGAGGGCAATGCTCAATATTCTGGTCAACATTCCCGCCTCCTGTGATGGGTGCCTCCGCACCCCTCCGGCTCATCCGATCCCCCGAAGGCTCCTCGTCCGATTCACCACGCACTGACGGCAGCGTGTTGGAGACGATACCAGCGAACCAAAGGGTAGATAAGGGCTTTTCTCTGGTTGAGAAGGGGTCGCAGGCGCCCGGCGCCGAGGCGGCGGCGTGGCCGCCGGGTCGCCACAACCCTCCACTTGCCGAAGCGAGCCTTCCGGCACGACAATACCGGCGATGTCAAAAAGGCCGGAAATGACCCGCGGATCGCCTGCCGGAGGCCGGCAATGACCAGCCTTCGCGCCTGGCTCGATCATCTAGCCGCGCACGATCGCCTCGCGGTGATCCGTCCGGGCGTCGCGCTGCGCTTCGAACTAGCGGCCATTGCCAAGCACTTCGAGGGCAAAAAGGCGACCTTGTTCCCGGAGCCGGGCGGCCACCGCATGGCTGTGGTGTCGGGGATCGTCGCCAACCGGTTGTGGATCGCCGAAGCGATGGGGGCGGCGCCGGACGAGCTGATCGCCCGGTTCGAGCATGCCTCGCTCAACCCGATCGCCTGCCGCACGGTGACGACTGCGCCGGTCCAAGCGGTTGTCCATGACCGGCAGGTCGACCTCGGCGCGCTGCTGCCGTTGCCGACGCACAACGAACTCGACAGCGGCCCCTATATCACCGCCGGGCTGGTGGTGACCCGCAACCCCAAGACCGGGGCGCAGAACGTCGCGATCCTGCGGCTTCAGTTGAACGGGCCGGCGCGGCTTGGGGCGCTGATCCTGCCGCGCCAGACGGCGCATTATTTCGCGATGGCCGAGGCGGAAGGCGCCGAACTGCCGGTCGCGGTGGTGATTGGGGTCGATCCGCTGACCCTGCTCGCTTCGCAGGCGATCGCGCCGCTCGACCAGAACGAGTTCGAGATCGCCGGCGCGCTGCATGGCGCGCCATTGCCGGTGGTGCGATGCCTCGGCAGTGAGCTAACGGTTCCGGCCGAGGCGGAAATCGTCATCGAGGGCCGCCTCCTGCCCGGAGTACGCGAGCCGGAAGGCCCGTTCGGCGAATTTCCGCAATACTACGGCGAGCGGCAAGACCGGCCGGTGATTGCGGTCGATCGCGTGACCCGGCGGGAAGATGCGTTGTTTCAGACGATCAACGGCGGCGGGCTCGAGCATCTGCTGCTTGGCGGGATCCCGCGCGAGGCGACGCTGCTCGCAGCGCTGCGGCGCAGCTTTCCCGGCGTCCGCGCGCTGCACCTGCCGCCGGGCGGCACCTGCCGCTATCACCTCTACGTCCAGATTCGCAAAGCGTACGAGGGCGAGGCGAAAAACGTGATCCTCGGCGCCCTGGCCGCGCATTACGACGTAAAGCATGTCGTCGTCGTCGACGAGGACGTGAACATCCACGACCCGCAGGAAGTTGAATGGGCGGTGGCGACGCGGGTCCAGGCCGACCGCGATATCGTGGTCATACCCGGCATGCACGGCTCGCGGCTCGATCCGTCGAGCGACAACGGTGTCGGCGCCAAGATGGGGATCGACGCCACCGTGCCGCTCGACGTCGATCCGATGCGGTTCAAGCGCATCCGGGTGCCCGGCGAGGAATCCGTCGATGCCGCCGCGGTCACCGATCCGCGTCCGGCGATGGCGTGGCGGGAGGCGCTCCGGTGAATATCCGCCGGGTCGAAGACGCCGATCTGCTGTGCGGCGCCGGGCGGTTTGCCGATGACCTGCCGGTGCCGGCGGGCACCCTGTACGCGGCGATCCTGCGCTCGCCGCTCGCGCATGCCGAAATCGCCGCGATCGATGTTAGTTCGGCACTGGACCTGCCCGGCGTCGCCTGTGTTCTGACCGGCGACGACGCACAGCGGTTGACCCGCCCGTTTCCGGTGGCGGTCAAGACGGCGATGGAGCAGCGCTGTCTCGCGGTCGATCGGGTGCGCTATGTCGGCGAGCCGGTCGCCATCGCGGTCGCCGCGACCCGGCATCTCGCCGAAGACGCGGCCGAGCATATCGCGGTCGATTACCGGCCGCTGCCGGCGGTGGTCGATCCGCTCGAGGCACTGCAGCCGGGCGCTGCGGTGCTGCATACCGCAGTCGGCGGCAACGTCGTGCATGACCGGCGGTTTCGCTACGGCGACCCGGAGACGGCGTTTGCCGCCGCACCGCAGTGTATCGCAATCACCGCCGAGTATCCGCGCAACACCGGATCGCCGATCGAGTGTTTTGTCGTGGTCGCCGAGTACCGCCGCGGCGAAGGCGTCTACGAGATCGCCGCCAATTTTCAGGGGCCGCTGGCGATGCACCCGGTCATGGCGCTGGCGCTGGGGGTGCCCGCGAACCGGCTGCGCCTCAAGACCCCGCCGGATTCGGGCGGCAGCTTCGGCGCCAAGCACGCGCTGTTCCCTTACATCGTCCTGATGGCGCTGGCCGCGCGCCAGGCGGGGCGGCCGGTCAAATGGGTCGAGACCCGGCTGGAGCATTTGAGCGCGGCGACCTCGGCGACCAACCGCGTGGTGACGCTGACTGCGGCGGTCGGCGGCGACGGGCGGATCGCCGCGCTCGATTGGGACCAGATCGAAGATTGCGGCGCCTATCTGCGTGCGCCGGAGCCGGCGACGCTCTACCGCATGCATGGCAACATGACCGGGGCCTACAACATAGCTAACCTCGGCATTCGCAACCGCGTGGTCGTCACCAACAAGACGCCGAGCGGGCTGGTGCGCGGGTTCGGCGGGCCGCAGGTTTATTTCGCGCTGGAACGGCTGGTCGCGCGCATTGCGCAGACGCTCGGGCTCGACCCGCTGGAGGTGATTCGGCGCAACCTGGTCGACCGCTTTCCCTATCGCTGCGCGGCCGGCGCGGTGCTCGATTCGGGCGATTACCGCACGGCGGTCGAGCGGGCGGCGAAAGAGGGTGGGCTCGCCGAGTTGCGCCGCCGGCAAGCGGCCGCGCGCGCCGCGGGGCGGTCCTACGGCATCGGCTTTGCCGCGGTGGTCGAGCCGTCGATCTCGAACATGGGCTACATCACCGCGGCGCTGACGCCGGAGGAGCGGCGGGCGGCCGGCCCCAAGGGCGGCGCGCAGGCGATGGCGGCGGTGGCGCTCGACCCGCTCGGCGGGGTCAGCGCCACGATCGATTCGCTGCCGCAGGGGCAGGGGCATCGCACGGTGATCGCCGCGGTGGTGGCTGCCGCGTTCGGCATCGATCCGAGCGCGGTGCGGGTCGAGGCGACACTCGATACCGGGCGCGACGCGTGGTCGATCGCCGCCGGCAATTATTCAAGCCGCTTTGCCGGCGCGGTGGCCGGCGCCGCGCACCTCGCCGCCACGCGGCTCCGGCGCAAGCTGGCGCGGATCGCCGCGGCACAGCTCAACCTGCGGCCCGACGATCTGGTCTTTGCCGGCGGCCGCATCGCCGCGAACGACAATCCGCGCAACAGTGTGAGTTTTGCCCGGATTGCCGCGGCGAGCCATTGGGCCCCGGAAACTCTGCCGGAACCGGCTGACACGGCACTGCGCGAGACCGTGGCATGGAGCCCTGCTGCGCTTGCCGCGCCGAATGACGCCGACGAGATCAACAGCTCGGCGGTGTATGGCTTTGTCTTCGATTTCTGCGGCGTGGAGATCGACCGCGACACCGGAACGGTGCGCATCGACCGCTACGTGACGATGCACGATGCCGGCCGCATCCTCGACCGCACGCTGTTTGATGGGCAGGTGATGGGCGGGTTTGCGCACGGGGTTGGGATGGCGCTCAAAGAGCGGCTGGTTTACGCCGAGGACGGCGCGATGCTGACCGGCAGCTTTCTCGATTATGCGATCCCGATCGCGGGCGATGTCCCGCCGCCGGTGATCCTGCACCAGGAGACGCCGTCGCCGGTGACCCCGCTCGGCGCCAAGGGGGTGGCCGAGGGTAATTCTATGTCGACGCCGGTGTGCATCGCCAACGCGGCGGCGGACGCGCTCGGTATCGCCGATGTGATGCTTCCCCTGACGCCGTCGCTTGTCTGGGAGATGCTGCGCCGTGTTTGACCTCGGCCGCACCTTTCTCGCCGCGGTCGAGCGCAGCCCGCGGGCGGTCGCGATCGTCGATGGCGAGCGGCGACTGACCTATGCCGAGTGGTATGGCGAGATCTCTCGCGTCGGCGCGGGCCTCGCCGAGCTCGGCCTGCGGCGGGGCGACCGCGTTGCGGCGATCCTGCAGAACCGGCTGGAAATGGCGACGCTGCACTGGGCGTGTCAGCTACTTGGTCTGATCATTAGTCCACTCAATTGGCGCCTCAAGCCCGACGAGATCGACTATTGCCTCGGCGATGCTGCGGCGCGCGCCGTCGTGTTCGACGGAGTGGCCGCGCCGGCGCTTTCGGGCTCAGCGGAGGCCCGGGTGATTCCGCGCGTGGCGATCGACGGAGCCGAGGGCGGTACGGTCCGCTTTGAGGATTGGTCGGATATCGGACTAATTGTGCCGCACGCCGGCTCTGAGGATTTGTCGCTGCTGCTCTACACGTCGGGCACTACCGGCCGGCCGAAAGGTGTGCCACGCCGCCATCGTGCCGAGCGCGCCGCGGCAGTCGCGCATGTTGCGCAAAACCTCTACTCGCGCGGCGAGCGCACGCTGGGGGTGATGCCGCTGTATCACACCATGGGGGTGCGCTCGCTGCTGGCGATGGCGCTGGTCGACGGCGCGTTTATCTGCCTGCCGCGCTTCGACGCCGCCGGTGCGCTGGCGCTGATCGCGCGCGAGCGGGTGACCAACCTATACCTGGTGCCGACGCTCTATCACGATCTGATCGGCCACCCCGATTTCGCCGCGACCGATACCGGATCGGTCGTCAAGCTCGGCTTTGCCGGTGCGGCGATGCCGGATGGGCTGCTCAAGCGGGTCGCGGCAGCGTTCCAGCCCGAACTGTTCGTCAATCATTACGGCTCGTCGGAAATCTATACATTCACGGTCGAGCCGCGGGCCGCGGCAAAGCCGGGATCGGCCGGCCGCTCGGGGATCAACCAGCGCGTCCGCGTGGTTAGGCTGGGACATGGTCCAGATGATGTCGCGGTGCCGGGCGAAGAGGGCGAGATCATCGCCGACCTGGCCAGCGACGAAGCCTTTGAGGGGTATTGGCGGCGGCCCGACGCCGATGCGAAAGCGCTGCGGGGCGGGTGGTATTTCACCGGCGACACCGGCTATGCCGATGCTGCGGGCGACCTGTTCGTCACCGGCCGGGTCGACGACATGATCATCACCGGCGGGGAGAATGTGTCGCCCGGCGAGATCGAGAGCGTGCTGTCGCTGCATCCGGCGGTGGCCGAGGTCGCGGTCGCCGGGCTGCCCGACGAGCGCTGGGGCCAGCGCGTCACCGCCTTCATCCGCCGCGGCGGCGCCGTCGATGCCGCCGCGCTCGACGCCTGGTGCCGAGAATCGAGCCTCGCCGATTACAAGCGGCCGCGCGACTATGTGTTTGTCGCCGAGGTGCCGAAATCGCCCGTCGGCAAGATTTTGCGCCGGCTGCTGGTTGCCGGCGACTATCGCAAAGAATAGGGGGCGAGTGATGCCAGACGGGTTCCGGGTCGAGATCGACGCCGCCCACGAGCGCGGCGACGTGGTACTCGACCGGCCGCCGCTCAACGTGATCACGATGCCGCAACGCGACGAATTGCGCGCCGCCTTCGAGGCGCTCGACGCTGATCCGCAGGTGCGGGTCATCGTCGTGCGCGGCGCAGGCGAGCATTTTTCCAGCGGCGGCGAAATCCGCGGCTTTCTCGCTGCCTCGCCGGAGCATGTCTCGCGCCTGGCGTGGAACATCGCGGCGCCGACGCGCTGCGCCAAACCGGTGATCGCGGCCACGCGCGGCTATTGCTTCGGGGTCGGGTTCGAGCTGGCGCTGGCCTGTGATTTCCGGCTTGCGTCGGAGACCTGCCTCTATGCGCTGCCCGAGCAGCGCCTGGGCCAGATCCCGGGCTCGGGCGGCGCCGCCCGACTGCAGAAGATGGTCGGCATCGCTCGTGCCAAGGACATCGTGATGCGCTCGCGCCGCCTGTCGGCGCGGCAGGCCTATGACTGGGGCGTGGCGACCGATTGCGTCGCCGATGCCGAGCTTGACGCCGTGACCGCGGCGCTGGTCGACGAGCTGCGCGGCTTTCCACCGCTCGCCCAACGCACCGCCAAGAAACTGCTCAATGACACCGAAGATGCGACGCTGTCGCTGGCGATCGACCTCGAAGGCCAGATGTACGGACGGCTCAGAAGCTCCGACGATTTCCGCGAAGGCGTCGAGGCGTTTCATGCCAAGCGCAAGCCGAATTTCAGGGGATCATGATCCTCTGAAATAGACACCGGGTGCCATCCGCACCGCTCGATGAGACTTAGCTAAACACCGCCCCTGCCGCAATGTCGAGCCAGCCGCGGTCGGTCACGGTCGTGGCGTCGCCAGGGCGGAGGAGCACCGTCGTCATTGCCGATTCGACGATCGCCGGGCCGGCGATCTTCTGCGCCGGGGCGAGCGCGGCGAAATCGTAGACCGGCGCCGCGACCCACTCATCGAGGTAGATGCGGCGCTCGCCGCGTGGCGCCGCCGGCGAGGCGAGGACGAGCGTCGGCTCCTGCGGCAGCGCCTCCAGTACGCCCGACACGGTGACCCTGGCATTGACCAGCACGCTGTCCTGATCGGGCAGGGAATAGGTGTAGAGCGCCTCGTGCCGGCGGTGGAACCGGTCGACGATCTGCGGCAGCGGGTCCGTCGCCGACCAGTCGACATCATCGAGCGGCACGGCGATCTCGAACACCTGCTCGCCATAGCGCATGTCGGCGCTACGGCCGACCTGCGCTTCGCCGGGAAACGAGCGGCGCAACCGGGCGAGGCCGTCTTGTTCCAGCGCGTCGTAAAGCCGCCTGACCGCGGCGCCGTCGAGCGCCGCGGTGTCGCCGACATGGCTGCGCGACACCTCGAAGCGCAGATCGGTTGCCAGCATGCCCCAGGCTGACAGCACCGCCGCGACGCGCGGCACGATCACCCGATTGAGGCCGAGCTGGCGGGCGATGTCGGTGGCGTGCAGCCCGGCCGCGCCGCCGAACGCAAACAGCGCAAAGCGGCGCGGGTCAACGCCGCGGCGTACCGAGACCAGCCGCACCCCCTCGGCCATGTTGGTGTTGACGATGCGGTGAATGCCGCGCGCCGCAGCAAGCCGGTCGATGCCGAGCGCGGCGGCGATGCGGTCGATCGCCGCCTCGGCCGGGCTGAAATCGAGCCGGCGGGCGCCGCCGAGAAAACTCGTCGGGTCGAGATAGCCGAGCACCAGGTTGGCGTCGGTCACGGTCGCCGCGGTGCCGCCCTGGCCGTAGCAGGCGGGCCCGGGCACCGCGCCGGCGCTCTCCGGCCCGACATGCAGGATGCCGCCGGCATCGACCCGGGCGATCGAGCCGCCGCCGGCGCCGATCGAGGCGATGTCGAGGCTGTTGAGCGCGATGCGGTGGCCGCCGACGCGGCGGTCCATCACCAGCGTCGGCGCGGCGTCGACGACAAGGCAGATATCGGTGCTGGTGCCGCCCATGTCGAACGGGATCAGATTGCCGTCAAGCCCCATTGAGCCGGCGAGCCGCGCGGCGTGGACGCTGCCGGCGACGCCGCCGGCCGGGCCCGACAGTACCGCCCCGGCCGCCAGTCGCCCGGCCTCGGCAATCGGCGCGACCCCGCCATGCGACTGAATGATCAGCGTCGGGCCGCGATAGCCGGCCTCGCCGAGCCGCGCTTCGAGCCGCGCCAGATAGCGCGACAGCACCGGCCCGACATAGGCGTTGACCAGCGTCGTCGAGACCCGCTCGTACTCCTTGATCTGCGGCAGCACATCCGAAGATAGCGACACGTAGGCGTCGGGCAGTGCCACAGCGAGCGCCGCCGCGGTCGCCCGCTCGTGCGCCGGGTCGCGCCAGGCATGCAGGTAGCACACCGCGATCGCCTCGACCCGTTCGCGCCTGAGCACGTCGATCGCCGCGGCGAGCGAGCCCCGGTCGAGCGGCGTCTCCACCCGGCCGTCGGCGCGCATCCGCTCGCGCACCGGCAGCCTGAGGTGCCGCGGCACCAGCTGTTCGGGCGGCGGCAGGCGCAGATTGTAGCGGTCGTCCTTGAGCCCTTCTCGCATCTCGACGACATCGCGGTGGCCCTCGGTGGTCAACAGGCCGAGCCGGGCGCCCTTGCGTTCGATCAGCGCATTGGTCGCCACCGTGGTGCCGTGCACGATGCGGCCAGTCGCTGCCAGCAGCGCGTTTCGTGCAAGCCCCAGGGTCTGCGCCAGCGCCGTGAGCCCGTCGAGCACGCCGGCCGACGGGTCGTCCGGGGTGGTCGGCACCTTGGCTAAGGTCGCCGCACCGCGATCGTCGATCGCGACGAGGTCGGTAAACGTGCCGCCAACATCGATGCCGATGCGGTACATCGCGACCCCCACCCTAACCCTCCCCCGCCTGCGGCGGAGGGGATGGGGTCAGCCGCACGGGAGAGGTCACGAACCCTTCTTCGATATCCGCCGCTGCCGCCCCCTCATCTCGCTCGGCCGGGCCGCCCCAGCCGCCGCCGCCACCCGATTCGAGCACCAGGCGGTCGCCGGGCCGGATCACGAGGCCCGTCTCCTTGGTCCTGATCGCCCGCGGTTCGCGCCCGTCGGAATAAAGCATATAGCGGTGCGGCGCGCCGTCGGCGCCGCCGAGGATGCCGCAAGCGCCGTGCACGACGCCGTCGCCGGCGGTGTTGGCGAGCGCCGGCTCGGCGATCTCGACGGTCATGTCGACGATTCCGCCCGGTCCGCCGCGGTATTTACCGGTGCCGCCGGAATCGGGGCGAAATTCGTGGGTTTTGAAGAACAGCGGAAAGCGCACCTCGGTCACTTCCAGGCTGCCGAACTTGATGCCGCCCGCGGCCTGCCACTCGCCGCCGCCGGGCCAGCCGTCGCCGGCCGCCGAGGCGCCGCCACCGGGCCGCGCCTGAAAGAGATGCCAGATGAATGGCCGCCCGCCGTTGTCGCCGTCGCGCCGCGGGTCGCGCCCCTGGATCGCGATGCGAAAGCGCCGGCCCCACCCGGCCATCGCGCGCTCGGGGCAGGCCGGGGCGAGCGCCTTGATGATCGCCTCGATGATCTCCTGGCCGCAATGGTTGGTCGCCAGCGTCACCGGCGCACCGGGGTTGGCCCAGACCACGGTGCCGGGCTTGGCGGTCACCGTCAGCGGACGGAAGGTGCCGTCATTCTTTGGCGTGTCGGGGTCGATCAGGTAGCTAAGCGCGACCACCACCGAGGAATACATGTTGGGGTAGGACGAGTTGATGAAGCTCGCGACCTGCTCGTGCGAATCCGACAGGTCGATGGTGAGGTCGCTGCCGCGCTTGGTGACCGTGGCGCGGATATGGATGTCGCGATTGCCGCGGCCGTCGTCGTCGAGCAGCGCCTCGCCGCGATAGACGCCATCGCGCCAGCCGGCGATCACCGCCCGGGTCTGGCGCTCGGCGCCGTCGAGCACCGTCTCGATAGCGTCCTGCGTCACCGCCCAGCCGAATTCGCCGGCCAACGCCAGAAAGCGCCGCTCGCCGACATGCGCCGAGCCGATCATCGCCGCCAGATCGCCACGGAAATCGCGCGGGTGGCGCAC
>DATLRD010000050.1:0-19244 GCA_035534855.1 Allostellaceae bacterium | reverse complement strand
CAACATGCCGGGGATGGACGGGCTCGAACTGCTGCGCGCGGTCAAGCAGCGCCGCCCCGACCTGCCGGTGATGATGGTCACCGCCTATGGCGACGAGGAGCGGCGGCGGCGCGCCGCCGAATACGGCGCCTTTGAATTTGTTACCAAACCGGTCGATTTCGACCGGCTCAAGGAGCGTCTGCGACAGCTGCCCTTCTCCGCCGACCTCGCGGGACAGGGGTAGGATCGAGGCAGGCAGCAGGGCAGGCCAGCCGGAAGACGGCGGCTGACCAAGTACCTCTGAGGGGCAGAGATGGACATGGTGCCGCAATTGCTGCTGGTCGGCGCGGTGGCTGCGGTCGGCGTGCTGCACACGATGGTTCCGGACCATTGGATGCCGATCGCGCTGATCGCCCGGCAGCGCGGCTGGTCGTCGCGCGAAACCGCCCGCGCCGCGCTTGTCGCCGGCACCGGGCATGTCGTCTCGACGCTGGCGATCGCGATTGTGGTATGGGCCGCCGGGGCGGCGCTCGCCCGGCGCTACGGCACTCTCGTAGACACCACGGCGAGCGCTGCGCTGGTGCTGTTCGGCGGGTGGATCGCGGTCTCGGCGTGGCGCGAGCTGCGCGCGGCGGATGATCCGCACGGGCCGCATGGCGACGGCGGCGGCCACCATCATCATCACAGCCATGGCCATGGCCACGACCATGGCGATGACGGGCATCGACCCGCGCTGTCTGCGGCGCTGCTGAGCCGGCACATGCATGTCCACCGCCACGAAGCCGGCCCGGTCCACGCCCATTGGCACGAGCATTCGCTGGCCACCGCGCACGCGACCGCGGTCGGCGCGATGGGTGACATCCCGCTGCACGACCATCCGCATCCGGCCGGCGGGCGCGCCGCGCTGTTGCTGATCCTCGGCTCGTCGCCGATGATCGAGGGCATCCCGGCGTTTTTCGCCGCCGGGCGGTATGGCGCCGGGCTGATCGGCGTGATGGCGGCGGTGTTCGCCGCCGCGACGATCGCGACCTACGTGCTGTTGTGCACGGTCTCCGCTTCGGGGTTGCAGCGGCTGCGGCTCGGGCCGGTCGAGCGCTATGGCGAGGTGCTGAGCGGGGTGCTGATCGCCGCGCTCGGCATCGCCTTCTGGTTCTGGCCGGTGTTGTAATCGCGCGGCGTATGGCCCCCGCAGAGAGGCAGTGCGCCGCGGCGGTCGGTCGGGTATATTTTCTCAAAACTATCAGCGAAGGCCCTCGCCTCTATGGATTTTTCGAACGCGGCGATCCTCTGTCTCGGCGATCTGATGCTCGATCGCTTTGCCTATTGCGATGCCGAGCGGATTTCGCCGGAGGCGCCGGTGCCGGTGCTGCACTTGAAGCGGTCGCAGAGCATGCTCGGCGGGGCCGGCAACGTCGCGCGCAACATCGCCTCGCTCGGCGGCCGCGCGATGCTGATGGGGCTGCTCGGGGCGGATGCGGCGGGCGCCGAAGTGCGCCGTCTGATCGGGGAAAATCCGCGGCTCTCCGACGCTCCGATCGTCGCCGGAAATCGGCCGACGACGTGCAAGACCCGCTATATCGCCGGGCACCAGCAGATTGTCCGGATCGACGAAGAGGTGACCGGCGCGCTCGATCCGGCCGAGGAGGCCGGGCTGATCGCGGCGCTGGACGGCGCGGTTGCCGATGCCGACGCGGTGGTGTTGTCGGATTACGCCAAGGGCGTGCTCGCCCCCCGGCTGATCGAGGCGGTGATGGCGCGGGCGCGGGACCGCTCGGTGCCGGTCTATGTTGATCCCAAGAGCAGCGATTTCCGCCGCTATCGCGGCGCGACGTGCCTGACCCCGAATGTCCGCGAACTGGCCACGGCGGCCGGCATGCCGGTCGATACCGAGGCAGAGATCATCGCGGCGGCGCAGAAGGCGATGCGCGACGCCGGCGCCGAGGCCCTGCTCGTCACCCGCTCGGAAAAAGGCATGGTGCTGGTCGAGGCGTCAGGCGCGGTGCATGTCGCCAGCGCGCGGGCGCGCGAGGTGTTCGACGTCTCGGGTGCCGGGGACACGGTGATCGCGGTGCTGGCCCTGGCGCGCGCCGCGGGTCACGACCTGCCGGCGGCGATGCATCTGGCGAACACCGCGGCCGGCATTGCGGTCAGCAAGCTCGGCACCGCGGCCGTTGAGCTCGATGAGCTGATGCTCGAAATGTCGCGCGATGTCGCCGACAAATCGTGGACCGGCTCCAAATTTTTCAGCCAGAACGAGGTCGCGGCGCTGGTGCGGCGGTGGAAGGGCCGCGGGCTTAGCGTCGGCTTCACCAATGGCTGCTTCGACATCATGCATGCCGGGCACGTCGCGCTTTTGGCGGCGGCGCGCGCGCAATGCGACCGGCTGATCGTCGCGCTGAACAGCGATGCCGGGGTGCGCCGCCTCAAAGGGCCGAGCCGGCCGGTCAACGGGCTCGCCGACCGCTCGGCGGTGATCGCCGCGGTTGAGGCGGTCGACGCGGTGATCAGCTTCGACGAAGACACGCCGGTCGAGCTGATCCGCCGGCTCACGCCCGACGTGCTGGTCAAGGGCGGCGATTACACGATTGACGGGGTGGTCGGCGCCGCCGACGTGCAGGCGGCTGGCGGCCGGGTGCTGCTGGTCGACCTGATCGAGGGGCGCTCGACGACGCGGCTGATCGATGCGATCCGTACAACGCAGGCACAAACCGATGCCGCCGTGCGGCACGCAGCGCCGTCGGAGGCTGCCGAATGCTGATCATCACTGGTGGCGGCGGGTTTATCGGCTCGGTGCTGGCGGCCGAGCTGAACGAGGCCGGGCACACCGACCTCGTGATCGTCGATCACTTCGGCAGCGACGAGAAATGGCGCAACATCGCCAAGCGGGAGATTTTCGAGATTCTGCCGATCGACGGGCTGCTGCCGTGGCTCGACCGGCACGGCGACCACGTCGAGGCGGTGTTTCACCTCGGCGCCAACTCGTCGACGATGGAGGCCGATGCCGACCTGATCATCGAGACCAACCTGAATTATACCAAGGAGTTGTGGCGCTGGTGCGCCGCTGCGGGGCGGCCGTTGATCTATGCCTCGTCGGCGGCGACCTATGGCGATGGCTCGGCCGGGTTCGACGATGCCGGGGGGATCGATGCGCTGAAGCGATTGCAGCCGCTGAACCTGTATGGCTGGTCGAAGCATGCCTTCGATTTGTGGGCATGGCGCGAGGCCGAAGCCGGACGCGCCCCACCGCACTGGGCCGGGCTCAAGTTCTTCAACGTGTTCGGCCCCAACGAATATCACAAGGGCGAGATGATGAGTCTCGTCGCCAAGAACTGGCGCAGGATTGCCGACGGCGAGACCATCCGGCTCTTCAAATCCTACCGGCCTGAGTACCGCGACGGCGAACAGACGCGGGATTTCGTCTACGTCAAGGACTGCATCGCCGCGCTGCTGTGGATCTGGCGCCAGCGCCCCGAGAGCGGCATCTACAACATCGGCACCGGCACCGCGCGCAGTTTTCTCGATCTGATGAACGCGGTCGGGCACGCCTGCGGCACGGCACCGAAGATCGAGTTTTTCGACATGCCGCCGGCGATGCGTCCGAATTACCAATACGCGACCGAGGCGCGCCTGACCCGCCTGCGCGCGGCCGGCTACAACGCACCGTTCACCCCGCTCGACGACGCGGTTGGGGATTACGTGACGCGGCACCTCGCCGTCCCGGACCCGTTTGTATGAACGCTGGGCGGCCGGGCAAGGGCGGCTTTGGCCAATCCCGGCATCAAATTTGCTCATGGCGAATGTGCCACGTTAACTTTGGGCAGGTTGGTTCCTGGGTCATTCTTTGGCGCGGCGGCGGACTCCCCTAGATAAAGGAAACGGGGTACTGATTCGTTTGCCCGCCGCGGCGGAAGAGAACCTATTGAACGGGGGGGCGGATTTGACGATCAACGAGCGGCAGCTGCGTCGGCAGATCGAGGAAGTGCGGGCCGGGAAGCGCTCGCGGCGGGCATTCCTGCGCGACATGATGGCGTACGGTCTCAGTGCGCCGCTTGTAACTCAGATGCTCGCGCATAGCGGCGTCGCGATGGCCGCGCCGGCGATCAAATACGCCCCGACCAAGGCCGGTGGCGGCGGGACGCTCAAATTGCTGTGGTGGCAGGGCCCGACCCTGCTCAACCCGCACTTTGCCGTCGGCACCAAGGATCAGGACGGCTCCCGCGTGTTCTACGAACCGCTCGCCGGCTGGGACCCTGACGGCAATCTGGTGCCGATCCTTGCCGCCGAGGTTCCGAGCGTCGCGGCCGGCACAGTCGACAAGGATCTCAATTGGGTCGTCTGGAAGCTCAAGCCGGGCGTCAAATGGCACGACGGCCAGCCGTTTACCGCTGACGACTGCGTCTTTAATTGGCAATACTCGTCCGACCCGGCCACCGCGGCGACGACGATCGGCACCTATAAGGACATCACCGTCAACAAGGTCGATGACCATACGATCAAGATCGAATTCAAGCACCCGACGCCGTTTTGGGCCGACGCATTCGTCAGCGCACGCGGGATGATCATCCCGAAGCATCTCTTCGAGAAATATAAGGGCGCCAACTCGCGCGAGGCGCCGACCAATCTCGCGCCCGTCGGCACCGGCCCGTATCTGTTCGTCGACTTCAAGCCGGCCGATCTCGTGCGCGGCAAGATCAACCCGAACTACCACATGCCGAACCGGCCCTATTTCGACGCAGTCGAGATGAAGGGCGGCGGGGATGCAGTGTCTGCGGCGCGCGCCGTGCTGCAGACCGGTGAATACGATTTTGCCTGGAACATGCAGGTCGAGGACGAACTGCTGAAGCGCCTCGAAGCCGGCGGCAAGGGCCACGTGTACATCTTTCCGACAGGCAATATCGAGCATATCCAGCTCAACTACACCGACCCGAACAAGGAGGTCGACGGCGAGCGGTCGAGCATCAAGACGAAGCATCCGTTCCTCACCGACCCCGTGGTGCGCCATGCGATGAACCTGTTGGTGGACCGGGTCTCGGTCGAAAAGTTCATCTATGGCCGCACCGGCAAGGCAACGGCGAACTTCATCAACAACCCGCAGCAATTCGTCTCGAAGGACACATCCTTCGAGTTTAACATCGACAAGGCCAAGGAAATGCTCGACAAGGCCGGGTGGAAGCCGGGTCCGGACGGCATCCGTGCCAAAAACGGCATCCAGCTGAAAATGGTCTTTCAGACCTCGATCAACGCGCCACGCCAGAAAAACCAGGAAATCGTTAAACAGGCGTGCCAAAAAGCCGGAATATCGATCGAGATCAAGGCGGTTCCGGCTTCGGTGTATTTTTCGTCCGACGTGGGAAATCCGGACACCTACACGAAATTTTACACCGATATGCAGATGTACACGACGACGATGACGCAGCCCGACCCGCGCGATTTCATGCGGCAGTTCCTGATCTCGGAAATCTCCAGCAAGGCCAACAAGTGGCAGGGCCGCAACATCGTCCGCTATCAAAATCCCGATTACGACAAGCTTTACGAGGCCTCCGGGCAAGAGACCGATCCGGTCAAGCGAGCGGCGCTGTTCATCAAGATGAATGACACGGTGATCAAGGACGTTGCGGTTATCCCGGACGTCTATCGGCCGGCCGTCGCGGCGATTTCGAGCAAGCTGCACGCGCTGCCTTCCGGTTGGGACAGCTATATCTGGAACTTCTATGACTGGTACGCCGATGCCTGATCCTGCCCGAACCGGCGGGGGAACACGGCGCCGCGACCGGCCGCCCGGGCGCTAGTGCTCAATTATCTCGTCAGGCGGCTGCTTCTGGCGCTGCCGAGCCTCCTCGGAATCAGCGTCATCCTGTTCGCCGTGCTGGCGCTCGCCCCCGGCGATCCATTCTCCGACCTCGCGACCGATCCGTCGATCCCGCCCTCGGTCGCTGCGGCGCTGCGCGCCAAGTTTGGCCTCGATGACCCGGTCTACCTGCGCTATTTCCACTGGCTCATCGCGATGCTGCACGGCGACTGGGGCTATTCGTTCGCCAGCCGGATCAATGTCAGCACGCTGATCCTGCAGCGGCTGCCGACCACGCTTGCGGTGATTGGCGCGTCGCAGGTGCTGGCCCTGCTGGTCGCGGTGCCGGTCGGCGTCTACGCCGGGATCCGGCCATATTCGCTGTTTGACCAGGTCGCCGGCAGCCTGGCGCTGATCGGCTTCTCGCTGCCGACCTTTTTCACCGGCCTGGTGTTGATCCTGGTGTTCAGCGTCGATTTGCACTGGCTGCCGTTTGTCTACCGGACCGATATCGGGGGTAGCGGGCTCGCCCTGGTCTGGGCCTATATCCGCCAGGCGATCATGCCGGTTCTCGTGCTCGGCCTGTTTCAGGGCGCCGCGTGGACACGCTTCGTGCGCGCCTCGGTGCTCGATGTCGCCCGCCTCGATTATGTCACGACGGCCCGTGCCAAGGGGCTTTCGGACCGCGCCGTCGTGGTCAAGCACATCGTGCGCAACGCGCTTATTCCGGTGGTAACGCTGGTCGCGCTGCAAATGCCGATCGTCTTTGGCGGCGCAATCATCACCGAGCAGATCTTTCGCGTTCCGGGCATCGGCTCGCTGCTGATCAGCGCGATCCTGGCAAACGACACGCCGGTAATCATGGCGGTGACGTTTGTCTTTGCCTGCCTCGTCATCCTGTTCAACCTGATCGCGGACCTGCTTTATGGCTGGCTCGACCCCCGCATCTCCTACCGCTGAATTGGCGGTCGGCCCGATTGCGGTGCGCACGCGGGGCGCCTCGCTCGGGCGCGAGGCGTGGCGGCGCTTTCGCCGCCACCGGCTGGCGGTGGTCAGCGCCGGCGTTCTGATCGTGATGGTCTTCGCGCTGGTGTTCGGCCCGACGATCTGGCCGGTGCCGATCAACGCGATCGATTTCGCCGCGCAGCTGCACGGGCCGAGCCTGGCGCACCCGCTGGGCACCGACGATCTCGGCCAGGACCTCCTGTCTCGCATGATCTATGGCGGCCGCATCTCGATGTCGGTCGGGATCGCGGCGATGCTGGTAGCGGTCTTTGTCGGCGTCTTTGTCGGCGCGGTCGCCGGTACCGCGCGCGGCAGCATCGACATGGCGCTGATGTGGGTGTGCGACCTGTTCCTGTCGCTGCCGCAGCTGCCGCTGCTGCTGCTGATCATCTACCTGTTCCAGAATTCGCTGCGCAAACTCGTCGGGATGGAGTTTGGCACCTTCATTCTGATCGTCGCGGTGATCGGCGGCTTTCGCTGGATGTCGATCGCCCGGCTGGTGCGCGCGCAGTTCTTTTCGTTGCGCGAAAAGGAGTTTGTCGAGGCCGCCCGCGCCCTCGGTGCCTCGACGCTGCGCCAGGTCGTCCGCCACATCCTGCCCAACGCGCTCGGACCGGTGATCGTCGCCGGCACCATCGAGGTGGCCAACGCGATCATCGCCGAGTCGACGCTGTCGTTTCTCGGCCTCGGCTTTCCGCCCGACATTCCGAGCTGGGGCCGCATCCTCTTTGACGCCAAGGATTATCTCGACGTCGCGCCGCACTGGGCGCTGTTTTCCGGCGGCGCGATCTTTCTCGCGGTGATGGCGATTAACTATGTCGGCGACGGGTTGCGCGACGCGCTCGACCCGCGCCGGGTCATCTGACGGCACGGGGAGCCGCGTGGCCGAGGCACTGCTCGAAATTCGCGGTTTGAAAACGCATTTCAAGACCGATGACGGCATGGTGCGGGCGGTTGACGGGGTCGACCTGACGATCGGCCGCGGCGAGACATTGAGCGTCGTCGGCGAGAGCGGCTGCGGCAAGACGGTCACCGCGATGACCGTGCTGAAACTGATCGCAATGCCGCCCGGCCGCATCGTCGCCGGCAGCATCCTGTGGAAAGGGCGCGATCTCGTTCCGCTCGACGCGCGCGAGATGCAGCGCATCCGCAGCCGGGAAATCGCCATCATCTTTCAGGAGCCGATGACCTCGCTGAACCCGGTCTATACGGTCGGCGAGCAGATCGCCGAGGTCGTCCGGCAGCACCAGGAACTCGGCCGGCGCGAGGCGATGAACCGCGCCGTCGAGATGCTGCGCCTCGTTCACGTCCCGGCGCCGGAGCGACGGGCCAACGACTATCCGCACCAGCTTTCCGGCGGCATGCGCCAGCGGGTGATGATCGCGATGGCGCTCACCTGCAGCCCCGAGCTGCTGATCGCCGACGAGCCGACGACCGCGCTCGATGTGACGATCCAGGCGCAGATACTCGACCTGCTGGGCGAGATGAAGTCGCGCTTCGGCATGGCGATCATGCTCATCACCCACGCGATGGGGGTTGTCGCCGAGGTCGCCCAGCGCGTCGCGGTGATGTATGCCGGGCGGGTGGTCGAGGAGGCGCCGGTCGATGCGCTGTTCGCGCGGCCGCTGCACCCCTACACCCAGGGGCTGATCCGCTCGATACCGCGGCTCGACCGCACCAGCGGCCGCAAGCGACGGCTCGAAGCGATCGCCGGCACGGTGCCGAGCCTGTTGAATCCGCCGCCCGGCTGCCGTTTTGCGCCGCGCTGCGGCTTTGCCACCGCCGCGTGCAGCGCTGCGGTGCCGGAATTGCGCACGATCGACCGCGACCACAAGGTCGCGTGCATCCTCTATTGATCGGATCGGGCGCGGCGATGGCCGAAATGCTGCTGCGGGTCAGCCATCTGGTGAAGAACTTTCCGATCCGCAGCGGGCTCCTGGCCAGAACCAGCGAGCAGGTGCACGCGGTCGACGACATCAGCTTCGAGATCGCCGCCGGCGAGACGCTGGGGCTGGTCGGCGAATCCGGGTGCGGCAAGTCGACCACCGGGCGCTGCGTGCTGCGGCTGATCGAGCCAAGCTCAGGCGAGGTGTGGCTCGAGGGGCGCAATGTCACCGGGCTCGACGCCAAAGAGCTCGGCGCCCTGCGGCGCGACATGCAGATCATTTTCCAGGACCCCTATGCCTCGCTGAACCCGCGAATGACGGTCGGCGCGAT
Organism: Allostellaceae bacterium; assembly: GCA_035534855.1. Classification (GTDB taxonomy): domain Bacteria; phylum Pseudomonadota; class Alphaproteobacteria; order ATCC43930; family CGMCC-115725; genus DATARH01. The sequence continues at coordinate 10,255 of DATLRD010000050.1, read as the reverse complement.
CATCGGCGAGGCGCTGACGATCCATAAGCTCGCCCGCACGCGCGCGGAATTCGACGACCGCATCGTCGAGCTGCTGTGCCTTGTCGGGCTCAATGTCGATCACATGCGCCGCTACCCGCATGAATTTTCGGGCGGCCAGCGCCAGCGCATCGGGATCGCCCGGGCGCTCGCGGTGTCGCCAAAGCTGATCGTCTGCGACGAGCCGGTGTCGGCGCTCGACGTGTCGGTGCAGGCGCAGGTCATCAACCTGCTCGCCGATCTGCAGGACGAATTCCACCTGGCCTATCTGTTCATCGCGCACGATCTGGCGGTCGTGCAGCACATCAGCACCCGGGTCGCGGTGATGTATCTTGGCCGCATCGTCGAATTGGCGCCGGCCGCGGAGCTTTATGAAAACCCACGGCATCCCTATACCGAGGCGCTGCTCTCGGCGGTGCCGATCCCGGACCCGAAGGCGCGCCGCAAGCGCATCCACCTCGAAGGCGACATCCCGAACCCGATCCACCCGCCCTCGGGATGCCATTTCCACACCCGCTGCCCGATCCGCGAATTGCCGCTGTGCAGCACCGAGAAGCCGCCGCTCAAAGAGACGTCGGATGGGCATTGGGTGGCCTGCCACCTGCGCTCCTGACGCCGGCACGGATCGCGGTAATCCGCCCAGCGCGGCCGACCGCGCGATTTCGTGTTGCCGAGCGCGGCCTATGGGGTGACTCTGGTTTCGCGGCCGAATGACGCGCGAGGTGGTGGCCATGCCAGCGGCTAATGGGCGAGCGACATCGGGTCCGGCAATCCGGCGGTGGCCCGCTGCGGGACCGTCGCGAGTGCCGAACTGGGTCTACAGCGATCCCCAGATCTTTGCCTGCGAGCAGGAGCGCATTTTCGAAGGGCCTAACTGGCTTTACGTGTGCCTCGACGCCGAGATTCCCAACCCGGGGGATTTCACGCGCAGTCGGCTCGGCACGCGCGAGGTCGTCGCCGTGCGCGGCGCCGATGGCGCGGTCAATGTGCTGCTGAACCGCTGCGCGCACCGCAGCATGCAGTTTTGCAGCGCCAATCGCGGCACCGCAAAGGAGTTTATCTGCCCCTACCACCAATGGACCTACGATCTCGAAGGCAGGCTCTTTGGCGTGCCGTTCCGCCGCGGGTTGCGCGGGCAGGGCGGGATGCCCGAGGATTTTCGCCCCGAGGACCACGGGCTGCGCCGGCTCGCCGTCGCCTCGCGGCACGGCGTCGTGTTTGCCAGCTTTGCCCAGCCCAACGAGACGCTCGAAGACTATTTCGGGCCGCGCATCCTCGGCTGGTTTGATCGCACGTTCGACGGCCGCGAACTGAGGGTGCTGGGTTATCAGCGCCAGCGCCTGCCGGGCAACTGGAAGCTCTATATCGAGAACAATCGCGATCCCTATCACGCCAGCCTTATGCACGCGTTCCTGGTGACGTTCGGCCTGTTTCGGCTGGATCAGAAATCCGCCACCGAGGTTGACGAGACCGGCCGCCACGCGGCGCTGGTCAACCAGCGCGGCGAGCAGAAGGGCAACGAGGCGACCGCCCAGATGCGCGCCTTTCACGAAGGGTTGCGGCTCGCCGACCCGCGCCTGATCGACCCGGTGCGCGAATATCCCGGCGACGCCACGGTCGTGATCCAGACGCTGTGGCCGAACCTCGTCGTGCAGCAGCAATCGAACGGGCTCGCGATGCGCCAGGTCGTGCCGCTCGACGCCAACACATTCGACCTGGTGTGGACCCATTTCGGCTATGCCGACGATCCCCCGGAAATGACCCAGCGCCGGTTGCGCCAGGCTAATCTGTTCGGTCCGGCCGGCTATGTCTCGGTCGACGATGGCGAGGCGATGCTGCTGTCGCAGGCCGGTATCGTCGCCGACGAAAACGCCGAATGCATCGTCGAGATGGGCGGGCGCGATACCGGCAGCGTGCCTCATACCGTCACCGAAACGGCGATCCGCGGCCTTTATCGGCACTACCGCGCGGTCATGGGGCTTTAGCGGCCGTGATTGCCGCCTTGCCGGGAGTTGAGGCTTCCGCGGCGCTGCGCGCCCGCCTGGCCGACCTGTATGGCGCCTACGACGAGGCGCTCGGCGAGCGGCTCTACGAGCGCTGGCCCGAATTCTTCACCGAAACCTGCGTATACAAGATCACCTCGCGCGAGAATTACGAATTGGCGCTGCCAATCGGCCTGGTTTACGCCGAGAGCCGGGCGATGCTGGTCGACCGCGTTGCGGCGATCCGCCGAACGATGGTTTACGCGCCGCGCATCATGCGCAGCCTGACGACCGGCATCGTGCTGCGCGCGATCGACCCGGACGGGATGCGGCTCAGCGCCAGCTTTGCGGTGTTTCAGACGCTGATCAACGAGCCGACCGCGGCGTTCGCCTCTGGCCGCTACTACGACCGCGTCGTCGATGACGGCGGCGTGCTGCGCTTTGCCGAGCGCGTCTGCGTGACCGACGCGACGCTGGTGCCGACCTCCCTGATCTTTCCGCTGTAAGCCGCCCGACACCTGCAGCACGAAACAGCTCAAAATCCACCACGGCAGCCAGCCGTTCTAGGGCATCGCCCTTGGCCGAGAGCGCCTTCAGCCGCTCCTCAACGTCGACAAATCCAGCCTGACCCCGCATCCGCTACCCCGTCGCGAACCCAATGGATCGAATCACGAACGGCCAGAACTGCGAGGTTCCTGGAGGTTTCCAACTGGCCGACAAGCCATACAGGAGCAAATCGTTCCGACCCCAGGGAACAGCCATCCGTGATCCGTTCGGGCGCGATCTCGGGCGCGCGCCACGACAGCACGTCTTCCGCCAAGCATCGCGCGAGCGAGGCAGCCGTTGCCGGGTCGCCGAGTTCGTCGCGCAAATGGGGCTCGATCTGCGCGAGAGATGTGTCCGGAAGGATCATCGTGACACCCCTTCCAATCCCTCCGGGCAGCTGCTTGAGAAGCGGTTGCCATCATGCAGGGATCGCGAAACAGGGAGAAAATACAAGTGGCCGGGAAGATCAAGCGGCGTCGTCTTTTGGCGACGGAGCGGCAGTACCAGGGCTGGAAGACCGCCGCGAGCTGTGCCCGCCGGCGGGGTCAAGGGGTGAGCCCACAAATCCGGGCAATCGACCGATCGCGCAGTCGGATTTTCTGCGGCAGAAGGATGCCTGTCGCGTAATCTCTCGACCCTTCAGGCACGGGACCCAACGATGAAACCCTCGAATGTCCTTTTCATCCTGTCCGACGAGCACAGCCGACGGGTGCTCGGGTGCTACGGTCATGAGATGATCCGCACGCCGAACCTCGACCGGCTGGCCGCGCGCGGCATCCGTTTCACCGAGGCCTATTGCAACTCGCCGATCTGCGTGCCGTCGCGCGCGAGCCTGGCGACCGGGCAATACGTCCACAAAATCCGTTTCTGGGACAATGGCATCCCTTATGACGGCAGCGTGCCAAGCTGGCACTATCGGCTGAAGGAAGCCGGGCACGAGGTCGTGTCGATCGGAAAACTGCATTTCCGCAGCATCGACGACGACAATGGCTTCACCGAAGAGGTGATGCCGCTGCATGTCGTCGAGGGGATCGGCGACCCGGCCGGCTGGCTGCGCGAGCCGCTGGTCGAGCGCCGCGCTGCGCTGCGCTTGGCGCGCGATGCCGGGCCCGGCGACAGCGATTACCAGGGCTATGACGGGCGCATCACCGACGCCGCGGTCGATTGGATCAAGGCGCGCGCGGCCGCCTCCGGTGGCAAGCCTTGGGCGCTGTTCGTGTCGCTGGTCTGCCCGCATTTCCCGCTCATCGCGCGGTCCGAATGGTACGGGCTCTATCCCGAGGACAAGGTGCCGACACCGGCGCTCTATGCCCCCAAAGACTGGCCCGATCACCCCTATGTCCAGGCGATCCGCGAGTGTCAGGTCTACCAGAAGGGGTTTGCCCAGCACCCCGGAAGCTTGCAGCGGGCGCTTGCCGCCTATTTCGGCCTCGTCTCCTATGTCGACCACAACGTCGGGCGGTTGATGGACGCGCTGGACGCAGCGGGTCTCACCGAGACCACGCGGATCATCTATTCAAGCGACCACGGCGACAACCTCGGCACCCGCGGCTTGTGGGGCAAATCGACGATGTACGAGGAAGCGGCCGGAGTGCCGATGATCGTCGCCGGGCCAGAGCTGCCGCAAGGCCAAGTGTGCCGCGCGCCAGTGTCGCTGGTCGATGCCTTCCCGACAATCCTGAAATGGGCGGGCGTCGCCCCCAACCCGGCAGATCGCGACCTGCCGGGCCTGCCGCTCGACGAGGTCGCCTTGAAGGTGCCGCGACGCACGGTGCTGTGCGAATACCATGCGGCAGGCGCGGCAACCGGCGCATTCCTGATCCGCAAAGGCCCGTTCAAATACGTCTATTACACCGGAATGCCACCCCAGCTTTTTGATCTCGATGCCGATCCGCAGGAGACGCGCGACCTGGCGAAGGAGCCGGGCTATGCCGGCCTGGTCGCCGATTGCCACAAAGAGCTCTGTGGGGTGGTCGACCCCGACGCGGCCGACGCGCTTGCCAAAGCCGACCAGCGCGCGCGCATCGCCGCCTATGGCGGGCGCGAAAAGATCCTGCAGCTGGGCGGCTTCGGTCATTCGCCGGTGCCGGGCACCAAGGCGGTCTATAACTGACGAATTCACCGCGGAGGAGGCGGCATATTCCCGCTTCCCGGCGAAAGCCGGGGTCCATTCCTCCGCCCTCTCTGGCGCCGAAAAGTGGGTCCCGGCTTGCGCCGGGACGAGAATCGCAAGGGATAAGCGCATGCGCGTCAGCACGATGATCCGAATCAATTCGCAGCCCGACCTGATGGACCGCATTACCAATTTCGCACGCCAGGTCGAGGCGCGCGGCTTCCCGGGCCTCTGGATCGGCGACTCCCTGGGGCGCGGCCGGCCGGCGCTCGATTCCCTGCAGGTTCTGACCGCGGTCGCCGCGGTGACCGCGAAGATCGAGATCGGCATCAGCGTGCTGCAACTGCCGCTGCGCAACCCGGTCGAGCTCGCGCACCGGGTGCAATCGCTGATGGCGATGTCGGGCAACCGGCTGATCCTCGGCGTCGGCAGCGGTTCGACGCGCGACGATTTCGAGCTGCTCGGCTACGATTACGACCACCGCTTCCGTACCTTCCGGCAGGACCTCGAGATCATGGCCAAGGTATGGAACGGCGAGGAGGTCAATGGGGGCACCCTGACAACCTGGCCGGGCTGCAAAGGCGGGCCGCCGATACTCATCGGCGCCTGGCGCAGCCCGCGCTGGATCACCTATGCCGCCAAGGAGGCACAGGGATGGACCCCATCGGGCCGATACAGCAGCCTCGAAGACCTCGAATTCGGCATGAAGACCTACCGCGAGGCTGGCGGCACAAACGCCGTGCTCGCGAATTGTTCGATCGACCTCCAGCAACGCCCCGAATCGGCGGAGCTCGCCAAGCTCGCCAGCATCAATTTCATCTGTCCGCAGGACGAGGCGCGGCGCCGCGTCAAGGACGTCGAGGCGAGGGGGTTCGATGAAATCCTGATCGGCTCAGCCTACGGCGCGATCGACGAGATCGAGCGGGCGCGCGATTTTTTGAAGCCGTAAGGATTTCGAACCCGGGCGATCCCAGGGTCACTCCTTGACCCCGCCCGCAGTCAGTCCGCTCACCAGATAGCGGCGCATCAATGCGGTGAACACCAGCACCGGCAACATCACCGAGGCCCCGCCGGCGGCGATCTTGCCCCACTCGAACCCCAGACCCCATAGCGGAGGGAGCGCCCCTTGCACGCCCATCGACTTCTTGATCGGCCGATCATCAGTCCCGACCTGGACCCCAGCATCGGCGTCAATATCCAGGGCCCGTCGCTGATCCGGGTGCCCGAATCGCTCCCCGACCGCCTCGGCGTCTACTATCTCTACTTCGCGGATCACAAGGGCTCCTATATCCGGCTCGCCTATGCAGACCGGCTGACCGGACCGTGGTGCATCCATTCCTCCGGCAGCCTGCACCTCGAGCAGTCGGGCTTCCTGACCTCGCCGCCAGAGGTGACGCCGGCGCAATTCGCCGAGTTCGAGGCGCGATGGCGGCTGCGCGGCGCCGCGATGTCGCACGATCTTCTCTCGGAGATCACGACGCCGCATATCGCGTCGCCCGACGTGCATATCGACGCGGCCGGGCAGCGTATCGTCATGTACTTCCACGGGCTCAACGATGTCGGGACGCAGGTCAGCCGCGTCGCGGTTTCGTCCAACGGCGTCGACTTCGCGGCACAGCCCGAGGTACTGGGCCTGTCGTACATGCGGGTGTTCCGGCACGAAGACGCGACCTACGCGCTGGCGATGCCGGGGCAGCTCTATCGATCCGCGGACGGGATGCACGGGTTCGAGCCGGGACCGGTCCTTTTCAACCCGCGGATGCGCCATTCGGCGCTACTGAAGCGCGGCAACATGCTATGGGTGTTTTGGACCCAGGTCGGCGATGCCCCCGAATGCATAATGGCAAGCCGGATCGATATTTCGGGCGACTGGCGGGACTGGAAAGACGAGGCGCCGGTCGAGGTCCTGCGGCCGGAATTCAGCTGGGAGGGCGCGGACGCGCCGGTCGTCCCGTCGGTGCGCAGCACCGCCTACGGCAAGGTCAACCAACTGCGTGACCCGGCAATCTTCGAAGAAGACGGGCGCATCTACCTGCTCTACGCCGTCGCCGGGGAAAGCGGTATCGCCATCGCGGAGCTGTTTCCGGACTGAGGACCGTGCCCGCGGCCTTTCCTGCCGGCCGCGTAGCTCTAGCTAGGCCTGAAAACCTCTATTCCAGCAAGCGGTCGCGGAATGGTAGTGACCGAATCTCACCGCGCCGGCCGACAGGCCAACAGCCGGAACGGGGCCAATATCTCCGACGACGGGCGAGCCACGACCGATGATGAGCACTATGTCTACGCCATAGCCCTATGATCGGCTTCGTTTGGTCAGCGCGGGATAGGAAAGCGCATGACGTGACGCCGTTGACCGGCCTGTCCTACCTTCTGAAAGCCCGCTTCGCTGAAGGTTTCGACAAAGCCCATGAAGCGATAGCTCGGAGAATCCGGATCGACAGGGTAGGCTTCCACTATGGTCGCGCCATTGCGCGCGGCATGATCAACGGCTGCCAGAAGCAACTTTTTCGAGATCCCGTGGCCGCGATACTCTCGCTTAACGAAGAAGCACGCCAACGCCCAGACTCGTTCAGGCGTTACGAAATCATCAAGACCCCCGAGTTGGCGGTAGGTATCCCGAGGCGCGATCGAACACCAGGCGATGGGGGCGCCGTCACGATAGCCGAGAATGCCGATCGGCACGCCGGCCTCGACCTTGGATTGCATCGCAGCCCGGCGGCTTGCGCCATCGCGTTGTTTGGCTTCCGTAGCCGTCGATCGCCAGACCATGCACCAGCAGCTCTTTGGTCCGCCTCGGCTCTCAAAGAGGCCGGCGAAATCGGGCCAATTTTCATGGCTTACTTCCCGAAAGACGAATTCGCTCAAGTTTCCAATTCCCCTCCGTCAGTCACGTGCATCTGGCGCAACGCCGGACGGCGCTGGATACCATTTCGCACAATAGCGTGGCAGGCGGGCCACGCTCGACGAAGATGAGCACTATGTCTACGCCATAGCCCTATGACGAACGCAGGTTGCCAACCCCCAGGTCCACGGTGAGAGCAGGTATTCTGCGGCGATCACGCGGCATCCGGTTAAAGGACCGTTTGCTGGCGCTCTCCGAAATGCAAGGTAAAGATCGCGCCGCCGCCGGACGCATCCCCGACCGAGACCGAGCCGCCGAGAAGGCGCATGGTCCGCCGCACGATGGACAAGCCCAAGCCTGCCCCGGCCTTGTCCCGGTCGCCGCGCCAAAAGCGCTCGAATATCTTCTCGCGCATATCGCGAGGCACGCCGGGACCGACGTCGATGACTTCGATTGCAGGCTCGTCGCTGACATGGAGCCGCACTGCGGCGCCGCACGGCGTTTGCGCCAGGGCATTCTCGACGAGATTGTTCAGGGCGTTGAGCAGCATCCACGAATTGCCGCGCACCACCACCGGCCGGTCCTGCTCGTCGACCTCGATGCTCTTGCCGGCTGCGACCGCCAGCGGTCCCAGACCCGTCGCCGCATCGACCGCCACCGCTCGCAAATCCACTTGCTCGTCGAGGTCGATCGTCGCCGATTCGAGCCGGGCCGCGAGGAGAAGCTGGGTAACGATGCGCGTCATCGAATCCAGGTCTCTTTGCAGCCTGGTTGCGACCGTCTCGTCCGGCAGGGTGTCGATGTTTGCCTGAAGCACGGCGAGCGGCGTGCGAAGCTGATGCGCCGCGTTCGCGGTGAACTCGCGCTGTCGGAGAAATCCCCTGTCCAACCGGTCGAGCGCCGAATTCATCGCTTTTACGAGGGGTATGATCTCCTGCGGCACTCCGGCCTCCGGCAACCGGTTATCGGGATTCCCGGGCTGGATCTCAGATGCCAGGCGCGATAGGCGGCTGAGCGGCGCCAGCGTTGTCCGCACGGTCATAATGCTCACGGCCAGCAGCGCGAAGAGCAGCGGCAGATTGAGCCATCCGCCGTCGGTGACGAATTCGTCGGTGACGGCGGCCGCGAGGTATTTGTCTCGGGATGCGACCTCCTCGACCTGCGTCTCGAAGGTCCGGCCGCTGATCGTCGATTTGACGGCGGCGCCGAACATGTGGCCCGACTCGGAGGCGCCCGGGCGATAGTCGTAGACGCGATCGCGATTATGGTGAAATGGCGGCAGCGGACCCACCAGATGGCCGGATGTGAGAACGAGATCCCCGCGCGCGTCGCGGACCGCGTAATGGTAATCGCCATCCGATTCCCCATAAGATTCGGCAAACGCCGCCGGCAAGTTCACCGCGACGCTGCCGTCGGCGCCGATCACCAGATGAGCGGCGATGTTCTGCGCCTGGGCGATCAGGGTCTGGTCGCGAAGTTCCGTGGCGGTGATCATCGCCTTCCGGTATAGCCAGCCATAGGAGGCGATCCCGGCTATGATGGTGGCGATCGCCAACCGGACGGTGATGCGCCGCAGCAGCGAAGGCTGCTTGATCATTAGCGAAGGCTGCTTGATCATTTCGAACAGCTACTCCTTCAGCAAATAGCCCACGCCGCGCATGGTGTGGATCGACAGGGGTACGCCGAGGGCCTCGAGACGCTTGCGCAGCCGCGAGATCAGCGCCTCGACCGCGTTGGGCTGGACCTCTTGACCGAAGCCGTAAATGCTGTCCTCGATCGTGCCCTTGCGCACGACTTGCCCTGCCCGCCGCATCAGGAGTTCGAGCGTGGCGACTTCGCGGCGGGAAATAGCCACGACCTGTCCATCGACCATGACCTGGCGCTGGATCGTGTCGAGCGTGATGTTGCCGATGCTCAGGACATTGCCCAGGGCCGCGCCCGGGCGGCGGAGCAAGGCGCGCAGCCGTGCCGACAGCTCCTTCATCGCGAACGGCTTCACAAGGTAGTCGTCGGCGCCGCCGTCGAGCCCGGCAACGCGGTCATCGACCCCGTCCCGCGCGGTCAGAATGAGGATCGGCGCCCGCCGCTCGCGACGATGCAAATCGCGAAGAAGCTCGAGCCCGTCGCGGTCCGGCAGGCCGAGATCAAGGATGATGGCGTCGTATTCGATCGTGCCCGCCGCCGCCGCGCCGTCTTGGGCCGTGCCGAAGGCATCGATGCCGAACCCGGCCGCCTGCAGGCCCTTGACGATGAACTCGGCCAGAGGCTGGTGATCTTCGATCAGCAGGATGCGCAACGCGGCGTCCTCAGAGCGGCGGGCTGGGAGGTTCGGGCATCCTTCGGATTCGAGCCGCAGCGGCGCCGAAGGGTGATGAACGCCACCACCCGAGGTACCGGTGCGGTCACGACGCTCGCATGAGCCCGCTCCCTCCGACGGAGCGGAACGATCCTAAGCCAAGATGCTGACGGAACCCTCACAGTTCGTACATCGCGCCCGAGCGCGGGCGGCAGTTTGACGAGGGTGCCCGATTTACCAAATCGACGGCCTCGGTTGCGGTCTCGATCCGTGCTCGATCCGCGTGCTCGATCCCCGTGCTCGATCCCCGGGCTCGATCCCCATGCTTTTTTCGGCCCGGCAGCATTTCGTCAGAAAGCGCGGCTATTCATGGCCACCCCTAATCCGCGACAGCAAGTTCTGGGCTTGGCGCCGAAATCGTCCAGCATCGGGTTGCGGCAAAGCCGGATCCGACTTTGCAT
>DATLRD010000049.1:0-42952 GCA_035534855.1 Allostellaceae bacterium | reverse complement strand
GCCAGCTGGAACGTCAACTCGGTCAAGGTACGGCTGCCGCACCTGTTGGATTTTCTCAAGAGCGCACAGCCCGACGTGCTGTGCCTCCAGGAGATCAAGTGCCTGGAGGACGATTTCCCGCGCCTCGAAGTCGCCGCACTCGGCTACAAGATCGAGGCGATCGGCCAGCGCGCCTATAACGGCGTCGCATTGCTGTCGAAGGAGCCGGCGCGCGACATCGTGCGCGGGCTCGCCGGCGACGACGGCGACGACCACGCCCGCTATATCGAAGCCACCTTTGGCGGCGACGGCAACGCGGTGCGCGTCGCCTCGCTGTACCTGCCCAACGGCAACCCGATCGGCACCGACAAATTCAGCTACAAGCTCGCCTGGATGGACCGGCTCTATGTCCGCGCCCGCGAATTGTTGCGGCGCGAGATCCCGTTCGTGCTCGCCGGCGACTACAACATCGTGCCGACCGACGACGACGTATACGACCCGGTCGCGTTCCGCGACGACGCGCTGACCCAGCCCGAATCGCGCGCCCGCTATCGCGCGCTGCTCCATCTCGGGCTGACCGACGCCTATCGCGCCGTTCACCTTGAGCCGCACCGCTACACCTATTGGGATTACCAGGCCGGGCGCTGGAGCCGCGACGAAGGGTTGCGCATCGACCATCTGCTGCTGTCGCCGCACGCCGCCGATCGCATCGCCGGCTGCGCGATCGACAAGAGCCCGCGCGGCAAGGAGCGCGCCTCGGACCACACGCCGATCTGGTGCGATCTCGCGGTATAGGCCGCGCCCGGTCAGAACCCGGGTTGATGACCGCTTCCGGCTCTCCTATCTGCTGCCTGGGCCGCTGCGCCCAGAATTCTGCTGAAACGACGATTGGTGCGGTTTGATGACGTCTCGTCTTGCCACGATTTGCGGATTGACCCTCGGCGCGTTGAGCGTCCTGGCGCTGGCCGGCTGCGACTCTGCCCCGCCGCCACCGCCGCCGGCCCCGTCGGCGGGATATACCGGGCCGATCCAGCTGCCGCCACGGCCGCCCGGCTCACCGCCGTTGCCGAAATGCGAACCCGGCGTGATGGGTGACTGCACCAAATAGGCCGCCCCGGCGATGAGCCTGTCGCTCGCCGCCAGCGAATCCGGCGCCGGCCCGCCGGTCGCGATCCTGCACGGATTGTTCGGCTCGGCTCGCAACTGGGCGTCGATCGCCCAGCGTCTTAGTGCGCGCCACCGCGTAGTCGCCTTCGATTTGCGCAACCACGGCGCCTCGCCGTGGGCCGACACGATGGGCTATGCCGAGATGGCGACCGATGTGCTTAACGCGCTGGCCGATCGCGGCGTCCGGCGCGCGGCGCTGATCGGCCACAGCATGGGCGGAAAGGCAGCAATGACCGCCGTACTGACCGCCCCCGACGCGGTCGAGCGGCTGGTCGTCGTCGACATCGCCCCGGTCGCCTACCCGCTGCACCACCTCGATCTGGTACGGGCGATGCGCGGCCTCGATCTCGGCGCAATCACCCGGCGCGGCGAGGCCGATACCGCACTCGCCGCCGCGATCCCCGACGCCGCCGAGCGCGGGTTTCTGCTGCAGAACCTGGTGCTCGGCGACGGGCCGCCGCGCTGGCGGCTCAACCTCGCGGCGATTGAGCGCGAGTTGCCGGCGCTCGTCGGCTTCCCCGCTCTGCCGCCCGGCGCCGTCTATGCCGGCCCGGCGCTGTTTGTCGCCGGCGCGCGCTCTGGCTATCTGCTGCCCGAGCACGACCCAGCGATCCGGCGGCTGTTTCCGGCGGCCGAAATCATCCGCATCGCGGATGCCGGCCATTGGCTCCATGCCGAGCAGCCGGCCGCGTTTCTCGCGGCGGTTCAGCCGTTTCTTGCACCTATGGCAGGGTGATCGGTTCGATCAGCCTCGGGTCGTTGTTCTTGACGTTGCCGACCCGCTTGTCGACCGGCCACAGCGTCAACCCGGCATCGGGATACGGCCCCAGCAGCGCTTTGAGCTGCGCCGGCTCCGCCGCTACCTCGCCGAGCCAGGCGGGCCACGCCTCGGGCGCCAGGATCATTGGCATACGGTCGTGCAGCGGCGCCAGGAGCGCGTTGGCCGCCGTTGTAACAATCGTGAAGCTGCGCACGGTTTCGCCCTGCGGCGAGCGCCACAATTCCCACAACCCGGCGAGCGCCATGACACGGCGGTCGGCGAGGGCGATTGCATAAGGCTGCCGCTCCTTGCCGAGCTTCTGCCACTCGTAGAAATTATCGACCGGCACCAGGCAGCGCCGGCGCGAAAAGGCCTCGCGAAATGCCGGCCGGGTCTCAAGCCCCTCGGCTTTGGCGTTGATCGTCGAAAACCCGATCTTGATGTCCTTGGCCCAGAACGGCACCAGCCCCCAGCGCATCAGATCGAGGCTGCGCGCCCCGGCGCGCGGGTTGTAGCGCACGATCGGCAGCATGTCGGTCGGCGCCAGGTTCCAGGTCGGCGCGAAATTCGGCGTCGGCTGGTCGGGCGGAACCCCGAATACCAGCTTGATCTCGCTGACATCGGTCGAAAGGCGCGCGCGGCCGCACATCGCCGCACCGTGCCGGGTTCGCCGCGGCGAGGCAACCCCGCCGGCGCGCCATGCTATGGTGCGGCAAATCGCAGAGCGGAGCGCCGACGGGCGGGCCGCTAAAACCGCAGACGAAAGCGAGGAACGATGATCGAGGCTGCTGTCGTCGGGCTCGGCCGCTGGGGCAAGACCCTGGTCGACGCGGTGCAGGGCAAGAGCGCAAAGCTGCGCTTCACCCACGTCGTCAGCCGCGACCCCGCCGCCCATGCCGACTATGCCGCCGAGCGGGGCTTGACGCTGGTGCCGCGGCTCGACGACGTGCTGGCGAACCCGGCGATCGGCGCGGTGATGCTGGCGACCCCGCACTCGCAGCATGTCGACCAGGTGGTCGCGGCGGCCACGGCCGGAAAGGCGGTGTTCTGCGAGAAACCGCTGGCGCTGACCCGCGACGGCGCGCTGCGCGCCGCGGCGGCATGCCGCGACGCCGGAGTGATGCTCGGCATCGGCACCGACAAGCGCCATTTTCCGGCGATCGCCGAGGTCATCCGCCTCGTCGACAGTGGCGAGCTTGGCCCGCTGCTCCACGTCGAGGGCCATTTCTCGAACGAGGTCGCGGCCGGCTTTACCTCGTGGCGCGGCGCCGAGGATGAATCGCCGGCCGGCGGCATGACCGGCACCGGCATCCACACGCTCGACGCGCTGATCCGGCTCGCCGGTCCGGTGCGCCGGGTGCAGGCGCAGCTTTTGTCGCAGAAGCCCGGCCCCGACCCGTGGGACAGCCTGTCGGTGCTGCTCGATTTCGCCTCCGGCGTCGGCGGCACGCTCGCCGCGGTGCGCTCGACCCCGATGTTCCTGCGCATCCACGCCTTCGCCCGGCACGGCTCGGCCGAAGCGATCAGCCGCACCGAACTGGTGCTGCGCAAGAGCGGCGCCGAGCCGCAACACCTGAAACTCCCCAATGTCGATTCGGTGCGGGTCAACCTCGAAGCCTTCGCCGATGCGGTCGCCGGTGTCGCGCCCTACCCGGTCCCGCCCGACCAAATCGTCGCCGTCACCCTCGCCTTTATCGCGATCACCGAGGCGGTCGAGACCGGCGCCGGCATGCGCGAGGTATAGGCGCGATGGAAACCCTGCCCTACGGCGCGTGGCGCTCGCCGATCACCTCCGACCTGATCGTCGCCGAGACGGTCGGGCTCAGCGGCGTCCAGGTCGATGGCGACGACATCTACTGGATCGAGGCGCGGCCCGGCGAAGGTGGCCGCAACGTGCTGGTGTGCCGCGGCCGCGACGGCGGGCGCCGTGATGTCACGCCGCCCCCGTTCAACGCCCGGACACGGGTGCATGAATATGGCGGCGGCAGCGTCACGATCGAGCGCGGCACCGCCTATTTCAGCAATTTCGCCGACCAGCTTCTGTATCGCGTCGCCGCCGGCGGCGCGCCCGAGCCGCTGACCCCGGAGCCGCCGGCCAAGTCCGGCTGGCGTTACGCCGACGGCCGGATCGACGCCCGCCGCAATCGCTGGATCGGGGTGCGCGAGGCGCACGAGGCCGACGGCCGGGTCGACAACACGCTCGTCGCGATCGATCTCGCCCAGCCCGGCCCCGGCCGCATCCTGGCCCAGGGCTGTGATTTCTACGCCGCGCCACGCCTTTCGCCCGATGGCGGCCGGCTTGCCTTTCTGTCGTGGAACCACCCCAACATGCCGTGGGTCGGCACCGAATTATGGGTCGCCGAATTCGCCGCCGACGGCAGCCTTGCCGCGCCGCGCAAGATCGCCGGTGGCGAGCATGAATCGGTCGCCCAGCCGCAATGGTCGCCCGACGGCACGCTGTATTTCATCTCCGACCGCAGCGGCTGGTGGAACCTCTACCGCGCCGGCGCCGATGGCAGTGCTCAGCCGCTCTGCCCGCGCAATGCCGAGTTCGCCGGCCCGCAATGGGCGTTCGGCCAGTCGAGCTACGCGTTTCTCGGCGCCGGGGAACTGGTCTGCGCCTATGGCGAACGCGGCGGCACGGTGCTCGCCCGGCTTGACCTCGGCAAGGGTGCGCTGACCCCGATCGCCCTGCCCTACCGCGATTTCGGGTCGATCCGCGCCACCGCCGACGGCCGCATCGCCTGCGCCGCCGGCAGCCCGCGCGGGCCCGGCGTGATCGTCGTCATCGACCCCGGCAGCGGCACCACCGAGACGCTGCGGCAATCCTCGGCCAGCACCGCCGATCCCGAACTGCAGCGCTATTTCTCGATCGCGCAACACCTCGCCGTAACGACCGGCGACGGCGAGACCGCCTATGCCAACTACTACGCGCCGACCAACCCGGATTACGCCGCGCCCGCCGGCGAGCGCCCGCCACTCCTGGTCAAATGCCACGGCGGCCCGACCGCTTCGGCCGGCACCACCTTGAGCCTCGGCATCCAATACTGGACGAGCCGCGGCATCGCCGTGCTCGATGTCGATTATCGCGGCAGCACCGGCTATGGCCGCGCCTATCGCGACCGGCTCGCCGGCGCCTGGGGCGTAGTCGATGTCGAGGATTGCATCAACGCCGCGCGCTACGCCGCCGCCTCGGGCCTCGCCGATGCCGAGCGCGCGGTGATCAGCGGCGGCAGCGCCGGCGGCTATACCGTGCTGGCGGCGCTTGCCGGCGGCGGGTTCTTCAAGGGCGGCGCCAGCTATTACGGGGTCAGCGATGTCGCCGCGCTGGCCCGCGACACGCACAAATTCGAGTCGCGCTATCTCGACTGGCTGATCGGCCCCTACCCGCAGGAGGCAGCGCTCTATCGCGAGCGCTCCCCGCTGACCCACGCCGACCGCATCGCCTGTCCGGTGATCTTCTTCCAGGGCGCCGAGGACCGCGTGGTCCCGCCAAACCAGACCGAGATGATGGTCGAGGCGCTGCGGCGGCGCGGCATCCCGGTCGGCTACCTCTTGTTTGCCGGTGAGCAGCACGGGTTTCGTCGCGCCGAAAACGTCAAGCGCGCGCTCGACGCGGAACTCTATTTCTATGCTGCGCTGGTGTTCCGCACCCGGCTTGGCTTCTGAAAGGGGGCAGAAGGGATGACCCGCAGGCTGACCCGGCGCCGCGCGCTGCAGACCGTCGCCCTCGCCGCGGCGTCGGCGGCGCTGCCGCTGCCGTTTGCCCGCGGCGCCCATGCTGCCGGCAGGCTGGCGGTCGCCGCCTGGGACCACCCGGTGCCGGGCGCCAACGCCGCGCTTGCGAAGCTCGCGAACGACTGGGCGACCAAGGAAAAGGTCGATCTGACCCTCGATTTCGTCACCACCGAGGGCGACAAGCTGATGCTGGTCGCGGCCGCCGAGGGCGAACCCAAGGCCGGGCACGACGTGATCGCGCAGCCCGGCTGGTATGCCGCGGCGCGGGCCGACCAGTGGCTGCCCGCCGACGACGTGATGGCGACTTTGACCGGCCAGTACGGGCCGGCCGACTCCGCCGTCGAGACGCTCGGCAGACAGGGCGGCCACTGGATCGCGGTGCCGGCGATCCCGGGCACGCAGAATTTCGTCTCGGTCGCGCGGATCGACCTCTTCAAAAGCCAGGTCGGGCTCGACGTCACCCAGATGTACCCGGCGGCAGCCGTGCCGGATGCCGCGCTCGCCGAGCAGTGGAGCTGGGATTTCTTTCTGGAATGCGCCGCGAAATCCTCCAAGGCGGGGACGCCATTTGCGCTGCCGCTCGGCCGCAGCGGCGACGCGGCAAACTGGGTCGGCGCCGTGTTTGCCGCCTATGGGGCCGCGCTGGTCGATAAGGACGGCACCATCACGGTCAAATCCGATGCGACCCGGCAGGTGCTCGACTTCTTCAAGAAGCTGGCGCCGTCCGTGCCTGGAATCGTCCTTTCATGGGGCGACATCGACGCCAGCAAGGCGCTCGTGGCCGGCAAGAGCCCCTACCTGATCGGTTCGCCCATGACCTGGGCGCTGGCGAGCGGCGCCACGCCGCAGGTCACCGGGCAATGCTGGCATTTCCCGGCGCCGAAAGGGCCGAAGGGGCGGTTTGACGCGGCGCAGCCTGCGTTCTGGGGCATCTGGAAGTTCTCACCCAACCAGTCGGCGGCCAAAAGCCTGATGACGCATCTGTGGGCCAAAGATTCGGTGCAGCTTCTCGTCGCCGCCGGCAAGGGCTGCGACCTTCCAGCCTTTGGGTCGCTGCGCAATCTCGAGACCTGGACGACCGCGGGGCCGCCGCCCGGCACGCTGGCGAACTACCCGCCACGCGGCGACGTGGCCGAAAGCGTGTCGGGCGCTCCGGCCCCGGCGGCGCTCGGCCGGCGGATCTTCGTCCGCGCGACGATGACCGGGATGATCGCGCAGTACGTAAAGCACGGCAAATCCCTCGACCAGGCGCTCGATTGGGCTGCCAAAGAGCTCGAAAGCTTCAAGCGCAGCTAATCTGGCCGCCGCTCCGTACCCGACAACTTATGGCCGGCGCTCCAGCGCTTTAGCGCCTTCGCGGCAAATCTGCCGGGCTTTGCGCAAATCCCGTGTTGTGTGACACTCGCGCCATCGTCTTGCGCCCGCCGTGGCGCGACCTCAGGAGCCGTTATGCCGCTGATCCCCGAGGTGCTCGCATTCGCCGATGAGCTGACCGCGATCCGGCGCGACATCCACGCCCACCCCGAGCTGGGGTTTGAGGAGCAGCGGACCTCGGACATCGTCGCGCAGATGCTCACGGAATACGGCTGCGAAGTGCATCGCGGGCTGGCGACGACGGGCGTCGTCGGCACGATACGGCGCGGCAACTCGCTGCGCGCGATCGGGCTCAGGGCCGACATGGATTGCCTGCCGATGCAGGAACACAACGAGTTCGCTCACCGCTCGACTTATGACGGCAAGATGCACGGCTGCGGCCATGACGGGCACACGTCGATGCTGCTCGGCGCCGCGCGCTACCTCGCCGCGACAAAGAATTTCGACGGCACCGTGCATTTCATCTTCCAGCCCGGCGAGGAAGGGTTTGGCGGCGGCCGGGTCATGGTCGAGCAGGGTTTGTTCGACAAGTTTCCGTGCGACGCGGTGTTTGCGATGCACAACAAGCCGGGGATCCCGGTCGGCAGCATGGCGACGACGCTGGGGCCGATGCTCGCCGCTTCCGACCGTTTCGACATCCGGGTCAAGGGCCGCGGCACCCACGCCGCGCATCCGCACAGCGGAAACGACCCGTTCGTGATCGGCGCGCATATCGTGCTGGCGCTGCAGACGATCCCGTCGCGCAACATCGACCCGGTCGACTCGGCGGTGATCAGCGTCGGGTTCATGCGCGGCGGCTCGGCCTATAACGTCATCCCCGACGAACTGCATATCGGCGGCACGGTGCGCAGCTTCCGCCCCGAGGTGCAGGACCTGCTCGAGCGCCGCATCGGCGAGGTTGCACGCGGCGCCGCGGCGGCCCACGGAGCAGAGGTGGAGTTCGCCTATCGCCGCGGTTATCCGCCGACCGTCAACCACGCGGCCGAGGCGAATTTTGCCGCAGATGTCGCGGCCGAGATCTGCGGCGAGGACAACGTCAACCGCACCACCGCACCGTCGCTCGGCGGCGAGGATTTCTCGTACATGCTGCGCGCCCGGCCCGGGGCGATGCTGTGGCTCGGCAACGGCCCCGGCGAAGGCGGCTGCTTCCTGCACAACAGCCGCTATGATTTCAACGACAGCGCACTGCCGGTCGGGGTCAGCTTTTTCGCACGCCTTACCGAGCGCTTTCTCGCCCGCCCAGAGTAACCAACACCGAAAAATCAAAATCGAAAGGCGCACCGTCATGCGGGTTCACGTCGTCAACGTCATGCGCGGCACTCCCGAGATCGCCGGGCACACGCTCGACCATTTTGCCGCGTTCGCCCGCGACGTCGAGGCCAAGGGGTTTCACGGGTTATGGGTGACCGACTCGTTCGGGCGCGGCCGGCCGACGCTCGACCCGGTGGTGCTGATGAGCGTCATCGCCTCGGTCACCAGCCGCGTCGAGATCGGCACCTGCGTGCTGCAAGTGCCGGTGCGCCACCCGGTCGAGCTGGCACAGCGCCTCCAGTCGGTGCACGCGATGACCGGTAACCGGCTGATGCTCGGCCTCGGCAGCGGCTCGACAAAGGCCGATTTCGACCTCGTCGGCCAGGATTATGAGGCGCGCTTCAAGACGCTGATGGGTTCGCTCGAAATCATGCGCGACGCCTGGGCCGGCAAGCCGTTGCCCGGCGGTCAGCTGACCCCGTGGCCCGGCACCGAAGGGGGGCCCAACCTGATGCTCGGCGCCTGGCGCAACAAGCGCTGGATCGTCTATGCCGCCGAGCGCTGCGCCGGGTGGATCGCCTCGGGTCTTTACAGCCAGCCCGAGGAACTGGAATCAGGCGTCAAATTCTATCGCGATGCCGGCGGCAAGCGCGCGGTGCTGTCGAACGTGATCGTCGAGCTGCAAGGCAACATCGCCGAGATGCCGCTCGGCGGGCGGGCGACGATGCAGATCACCGGCGCCGAGGAGGCGCTTGACCGGCTGAAGCGCATCCGCGCCGTCGGCTTCGACGACGTGTTGTGCATGGTGCGTCCCGAAGGGCTCGACGACCTCGCCCGATTGCGCGACCGGCTCTGACTGACGCGCCCCCGCTTGACGGGCGCAGCGCCGCAGCCTACCTAGCGGAAATGGCCATTCTGCCGATCATCACCGCGCCCGATCCGCGGCTCAAAATCAAGGCGAAACCGGTCGCACGCGTCGACGACGCGACGCGCCGGCTGATGGACGACATGATCGAGACGATGTACCGCGCGATCGGCATCGGCCTCGCCGCGCCGCAGGTCGGCGCCGCCAGGCGGATCATCGTCGTCGATGTCGCGCGCGAAGGCGAAGAGCCGCGGCCGATGCGGATCGCCAACCCGGAAATCGTCTGGCGCTCGCAAGCGACAATGGAGGCCAACGAGGGCTGCCTGTCACTGCCCGAGCATTACGCCGATGTCACGCGCGCCGCCGAGATCCGGCTGCGCTATCTCGATCACCAGAACGAGATCCGTGAGATCGAGGCCAAGGGCCTGCTCGCGACATGCCTGCAGCACGAGATCGACCATCTCGACGGGGTTCTGTTCGTCGACCACATCTCGGCACTGAAACGCGGCATTATTCTGCGCAAGCTGCAAAAGGCCAAGCGCACCCGCACCCTGGAGCCGGCCTGAGGCGGCCGCTCTCAACGCCACCAAAATTGCCATAATCGTATCGCATTGTGGCAACGGCGGCAGCGGTTCCGGCCGCCGCGCCAGCTCCGATTTGCTGCAGATTCGCTGCAGATAACAGCGAAAGCAGCAAATCCAGACCGCGCTGGTTCGCCTGCAAGAATTGCTGCAGGTAACAGGCAAAGCAGGTAGGCTCGCCCGGCACTGATGACCCGACCGCTCGACCTCGTCTTCATGGGCACGCCGGATTTCGCAGCGACGATTCTCGCTGCGCTGATCGGCGCCGGCCACCGCATCGCGGCGGTCTATACCCAACCGCCGCGGCCGGCCGGGCGCGGCCACCGTGTCCAGCCCTCGCCGGTGCAGCAGTTGGCCGAGCGTCACGGGCTTTCGGTGCGCTGCCCGGCAAGTTTGCGTGACAGCGAGATGCAAGCCGCGTTTGCCGCGCTCGATGCCGACGCCGCGGTGGTCGCCGCCTACGGGCTGATCCTGCCCGCCGCGATCCTCGCCGCGCCGCGCCTCGGCTGCCTCAACGTCCACGCCTCGCTCTTGCCGCGCTGGCGCGGCGCGGCGCCGGTACAGCGCGCGATCCTCGCCGGCGACACGGTCACCGGCATCACGATCATGCAGATGGACGAGGGGCTCGACACCGGCCCGATCCTGTTGCAGGAGGCAGTGCCGGTCGGCGGCAAGACCACGGCCGGGGACCTGACCGACGCGCTGGCCGGGCTCGGCGCCCAGCTGATCGTCGCTGTGCTCGACGCGGCCGCCGCCGGCACGCTGGCGCCCCGGCCGCAGCCGCAAGACGGCGCGCTTTACGCGAAAAAGCTCAGCCGCGACGAGGCGGTGCTCGATTGGCGCCGGCCGGCAGCGGTGCTCGAACGCCAGGTGCGCGCCTTCGATCCGTGGCCCGGCGCGTATTTCATCGCCGATGGCGAGCGCATCCGCGTATCCGCCGCCGATGCTCTCGCCGATCGCAGCGCGCCTCCCGGCACGGTGCTCGACGACCGGCTCGCGATTGCCTGCAGCGACGGCGCGCTGCGCCCGACGCGCCTGCAGCGGCCGGGCCGGAAGGCACAGGACGCGGCCGAATTTCTGCGCGGTTTCGCGATTCCGGCCGAAACGGTGCTGCCATGCCCCGCTACCGCCTGACGATCGAATATGACGGCACCGGCCTCGTCGGCTGGCAGCGCCAGGCCAACGGCGTCTCGGTGCAGGCGGTGCTCGAAACCGCTGTCGCGGCGTTTTGCGGCGAGGCGGTCACGGTACACGGCGCCGGCCGCACCGATGCTGGGGTCCACGCGTTCGCCCAGGTCGCACATCTCGACCTGCCGCGCGCGATGCCGCCGGAAACGATCCGCAACGCGGTCAACCACCACCTGCGCCCGCACGCGATCAGCGTGCTGGCGGTCGAGGACGCGCCTTCCGGCTTCAATGCCCGGCTATCGGCACGGCAGCGCGTCTACTGCTACCGCATCCTCAACCGGCGCGCCCCGCCGGCGCTGGCGCGCGACCGGGTGTGGCACGTCGCACCGCCGCTCGACGTGGCGGCGATGCATGACGGCGCCCGCCACCTCGTCGGCCACCACGATTTCTCGACATTCCGCGATTCGCTTTGCCAGGCGAAGTCGCCTGTCAAGACGCTCGACGTGCTCGATGTCGCACGCGTCGGCGACGAAATCCGCATCGAGGCGCGCGCCCGCTCGTTCCTGCACCACCAGGTGCGCAACATGGCCGGCACGCTGAAGCTGGTCGGGCTCGGACGCTGGCAGCCAGACGATGTCGCTCGCGCCCTTGAGGCGCGCGACCGCCGGGCCGGTGGACCGACCGCGCCTGCCGCCGGGCTGACCCTCGTCGCGGTACGCTACGAAGACCCCGATTAAAGCTACGCGCCCGATTAAAGCTGCGCTATAGCCTCGACCCAAAGTGTCACCAGCAGGACTTCCCACAGGCAGCCGAGCACGCCGATCCCCAGCCCGATGCCCAGCGCGCGGCTGTCCGCCTCGATCAGGCCCAGAGCGAGCGCCGCGATGCTGAACCCTATCGGGAAGCTACCGAACGGCATCGGCAGCGCCAGCACGAGGCCGTAAAAGATCAGCACGGCGCCGACACAGCGGCGGCCGATCGCCGTGGTCAGCGCGCTCGGGCGATAGTCGACCCAGCGCTCCATCCGCACCAGCCACGGCGCGACGCGGTCGACAAAACGCATGAATCGGTCGCGCGCAAAAGTCATCCGCCGGAGGAATTGCGGCAGCCCGTGACCGGGATGGCCGAGCGCCATCTGCCCGCCGATCCAGATGATCGGCAGCGCCAGCACCGTCGAGACCCCAGGCAGGTACGGGCCGGGCAGGCAGTTGGGTAGCGCCATGCACAGCACCGCGATGCCGCGAAGGCGCGTTCCCAGCGCCTCGGCGATCAGGCCCAGGCTGACCCGCTCCGGCGCATGGCGCGCCAGCATCCGCAATTGCTCCGAGGTTCGGGCGATCCGCTGGTCGTCCATCGGGATCAGTAGAGGCTATCGCTCACCTGGCTCAATATCGTGGCAAGGAGCAGATCGACAATGACGACGAGAACCGCTTCGATGACCGTGGCATTGAGCGCGACGCGCGCGACGAACCATTCGTAGACGAGGCTGGCGACCGTCGCTGCAAGCGCCAGCCCGTCGTGCGCGACGCCAGTCGGCAACCCGCCCTTGCCGACCAGCGCGATCGCGGCAAACAGCACGATCTGCGGGACCTGGCACCAGTTGTAGGCCACCATGAACGCGAGGAAGCGGTCGTTGCGGCCGAGCCAGCGGCACAGATTGAGGATGATCAACGGAAACGCGGTCCATGAGATCACGTAGCCGATGGTCTCGACCGTGGCGACGCGCACCCCGCTCGCGGCAGCGGCCGACCCCTCGTCGAGGCGTCCGAGCACTAGCAGCATGTAGAACGGAAAGCAGATCAGCGCCGCGCGAAACGAGCGCCAGAACCCGTCGAGCGAGGTGTCGAACGCCACCATGCCCTGCGCGTCACCGCGCGCCAGGATCAACGTTCCGAGCAGCGCCCGCCGCGTTTCAGCCCATGCGGATCCGGCCATCGGGCCGCCGCGCCTTTACCCCGGTCCGAAAAAGCGGTCGAGAAAAGCGCCGTAGATCGCGGTCAACCCGGCGATGTCAGCCAGTTCGACGCGCTCGTCGACCTTGTGCATCGTCTGCCCGACCAGCCCGAACTCGGCGACCGGGCAATAGGCGTGGATGAAGCGCGCGTCAGAGGTACCGCCGGTAGTGCTAAGCTCCGGGGTGCAGCCGGTCACCTCGCGAATCGCGCCGGCCAGGCAGTCGCTGACCGTGCCCGGCGGCACCAGGAACGATTCACCGCTGACCTCCCAGGTCAGCTGGTACGTCACGCCAGCCGTGTCGAGCCGCTCGGCGACCCCCGCCCTGAGCCGCTCGCTGGTCCACAGATCGTTGAAGCGGATGTTGAACGTTGCCTTGGCCTGGCCGGGGATGACGTTGGTCGTCGGGTTGCCGATGTCGATCGTCGTGACCTGCAGCCCCGAGGCCTGGAAATGCTCGGTGCCCTCGTCGAGCGGCTCAGCAGTCAGCCCCGCCAAGAGCCGCACGATTTTGTGCGCCGCGTTATCGGCGAGGTGCGGGTAGGCGACGTGGCCCTGCACCCCGTCGACGGCGAGCCGCCCGGTCATGCTGCCGCGCCGGCCGATCTTGATCATGTCGCCAAGCTGTTGCGCCGAGGTCGGCTCGCCGACAACGCAGGCGTCGATCGCCTCTCCGCGTTGGCGCAGCCAGTCGAGCACCTTGCGCGTGCCGTTGACCGCGACCCCCTCTTCGTCGCCGGTGATCAACAGGCTGATCGAGCCTGAAAACCCGGCGCCACGGGCAGCAAGAAACCGCTCCGCCGCGGCGGCGAAGGCAGCAATCGCGCCCTTCATATCGACCGCGCCGCGCCCGCACAACGCGCCATCACGGATCGCCGCGGCGAACGGGTCGAACGACCACGTCTCGACCGCGCCGGTCGGCACCACATCGGTATGCCCGGCAAAGCACAGATTGGGACGACCCGAGCCGAACCGGGCGTAGAGGTTGGCGATCGGATCGGTCTTTTCGCCATTCGGGCCCAGTTCGTCGAAGGTCAGGTGATGACAGGTGAAGCCGAGCTGTTCCAGTCGGCCGGCCAGCACCCCCAGGGCGCCCTCGTCGCGCGGAGTGACGCTCGGCCGCCGGATCAATTCGGCGGCGAACGCGACCGGATCGATCGCGCCGGCGTTGTCGCCTCCGCTCATCAGTCGCGCAGCAATTCGTTGATCGCGGTCTTGGCGCGGGTCTGCGCATCGACCGTCTTGACGATGACCGCGCAGTAGAGGCTCGGCCCCGGGCTGCCGTCGGGCAGGTTCTTGCCGGGCAGCGACCCCGGCACGACAACGGAGTAGGCCGGCACCCGCCCCAGGTGGATTTCGCCGGTGTTGCGGTTGACGATCTTGGTCGTCGAGCTGATGAAGGTGCCCATCGCCAGAACCGCGCCCTGCTCGACGAGCACGCCTTCGACGACCTCACTGCGCGCGCCGATAAAGCAATCGTCTTCGACGATTACCGGCTCGGCCTGCAGCGGCTCGAGCACCCCGCCGATCCCCACCCCGCCCGACAGGTGACAGTTCTTGCCGATCTGCGCGCACGACCCGACCGTTGCCCAGGTATCGACCATCGTGCCGCTGCCCACATAGGCCCCGACATTCACAAAGCTCGGCATCAGCACGACATTGGGCGCGATATAAGCCGAATGCCGCACGATCGCGCCGGGCACGGCGCGGAACCCGGCCTCGCGGAACCGGTTCGACGACCAGCCGGCGAATTTCGACGGTACCTTGTCCCACCACCGCGCGGCGCCGCGCTCGTGGTCGACCGGGCCGCCGGCGATCTCTTCCATATCGTTGAGGCGAAACGACAGCAGCACCGCCTTTTTCAGCCACTGATGGACCTGCCAGTCGCGCCCGCTCTTCTCGGCGACGCGCAATTTGCCGCTGTCCATGCCGTCGAGCGCCGCCTCGACGGCATCGCGATAGGCGCCCTTGGTCGCCGGCGAGATCGTGTCGCGCGCCTCCCAGGCGGCATCGATGGTTGCGGCGAGGTCAGTATCGGTCATCATCGGCTCACGGTCTCGGTTCCCCCCAGCGCCGCGAACATGACCGCGCCGCCGAGCGGGTGTCAACCGGCGCCGCGGTCGGCCGCGACTCAGATGCCGCGCACCCCGAAATACAGCATCGCTGCCGCCCCGGCTGCCCAGCAGTAGAGCGCGAACGGCACCAACGCGTCGTCGAAATTGTGGCGGCGGAAATAGCGCATCAGAAACGCCGTGCTGAGCCACGCCGTTACCCCGGCGACGATGCCGGCGGTCACCGCCAGCCCGCTGAGCCCGTGCCCTGACGAGGCCAGCATCTTCGGCACTTCGAGCACCGCTGCGCCGGCGATGATCGGGGTCGCGATCAGAAATGAGAAATGCGCCGCCTCGGTATGGTGCAGCCCGGTCAAGAGGCCGCCGACCATCGCTGCGCCCGAGCGCGAAATGCCCGGGACGAACGCGGTGCACTGGCAAAATCCGATCAGCAGGGCACCGCCCCAGCCGAGCCCGTCGAGGCGCAATTCGTCGCCGTGATCGGCCAGGCCGCCGCGCGACCGCAGCCGATCGCCGGCGAGCAGAACGAAGCCGTTGACCATCAGAAACAGCGCGGCGAGGAACGGCGAGGCAAACATCTGCCGCACCGTCTTTTCGAGCACGAAGCCGATCACGACCGCCGGCAGCGTCGCGACCACGATCAGCCACAGCAGCCGCCGCCCGTCTCCGGTCGCGCGGTCGGCCCGGCCGCGCCCGATCAAGCCCCGCAGGATGAACATCCAGTCACGCCAGAAATAAAGCAGCAGCGCGGTCGCCGTGCCGACGTGCAGCACCACGACAAAGGGAAGAAACTCGGGCGCCCGTTGATCGACGGGCCAGCCGAGGATCGGCGCCAGGATCACCGCGTGGCCGAGGCTGCTGATCGGAAACAGCTCGGTGACTCCCTGCACGATGGCGAGGGTATAGGCATAAAAGACGCTCATCAGCCGAGGTGCTCGCACGATGTGTCGGGCGCCGCCTTGTACGCGATATCGGCGACGGAACGAAGCGCCACCCGGCCGCACGGACCGGCCGCGTCACTGGCGCTTGGCAAACCCCTTCTGCCGCATGCACGAGGCGACCACCGCCTCGCCGCGGCGCCGCGTCTTCTCGTGCATCTGCTGCGCCCGCATCTGGACGATCTGGTCGCGCTGCATATCGGCACCGCGCGTCGCCGCAATATCCTGATCAATATCGGCATCGGTCGTCGTCGCGCTCTCGGCCAGGGCCTCGCAATCACGGAACTCGGCCTCGGTATGCGCCGGATCGACGCCGGATTTGACCCAGTCGGCGCGGCCGCCGTCATGCCCGCCGCCGCCGAAGCTGACGCCGAACCTGTCGCATCCGACGAGCAGCGCGACGCACAGCAGCACCGCAAAAACCCCCGCCGCTCGCGTCATCGCGTCCCCGCTCGCGGCACCGATTCGGCCCGGCGGGTCGCAATGCGCCCCAGGATCGCGTGTTTTTCGGCAATGCTCGCCTCGTACCACGCGGCGATCTCATCGATACTCCGCAGGCAGCCGCGGCACAGGCGCGTTACCGGGTCCATCAGGCAGATGCCGACGCACGGCGACACCGGCGCACGCTCGCGCCGTACTCCGCCCGCTTCGGCCTGGATCTGCTGCGTCACGGTCCTTTCTCCGGCACGAGCATGTCCTCAAGCCTCGTCCGCAGCATCTTCGCCTTGTACGGCGGGATCGCATAGGCCCAATGCCCGACCCGCGCGTTGATCGCCTTGCTTTCGGCGGCGGTCCCCTTGCCGGCGCTGTCGGCCTCGATCGCGATCCAGTCCTTGCCGTCGGTCTCGAACAGCCTGAGCCGCAACGTCAGCCCGTCCACCGTGGTGAACGCGGCGGTCGCGACCCCGCTGCGCGGCACCGGTTCCTCGGTCAGCGGCTTCACATCGATCAGGTCCAGCCCTTCGAGCGCCGCCGCCGGCGCCGAGATCGCCGGCTGGCCCTTGAGCTTGGCGCCTGCCGGAACATTCTCGACCGCAAAAGGATCGGTCACCCCATGGCGGCCGATTACTGCGACGCCCTGATGTGCGCCGACAAAGATCATCGTCGCGATCCGCCCTGCCGGAATGTCGAGGATGTGGCGATCGAGCCAATCGATGACATCCCCCGACACATCGACCGATCCGCGCGCGAGCCACGCGCGGTCTTCGCCGACGCGGCGAACATAGACGCCGGTATTGCCGCCGCCGAGGCGGTCGGGGCGCGACTTGCCGACGATCAGCTGGCCGACGACCTGGCCGCTAGTGTCCTGCACCACCACCTCGGTCGATTTGCCGCTGGCCGGGTCGTCGACGTCAAGCCGGGGAAACAGCGCCGGAATCTTGGTCTTGGGTTCGACCAGTTCGAGGTCGGCAAGCCCAAGCAGCAGACGCCGCACCCGGGGCTCGTCGGCCGGGTAGTTGCCCTTTTCGGCGACCACCCAATGCCCGCCGATCTGCGCGAAATCGGCTTTCATCGCGCCGCGGGTCAGGCGCACCCGCGCGAGCGCGCCGAGCTTGGGCGCAAGCCCCGGCAGCGCGCGCTCTCCGGGCGCGGCGCGGGTTACCGTGCCCTCCCCGGTGCGCAGCGACAGCACTGCGCCAGCGACCATCACCACGGTCGCGGCCAGCAGCAGGATAAAGCCTCGGCGCTGCATCTTGCCGCCCGCTCAGGCCAGCGCGCCGCGCCGGCGGCGGCGCTTGATACGCAGCGCCGCCGCCACCAGCGCGATCGCCGACACCAGGACCGGCACCATCGCGATGTCGGCGAATTCGAGCAGCAGTTCGAGCCGGCTGATGTCGCGCCGCAATGCCCCCTGCACTGCTCGCAATTGCTGGCGGGTCGCGACCATGTCGGCGCGGAACTGCGCGATCGTCCGGGTCGCCTCGGGTGACAGCGTCGCCGGAGTGTTGCCGCCGGCACCGCCGGTCAGGTTGCTCAATTTCGCCTGGGTCTCCTTGAGCTTTTCCTGCAATGCCTGCTGCCGTGCGGCGTATTGCTCGTCGGCGGCGCGCTGGATCCGCTGGACGACCACAAACGGGCGCGATGACGAGCCGCGGCTGCGCAAGCCCACGAGGTCTTCGCCGCCAGCCAGAACCTCGACCGCGTTTTCGACGAAATCGCCATTGCCGGCGTTCGGCACCACCACCTGCTGGCCGTAGAAATCGCGGGTCTGCGCCCAGAACCGGTCGTCGAGCATGTCAGTGTCGGCAGCGACGATGACATTGATCGGCACCACCGATTTCTTCAGGTAGTGCGGCAGGGCGGATTTGGGGATGTGCGGGTTGGGCGGCCCGGCGTCGGGCGGGCCGCCGGGAAAGGCGCTGTCGACCATACCGGTGACGTGCGCGGCGATGGTGTAGCTTGTGTCGTCGGGGCGGAAATGCGCCAGCAATTCGCGGACGTTCGGCAGGCCCTTGACCTTTGCTACCGGAATCTTCTCCGAGTCGCGGGAGGTGGTGATCAGCGGCACCATGCTGGTCTTCGCGCCCGCGATCGGCTCAAGAATCCCGGCCGTCGCCACGTTGATGCGGTCGAGATCGGCCGTGATCGGGTCGCTGCGGTTGAGATTGGGCGGCCGCAGGTTTAGCCAGGCGACATAATCCATCGGGACTGGCGCACGCCCCGGCACCGGCACCCCGACGCGCCGCGCATCGCTGCGGTCGCCGGCCACCACATCTGGCACCAGGCGCAGCCCCCAGGCCTTGAACAACGGTTCGAGATTGCTGGCGTTCGAGGCCTCCGGGTTTTGCGCGTGCCCGGCCAGCGAGGCCTGCAATTCGGAATACGGGTCGACAAAGATCAGCGCCTTGCCGCCCTTCAGCACATACTGGTCGATCGCAAACAGCGCCTTGTCGGGCAGGTTTTGCGGCTGCACCATCATCAGCACGTCGATTCCGGCCGGGATCGACGTCAACGCGGTGGTCAGCTCCTCGACATCGTCGAGCTGGCGCAGCTGGTCGATCACCGCCGTCGGCCGGGCCGCCAGGCCCTGCATCGCCGCCATCGAGTCGCCTTCGAGCGGCAGCGACGACAACAGCCCGACGACGGTGCGCTTGGGAAACGCCAGGGTATGGACGAGTCGGGTGAGGTCGTATTCGAGAAACCGCTCGCGGTCGCGCGAGAAAAACGGGATCACCTGCACGTCATCGGTCGAGTTGGTGCCGGCAAGGCCGAAATAGACCTGCTCGCCCGCCTCGTTGAGCGGCACGCCCTGCAGCCCGAACCCGACCGCCTGGTCCTCCTCGCTTGAGAACGGCAGCGGGTTGTAGACCTCGAGCCGTATCTTGCCGTGCGCCGCGATCACGTACTGGTCGAGAATCTGGCGCACCCGCTCGGCATAAACGCCGTAGTTCGGCAACGAATCGCCGAGGTGGGTCGAATAGTAAAAGCGCAGCGTAATCGGCTCGGCGATCTTGGCGAGCGTCAGCCTTGTGCCGCGCGACAGCGTGTAAAGGTGGTCCTGGGTCAGGTCGAGCCGGGCGGTGAAAAATCGGCTGGCGATGATGTTGGCCGAGACCAGCATCAGCCCAACGCAGATCAGCGCAATTGCCGACCGACCGCTGCGCGAGGCGAAGGGATTACGAAGCCGCCGGCTAAGCACCACCTCAGTCTGCCTTCTTAAGGTCGACGAGGATCGCGTTGGCGGCCAGCAATGCGGCGATGATTGAGATGAAATACACGAGGTCGGGCACCTCGATGACGCCGCGGGTGATTGCGCTGAAGTGGCCGAATACGCTGGCCGCCGCGACGGCGCGGATCAGCCGGTCAGGGGCCCAGCCCTGAAACAGCCCGAGTACCACCGGGGTGCCGGCGACGATGAAGACGAACGCGATCGCCGCGGTCACGACAAAGGCAATGACTTGATTCTTGGTCGCGGCCGACACCGCCGCGCCGAGCGCCAGGATCGCCCCAGACATCAACCAGCTCGCGAAATAGCTGCCGACGATCACCCCGTTGTCTGGGTTGCCGAGGAAATTGACCGTCAGCCACATCGGAAAGGTCAGCGCCAGGGCGATGCCGGCAAAGATCCACGCCGCCAGAAACTTGCCCAGCACCGCCTCGTACAGCCGGATCGGCAAGGTCAGGAACAGCTCGATCGTGCCGCTCTTGCGCTCCTCGGCCCACAGCCGCATCGACAGCGCCGGGATCAGCACCAGGTAGAGCCACGGGTGAAACGTGAAGAAGGGCTGCAAATCGGCCTGGCCGCGCGCGAAAAAATTGCCGACAAAAAAGGTCAGCAGCCCGGCCAGCACCAGAAAGATCACGATGAAGATATAGGCGAGCGGCGTCGCGAAATACGCGGTCAGCTCGCGGCCCACAATGATCGCGATGTTGCGCATGGCGGGTTACGCTGCCTGGGCAGCGGTGACCGCGCGGAACACGTCGTCGAGCCGGCCGCGCTCGACCCGCAGCGTCGTCAGCCGCCAGTTCTCGGCGCGCGCCAGCTCGGCGATCACCGGCGCCAGCGGCCGCGCACTCGCCGGAAAGACGAGTAGCGCATGGCCTTCACCGTCGTCGACCTCCTCTACCGTGGCCACCTCGGGCAGGGCCGCGAGCACCGCGGTGACGCGCGCATCGGCGCCGAGAGGCACGCCGAGGCGCACGGCGTTGTGATAGCGCGAGCGGGCATAAAGCTCGGCCGGCGTTCCGTCGAGCAGGATGCGCCCGCGGGCGATGATGATCGCGCGACTGCACACCGCCTCGACCTCTTCGAGCAGGTGGGTCGAGATCACGATCGCCTTTTCCGGCGCCATCGCGGTGATGATCTTGCGCATCTCGTATTTCTGGTTGGGGTCGAGCCCGTCGGTCGGCTCGTCGAGGATCAGCACCTCGGGGTCATGCAAGAGCGCCTGGGCGACCCCGACCCGGCGCCGAAACCCCTTCGACAGCGTATCGATGGGCTGATGCAGAACCTCCCCGATATGGATCAGCTCGACCGCATGCTCGATGCGGCGCCGCGCTTCCTTGCCCGACATCCCGCGGATATGAGAAACGAAATCGAGAAACTCGGCGGGGGTCATGTCGGGATAGGCCGGCGCCCCTTCGGGCAGATAACCGATACACCGCTTGGCCGCGATCGGCTTTTCCTGAATGTCGTGGCCGCAGATCAGCGCGGTCCCCGCGGTGGGCGCGAGAAACCCGGTGATCATCTTCATCGTCGTCGATTTGCCCGCCCCGTTCGGCCCGAGAAAGCCCAGAACCTCGCCTTTCGGCACGGTGAACGACACGTCATCGACCGCGACCAGCGGGCCGAACCGTTTGACCAGATTGCGGATCTCCAGCATCTCAACCGTCTTCCGCAGAGGCTGTCCTTTTGCCCGATCCCGCCGGGCGAGGCACCGCGACGCAACCGCGCAGCGGCGGCGGGCCCGGAGCGCATAGTGTTGCCCCTTCGGCGCCCGCCGCTACCGTGCTAAACCGTCGCGGACCAGCCCGGGAGGAAAACCGCCATGGCCTTGAGCCGCGCGATGCAGCTGAGCCGCGACGAATTGATCCGCGCCTATCGCAGCATGGTGACGATCCGCCGATTTGAGGAGCGGGTGCAGGAGGAATTCTCGAAAGGCGGCATCCCCGGCTTTGTCCACCTTTACGCCGGCGAGGAAGCCTCCGCGGTCGGCATGTGCATGCATCTCGGCCCCAAGGACTACATCGCCAGCACCCATCGGGGCCACGGCCACTCGATCGCCAAGGGCTGCGACGTTTCCGGCATGATGCAGGAGCTGTTCGCCAAGGAGGGTGGGCTGTGCGGCGGCAAGGGCGGGTCGATGCATATCGCCGACCTCGACCAGGGCATGCTCGGCGCCAACGGCATCGTCGGCGGTGGCCCGCCGCTGGTGGTCGGCGCGGCGCTGACCGCCAAGACGCTCGGCACCGGCACGGTCGCGGTGTGCTTTTCGGGCGACGGCGCCTCGAACCAGGGCACCACATTCGAGGCCTTGAATATGGCGGTGGTGCTGAAACTGCCGGCGGTCTTCGTGTTTGAGAACAACCAGTACGGCGAGGGCACCGGTTTCTCCTACCACTGCGGCAGCAAGGACATCGCCGGCCGCGCCGGCGGGTTCGGCCTGCCGGCGGTTAAGGTCAACGGCGACGATTTCTTCGCCGTGCACGAGGCCGCGCGCGAGGCCGTCGAGCGCGCCCGCAACGGCGGCGGCCCCAGCGCAATCGAGGTCGATACCTGCCGCTTCTACGGCCACCATTCGGGGGATGCCCAGCTTTACCGGGGCAAGGACGAAGTGCGGCGGCTGCGCGAGGAGCGCGACTGCCTGAAGCATTTCCGCACCCGCGTCTCCGACGCAGCGCTGATCGAGAGCGACGCGCTCGACGCGGTCGACGCCGAGGTATCGACGCTGATCGACCGCGCCGTCGAGGCTGCGCGCGCCGGCGCATCACCCGACGAAAGCGCGCTGCTGACCGACGTTTACGTGACGTATTAAGGGGGCGAGCGATGCCGCAGAAATCAATCCGCCAGGCGCTGAACGAGGCGCTTGCCCAGGAGATGCGCCGCGACCCGCGGATCATCGTGATCGGCGAGGACGTGTCGGGCGGCGCCGGTTCCGAGGGCCAGCGCGACGCCTATGGCGGCGTACTCGGCGTCACCAAGGGGCTGATCGGCGAGTTCGGCGACGCTCGGGTGATCGATACCCCAATCACTGAGTCCGCGATCATGGGCGCCGCGGCCGGCGCAGCAGTGACCGGGCTGAGACCGGTCGCCGAATTGATGTTCAGTGACTTCCTGGGCGTTTGTTTCGACCAGATATTCAATCAGGCGGCCAAGTTCCGCTACATGTTCGGCGGCAAGGCCAAGACCCCGCTCGTGATCCGCACGATGATCGGCGCCGGGCGCAGCGCCGCGGCGCAGCATTCGCAGAGCCCCTACGGCATCTTCACCTCGGTGCCCGGGCTCAAATGCGTCGTGCCGTCCAACGCCTATGACGCCAAGGGGCTGTTGATCCAGGCGATCCGCGACGACGACCCGGTGATCTTCTGCGAGCACAAGCTGATGTACGATCTGCGCACCGAGGTGCCGGACGAGCCCTATACGATCCCGTTCGGCGAGGCCAACATCGTGCGCGATGGCGACGATGTGACCGTAGTCGCGCTGGCCCGCATGGTGCACTACGCCGGCGAGGCTGCCGACGCGTTGGCAAAAGACGGGATTGAGGTCGAGTTGATCGACCCGCGCACCACATCGCCGCTCGACGAGGACACGATCCTCGAATCGGTCGAGCGCACCGGGCGGCTGGTCATCGTCGACGAAGCGACGCCGCGCTGCTCGATCGCCACCGACATCGCCGCGCTGGTCGCCGACAAGGCATTCGACGCACTCAAGGCGCCGATCCGCCGGGTCACCGCGCCGCACACCCCGGTACCGTTCGCGCCCGGTCTTGAAAAGCTCTACATCCCGAGCCCCGAAAAGATCGCCGCCGCGGTGCGTGAGGTCTATGGGTACGGCAAATGAGTGCGATCACCGCGATCACGATGCCGAAATGGGGCCTGACGATGACCGAGGGCAAGATCCTCGGCTGGCTCAAGGCCGCGGGCGACGCGGTCGCGGCAAGTGATGAGCTGGTCGAGATCGAAACCACCAAGATCACCAACGTCCTGGAGGCCGGCGAAACCGGCGTGCTGCGGCGTATCGTCGCTGCGCCGGGCGCCACGCTGCCGATCGGCGGGCTGATCGCGGTCGTGGCCTCGCTCGACACTCCCGACTCCGAGATCGACGCGTTCGTCGCGGGGTTTACGGCGCCCGAACCCGCCGCGGCAGAGGCGGAGAACACGGCGTCGGCGCCGCAGGAACTCGCCGCCGGCGACTACCGCCTGCATTACCTCGACCTAGGCGACGGCGGCGTGCCGATCGTGTTCATCCACGGCTTCGGCGCCGACCTCAACACCTGGATGTTCAACCAGCCGGCACTCGCCGAGCGGCAGCGCACGATCGCGCTCGATCTGCCGGGGCACGGCGGCTCGACCAAGGCGCTGAGCAGCGCTTTCGACAGCGCCGGTTTCGCTGCCGATATCGACCGTGCGCTCGCGGCGCTCGGCATCAACCGTGTGCATCTCGTCGGCCACTCGATGGGCGGCGCCGTCGCGTTGCATCTCGCCGGCTGGCAGCCTGATCGAGTCGTAAGCCTCACCCTGATCGCATCCGCCGAACTCGGCGCGGAGATCAACGCTGCGTTCATCGGCGGGTTCGTCAAGATGGAGCGGCGGCGCGAAGCGCAGAAGGTGCTGCGCCTCTTGGTGCACGACCCGGCGCTCGTCAGCCGCCAGATGGTCGAGGACGTGTTGCGCTACAAGCGACTCGACGGCGTCGCGGCGGCGCTCTCGGCGATCGCGGCGGAATGGTTTCCGAACGGCGTGCAGCGCGCGCGCTGGGCCGAGATCGCAGCGACGCTGGCGATACCGACTCAGATCATCTGGGGCAGCGACGACAAGATCATCCCGCTCGCCCACGCCGAGGCGCTGGCCGACCGAGTGCCAGTGCACATCCTCGATGCGGCCGGGCATCTGCCGCATATGGAAAAATCGGCCGAGGTCAACCGGCTGATCGCGCGCTTCGTTGCGGGATAGCGGCGATCGCGGGCGCCCGGTGTAACGCCGCCTTCACCAATCCCGCGGATAGTGGCAAGCACGCGCCGTTCGTATTAAAAGAGCGCCCCGGCAACCGGCGCCGCGCGTGCCCACTGGGCGATGCCGAACGCCGCCCCTATATCGCTATCGGGAGAGAAGCGGTGCGCGTCGCCACGGTCGAACGCAACACCAAGGAAACGCGGATCAAGGGCCGGGTCGATCTCGACGGCACCGGCGCCGCAAACATTGCGACCGGGATCGGCTTTCTCGACCACATGCTTGAGCAGCTCGCGCGGCACAGCCTGATCGACATCGAGCTGCAGGCGAAGGGCGATTTGCACATCGATTTCCACCACACCACCGAAGACACCGGCTATGTGATCGGCGAGGCGGTTTCGAAGGCGCTCGGCGACCGCGCCGGCATCCAGCGTTACGGCGCCGCAACGATCCCGATGGACGAGACGCTGACCCGGGTCAGCCTCGACGCGTCAAACCGGCCCTATCTGGTGTGGAAGGTCACCTTCACCCGCCCCAAATTGGGCGAGATGGACACCGAATTGTTCAAGGAGTGGTTCCAGGCCTTTGCGCAGTCGGCCGGCGTGACGCTGCACGTCGAAAACGCCTATGGCGAAAACAACCACCATATCATCGAAAGCTGCTTCAAGGGGCTGGCGCGCGCGCTGCGCCAGGCGGTCGAGATCGACCCGCGCCGTGGCGGCGCGGTGCCGTCGACCAAGGGAACGCTCGGCGGAAGCCTCGCATGAACGTCGCGATCATCGATTACGGATCCGGCAATTTGCGTTCGGCCGCCAAGGCGTTTGAGCGGGCCGCCGCCGAAAACGCGATTGCCGCAACGATCGCGGTGACGCGCGACCCGGACGCGGTCGCCGGCGCCGATCGCGTCGTGCTGCCGGGGGTCGGCGCGTTTGCCGATTGCCGGCGCGGCCTCGCCGGCGTGCCGGGGCTCGAAGAAGCGCTCGCCGCAGCGGTGACCGGCCGAGGCCGGCCGTTTCTCGGCATCTGCGTCGGCATGCAACTGATGGCCGATCGCGGCCGCGAGTTCGAGACCGTCGAGGGGCTCGGCTGGATTCCCGGCGAGGTCGTGGCGCTCGAGCCGGACGATCCGGCGCTCAAGATCCCGCATATGGGGTGGAACGAACTGGCACCGCGCGCCGCCCACCCGGTTCTCGACGGGCTGCCGGCCGGCGCGCACGCCTATTTCGTGCACAGCTTCGTGCTGCGCATCGCCGATCCGGCGCACCTTCTGGCGAGCACCAATTACGGCGGGCCGCTCGCCGCGGTCGTCGGACATGACAATGTGATCGGCACGCAGTTTCACCCCGAGAAGAGCCAGGCCACCGGGCTGCGGCTGATCGCCAATTTCCTGCGGTGGCGCCCATGAGCACACCGCAGCCGGCCGCAAATGTTTGGGTCGAGAGGCTGACCCAGTATTCGGGCACCGATCTCGACGATCTGTGCGACGCAACCGAGGCCGCGATCCGCGAAGGCGGCGGGTTCGGCTGGGTCAAGACGCCGCCGCGGCACATCCTCGAGAGCTACTGGAACGGCGTCCTGCTGATCCCCGACCGCGGCCTCGTCGTCGGCCGGCTCGACGGGATGATCGCCGGGTCGGCCCAGCTGTCGCGCTCGCCGCGCAACAACGAGGCCCAGGCCTTTGCCGGCACGCTGACCAGCGCCTTTGTTGCGCCCTGGGCGCGCGGCCACGGGCTCGCCCGCGGCATGGTCCGCGAGATCGAGGCGATCGCGCGGGAATGGGACCTCGTCGTGCTCAACCTCGACCTGCGCGACACCCAGCAGGCGGCGATCGCGCTTTACGAGGGGCTCGGCTACACCCGCTGGGGCACCCACCCGTGCTATGGCTTTGTCGACGGGCGCGTCGTGCCGGGCCACTACTATTACAAACGCCTCGACGAGCTGCAGAAATGAGGCCGGTTCCGTGATCCTGTTCCCGGCGATCGACCTCAAGGGCGGCGCCTGCGTGCGGCTGGTGCGCGGCGACATGGCGCAAGCGACCGTGTTCAACGACGACCCGGCGGCGCAGGCGCGCGATTTCGCGGCGCTTGGCTTCGCGTGGCTGCATGTCGTCGATCTCGACGGTGCGTTTGCCGGCGGCTCGGTCAACGGCGCGGCAGTGCGCGCGATCCGCCGCGCGGTCGGGCTCAAAATCCAGCTCGGCGGCGGCATCCGCGACCGCGCTGCGATCGAATACTGGCTCGATGTCGGCATCGAGCGAATCGTGCTTGGCACCGCGGCGCTGCGCAATCCGGCGTTGGTGCGCGAGGCGGCGGCGGCGCATCCCGGCCGCATCGTCGTCGGCATCGACGGGCGCGACGGCAAGGTCGCGGTCGAGGGCTGGGCCGAAACCAGTGAGATCGGCAGCGTCGAGCTTGCCCACCGCTTCGCTGACGCCGGAGTCGCGGCGATCGTCTATACCGACATCGCCCGCGATGGCGCCCTCGTCGGGGTGGACGCCGAGGCGACCGCCGCGTTTGCCCGCGCCGCCGGCGTGCCGGTGATCGCCTCGGGCGGGGTTGCGAGCCTCGCCGACATCGCCGCGCTGCAAGCCCAGGCCAGGGCGGGGATCGCCGGGATAATCTGCGGCCGCGCGCTGTATGACGGGCGGGTCGATCCGAAAGCCGCGCTGAAGCTCCTGGAGGGGCCGGTCGCATGCTGAAGATGCGCGTCATCCCCTGCCTCGACGTCAAGGACGGCCGGGTGGTCAAAGGCATCAACTTCGTCGATCTGGTCGACGCCGGCGACCCGGTGGCTCAGGCCAAGGTGTATGACCGAGAAGGCGCTGACGAACTGTGCTTTCTCGACATCACCGCCAGTCACGAGGAGCGGGACACGCTATACGACGTGGTGCGCCGCACCGCCGAGCAGTGCTTCATGCCGCTTACCGTCGGCGGCGGGGTGCGCACGGTCGACGACATCCGCACCCTGCTGCTCGCCGGCGCAGACAAGGTGTCGATCAACACCGCTGCGGTCGCGCGGCCCGATTTTGTGCGCGAGGCGGCCGAGAAGTTCGGCAGCCAGTGCATCGTCGCGGCGATCGACGCCAAGCAGACCG
Source organism: Allostellaceae bacterium (assembly GCA_035534855.1). Lineage (GTDB taxonomy): Bacteria > Pseudomonadota > Alphaproteobacteria > ATCC43930 > CGMCC-115725 > DATARH01. The sequence goes on along the minus strand of DATLRD010000049.1, from coordinate 15,442 downwards.
GCGCCCGCAAGTGGGGCGTCTTCACCCATGGCGGGCGCCGCCCGACCGGGCTCGACGCGGTCGAATGGGCGTGCCGGCTCACCGATTACGGCGCCGGCGAGATATTGCTGACATCGATGGACCGCGACGGCACCAAATCGGGGTTCGACATCGCGCTGACCCGCGCCGTTGCCGATGCCGTGCGGGTGCCGGTGATCGCCTCAGGCGGGGTCGGCACGCTCGACCACTTGGTCGAGGGCATCCGCGACGGACACGCGACTGCGGTGCTCGCCGCCTCGATCTTCCATTTCGGCACGTTCCGCATCGGCGAGGCCAAGGCCTATCTCGCCGCCCACGGCGTGCCGGTGAGGCCCTAGCGATGGCCGACCCGCTCGGCGACATCCTGGCACGGCTGTGGCAGGTGATCGAATCGCGCCGCGGTACCGACCCCGGCAGCTCCTACACTGCGAAACTGTTTTCCCGGGGCCGCGCCAAGATCGCGCAGAAGGTTGGCGAAGAGGCGGTCGAGGCGGTCATTGAAGGGGTGCGCGGCGATTCCGCGGCGCTGACCCGCGAGAGCGCCGATGTGCTTTATCACCTGATGGTGCTGTGGGCCGATACCGGCGTCACGCCCGGCGACGTCGCCGCCGAGCTGGCGCGCCGCGAAGGCACCTCGGGCATCGACGAAAAAAAGGCGCGCAAGGGTTAGCCGCCGCTCCGCACCAGCGCCGCCCGCGCATGGGCGATCGCCTTCTTGGTCAATGTCGGCAGTGCGTGATCCTTGAACTGGTCGGGTCGCGCCCAGATGCCCGCCGGCGGCGAGGTGCTCGCCGCGGCGAGCACTGCCAACTCCAGCCGGAAATGAGTAAAGCTGTGCCGCACGGTGCCGGGCAGCCGGGCCCACGCCAGCCCCGGCTGCGGCACCGAGGCAAGCGCCTCGGCCTCGTCCCACGGCGCCTCGCGCCATGGCGTTGACGGCAATTCGATCATCCCACCGAGCAGCCCCTTTTCCGGCCGCCGCCGCAGCAGTACCGCGCCATCGGCGCCGCACAGCCAGAACACGACGCCGTGGCGCAGCGGACGCTCGGGCCTCACCAGCGGCACCGGCAGCGATTCGGCGATGCCGGCGGCGCGCGCGGAGCAGGATTCGCGCCACGGGCACAGCACACAGCGCGGCCGGCGCGGGGTGCAGATTGTCGCGCCGAGATCCATCAGCGCCTGGGCGAAATCGCCGGCGCGCCGCGCCGGCACCAGCGCCGCGGCCAATGCGCGGAGCCGCTTCTTGGCCGCCGGCAGCGGCTCGTCGACGGTATATAGACGGGCGATGACCCGCTCGGCGTTACCGTCGACCGCCGCCTCGCGCCGGTCGAAGGCGATCGCCGCGATCGCCGCGGCGGTATACTCACCGACGCCCGGCAACTCGCGCAGCCCGGCAGCGGTGTCCGGAAAACGCCCGCCATGCCGCGCGACGACCGCCTGCGCGCAGCGGTGCAGGTTGCGCGCGCGGGCGTAATAGCCGAGCCCCTGCCACAGGTTCAGCACCTCGTCGAGCGCAGCCGCCGCGAGCGAGAAAACCTCGGGCCATCGCGCCACGAATCGGTCAAAATAAGGCCCGACCGTTGCCACCGTCGTCTGCTGCAGCATGATCTCGCTGAGCCACACTCGGTACGGGTCGGCACGCCGCCCCGGCGACGCGCGCCACGGCAGGTCGCGGCGGTGGCGGTCGTACCAAGCGAGCAGCACGGCGGCGGCCGGCGGCGCGACGGCGGAGACGGGTCGGATCGACGACATGGAAAACACGCGGCAGCCGGGTCGGTCGAATGCGTCGGAAGCAGTGGGGCAGAGCCTAGCCGCCCCGGCGCCCGCGCGCGAGCGTCACCCGGGGCTGCGTCCGGTCGGTATCGCCACGTCACGCCTCGCCGCGCCGATCGTCGCCAAGCGCGGTGGCGGGATTCTGCACCGGCTCAAGGCCGATTGGACGATGATCGTCGGCTCACAGCTCGCCGCTTCGACCTGGCCGGAAGCGCTTTCCGCCGCCGGCGCATTGAAGCTCAGGGTGATCCCGGCCTATGCCCTCGAGTTGCAGCATCGCGCACCGCTCGTCGTCGAGCGCATCAACGGCTTCTTCGGTCGCGGCGTCGTGGCACGAATCGCCCTGATGCAGGGACCGCTGCCGCTCGCCGCGCCGCCGCGCGCGGCGCCGGCGTCGGCGATTCCCGCCGAGCACGCCGCCGCACTCGACCGCCAGGTCGCCGCGGTCGGCGATCCGGAATTACGCGCTGCCCTCTCCGCGCTGGGCCGCGCGGTGCTCGCGGCGCGGTCCGACAATTGCTGAGTCCGGGTGATTGCGCAGCTCATTCGATCGCTCTAACATCAACATCTGGTAGTGAGGTCGTCTCCATGCGGGAAATATGGTTAGGGTTTGTCATCATCCTGGCTCTGGCCGGCATCGTGCCGGCCTCGGCGGAAACCCCGGCGGCGCCCAGTGCCGCGCTCGCGGTCAGTCCCAACGACCGTATTCTCGGCAAACCCGACGCGCCGATCACGATCATCGAATATGCCTCGCTTACCTGCCCGCATTGCCGGCACTTCGAGACCGAGGTGCTGCCGACGCTCAAGAAGAAATGGATCGACACCGGCAAGGCCCGGCTGATCCTGCGCGACTATCCGCTCGATGCGCCGGCGCTACGCGCGGCGATGGTGGCGCGCTGCGCGCCGCCCGACCGGTTCTATCCGTTCATCGAGACGCTGTTCGACAACCAGGAGCAGTGGGCGGGGGCGTCGGACCCGGACGCGGAGCTGCAGAAGCTTGCGCTGCTCGGCGGCATGACCAAAAAGCAGTTCACCGACTGCTTGGCCGACAAGACGATGGAAAACGAGGTGATCGGCAGCCGGCTTGCCGCGACGCAGCAGCTCGGCGTCGACGCGACCCCGACGTTCTTCATCAACGGCACCAAGTTCGACGGCGACCCGACGATCGAGGCGTTCAACGAGTTGCTGGCGCGACTCTCGCCGAAATCCTGATGAAACCGCGCCGCCCCTGCCTCCGGATGGCCCGATGCAGGTAGAGCGGCTGCGCCTCGCCGGGTTCAAATCGTTTGTCGAACCGGCCGAATTGACGATCGGTCCCGGGCTGACCGGCATCGTCGGCCCGAACGGGTGCGGCAAGTCGAACCTGGTCGAGGCGCTGCGCTGGGTGATGGGCGAGGCATCGGCGCGGCGCCTGCGCGGCGGTGAGATGGACGACGTGATCTTCGCCGGTTCGGCGGCCCGGCCAGCGCGTAACATTGCTGAGGTGTCGCTGTTCGTCGACAACGCCGGGCGCGATGCCCCTCCTGGCGTCAACAACCGCGACACGATCCAGATCGACCGCCGGCTCGAGCGCAATTCCGGGTCGTCGTACCGGATCAACGGCCGCGAGGCACGGGCGCGCGACGTCCAGCTGCTGTTTACCGACGCGGCAACCGGGCCGCATTCCGGGGCGCTGATCGGTCAGGGCCGGATCGGCGCGCTGATCTCGGCCAAGCCGTCCGAGCGCCGCCTGCTGCTCGACGAGGCCGCCGGGACCGCCGGCCTGCACGCCCGGCGTCACGAGGCCGAGCTGAAGCTCAAGGCGGCCGAAGACAATTTGCTGCGGCTCGACGACGTGGTCGCCGGGCTGGCAAGCCAGCTCGACGGGCTGAACCGCCAGGCGCGCCAGGCACAGCGCTATCGCCGGCTCGGCGAACAGATTCGCCAGGTCGAGGCGGAGGTGCTCGACGCGCGCTGGCATGCCGCCGAACACGACGCGGCGCGGCTGGCGGCCGAGCTGCGCGCCGCCGAGCGCGATGTGGCGGCAGCCGTCGAGCAGGCGCTAGCCGCAGAGCGCGCCCGCGCCGCGGCCGAAGAAGCCGTGCCGCCGCTGCGCCTCGCCGAAGTGGCTGCCGCCGCCGCGGTGCAGCGCATAACCCATGCCCGCGAGGCGCTGGAGCACGACCTCGCCAGAGTCACCGCGGCCCGCACCGAGGCCGAACGGCGGCTCGCCCAGATCGGCGCCGATCTCGCGCGCGAGGCCGGGCATCTTACCGACGGCGACACCGCCCTCGCCCGCCTCGCCGACGAACGCCGCACGGTCGAGCACAGCCAGGGCCGCGACGGCGCCGCCTATGCCGAGGCCGAGAACCGTCTCGCCGCGGCCGGCCCCCAGCTCGCCCGCGCCGAGAGCGGGTTGCTGCAGATGACAGAGGCCTGCGCCACCGGCGAGGCGCGCCGCGCCGCGCTTGAGCGCGAGCGGCGCGATCTTTTCGAACGGCGCGCGCGGCTCGACGCGCGGCTGGCCGACGGCGAACGCCAGCGCGCCGCGCTGAGCCGCGCGCTGGTGTCGGCAGAGGCGCTGGCGCAGCACGGTGCGGCGGTCGCCGCGGCTGTAGCCGAGATCGAGGCGTGCCGCGTAGCGGCTGCCGCCAGCGGTGAGGCGGTGCGCGCACGACAGGCCGAAGAGGGCGCCGCGGTCGACGCCGTCCATGCTGCGGAACGCACCCGGGGGCGGCTCGCCGCCGAGTCCGAGGCCCTTGCCAGCCTGCTCGTCGCCGCCGCCGGCACCGATTCGCCGGTCCCGGCGATCCTGTCGCAGATCGAGGTGCCGGCCGGGCTCGAAGCCGCCGTCGCGGCGCTGTGCGACAGCGAATTGTCAGCACCGCTGCTGGCCGGGCGCTCCGCCGCCAACGGTGCGGCTTCCGGCTGGATCGAGCTGGGCCCGCTTGCCGAGGTGCCTTCGCTGCCTGCCGAGGTGGCGCCGCTGGCCGGCCGGGTCAGCGCACCGGCGGCGCTCGGCCGGCTGCTGGCGCATGCCGGTTGGGTCGACAGCGAGGAGGTCGGCTGGCGGCTGCAGCCCGAGCTGCGCCCCGGCCAGAGCGTGGTCGACCGGGACGGCCGGTTGTGGCGGTGGGACGGGTTCACCCGGCTGAGCGCAGGCCGGTCGGCGACCGCTCAGCAATTGCGCCACCGCAACCGGCTTACTGCGCTCGCCGGCGAGCTGGCTGCCGCCGAGGCCGAAGCGGCCCGCGCCGAGGCGCGGGCCGCGGCCGCGCGAAGCGCCCGGCAACAGGCGTCAGGTGCTGAGCAGGCCGCCACGACCGCGCTGCGCGACGCCGAGCAGCGCCGGCTGCGGGCCGCCGCCCAGGAGGCCGAGCTGGGGCGGCGCGCGCTCGAAAGCGAGACCCGGCTCGCCGCGCTCGACGAGGCGCGCGACAAGCTCGCCGCCGAGCTTCGCGACCTCGCGGCGCGAATCGCAGAGGCCGAGCGCGCGGCTTCCGCCCTGCCCGACCCGGCGCTGGCGCGTAGCGGGCTGGAATCGGCGCGGGCGGAGGCGGTCGCGGCACGCCGTCGCGACAGCGAGGCCCGTGCCGCGCTCGACCGGCTGTCGCAGGAGCGTGAGACCCGCGGCCGGCGGCTGCTGGCAATTGCTGACGAGGAAACCGCGTGGCGCCGGCGCCGGTCGGCAGCGGCGGCGCAACAGGAGGTGCTCGACGAACGCCGCGTGGCGCTGGCGCGCGAGATCGCCGAGCTCGGCGCCCGGCCGGCCGCGATCGCGGCCGAGACCGAGGCGCTGATCCGCGCCGCGACCGGCGCGGCGGCCGAGCACCGCGCCGCCGGCGATGTGCTGGCCGTTGCTGAGACCCGGCTGCGGGAAGCGCACGACGCGGGGCGCCATACCGAGGTCCAAGCGGCACAGCGGCGTGAGCAGCGCGCCCGTCTTGAGGCGCAAAGTGATGCGGCGACCGAGACGCTCGCCCGGCTGCGCGCCGAGATCGCCGACCGGCTCAGCGTTGCCCCTGCACAGCTCGCCGAGCTTGCCGGGCGCGAGCAGGGAACCGCACCGGGCGAGCCCACGGCGATCGCCGCGCGCCTCGACCGTATGCTGCGCGAGCGTGACGCGATGGGGCCGGTCAATCTGGTGGCCGAGGGCGAAGCTGCAGAGGTCGCGGCGCGGGTCGACGGGCTCGGCCGCGAACGCGCCGACCTGACCGAGGCGATTTCTCGGCTGCGGCGCGGCATCGGTACGCTCGACCAGGAGGGACGCAAGCGGGTCGTCGCGGCGTTCGAACGGCTGAATGCACATTTCGCTGAGCTATTCGAGCGCCTTTTCGGCGGCGGCAAGGCGCACCTCGCGTTTACCGACGACGATCCGCTTGAAGCCGGGATCGACATCATGGCGAGCCCGCCGGGCAAGCGGCTGCAGGCGCTGTCGCTGTTGTCGGGCGGCGAGCAGGCGCTAACCGCGATCGCGCTGGTCATGGCCGTGTTCCTGACCAACCCGGCACCGATCTGCGTGCTCGACGAGGTCGATGCCGCGCTCGACGACGCCAATGTCGACCGCTTCTGCCGCCTTGTAGCGGAAACCGCCGATGCGACCGGCACGCGGTTTCTGTTGATTACCCACCACCGCATCACAATGGCGCGGATGGACCGCCTGTTCGGCGTGACGATGCCGGAGCGCGGGGTGTCGCAGCTCGTCTCGGTCGATCTCGCGCGGGCTGCGGAATGGCGACGCAGCCCGGGCGCCCGGCTCGACGCGGCCGAGTAAAGGCGGGCACGCGGGGGTTGTATGCGCTGGCCGCAATGCCCTGGTGTGATCCGATTATCCATATGAAAACACTGATATTTCAACCGAAACCCGCAGCGTGCCGGTGGCTTGACAGCGGCGGAGGCCGCCACTATGGTTCGCGCCGCTTCGGCCGGAATCGGGCCCGGGCAGGGTTGGTATTGGCCGACAATTTCGGATGAGCGAAGGAGGACCATCAGACCCCCTGACACGCCTCGATCAGAGGCTGAAGCGGGCGCAGGTCGAGCAGCAACGCGAGCGCCAGGCCGAAGAGGCTGCGCCGACGCCCAGCGGGCTCGGGCTCGGCTTCCGCATTGGCGTCGAGCTGTTGGCCTCGTTGCTGGTTGGGCTTGGCCTGGGGTGGGTTATCGATCATTTTTTCGGGACCCGGCCGTGGGGGTTGATCGCATTCTTCTTCATTGGCGCCGCCGCGGGCATGATGAACGCGTTTCGCGCGGCGCAGGGGATGGGCCGCGGGCGGCCGCAGTAGCGCTGGTGCACACGAGGTTGGGGTAGAACGTGGCGGGTGAAGGCAGCCCACTTGAGCAGTTCATGATCGAGCGGATCGTGCCGCTCCACATCGGCTCGGTGGATATTTCCTATACCAATTCGGCGTTGATGATGACCATCGCGGTGGCGCTGATCACGCTGTTGCTGGTCGGCGCCACGCGTCGCGGCGCGCTGGTTCCCGGGCGTCTGCAATCGGTTGCCGAGCTGTCTTACGAATTCATCGCGGGGATGGTGCGTGAAAACATCGGGCATGATGGGATCGAGTTTTTCCCGCTGGTCTTTTCGATCTTCATGTTCGTGTTGTTCGGCAATATGTTAGGGCTGATACCTTACAGCTTTACATTCACCAGCCACATCATCGTGACGTTCGCGCTGGCGCTGTTCGTGTTCTTTCTGGTGACGCTGGTGGCCTTCATCCGGCACGGTGTGCACTTCTTCAGCTTTTTCTTCCCGCCCGGCGCGCCCGTGTTCATGGCGCCGATCCTGGTGCCGATCGAGATCGTCTCGTACCTGTCGCGGCCGGTCAGCCTCAGCATCCGCCTGTTCGCTAACATGATGGCCGGGCATACGATGATGGCGGTGTTTGCCGGGTTTACCATCACCCTCGGCCTGTTCGGGTTTTTCCCTATCGCAATCAACGTCGCGCTTTATGCGCTCGAGGTGATCGTGACGGCGCTGCAGGCCTATGTCTTCACGATCCTGACATGTCTCTATCTGCGCGACGCGGTGCACCTGCACTGACCCGCGCCTCTACGTTTGTTTTCAGCAGAGGAAATCGACATGGATCCCACTTCGGCCAAGATGATCGGCGCGGGTCTCGCCGCGATCGGCGTGGCAGGCGCCGGCGTCGGCATCGGTAATATTTTTGGCTCGCTGGTCAGCTCGATCGCCCGCAATCCGGCCGCCCGCGACCAAGTGTTCGGCATCGGCATGCTCGGGTTTGCGTTGACCGAGGCGGTCGCGCTCTACGCGCTGCTGATCGCGTTCCTCGTGCTCTACGCGGTCTGATCGGGCCGGCTCGGCGCCGCCATGCCGCAACTTGACCCGACGACATTTGCGCCGCAGCTGTTCTGGCTGGTGGTGATCTTTGGCGTGCTTTACCTGTTGATGCGGCAGCTTGCCGTGCCGCAGGTCGGCCGGGTGATCGAGAACCGCCAGCAGCGGCTCGATGCCGATCTGGGCCGCGCGGCCCAGCTGAAGGACCAGGCCGAGTCGGTGCTCGCCGAGTACCAGCGGAGCCTTGCAGCCGCGCGCGAGGCGGCGCAGGCGACGCTGCGCCAGACCTCGGACCGGCTGGCCGCCGAGGCGGCCGAGCGGCAGCGGGGTCTGGCTGCCGCCCTCGCCGAGAAGATCGAGGCCGCCGAGCGGCGGATCGCCGCGATGAAGGACGAGGCGCTGGCCGAGATGCGCGACATCGCGATTGAGGTCGGCGGCGCCGTCGTCGAGAAGTTGACCGGCGCCCCGCCCGACCCGGCACGGCTCGCCGCAGCGGTCGACAGTGCCAGCGCCGGCAGGCAGGCATCGTAATGCCGCACTTTACCCACAATCCGGAGTTCTGGGTTCTCGTCGCGGCGGTGATCTTTGTCGCCGTGGTCTGGAAGCCGGCGCGGAGGACGCTAATCTCCGCTCTCGACGAGCGCGCGGTGCGCATCCGCGCCGAGCTTGAAGAGGCTCAGGCGCTGCGCGAAGAGGCCGAGCGGCTGCTCGCCGATTATCGGAAACGCCAGGCCGAGGCGGTCGCCGAAGGGGAGGCGATCATCGAGCATGCCAACGCCGAGGCCGAGCGCATCGCCGCCCAGGCGGCGCGCGACCTGGCTCAATCGCTGGAACGCCGGCAACGGCAGGCCGAGGAACGTATCGCTCAGGCGGAAGCCAAGGCCATCGCCGAAATCCGCGCAGCGGCGGTCGATGTCGCGATCGCCGCCTCGCGCGACGTGATCGCCGGCTCGCTCGACGAGCATGGGCGCGGCGCGCTGATCGACGCGGCGATCGCCGCATTGCCTCAGGGCTTGAACTGAGCCGCTAGGCCGCAGGGCGCGGCCTTCCTTCGCGCCGGGCGACGGCGTATCAATAGCCGGCGCGATCCCCCCGGCTGGCGCGGCCAATCGATCCTCCCCCGGTGTTGCGCCCGCCCCCGCTCAGCCTCCCCCGCCGCCTCGCCGCCGCCGGCCTCCTGCTCGCCGGGGCGCTGGCGCATGCCGCGCCAGCATCGGCGAAAACCGCAATCGTCCTCAACTCCGACGACGATTCGCTGAGCGTCATCGACGGCGACACCTACAAGGAAACTTCGCGCGTCCATATCGGGCGAGCACCGCACCACCTGATGCTGACGCCGCATCAGCGCTATCTGATCATCGCGATGTCGGAGGGCAACCAACTGGTCTTCATCGATCGGGCCACCGGCACGATCGCGCGGCAGATCACGATCAGCGACCCGTATCAGATCGGCTTCAGCCCAGACGGCAGGTGGTTCGTCTCGAATTCGCTGCGCCTCGACCGTATCGACATCTACGACGCGGCGACCTATCAGCTCAAATACCGGTTGCCGGCGCAGTCGATGCCAAGCCATATCGGGTTTTCGCCCGACAGCTCGACGGTCTACGTCACGCTGCAGGGCACCGACCGGCTGATCGCGATCGAGCTGGCCACCGGCAAGGTGCTGTGGAACGTGCCGGTCGGGCGGCAGCCAGCCGGGGTCTGGATGCGCAAATCGGGCAATATCCTGGTCGGGATCATGGGGTCGGACTACGTCGCCGAGGTCGAGCCGAAGGACGGCAAGGTGCTGCGCCGTATCCAGACCGGGCGCGGCGCGCACAACTTTCAGATCTCGCCGGACGGCAAGACCCTGTTCGTCACCAACCGGGTCGCCGGCACGGTCTCTACCCTAGACAACGACACGCTCGCGGTAACCGGAACCTGGCAGGCTCCGGGCGGGCCCGACGACATGGCGCTGAGCGCCGACGGCAAGGAGCTGTGGGTGACCGGGCGGTGGCACGAGTGGGTCGACGTGATCAACACCGCCTCGGGCACGCTCAAGACCTCGATCCCGGTCGGCCGCTCGCCGCACGGAATATTTCTGTACTGAACCCGTGAGGGAGGAGCCTCGCGATGGTCGACGCGGTAATGCAGCTGATCGGGCAGGTTCAGGGAACCGTCTTCGAGGCGTCGATCCAGCCCCTCCTCTACCATTTCGGGCTGATGGACTGGGCCGAAACGGTGTTCGACGGGCTCGAAGTGCCGCTGCTCGGCGTGCTGGCAATCGTGCTCGCCTACGCGCTGTTCCGGCCGCTCGAATGGTGGTGCCCGGTCGAGCGCTGGGCCGACCGCCGTGCGGTGTGGACCGACATCGCCTACACGATCATCCACAAACTCGGGCTGGTGCCGGCAATCCTGTTCCTGCTGTTGAGCCCTATCGGCGCCGCGATCGACGGCTATCTGCGCTTCCAAGGCTATATCCCGCCGTCGATCGAACAGGTATTGCCGCCGCTCGCCGGCTGGCCGTTTGCGACGTTTCTGGTCTACGTCGTGATCCTCGATTTCGGTGAATACTGGCGCCACCGGCTGCAGCACCGGCTGCCGTGGTGGTGGGCGCTGCACAGCCTGCACCACGACCAGCGCCAGATGACGCTGTGGAGCGACGACCGCAACCATGTGCTCGACGATGTGCTGGCCGCGACCTGGAGCGGCACGGTGGCAATGCTGATCGGCGTCACCCCGGGCGAATTCCCGCTGGTGATGATCCTGTTCCGGCTGGTCGAGAGCCTGTCGCACACCAACACCCGCATCGGGTTCGGCCGGGTCGGCGGCGCGCTGCTGGTCGGGCCCCAATACCACCGCCTGCACCATTCGATCGAACACGCCGAGCCGCCGTTCGGCCGCACGCAGGGATGCAATTTCGGGGTGATCCTACCCGTCTGGGACCTGCTGTTTGGCACCTGGCGGCACGCCGCTTCGTTTCCGCCGACCGGCGTCGCCGCACTCGACGGACGGGCCGTGCGTTGCGGCTATCTCGCGCATCAGGTCGACGGGTTGCGCCGCCTCGGCGCCGCGCTCGCCGGCATGGTCAGCCGCCGGCACCCGGGGTTTCCCGCGGCGTTTCCGGCCGAGTGAGCGGCGGCGCGGCCTGGAACCGCCCCTTCCACGCACCGCCGCGGCCGCGCCAGAATTGCACCGCCGAGGCGCATGTCGCCGCCATGTAGAACGCCGCGATCAGCGGCAGCAGCGGCGCGAGCCACAGGGGACAGGCGTAGAACCACAGCATCGGCACAAACGCCGCGCTCATCGCCACCCAGGCGGCGATGCCGAGCGCCTTCGCCGCGATATCGACGGGACCAAGCGCCAGAAACAGCGGCGCCAGGTAGGTCAGGGCCATCATCGCCGTCGCCGCGCCCAGCAGCGCCGCGGAGAAACCGAGCTGGGCAAAGGCGCTGCGCGCGATCATGTCCCATAGCGGCCGCCAACCGCCGTACGGGCGCACGCTCTGTGCCGTGTCGCCGAGGCCGAGCCAGATCTTTCCGCCGGATTTGACCCGGCGTGCCAGCGCGCAATCGTCGATGATCTCGTGCCGGATGCTGGCCAATCCGCCGATCCGGTCGAGCACGCCGCGGCGCAGCAGGATGCACCCGCCGGCCGCCGCCGCCGTGGCGCGCGACGGCGCCGCCACCCAGCGCGGCGGGTAGAGTTTGAAGAAAAAGAAAACAAAGGCCGGTACCAGCAGGCGTTCCCAGAACCCCTTGCAGTGCAGCCGCACCATCAGCGAGACGAGGTCGTACCCCTCGCTTTCGGCGCGCGCGACGAGGTCCCGAACATTGCCGGGCGCGTGGACGATATCGGCATCAGTCAGCAGCAGGTAATCCGGCTGCATCCGCGCGGCTGCTGCGATGCCCTGATCGAGCGCCCACAATTTCCCGGTCCAGCCGGGAGGCATCGCCTTTCCGGCGACGACGGTCACGCGGCCGGGCGCGCCGGCGGCGCGCGCGACCGAGGCGGTGCCGTCGCTGCTGTTGTCGTCGACCACGACGACATGCAACTCACCGGGGTAGTCCTGGGCGAGCAGCGAGCCGACCGCTCCGCCAATGAACCCGGCCTCGTCGCGTGCCGGGATCACCGCGACGACCGAGCGCCCCGCCACGGCGAGAGCCGGCGCCGACCCTCGCTCAACCCGCCAGAACCCGCCGCGAAACGCCAGCAGTCCGGCCCAGATCGCGACGACGATCAGCCCGAGCAGCACTGCGCGAACTCGTCATAGGCCGCCACGAAAGCCCCCTCCTGCTCGTCGAACGGGGCGTGCCCGGCCTTGTCGATCACGACAAGCCGCGCGCCCGGGATCAGCGCGCGATAGGCCTCGCCGAATTCCGGCGGCACCAGCCCGTCCTGCGCGCCCCAGACCAGCAGCACCGGCACGTCGATGCGGTGCAGCCATTTGCCGAGCTGCGGGTTGTTAAAGCGCGGGGCATAGGCGAGCCGCACCACGGTGGCGCGGTTTTTCGCGACGACCTCATGGTCGCCCACCGCGAGGTCGGCGAGGCGCCGCGCCGCGCGCTCGGGGTCGGCGAAATAGCGGCACAAATTCTCGTCGACCGGCATGCGAAAGATGTCGGGGATCGGGTTGCCGCCGGCGGTGATGCCGACGGCGCACACCAGCGTCAGCCCGGCGAGGCGCGAGGTATCGCGCACCGCCATCTCGGCCGCGACCCAGCCGCCGAGAGAGGTGCCCATCAACTGCACCCGGTCGAGCCGCAGCGCACGCAGCAGGTCGAGGTGGAAATAGGCGAGATCGGCCACGGTATCGAGCCAGGGCGGGTCGTCGGATTGGCCGAACCCCGGATGCTCGGGCGCGATCACCTCGAACCGGGCCGACAGGGTCTCCATGAACGGACGCCAGCCGGGATGCCCGCCGGCGCCGTGCAGAAACACCAGCGGCGGCGCCTTTCGGTCCCGTGGACCGCCGCGCCACACGCGGATGGCCGCGCCGTCGACGGTGATGTTCTCCTGGTGATGCGGCATCGCTACATGCCTAAGTTGTCCGTTAGGAATCAAGGCTGGCTGTTTTCGCTGTTATTTACAGGAAATTTACAGCCAACCCGCCCGTTAAAGTTGTATTTCTGCGGGTCATCGCTGGGAGCCCTCCCATTGCGGCTTCCGAACCCGGAGCTCGCGACATCTTTCGAACAAAATAGCAACATTAGCGTGATGTCAAGGCTCCGCCAGCGGTCTGTGGCTCAGTCCCGGATCGCGAAGTGGCACCTGCCGAGGGACCGATATGCGCCAGCCGCTTCGAGGATCGGTGTAACGGTGCAGCAGGCCGAGGCGTGGTGGCCTGAACCGGCCTCGTTTGACCCTTCGAGGATGCAGTTTCCACGACCAAGTTGCGCAGTTTAAGGATCTGCCGATCACGAACGGGAATACGCCTCACTGAGAAGCCCGATCTGCCCGTGTCGTCTCAGGGTTTCGAAGCGTATGTGGCGCTTCCGAACATCTTCGAGGTCCGCAGGCGTGGTGATGTTACGCTCGGCATCGCCGAGCGCCAAATCGGCGTGACGCCGCAAGGTCTCGACCCGTCCCGGATCATGTTCGCAACTCAGCACAGAAGTCAAAACCTCGATCAGTCGAATCAGCACGGCGGCACTACCGGCGGCATTCTGCCGGATCATGTGGAACATCGCATCGACCAACCCATCATAGTCGATGCTCGGCACGACCAAAGCGGGCCAGTCGTTGCGCAATGCGACACCGGTAGGCAGGTGCAGCGGCGCGGCCTCGCATAGCACCGATCCGAGGTGGTCCAGCACGCTGATCGCAGTATGAGGGTCGTTGATGCCGGGCGACAACGCCCGCACCGCCACTTCAACCAACTGGCGCACGGCAAATTCGAAATCGGCCGACCCTCCCCGCTGCCGTCCGAGGGCCGTGGCATTTCGGATAGCGGCGTCGGCCCCTTCGACCGGCGGGGTCATTATCGCGATCGGTGCGCCGGGAAATACGTAGTCACCCGGCCGGACGAGCAGGCGGATGGCCGTCTTGCGCTCAGCCGCCCAATCAGCGAGGCCGGTATCGTTCAGCTGCTGGAGATAACCACGACGAGCATCAGTTACCGCCACGGCGTTGTGCCAGAAAGCGTCCGGCGGGGGCGAGGGCTGCAGCGTATCAGTGGTCAACCGTTGGATCGCCGACCGCGCATCGTTGCTTACAAGCCCGATCACGGTATCCACATTGATCCGACCCGCCATGTGGCCGACGAAGAACACGAGAGTCGCCACGCAGACGAAGGCCAAGAGAATGCCCACGCTGAGCGAAAGTTGTGGAATGAACTCGCCCTCGCTCTGGGTCCGGACGGTCCGCAGCACCATCAGCGCGTAGGAGAAGGTGCCGAGAAAGACCCCGAGCGTGATCTGGTTGCCCCGGTCCCGTGTAAAGTTGCGAAGGAGTCGCGGTCCCATCTGCCCGGCGGCTAGGGATAAGGCCGCAATCGTAATGGAGAATACGGTGCTTGCGACCCCGATTGTGGACGCCACTACCGCGCCCAAAAGCGTCCGCGCACCTGTACCGCCACCGTTATAGAGCCACGGGCTGTCGATCAGCCATTGGGGGATGATGCCGCTGCGATCGAGAGCGACGCAGCCTACCGCCGCCAGCACACCCGCTACGATCATGAGGCCGGGGATCAGCCAAAACGTTTCGCCCAGATCGTTCAGCAATTTACGAAAGCGCGCGGTCAAAAGACGGTCCGATCAAGACGTGGGCAGCGCTTCATATTCCATCCGACGATAGAAGCGGCGTTCCGTTTGTGGTCACCACCGAACGCTCGATCGTGCCCCGGTAGTGGTGCAGGAGCGCGGGGTCGCTCCGGGTCTCCGGCGGGTGTGGCCGGTGATGTCAGGCGGCCACCGCGGGCAGCTTGTCGACAGGATCGTCGCTCAACGCCGCCATAGTTTCCAGGGTCATGTAGCGGGCGCGGGCGCGCAGGACCGCCCACTCATCGTTCTGTTCCAGGAGGATGGCACAGACGAAGGGGATCACCCTGTACCTCGGCCTACCCGAGGCCACTCGAAGACGAAGCCCGCGCCCGGCGATGGAGTCTGTGGGGGATGGCCGAGATCGAGCGCCACGTGCTGACCGCGATGTTCAGGCGCGGCCTTCCCTCACCCACCCGACGCTCGCGCGTCGGGTGGGTGAGGGTCGGTGACCGCGCGGATGTATCAGATGAACACGCCCTTCATCCCCCCGGCGGGATAGCGGGTGCCGGCGGCGGCGCCGACCGGGACGACCTCGCCGATCTGCGCCGCCTCGTCGGCGGTCAGCGTCACGTCGAGCGCACCGAGGTTTTCCTTCAGCCGTTCGAGGCGCTTGGTGCCGGGGATCGGGATCACG
>DATLRD010000048.1:0-6532 GCA_035534855.1 Allostellaceae bacterium | reverse complement strand
GCAGACCAAGCGATGGCGCGGTCAATTCTTCACCTTCATGACCGATCGCGCCGTGCCCCCCACCAATAACGGCGCCGAACGCGCGCTCCGCCCCAGCGTCATCTTCCGAAAGGTCACCAACGGCTTCCGCTCAATCTGGGGCGCCGATGTCCATGCCCTTACCAGATCCGTCATCGGCACCGGGCGACTCAATCAATGCACCGCCTTTCAGGCAATCTCAAAGGCCCTCGAAGGCCAGCCAATCTTCGCCTCCTGACCAACACCCTGAGCAATTACGTCGTGCGTAGAATCCCGATGTCGATCACATCTCCCTTAATGCCGCCAAGCTGCACGCGGTCGCCGACCTTATAGAAATTGCCGAACGACACCGCGATCCAACCAGCCACGCTAGTGATCACCTCTTGGAGCGCGAATGCGATACCTGCACCCGCAACGCCAAACGCAACCGAAAAGTCTCCGAGCTTGTCGCTGAAAACGAGGGCGATGAAGAGTACCGCAACCAGGTAACCGAAAGAAGTAACAAGCTTACGCGATTTGTACCGGGCAGTGTTGTTGTGGACGTACCGGGTCACCGTGCGCCGAAGAAGACGCATGGCAATCGCGATCAGCGCAACGCCAATGACGACAAGTACTAGCTTGCCAGCCAGGGGGTTGAGCAGCCACTGTCCCAGTGTCTGGTCGAACAGCTCACCCATCGCGTTTTCTTTTAGCTGATAAGGCGCGGGCCAAAGCTAAATCTACCCGATTTGCCGTAAAGCTGGCAGGCCAGCGCTCACGCCGCGAGCCGCTGCTTCCTGATCAGGGATAAAATCTCGGCGGCGGCGTGCGGGATTTTGGTGCCGGGGCCGTAGATCGCGGCGACGCCGGCCTTTTTGAGGAAATCGTAATCGGCGGGCGGGATCACGCCGCCGGCGACGACCAGGATGTCGCCGGCCCCTTCCTTTTTCAGCGCCTCGATCAGCGCCGGCACCAGTGTCTTGTGGCCGGCCGCCTGGCTCGATACGCCGACGATGTGCACGTCGTTTTCGACCGCCTGGCGCGCGGCCTCTTCGGGAATCTGGAACAGCGGGCCGATATCGACATCGAAGCCGATATCGGCAAACGCCGTGGCGATCACCTTGGCGCCGCGGTCATGCCCGTCTTGCCCCAGCTTGACGACCAGCATGCGCGGACGGCGCCCTTCGTCGCGGGCGAAATTCTCGATCTCGCGCTGGATGCGGCGAAAGCTCTCGTCGCCGCGATACTGGCCGCCATAGATGCCGGTCACCGACTGGGTCGTGGCGCGATGGCGGGTGAACACGGTTTCGAGCGCGTCGGAAATTTCCCCGACCGTGGCGCGCGCCCGGCTCGCGGCGATCGACAGGTCGAGCAGATTGCCCCCTGAGCCTGTAGAGGGGCCGCTTTTCGCCGCCGCGGTCAGCGCCGCGAGCGCCCGGTCGCAAGCGGCCGGGTCGCGGGTTTTGCGCACGTGGGCGAGCCGCTCGATCTGGCCCTGGCGCACCTTGGCGTTGTCGACATCGAGCAGGTCGACCGCCGTGCTCTCGCTGCTCTGGTATTTGTTGACGCCGACGATGACCTCTTCGCCGCGGTCGATCGCCGCCTGGCGCCGCGCCGCTGCCTCTTCGATACGCAGTTTCGGCATGCCGCTTTCGACCGCCTTGGTCATGCCGCCGAGCGCCTCGACCTCGTCGATCAGCGCCATCGCCGCGGCGGCAATCGAATGCGTCAGACTCTCGACATAATAGCTGCCGCCCAAGGGATCGACGACATGCGGGATGCCCGATTCCTCGGCGAGGATGAGCTGGGTGTTGCGCGCGATGCCCATCGAAAACGGGGTCGGCAAAGCCATCGCCTCGTCGAACGAATTGGTGTGCAGCGACTGGGTGCCGCCGAGCACCGCGGCGAGCGCCTCGACCGTGGTGCGGACGATGTTGTTGTGCGCGCCCTGCTCGGTCAGGCTGACGCCCGAGGTCTGGCAATGCGTGCGCAGCGCGAGGCTCGTCGGGTTTTTCGGGTGGAACGGCGCGATCAGCTGTGCCCACAACAGCCGCGCGGCGCGAAGCTTGGCGATCTCCATGAAGAAATTCATGCCGATGCCAAAGAAAAACGACAGGCGCGGCGCGAATTCGTCGATGTCGAGCCCGCGCGACAGCGCGCTGCGCACGTATTCGAGCCCATCGGCCAGGGTAAACGCCAGCTCTTGAACCGAGGTCGCCCCGGCCTCCTCCATGTGGTAGCCGGAGATCGAGATCGAGTTGAATTTTGGCATATGCCGTGCGGTGTACTCGATGATGTCGGCGACGATGCGCATCGAGGGGCCGGGCGGGTAGATGTAGGTGTTGCGAACCATGAACTCCTTGAGGATGTCGTTCTGAATCGTCCCCTGGAGTTTGTCTTGCGCGACGCCCTGTTCCTCAGCGGCGACGATGAACCCGGCCAATACCGGCAGCACCGCGCCGTTCATCGTCATCGACACGCTCATCTTGTCGAGCGGGATGCCGTCGAACAGGATCTTCATGTCCTCGACCGAGTCGATCGCGACTCCGGCCTTGCCGACATCGCCGACGACGCGCGGGTGGTCGCTGTCGTAGCCGCGATGGGTCGCGAGGTCGAAGGCGATCGACAGCCCCATCTGCCCGGCGGCGAGGTTGGCGCGGTAAAAGCGGTTGGATTCCTCGGCGGTCGAAAACCCGGAATACTGGCGCACGGTCCACGGCCGGTTGGCGTACATCGTCGCGCGCACGCCGCGCAGATAGGGCGCCGCGCCGGGCACCGCGCCGGCCCAGTCGAAGCCCTCGGCCGCGATCTTTTCGAGATCAGCCGCGGTGTAAAGCGGCTTGACCGCGATCCCCTCGGGGGTTTGCCAATCGAGCGCCGAGAGCGGTTTGCCGCGCAGTTCGGCCGCGGTGAGCTTCTCCCACTCTCCGGTCACGTCCGGCGCCTTGCCGCGCTTTGCCATCATCCTCTCCCGCCAGGGGCGGCGATCATAGCGCCGCGCCGCCCTGCGCGTCCATTTAGGCGCCCGGCGTCTTGCCGGCCAGCCGGCGCATGAAGCGGTCGTGGTCGATCACCGTGCGCTCGTGAATGCCGTCGCCGATCGGCTCGGCGGCGTCCCGGCACGACACCTTGAAGCGCAGCGTGCGGCCGGTGATCTCGACCAGCTCGATTTCGGCGGTCACGCTCATGCCGATCGGCGTCGCGGCGATGTGGGTCATCTCGACCCTGGTACCGACCGTGCGCTGGTTCGGCGACAGGTAGGGCGCCAGCGCATGGACGCAGGTCCATTCGACAAAGGCGATCATCTGCGCGGTCGCGAAAACCGGCGGCATCTCGGTCGCCGGGTCGAACAGGCGCGCCTGCGCCGGCACGGAGAGGGCGTCGCCGACGACCAGCGTCTCGGCATGGCGCAGCCCGGGCTTCAGATCGTCGAGGGTCACGTTCACCCCTTGTATTGCAGGATGGTCAGCCCGGCGTTGACGTCGGTGAGGTACATCAGCCCGTCGGGCGCGACGTAGCAATCGTTGGATTGGATCACCCGTGGGCGGCCGGGGCGCGGATCGACCATCCGGGCCGGCGGCGGCGGCACGAAATGCGCGGCCTCCTTGGGCTGGAACGGGTCGCTTATGTCGAACACGCGCACCCCGGCGTTCTGGTAGGTGGCGAAGATGAGGTTCGAGGTCTGCAGCGCGCCGGGGCGGTTTTCGTGCAGGTTGTGCGGGCCGAATTTCGCGCCTTTCTTGCAGTAGTCGATCTCGGACGGGGTCGGCAATGTCGCGATCGACACCGGGTTCGTGGGATCGCGCACGTCGAATACCCAGCAGCGCTGGATGCCGTTGGCGCAATCGTCGAGGTTGCCCTCATCGGCGAACACCGCGAGGTTGCGGTCGGGCAGCGGCAGCGGCGTGTGCGTGCCGCCGCCGAACGGCGGGCACCAGTTGCGGTGGCTGAGCAGCTGGGGCGCGGTCGGGTCGCTGACATCGAGGATCGTCATGCCGCCGTCGCGCCACGCCGCGTAGGCGAGGTTGCCGGCGACGATCGCGTGGTGCAGCGCATAGCGGCGGCCCTTTGGCCAGGTCGGGGCTTCGCCGGCGGCGGCGTTCATGCCGGGCAGCCAGAAGCGGCCGACGATTTCGGGCCGCTCCGGGTTTTGCATGTCGATGATGGCGAGGACGTGGTCGGTAAAGCCCTGCCAGTGGCACGAGGCATAGGCGTAGCGGCCGCCGACATACCACAGGCGGTGCAGCCCCAGCCCGTCGACCGGCATGAAGGCGATCTCGCGCGGCTCGGCCGGCTTTGCGATGTCGAAGACGCGCAGCCCGGCGGCAAAGGTCTTTTCGTGCCTGGTGAACGTGTCGGTGATCGAGCCCTTGAAATAGTCGTTGGGGTCGGTATAGCCCTGCATGACCCAGATGTTCGGCGAGTTGACGGTCAGCAGCAGGTCGCCGTGGGTCTGCAGGTGAAACGCGCGGGTGTTGGGTGGCGCGGCGAAAAACCCGATACTGCGCGGGTGTCGCGCATCGCGCACGTCGACCACGGTAAACCCGTCGCTGAACATGTGGCCGATATAGGCGTGGCCCTTGTGCACCATGATCTGCACGCTGTCGCCGCGCCCGTCGAGGTCGTGGGCGGCGACAAAATCGATGTTGCGCGCGGAATCGGGGGTCATGGCCGGAATCCTCCCTTGCGTTCAGGTGCTGCAAAGCACGCCGGCGGGCGGGCGTCAACGCCGTGTCATCGGCGTCCGCCATCGTGGGCGGTAGTAGTACGATCGGCGCAGGGAAGCGCCGGAGAGGCAGCGGGAAATGAGCGGGATCGGGCGCCGTCGGTTTCTGCAAGGGGCGGCAGTGCTGGCGGCTGGGGGGCTCGTACCGATGCCGGCCGGGGCGGCGGACGGGCCGCCGCCGGCCAAGCTCAACGACATCGACCACATCATCATCCTGATGAAGGAGAACCGCTCGTTCGACCATTATTTCGGGTCGCTCTCCGGGGTGCGCGGGTTCGACGACCCTGCGGGTCAGG
Organism: Allostellaceae bacterium; assembly: GCA_035534855.1. Taxonomy (GTDB): domain Bacteria; phylum Pseudomonadota; class Alphaproteobacteria; order ATCC43930; family CGMCC-115725; genus DATARH01. The sequence goes on along the minus strand of DATLRD010000048.1, from coordinate 1,513 downwards.
CGATCTTCCGCCAGCGCGACCCGCAGAACCCGCAGGGCTATGAGCTGCCGTTCCGGCTCGACACGCACCGCACCAACGCCCAGCGGCTCTATGACCTGAACCACGACTGGGGGCCGCAGCATGCGGCATGGAACGGCGGCAAGATGGACAACTGGCTGCCGGCCCACCGCGCCGCCGACGGCAAGGCGGGGCCGCTGACGATGGGCTATCTGACGCGCGAAGACCTGCCGTTTTATTACGCGCTGGCCGACGCGTTCACGATCTGCGACGGCTATTTCTGCTCAATCTTCGGGCCGACCCACCCCAACCGCTATTTCCTGATGACCGCGACGATCGACGCCGATGGCAAATATGGCGGCCCGGCGCTCGACAATTCAGGCCGCGCGTATCGCTGGGAAACCTATCCGGAGCGGCTGGAGCGGGCGGGCATCTCGTGGCGCATCTATCACGATCTCGATGATTATCAATGTAATGTCTGCCGCTTCTTCACGCAGTACCAGAACCTGCCGCGCACCTCGCCGCTGTGGGAAAACGCGATGCGCAACCGGCCCTTCTACGAGCTGCTGTGGGATTTGCAGACCGGCAACATCCCGCAGGTGACGTGGATCGTGCCGCCGTCATACCTCAGCGAGCATCCCGACTACCTGCCGGCCGCCGGTGAGAACCACACCAGCCGCATCCTCAAGGCGCTGTGGTCGAACCCGAAATTGTGGGCGAAGACCGCGCTGATCCTGAATTACGACGAGAATGACGGGCAGTTCGACCACGTCGCCCCGCCGGTGCCCGAGCCAGGCACGCCGGGCGAATTCGTCGGGGGCCTGCCGGTCGGGCTCGGGTTTCGCGTGCCGTGCCTGGTGATCTCGCCGTTCAGCCGCGGCGGCACTGTGTGCGGCGCCATTTTCGACCATACCTCGACGCTGCGGCTGATCGAGACGCGGTTTGGCGTGGAGGTCGCCAATCTCAGCAAATGGCGGCGGGAGACCTGCGGCGACCTGACCGCGGCGTTCGGCTTTGGCGTGCCGGCCCGGCTCGACCTGCCGGCCTTGCCCGAGACGCACGAGGCGCTGCGCCGCGCCGAACAGCGGGCGATGAGCCTGCCGCAGCCCCAGGTGCCGGCGGTGCAGGCGATGCCGCGGCAGGAGGCGGGGTCGCGGCCGCGCCGGGCGTGACGGTTCAAGGCGATCGGGTAATGCTCTAACATTGCGGTTCGCCGATTATCGGTGACAGATCGGGAGGACGGGATGACGGCAGCGGCACGGATGCGCGAACTGTTGCGGCGCGGCGGGATGATCGTCGCGCCCGGCGCCTATGACTGCATTACCGCACGGCTCATCGAGCGGGCCGGGTTCGATGCGGTGTACATGACCGGCGCCGGCACCGCGGCGACGCTCGGCTACCCCGATTTCGGGCTCGTCACGATGTCGGAGATGGTCGGTAACGGGCGCCGCATCGCGACCGCGGTCGGGCTGCCGGTGATCGCCGACGCCGATACCGGCTACGGCAACGAACTCAA
>DATLRD010000047.1:0-50739 GCA_035534855.1 Allostellaceae bacterium | reverse complement strand
CCCCGACAGCAACGACGACCGGTTCGAGCAGGCGCTTCGCCAGACCACGCTGATCGCCCCCAAGCTGACGATCCAGGGCGGCACGCGCGAGGTGCTGCGCGGCATCATCGCCCGCGGGCTGGGCCTGCGTTGATGCCTGATCTCCGACCGCTCTTTTCGCCCGACAGCCTGGCGATCGTCGGCGCGGCAGGCGACGAGCATTCGCTGCGCGGGCGCCTGACCCGCCAGCTGATCGGCCACGGCTTTGACGGAAAGGTCTATCCAGTCACCCGCAGCCAGGCTGAGGTGCTCGGCCACAAGGCCTATGCCAGCGTCGCCGACCTGCCCGAGGCGCCCGAGCTGGCGGTAATCCTGGTGCCAGCGGCGCATGTCGTTGCGACGCTCGATCAGTGCGGCCAGCGGGGCATCCGCGCCGCGGTCGTCATCAGCTCCGGCTTCGGCGAGGAAAAGACCGCGGAAGCCGCCAATCGCGACGCCGAGTTGCGGGCGGTTGCCGCGCGTTGGGGCATGGTTGTCGCCGGGCCGAATTCGGAGGGGTTCGTCAATCCGTTGCGCCCGTTGGTGGCAACCTTCAGCCCGGTATTCCACGACTTCAACCAACCTCTGCTGCCTGCCGGCAGCGCCGCCAGGCCAATCGCGGTCAGCTGCCAGAGCGGCGCGCTGACCTTTTCGTTTCTCAGCCGCGGCCGCGACCGTGGGCTACAGTTCACGTATCAGGTGAGCTCGGGTAACCAGACCGTTCTGGAAGCTCATGATTATATGGATTGGATCATCGACGCCGGCGGCGCCGACATTTTTCTGGCCTATCTCGAAGGAATCCGCCGGCCCGACCGTTTCCGGGCTGTCGCCGACAAGGCGGCGCAAGCGAAAAAACCGCTGATCGTCGCCAAGGTCGGCCGGTCCGACGCCGGGCGCCGTGCCGCCTCGTCGCATACCGGCGCGCTCGCCCATGTTGGGGCGGTCGACGATGCGATTTTTCGCCATCATGGCATCATCCGGGGCGAAGACCTCGACCACATGGTCGATGTCGCGACCGCCTTCGCCTATTGCAAATTGCCCCGCGGCAACCGCGTCGCGATCATCACCGGCTCGGGCGGCAGCGCGGTATGGATGGCCGACATCCTCTCGGCGCATGGGCTCGAGCTGCCGGTGCTGGAGGAGGAGCTGCAAGCCAAGATCATGGCGATGCTGCCCTCTTACGCATCGGCGTTGAACCCGATCGACGCTACCGCGCAGGCGATCGGCGAGGTCGGCTACGCGCCGATCGTCGAGCTGGTGCGGCAGTCGCAGCGCATCGACACGATCATCTTGATCGCTTCCTTAGCTAATGAGGCGACGGCCAAGAAGCGCGCCGAAGAGTTGGCCGGGATCACCGCGACCACCGAGCAGCCGCTGATCCTGTCAACCTACACGACCGCCACGCCGGGCGCAGTGGCAGCGTTCTCGGCGGCTGGCATCCCGTGCTACACGGCGATGCCGAGCTGCGCCCGCGCAATCCGCGCGCTGGTCGATTACGGCCGGTTCCAGGCTCGGCGGGCACGCCGCTCCGGCATCGCCGAGACCGACCGGCTGGTGCGCGAGGCGGTAGCCGGGTTGCTCGCGGCGCCGGGCAAGGCGTTGACCGAGCACGCCGCTAAGGCAGTGCTCGCGCGCTACGGCGTGCCGCGCCCGCCCGAGGAGCTGGCTGCCAGCGAAGAAGCAGCGGTGGTCGCGGCGGCCCAGATCGGCGGGCCGGTCGCAATGAAGGTCCAGTCGCCCGACATATTGCACAAGACCGAGGCCGGCGCGGTGCTGCTCAACCTCGCTGGCGAGACGGCGGTGCGGGAGGGCTATCGCACGGTGCTGGCGCGCGCCACGGCGGCCCATCCTAGCGCGCAGATCGAGGGCATTCTAGTCCAGTCGATGGCTAAGTCAGGCCAAGAGATGATCCTCGGCGTCACAAGCGACCCCGATTTCGGCCCGATGCTGATGGTCGGGCTCGGCGGAATCCACGTCGAGGTGCTCAAGGATATCGCATTCGCGCCGGTGCCGCTGTCGCACGACGACGCGCGCGACCTGCTCGGCGAATTGAAGGGTGCCGCACTGCTTGACGGCGTGCGAGGCGCGCTGCCGAGCGACAAGGAGGCGCTCGCCGAATTGATGGTCGCCGTGTCGCGCTTCGCGGCCGACCATCGCGACGCGATTGCCGAGATCGACCTCAACCCGGTCATCGTCCACGAGACCGGGGCCGGCCTTACCGTTGTCGATGCGTTGATCGTGAAAAACTAGATTCGAACACAGTTCTCTGTGGTGCAATCGTCCGCACGGAGTCATTGCCATGGCCGATTATTCGAACTTCAAGGAAATCGCCGTCACCTTCGAGGGCCCGGTCGCGACGGTCGAGATCCGGCGTCCGCCCAACAATTTCTTCGACGCGGCGCTCATTGGCGAGTTGGGCGAGGCCTATGAGAAGCTCGACGCCGACCCAGCCTGCCGTGCCTCGGTGCTGTGCTCGGAAGGTCGCCATTTCTGCGCCGGCGCCGATTTCTCTAAGCGCATGGATACCGGCACGGTCCAGGAATCAGGCCGCAGCGGCGCCGGCAAGCATCTCTACAAGGAGGCGAGCCGGCTGTTTCGCGCCAAGAAGCCGATTGTCGGCGCGATCCACGGCGCCGCGGTCGGCGGGGGGCTCGGCCTCGCGCTGGTGCCCGATTTCCGCGTCACTTGCAGCGAGGCGCGGTTCAGCGCCAACTTCAACCGGCTGGGCTTCCATCCCGGATTCGGCCTCACCGTGACCCTGCCGCGCCTGGTCGGCGCGCAGCGGGCGGCGCTCTTGTTCTATACCGGCCGCCGAATCGCCGGTGACGAGGCGGTACTCATCGGCCTCGCCGACTTGCTGGTGACGCAAGACGAGGTGCGCAAGGCGGCCCGGGCGCTGGCGCTGGAAATCGCCCAGTCGGCGCCGCTCGCGGTGCTGTCGACCCGCGAGACGCTACGCCGCGGTCTCGCCGATGCGGTCGACGCGGCGACCGAGCGCGAACTGGTCGAGCAGGACTGGCTGCGCCGCACCGAGGATTTCCAGGAAGGCATCAAGGCGATGGCCGACCGCCGCCTGCCGAATTTCCAGGGCCGCTAGGGGACGCCGCTAAAACCGGTTGCGCAGGACCGCGGCGAGCAGCCGCCAGCTTTGCAGCGGGTCGGGCACGGCCAGTGCCCGAGAGAACGGGTCGTAGCCGGCCCGCTCGAGCCGCGCCAAGTACCGGCTCGCCACCACGGCGGGCAGCACTGCCGCCAGCGCCCGGCGCGGGATCTCGGCATGGTCGCGGCGCGCAGCCGCAAGCTGCAGCCGCGCCCGATCGGCAAGCGCCACCGCCACCCGGCGCAGCGCCGGCGACGACCGGCGTAACCGGTAATCGGCCGGGTCGAGGCCGCTGTCGGTGGCGAGGTCGTCGGGGATGTACGAGCGGCCAGCGGCGGCGTGAAACGGCATTGCCCGCAGCAGCCCGGCGAGGCCATAACCGATCCCGGCCGCGCGCAACGGCGCCGATGCCGTGCCTTCCGACAGGCCGAGAATTTCGCCGGCGAGCAGCATCAGCCGCGCCGAACTGCCCTCGCTGTAGGTATCGAGCGCCGCGAGCGTCGCCGGCCCGTCAGATTCAAGGTCGCTCTCGCGGGCGTCGATCAGCGCGTCGAAATGCGCCCGCGTCAGCCGGCGCTCGCGGATCGCCGCGGTCAGCGGCATCACCACCTCGTGCGGGCGCACCGCCCCGCCCTCGCATGCCGCGGCGATCGCCTCGCGCCACCACTGCAACCGGATGCGACCGAGCATCGGCTCGCGCACCGTTTCGCGCACCCGGGCGATCTCGTAATTAAACGCATAGAGCGCCAGCAATGCTTCACGTTGCGCGACCGGGGCGAACAGTGCAGTCTGGAAGCGGTCACGGTCATGCCGTCGGACGAGCGACGCTACCGGCGACATTCGGTCGCCATCGGCGGATCGGTCGCGGTTGCGCAGCGTTCCGTGAGGCATAAGGACCGGCGTTACCGCTTTCTCATCCATTCGTCGCATCAGAGGGGAGTATGAACCGCCATGGCCTTTGAACTGCCTCAGCTACCCTACCCGAAGAACGCCCTTGAGCCGCACACGTCGGCCCAGACGCTCGATTTTCATCACGGCAAGCACCATCAGGCCTATGTCACCAACCTGAACAACCTGGTGAAATCGTCGCCGCTCGAAAGCCAGTCGCTGGAACAGATCATCATGGCCGTTCACAGCGACAGCTCGAAAGCCGGCGTATTCAACAACGCCGCACAGGTGTGGAACCACACGTTTTTCTGGAACTGCATGAAGCCGCATGGCGGCGGCGCGCCAGCCGGCGATCTCGCCGCGGCAATCGACCGCGACCTCGGCGGGTTCGCCAAGTTCAAGGATGACTTCAAGGCTGCGGCGGTGGGCCGGTTCGGCAGCGGCTGGGCTTGGCTCGTCGCCGACAAGGGCAAGCTGAAAATCGTCACCACGCCCAACGCCGGCACACCGATGACCGACGGCCAAACTGCGCTGCTGACCTGTGACGTGTGGGAACACGCCTATTACCTGGATTTCCAGAATCGCCGGCCCGATTTCGTGCAGGCGTTTCTCGATCACCTCGTCAATTGGGACTTCGCCGCGCAGAATCTCGCGAAGGCGAAGTAACCGCAGTTCGATCATCACCGCAGGGCGCGGCGGCCTCAATCGAGGCGGCCGCGCTTTGCGTTTCAGACGGCCATTACAGGTGCTGGCCGGTATCGAGCAGAACCGCGGTGTATTCGCGATAGGTTATGCCGAGCGCCTCGGCGCGGGCAAGCCGCGCCAGCGCGATCTCGCGTGGCGGCGTCTTCCAGGCGCAGGCATGCGCCTTCTTCCAGCAATAGAGGCGCCAGCCGGCGTTCGGGTCGAGCGGCGGCCCACCATTGTGGCCCATGCCGGCAACAGCCGCCAATCTGGCACCGAGATCGTGGGACACCATCGCCTGCTGCCCTCCGCTGGCTACAATCGTAACCAACGTGCAGCAATATTCGTGCCCCAAAAGCAACAACTCGCATAATTGCGGCGGCGCCGACCGGGGCAATCACCGGCCGGCGAAAGACACCGCGCGCCTAGCCCCGACGGGGCAGCACCGTCATCCGCGCCGCTTCGCGCGGCTCTCTGCCCGCTCGCGGAACACCTGATCGGCGAGCTTCTGCTGCGACTCCGGCAGCGCATTGTAGAGCGTCTCGAACGCCGTGACCAATTTCTGCAAGCGCTCTGCATGCTCCTCGGCGATCTTCGCGTAGGACTGCATGTTCTGCAGCGCGTTCATCGAGGCAAATTCCTGCTCACGATGCCGGAATGCCTCGCCCATGTCGGCGGCGTTGCGCCGCATCACGTCGGCAAACGCATTCCACTGCTGCTCTTCGGCGGCGGTGATGTGGAGCTGGGCGTGGAGCTGCTTGATGTGCTGCTCGACGCGCGTTTGGATGTCCTTCGGCAAACCCGGGAGGGCGTTAGACGGCGCGGCCCCGGGTGGAGCGGCAGCAGCGGGCGGCGCGGCAGGGTGGGTTGGCGCCGCTGGCGACGTCGTGGATTGCGCAAAGGCAAACGCCGGTGCGCAGATGACGGCCGCTGCGGCGAGCGGCACGAGACGGGGAACACGGATCATGATGCGCTTCCGATCGTCAAGGGTTGCGGAATGGCGTCCGCCGAGGTCAATAGCCGGGATAGCCGTAATAAACGGGTGGCGGTGGTGGCGAATAATAGCCGTAGGGATACCCGTAATAGGCCGCCGGCGGGCGGCTCGAGGAGATCGCGGCGCCGATGCCGAGCCCGATTAGCCCGCCGATGATCGCCGCGCCGGCGCCGCCTCCGCCGCGATGCTCGTAGCCGTGATGCCCGCCGCCGCGCCGGCCTCCCTGGTGGCGCCAATCCTGCGCCTGGGCCAGCGGGGCGCACGTCAGTCCGGCGAGCAAAGCCGCCGCGATCGCAGCGCGAAAACGAATCACCATCGGATGAAGCTCCCACATCAACACCCGATAAACGCCGCCGCCGCGTCGGGGTTCCCGGAAAGCGGTGCGGCGGGGGATCAGCCCGGCGGAAGCAGCGCGGCGGAGACGCGACGGCCTTCCGCCAGCAATACATTATAGGTACGGCAAGCCGCGCCGGTATCCATCGGCTCGACCGCCACCCCGCCGCGCTTCAGTGCGAGGCGCAGCGCCGCCGACACCGGCACGATGCGGCGGCCAAGCCCAAGCAGCAGCAGTTCAACCGTGCCGTCCGCAACGACCGCCGCCAGGCCCGCCTCGTCGACCGCGCCCTGCGGCCAGACGATCGTCCGGTCGGGAAACACGATGATCGGCTCGCGATAGATCAGCCCACTGATGCGAAACCCGAGCGGGCCATAGCGCTCGATTACCTGCTGGCCGGGCGGGACAAGTGGGGTCAGGTCCACAGGTGCCCGCCTCCTCGACTCTAGCGCGCGGGGCGCCCGGAGGCCGCCTCGGGCTTTTCGCCGCCGCCTCGGGCGATCGTGCGTCGGTTGGGCTGCATGTAGAAGAGGATCGGCGCAGCGATGAACAGCGACGAGTAGGTGCCGATCACGATGCCCCACATCATCGCGATGCTGAACCCGCGCAGCACCTGGCCGCCAAAGACCAACAGCGACAAGACCGCCAGCGCGACGGTGCTGACCGTAAGGATCGTGCGCGACAGAGTCTCGTTGAGCGCGAGGTTAATCAGGTCGCGAAACGGCATCGTCCGGTGCTTGCGCATCGCTTCGCGCACCCGGTCGTAGATCACCACCGTGTCGTTGATCGAATAGCCGGCGATGGTCAGGATTGCGGCCAGCGTCGTCAGGTCGAATTCGAGCCGGAAGATCGCAAACAGCCCAACCGTGGTCACCACGTCGTGGATCGTCGCGATCGTTGCCCCGACACCGAATTGCCACTCGAAGCGGAACCAAACGTAGATGAGGATCGCCCCCAGCGCGAGCACCGTCGCCAGCACGCCGGCGTGGACCAATTCGGTGCCGACCGTAGGCCCCACCACCTCAACCCGGCGATAGTCGATCCCCGACCCCAGCGCCTTGCGCGCCATCTCGATCGCTCTCTGCTGGTCAGCATCGCCGCCGGGCTGTTGCGGCAAACGGATCAGCACCTCGCTGGGATCGCCGAAATTCTGCAGCGACGCCTCGCCGATGTGGAGCGCGTCGAGCTTTGCGCGCATCGCCGCCAAGTCGGCGGGGCCACTCGTCACGCGCGCTTCGATTAGCGTGCCGCCCTTGAAGTCGATGCCGAAATTGAGCCCGATGCTGAGGAACAGAACGATCGAAACCACCCCCAGCGCCACCGAAAAGGCGATGCCGAACTTGTGCCAGCGCATAAAGTCGATCGTCGGCGTGCGGCGGATGACGATCAGCGGTCTCACGTGAGGTCCCTCATAGGGGGATTTCCTTGGGCTTTGTACGGCGCACCCAGGTGACGATCAGCAGCCGCGTCACCAGAATCGACGAAAACAGCGAGGTCAGCACCCCGATGCTGAGCGTGACCGCAAACCCCTTCACCGGCCCGGAACCCAGCCAATACAGCAGCAGCCCGGCGATAAGCGTCGTTACATGGCTGTCGAGGATCGTGCCGAAGGCACGGGTGAACCCGGCTTCGAGCGATGACAGCACCGACCGGCCGCTGCGAACCTCTTCGCGGATGCGCTCGTAGATAAGCACGTTGGCGTCGACCGCCATGCCCAGCGTCAGGGCGATGCCTGCAATCCCGGGCAATGTCAGCGCTGTGTGGGGCAACACCGACAGCGTGCCCAACATCAGGGACAAATTAAAGAACAGGGCGATGTCGGCAAATAGCCCGAACAATCCGTAAAACAGGAACATGAAGATCACAACAAGGACGACCGCGACGACGCACGCCACCGTGCCGGCATGGATCGAATCGGCCCCGAGATCGGGCCCGACCGTGCGCTCTTCGAGGATTGTGATCGGCGCCGGCAGCGCGCCGGCGCGCAGCAGCAACGCCAGGTCGCTCGCCGACTGCACGGTAAAGCTGCCGGAAATGATGCCGCTACCGCCGAGGATCGGCTCGCGGATCACCGGCGCGCTGATCACCTTGTTGTCGAGCACGATCGCAAACGGCTTGCCGACATTCTCGCGCGTTGCCTCGCCGAAGCGCTTGGCGCCTTCTGCATCGAACGTGAAGCTGACCACCGGCTCGTTGTTCTGAAATGTCGTCTGTGCGTCGGTCAGCATGCCGCCATCGACCATCACCCGCTTCTTGACGACATAGGCCGGCGCGCCGCCGTGCCCGCCCGCCTCCTGCGCCGGCAATATCTGGTCGTCAGGTGGCAGCCGCCCGCGCCGCGCGTCTTCCAGCGTGACCGTCGTGTCGACGAGCTGGAAGGTAAGCTTTGCGGTTTTGCCGAGCAGCGCCTTTACGTGCTCGGGGTTGTCGATACCCGGTACCTGCACCACGATGCGGTCGGTGCCCTGGCTCTGGATCGACACCTCGGAGGTCCCGTTCGGGTCGATGCGGCGGCGGATGATCTCGATCGACTGACTGACTGCCTGCTCGCGCCGCGCCGTCTCGGCCGTCTCGTTGAGTTTCATTGTCGCTGCGCCGCTATCGGCGATCGTCAACACGAGAGCGGGATCGATTGTCGCCAGCGCCTTTTTCGCTTCCTCTGTCTGGCCGGTATCGCGAAGCGTGAAGACGATCGCATCGCCGCGGACGCCGAGCCCCGTATAGCCGATCTTGGCGTTGCGCAGCCCATTGCGGACATTGTCGATCAGCGCATTGAGCCGCTCCTTCTGGGCAGCGGCGAAATCGACTTTGAGCAGCAGGTAGGAGCCGCCGCGCAGGTCGAGACCGAGCGCCACCTGCTTGTGCGGCAAATAGGCTGGCAGCCAAGCGAGCTGCGCCGGCCGGAACGCGTTGGGTAGGCTGAAGATCACGCCGAGCGCACAGACTGCACAGATCAGCAGAACCTTCCAATTGGCGAAATAGAGCATGTCTGCGATCGGACCGCGGCGTCAGGCCTTGTCGGCTTTGGCCGTGCCCTCCTTCTCCTTGGCGGCGTCCTTTTCCTTGGCGGCCTCGCGGGCAGCCGCCGGGTCGGGTTTGGACAGGACGCTACTAATCGTGCTGCGCACGATGCGCACGCGCACGCCCTGGGCGATATCGACCTCTACCTCTTCGGGGCTGACGACCTTGTTGACCGTGCCGACGATACCACCGCCGGTCACCACCCGGTCGCCGCGGCGCAGCGCGTCGAGCATCCCGCGATGGTCCTTCTGCTTGCGCTGCTGCGGCCGGATGAGCAGGAAGTAGAACACGACAAAGATCAGCACCAGCGGCAGGAACTGAACCATCGCGTTCGAACTGTCTAACAGCCCACCCGTCGCTTGAGCGTAGGCCGGAGTGATCAGCATCGGCAGGAACCTCGAAATAGCTGCGCAACCGCGCCGCCCGACGGCGCGGCAGCGCTGGCGGGCAACAGCGCCGCGCCGGGCGAATTCCTACGCGATGCCCGGAGAAAGGGCAATGCCGGGCGCGACATCGCGTGTTGTCCGGCGCCAATCCTGTGATAGCGTCCGCGCCCCCGTTGCCACGCCGTGTTTCCGATGACCGATCCCGACCTTGTGCCGCTGCTCAACCGCATCGCCGACGCGCTCGACCGCCTGGCGCCTCCCGTCCGCGCAACGCCTGACCTCGGCACCGCCGAGGCGTTCATCTGGCACGCCGAGCGCGAATGGCTGGAGCCGGTCGCCGCGGTAAACCGCGTCGCTATCGGCCTGTTGCGCGGCATCGACCATGTCCGCGACATTTTGTTGGCGAATACTGAGAGATTCGCAAATGGCCTGCCGGCCAACAACGTCTTGTTGTGGGGCGCGCGCGGCACAGGCAAGAGCGCCCTCGTCAAGGCGGCGCACGCCGCGATCAACGCCAACCGGCCGGGCGCCCTGGCGTTGATCGAAATCCACCGCGAAGACATCCCGACGCTGCCGCGCCTGCTGTCGATCGTACGCGAAAGCCCGCGCCGCTGCCTGTTGTTCTGCGACGATCTGTCCTTCGACAACGAGGATGCCAGCTACAAGTCGCTGAAGGCGGTGCTCGAAGGCGGCATCGAGGGCCGCCCGGCCAATGTCGTGCTTTACGCCACCTCAAATCGGCGGCACCTGATGCCGCGCGACATGATCGAGAACGAGCGATCGACGGCGATCAACCCTGCCGAGGCGGTCGAGGAGAAAGTCTCGCTGTCGGACCGATTCGGCCTGTGGCTCGGCTTCCACAATGTCGACCAGGAGACGTTTTACGCGATCGTCTCCGGCTACGCCGCGCATTACCGGCTCGACCTGCAGCCCGACCGGCTGAAGGCCGAGGCCAACGAGTGGTCGATCACCCGCGGCTCGCGCTCGGGGCGCGTCGCCTGGCAATTCATCCAGGACCTCGCCGGGCGGCTGGGCAAAACGCTCGGGTAGGCCCGCGGCCCTCGCGGTGCCGCTATCCCTCCCCGCTGTTGCCGTTCGCTGCGCTCGGCGCCGGGCCCAGGAACTCGCGCGGATCGACCGGGCGCTCGCCGCGCCGCAACTCGAAATGCAGCTGCGGCCGCTTGACCCCGCCTGTCGTGCCGACCTTGGCGATGACCTGCCCGGCCCGGACCCGCTCGCCCTTGTGCACCAGCAGCTCCTGGCAGTGAGCATAGGCCGAGATCCAGCCGGCGGCATGCTTGATCAGCACCAGATTACCATAGCCTTTCAACTCGTTCCCGGCATAGGCGACTTCGCCGCCCTCGATCGCCCGCACCGGGGCGCCGAGCGGCGCGGCGATGTTGATCCCGTCATTCTTCGTGCCGTTGGCGGAAACCCCGTAGGTGCCGACGATACGGCCGCGCACCGGCCACGGGAAGCGCCCGCTACGCAACTCCTGCCCGCCCGACCGCGGCGCGGCGCCCGAATCGGCGCGCGCCTCCTCGGCGACCGACTGCTCGCCGGGAAGCGGCGGCGCGGTGGCAGCGCCCGGCGGTGGCGATTTCGGCGGCAGTCCGTCGAGCGGGATCACAGATGGCTCGCGCTCGGCCACGCGCGCCGCGCCCGGAAGCGGACTGCCCGGCCCGCCTTCTGCCGTCATCGGCCCCGCAGCGCCCGGGATCAGCAGCTGCTGGCCGATCTCGATCTTGTAGGGCGGGCGCAGGTGGTTCGCTTCGATCAGCTCGCGCTCGGAAACATGATAGCGATGCGCGAGCAGGCCCAGCGATTGGCCGCGCGTCACGGTGATGCGCGCGCTGGGCGCCGGCGGCGGGCCGGACAGTCCCGGCGGCGGCCCCAGCGAAGCCATCGGCCCGGGCGGCGTCCCGAGCGAGGCGGCCGGTCCCGGTGGCGACAGCGGCGGGAGCGGCCGCGCAGCCCGCGTGCCGCCGAGTGGGCGCGGCGCGTAGGATCGCTCGGCCCGCTCCTCGAATGATCGCCGCGGCTGCGCTCCATAAGCTGCGCGCGGCGGTGCGCTCCATCCGGGACCGATTGCGCGGCCGGAATAGACCGGCGCCGGTGTCTGCGGACCGGTGCTGCACGCCGCAATAAGCCCGGTTAGGACGAATCCCATCGTAGCACGGACAACGCCGCACCGCGTTTTAATGCTGCCCATTTCCCCTCCTTGCGCGCCCCCCGACGCGCAAGCCGTCAAGATACGGCTTAGTTTAAATCAAAACCCTCGCGCTCTCTAGCGCCGGTGCCTGCCGAGCGCTCGACGCGCGGCAACCCGGCGACCAGCGGAACAAATCTGACATAACCGAGCTCTTCTGTAGCAATCGCGCCGGCCTCACGACGTAGGCGCAGCAGCTGCTGATCGCGGTATTCGGCGCCCACCGGCATGACCAGCACCCCGCCCTCGGCGAGCTGCTCCATCAACGCCTCCGGCACCTCGGGCGCCGCCGCGGTAACGATGATCCGGTCGAACGGCGCCTGCTCGGGCCAGCCTTTGAACCCGTCGCCGAGCCGGCACACGATGTTGCCAAGGCGCAGCGCGGCAAAGCGGCGCTCGGCCTCGCGCAGCAATTCGCGATGGCGCTCGACGGTGAAGACGCGGCGCGCGAGCCGCGACAGAATCGCCGCCTGGTAGCCTGAGCCGGTGCCGATCTCCAGGACCTTGTCGCGCTCACCTACATGGAGGGCCTCGGTCATCAGCGCCACGACAAAGGGCTGGCTGATCGTCTGCCCGCTGCCGATCGGCAGCGCGATGTTCTCGTATGCCTGGTCTTCGAACGACAACGGCACGAACAGGTCGCGCGGGGTGCGCTCAATCGCGCCGAGCACTCGCGCGTCCCCGATCCCGCAGCGGCGCAGCTCCATCAGCAGGCGCACTGTCTTGGCCAGCGCCGCCGGCTCGCCAGACATCATCCGATCGCCGTCTCTCCGTGCATGTAACGTTGTAACACCTCCGGTATCGCGACGCTGCCGTCGGCGCGCTGATAATTTTCGAGCACCGCGATTAGCGTCCTCCCGATCGCCAGCGCCGAGCCGTTGAGCGTGTGCAGCGGCCGCGTGCCTTTGCCCTCGGTCGGGCGATAGCGCGCCTTCATCCGCTGCGCCTGGAATGCGCCGCAATTCGAGCAGCTCGAGATCTCGCGATAGGCCCCCTGCCCCGGCAGCCACACTTCGAGATCATAGGTCTTTTGCGCCGCGAACCCCATGTCGCCGGTCGACAGCAACACCACCCGATAGGCGAGGCCGAGCCGCTTCAGCACCTCCTCGGCGCAGCCGGTCATGCGTTCGTGCTCGGCGGCCGAATCCTCGGGCCGGGTGATCGACACCAGCTCGACCTTGGGAAACTGGTGCTGGCGGATCATCCCACGGGTGTCGCGCCCGGCCGCCCCCGCCTCCGAGCGGAAGCACGGCGTCCAGGCCGTCATGCGGAGCGGCAGGGCCGCCTCGTCGACGATCTCGCCTGCGACGAGGCTGGTCAGCGGCATCTCAGCGGTCGGGATCAGCCACATCCCACCCGATTCCGCCGTCGTGCGGAACATGTCCTCGGCTTTCATCGGGAGGTTGCCGGTGCCGAAGGCAGTCTCGTCGCGCACCAGCAGCGGCGGATCGATCTCGGTGTAGCCGAATTCGCGCGTGTGCAGATCGAGCATGAATTGCGCGAGCGCCCGTTCGAGCTGCGCCAGCGCGCCTTTCAGCACCACGAACCGCGCGCCGGACAGCTTGGCGGCGCTGGCGAAATCCATCAGCCCGAGCTTTTCGCCGATCGCGTCGTGCGGCGCCGGCGCGAAATCCAAGCGCGGCTTCTCGCCGACCGTGCGCACCAGCTTGTTGGCGCTTTCGTCGGCGCCATCGGGCACGTCGTCTTCCGGCAGATTGGGCAAGGTCGCGAGCAGATCGTCGAGCCGCCGCCGGGTTTCTGTCCCGGCGGCCGCGGTCTTCATCTCCTGGTCGCGGCTTTCGCCAACCTGGCGCAGCAGATCGTCCGCGGATTCGCCGCGCGCCTTTGCCGCGCCGATCTGGCGCGAGATCGCGTTACGCCGCGCCTGCGCCTCCTGTGCCGCAGTTTCGAGCCCGCGCCACTCACGGTCGAGCGCGAGCACCTCCTCGGCGCGAGGCAGCAGCCCGCGCCGCGCAAGGCCACGGTCGAACGCGTCCGGGTTTTCGCGAATCCAGCGAAGATCGTGCATAGATAGCGTCTGATTGTGAACGAGGCCACTAACCATAGGGAATCGCGCGACTCGCGTCCATCGCCGAGCCGCGCTTACGACAACGGAGGCGCCTGTTTCTTATTTGTCGGGCGCCGCACCGTCTCCACCCGAGGCCTCCGCGTCGGCCTCCGCCTCTTCCCGGGCGCGCTGCCTTTCGACGAACCGGCAGCAGAAGATCGAAATCTCGTAAAGCAGGATCAGCGGGACCGCCAGCGAGGTCTGGCTGATGATGTCGGGCGGTGTCAGCACCGCCGCGACGATGAACAGCCCGACGATCGCGTAGCGCCGCTTGGAGGCGAGCCCGGCCGCGGTCACCAGCCCGACCCGCCCCATCAGGGTCAGCAATACGGGAAGCTGGAACGCGACGCCGAACGCGAACAGCAGTGTCATCACCAGCGACAGGTATTCGTTGACCTTAGGTTCGCTGACGATCGGCAGCGAGCCGTTGACCGACGGCGCCTCGAAGCTGAGGAAAAACCGGAACGCGTACGGGATCACGACAAAATAGGCGAGCGAGGCGCCGAGGATAAACAGCACCGGCGTCGCGCATAGATAGGGTAGAAACGCCCGCCGCTCTTTCTTGTAGAGGCCGGGCGCGATAAACCGCCAGATCTGGATCGCGATGATCGGAAAGGCGACGCACAGCGCCGCCCAGAACGACACCTTGATGTAGGTGAAGAACGCCTCGGTCAGCCCGGTGAAGATCATCTTGCGGCCCGGCTCGCCGGCGAAAATATTGGCCAGCGGCTGGGCGAGAAACCGATAGATCGGCACCTTGAACTGATAGGCGACCAGAAACGCCCCGATGATCGACAGGATCGACCACAGCAGCCGGGTGCGCAACTCGGTCAGGTGATCGAGCAGCGGCATCCGCCCCGCTTCGAGTTCGTCGTTCTGATCCGTATCCGCCATTGCCAGGCTCTTACGGTTTCGACGGTTCGGGTTGGTGCGCGGACGGCTCGGGCTCGCGCGCGGACGGCTCGGGCAGCGGTAATTCGGGCTCGATGATCTCTTCGGGCGGGATCGCGGCCATGCCGTCTGCAGCCATGCCGGCCTCCGCTGTCGACAGCTCGAGCCCTGGCAACGTCGGATCCAAATAATCCGGCGTATCGGAGGGCGGCGCCAGGCTGGCGGCGAGGCTGCCGTCGGGATCGACCGAGTTGCGGATCTCGTGTTCGATATCGAACTGCGTCGCTTTTTGCAGGTCCTCCCGCATCTCGTGAAGCTCGGCGTCGCGGATCATCTGCTCGACGCTGTTCTGAAACTCGCGCGACATGTTGCGCGCCTTGCGCACCCAGAACCCGGCGACGCGCAGCGCGCGCGGCAGGTCTTTCGGACCGATGACGACAAGCGCCACGGCGCCAATCAGCATCAGCTCCGGCCAGCCGATATCAAAAAACATCGTTTCGCGCAGCTCGACAGCGTGCCCGGCGGCACGTGACAGAGAAAAGGCAACAGGAAAGCAACATCACCCGGCTCCAAAGCGGCGCGATGATGTCAGAAAGGGTCTGAGGCGGCAAACATTACCCCGGCTGGCTGCCATAGCAGCCCCGGCCGATCGCGACGACGCGGCCCTCGGCGTCGGCGACATCGATATCAGCGATCGAGACCGAGCGGCCGGCGCGGCGCACGCGCGCGGTCGCGACAAGCCGCGACCCGGTCGCCGGACGCAGATAATCGACCCGGAAGTTAATTGTCGGCACCGGCCCGCCGGCGTTGAGCGCGACAGCAAAATCGCCGGCGGTGTCGATCAGCGTCGCGATCGCGCCGCCATGCCACTGGCCGGTGCCCTCGCGGCGCTGCAACTCCGGCTTGAGCTCGACCGTGAACTCGACCAGCGCCTGCGCCGGATCGGTCGCGGTGACGCGCATGCCGAGAAAATGGCTGAACGGCGAGCCGTCGAGCCGTGCCTGGATATCCGCGATGCTCATCGGGTCGCTCATCGCGTCCTCTCGCCCCGTCTGGCAGTTATCGGTCTATTGGTCATCCAGCTATTCGTCAAATGCGGTCTCCGCCGGCTCGGGTTCGTCGTCCCCCGGCGCCGGTTCGGCGTCGCTGAGCACCGCCGGCCCGATTTCGAGCAGCCCTGCGGCACGCAATTCCTCGATTCCGGGCAGCTCGGCGAGGCCGTCGAGCCCGAAATGCGCCAGGAAATGCGGCGTCGTCACCCAGTTGAGCGGACGGCCGGGCACCTCGCGCCGTCCCTTGGGCCGCACCCATCCCGCCTCCATCAGCCGGTCGAGCGTGCCGCGGCCGAGCGCGACGCCGCGAATCGCCTCGATCTCGGCCCGGGTCACCGGCTGGTGATAGGCGATGACCGCCAGTGTCTCGACCGCGGCGCGCGACAGCGAGCGCGGCACCGCGCGCTCTTGCCGCAGCCGCGCGGCGAGGTCAGGCGCGGTGGCAAAGACCCAGCCGCCGCCGCGTCGCACCAGGTTGATGCCGCGGTCGGCATAGCGCGCTGCCAGTTCGGAGAGCAGCGCAGGCACATCGGCACCGTCGCCGAGCCGCAACCCCACCGTCTCGTCCGGCATCGGCTCGGCCGCCGCGAACAGCAGCGCCTCGAGGAGGCGAAGCTGGTCGGTGCGCTCGCTCATCGCCCGGCCGCGCTGCGCAGGTAGAGCGGCCCGAACGGCCGGTCCTGGCGCAACTCGACCTTGCCGGCCCGCGCCAGTTCGAGCGTCGCAGCAAACATCGCCGCCACTGCCGACCGGCGAAACACCTCGCCGCGCAATTCCTCGGGCAAAAACCTCGCCAGCTCGCGCCACTCGGGCACGCAGCCGATAAACCCGGCGAGCTGCCGCAGCCCGTCGTCGAGCGAATAGAGCTGCGCCGGCATGATCGTCAGTACCTGGGCGTGCCGGCGGCGGTGCTGCGCGCCATAGGCGCGCAGCAGGTCGTAAAGGCTCAATTCGTAGACCGGCCGCTCGACGGCGGCGAATTCCTCGGGCGCACCGCGGGGAAACACGTCGCGGCCGAGCAGCGTGCCACCCATCAGCGCGGTTCCGGCGCGCTGCATCGCCGCCAGCATCCGCAGCCGATGGCCCAGTGCCTCGGCCAGTTCCTCGGCGCTCGGCTCATCATCGGTGGCCGCAGGCTCGGGCAGCAGCAGCCGCGACTTCAGGTAGGCGAGCCACGCCGCCATCACCAGGTAATCGGCGGCGATCTCGAGGCGCAACCGGCGCAGCCCGGTGATAAACGCGAGGTACTGGTCGGCCAACGCCAGGATAGAAATCTTGGCGAGATCGACCTTCTGCTCGCGCGCCAGATTCAGCAGCAGGTCGATCGGCCCCTCATAGCCATCGAGTTCGAGCACCAGAGCGGGCTCGTCGCCGGATGGGCGGGGATCGGCCGAAAACACGTGGCCCCCCGACGGCGTCATCCCGTATGCCCGGTGATGACCATCACGAAACGGTACAACCAGCTCGACGGGACACCGATCAGCCAGCCTAATAGGTTGATTCCGCTTCCGAGTCGCACCAACACATAGGACAGTAGGAATAGTGATATCAGAATCATCATGCCGTACGGTTCGAGCCGCGCCAGCGGCCGCGCCAGCACGTTAGGCAGCACGCCGACCGCGACCCTACCGCCATCCAGCGGCGGCAGCGGCAGCAGGTTGAAGACGCACAACACGATGTTAATAAGAATAGAATTCTGCAAGTTGGCTCTGGCCCAGAGGTATCCAGCTTCGGGCACCAAAAAGAGCCCGTAGGCGAGTAACGCGGACACGATCGCCAGCAGCACGTTCGTCCCCGGACCGGCGAGCGCCACTAGCACCATTCCGAGGCGGGGCGGCCGCAGCCGGCCGAAATTGACCGGGACAGGCTTCGCGTAGCCAAACAGAAACCCGGTGCGTGACGCCAATAGCAAGAGCGGCAGCACGATCGTGCCCATCGGGTCGATGTGGTTCAGCGGATTGAGGCTGATCCGCCCAGCACGCAGCGCGGTGTCATCGCCAAAGCGCAGTGCGACATAGCCGTGCGCGGCCTCGTGCAGGGTCACGGCGAAGATGATCGGCAGCGCCCAGGTCGTGATCGTAAAGACGATCGCGTTGAGGTTGCCAAGACCCATCATCGGCCGGCAACCTCCGCAAAGCGCGCCTCGGCCGCCGCGCGATCGAAGCCGCGGGCCGTGGCAAGCCGCAGCGCCTCGCCGCGCGCGAGCCGCCCGGCGCCTGCCGTGCCCAATCGTGGCGTCGCCGCGGCGATTTCTTCCATCTCTGCAAGATCCCCGTTGCAGTGCAAAGCAAGGTCGCAGCCGGCGGCGATCGCGTCAGCAGCGCGCTCGCCGAGCCGGCCGCCCAGCGCGCCCATCGACAGGTCGTCGGACACCAGCACGCCGTGAAACCCGATCTCGCCGCGGATGATTTTGTCGATGACCGTGGCCGACAAGGTCGCCGGCCGGTCGCCGTCGATTGCGCTGTAGACGACATGCGCGGTCATCGCCCACGGCAGGTCGGCGAGTGCGCGAAACGGCGCAAAATCCGTGTGCGACAAGGTCTCGCGCGGGGTCGCAACGCGCGGGCAGGCGCGATGGCTGTCGACTGTGGCCCGGCCGTGACCGGGAATGTGCTTGATCACTGGCAATATCCCACCAGCCAGGAGCCCATCAGCCGCGACGCGGCCGAGCGCGGCGGCGCGCTCCGGCGTGCTGTCATAAGCCCGGTCGCCGATCACCGCGTCGGCGCCAGCAACCGGCAAATCCAGCACCGGCGCGCAGTCCACCGTGACGCCGAGCTGCGCCAGATCGTCGGCGATCAGCCGCATGCCTAGATGCACCGCCTCGCCGGCCAGCGGATCGGGCAGCGATGCGAGGCGCGCGGCACTCGGATAGGCCGTCCAGTGCGGCGGCCCGAGCCGGGCAACGCGCCCGCCTTCCTGGTCGATCAGGACCGGCGCATCGGCCCGGCCGACCGCATCGCGCAACGCCGCGACCAGCTCGCGCACCTGCGCGGGCTCACGACAATTGCGCCGGAACAGGCAGAATCCGAGCGGGTCGGCGGCGCCGAAGAACGCGCGCTCGGCCGCACTCAACCGCTCGCCGGAGCAGCCGAAGACGACCGCCCGCGGGGTCGCGGACGGCGGACTCGTCGGCTCATCGAACAATCGAGCACCCCAGATGCCGCTCCTTCAATTCGTGGCACAGCCGGCGCGCGGTTGCCGCATTGGCAAAGCCGCCGGCCACGATCCGGTACCACACGCCGCGCTGGCCGAGATCGGCACGCACCGCGTCTGCCGTCAGTCCGCCAAGCAGATCGGGCTGGAGCCGCTTGAGCCGCTGCCACTCCGTGCGCGCCTCGTCGGGCGTGCGCAGCGAGGCGAGCTGAACGCGAAACCGCCCTCCCCGAACCTCGTGGATCGGGGGCGTGGCCCGCTCTGGTCTCGCCACCGGTGCGGCAGCGAGCGGCTTGCGGCCTGGCTCGGCGGGAAGGGTTCGCGCCGGCGCCGGCTTCGGCTGGGGCGCCACCGGGGCCTGTGCAACCGGTGGTAACGCTGCCGCCGGCGGCGGCGCCGGACGCGGCATCGGCTGCTCGGGCGGTGGCAGCAGCCGCTCGACAGGCGGACCGCCGGGGCGCTCGCCATATATCAGCCGGTCGCGATCCGGCACCGGCATGCCGCCGGGATTTTCTGGCTTAATCTTCATCGGGCGCGGGTCGGCACGGATCAGCGGCGCGGTTTCCGCCCCGGCGGGTAACATGCCCGGCGCCGCCACGCTTGGCGCGGCCGCAGCAGTGGCGGCAGGAGCCGGGGTCGCGACATGGGACGGGTGCCGGGTGCCCTCGTGATAGGCAAACCACAGCGCGCCGGCAAACACCGCCATCACTGCCGCGGTGACCAGTGGCGTCGGGAGTCCGCCCCAGCGCGCCGTTTCCCCCACCGGCTCGTCGGCGGCCAAGTCGATGCGCTCGTCGCGATCGACATGCCCGAACTGATACGACATCGCTACATCTCCTCCACCGGCTCGACCCCGAACACGGCGAGCCCCGCGGCGATCACGATTGCAACCCCGCGCACCAGCGCCAGCCGCGCCCGGGTAAGGTCCGGATCGCCGCTTATAATGAACCGTAAACTCGCCTCGTGGCTCCCCTTGGTCCACAACAGGTGAAACTGCGCCGCGACATCCTGCAAAAAGAAGGCGATTCGGTGCGGTTCATGCGCCTCGGCCGCCGACTCGACGAGGCGCGGCCACCCTGCGAGCAGGCGAATCACCGCCAGTTCGAGCGGGTCGTCGAGCCGCTCCAGCGGCGCCGCGGCAAGCGCGGCGACGCTCAGCGAGGCCGGCGGCAATTCTTCCTGCGCGTGCCGCATCACCGAAGCAGCGCGGGCATGGGCGTACTGCACGTAAAAGACCGGGTTGTCCTTCGACTGCTCGGTGACCTTGGCGAAATCGAAATCGAGCGTCTGGTCGTTCTTGCGGGTCAGCATGATGAAGCGGAAGACGTCCTTACCGACCTGGTCGACGACCTCGCGCAGCGTCACGAAGGTCCCGGCCCGCTTCGACATGCGCACCGGCGCGCCGTTGTCGAACAGGTTGACGAGCTGGCACAGTTTGATATCGAGCGCCGCCGCGCCGCCGGTCACCGCCGTGACCGCGGCCTGCATTCGCTTGACATAGCCGCCGTGGTCGGCGCCCCACACGTCGATCAGGTTGGCGAAGCCGCGGATGCTCTTGTCACGGTGATAGGCGATGTCGGCGGCGAAATAGGTCCACGACCCGTCGGATTTCTTCAGCGGGCGGTCGACCTCGTCGCCGAATGCGGTGGCGCGAAACAACAGCTGGGGCCGCGGCTCCCAATCGTCCGGGAGCTTGCCCTTGGGCGGTTCGGGCACGCCCGTGTAAACGAGGCCGGCCTTGTCGAGAAAGGCGAGGCACTCGTCGACCGCGCCCGCCGCGACCAGCTGGCGCTCGGACGAGAATTTGTCGAAGCGGATGCCGAGCATGTCGAGATCGGCGCGGATCAACGCCATCATCTCGGCGACGGCAAATTCACGCAACGGCGCCAGCCACTCGCTTTCGGGCTTGTCGAGCCACGTGCGGCCGTCGCGCGCGACCAGACTGCGCGCCGCGTCGATCAGATAGTCGCCGGGATACAGCCCCTCCGGAACCGCCCCGACCGCCTCGCCGAACAGCTCGCGATAGCGCAGGTGCAGCGAGCGCGCCAGCACATCGACTTGGGCGCCGGCATCGTTAATATAGTATTCGCGGTGCGCCTGAAACCCGGCCTTAACCAGGAGCGCGGCGAGCACGTCGCCGAACACCGCGCCGCGCCCGTGGCCGACATGCATCGGCCCGGTCGGATTGGCCGAGACGAACTCGATGTTGACCTGCCCGCCCTGCCCGATGTCGCTATCGCCCCACGCGGTGCCCGCCGCGAGGATCGCGCGGAGCTGGGCGTGCCACACCGCCGGTTCGAGCCGGATGTTGATAAAGCCGGGCCGCGCAACCTCGGCGGAAAACCCGCTGCCGCGGTAGTCACCGGTCACCAGTTTGCGGCCCGCCAGCGCCCCGGCGATCTTTTCGGCGAGCGCCAGCGGGTTCTGCTTGAGGGCGCCGGCCAGCACCATCGCCGCGTTGGTCGACAAATCGCCGTGCGTCGGGTCGCGCGGCAGCTCGACCGCAACGCGGGCAAAATCGCCAGGCCCGAGCAAGTCCTCGAGCGCTGCAACGAGCACCCGGCGAAAATCCGTAAAGATGTTTGTCATTCGGGCCTTGATCACACCGAGCTATAGGTATCGAACAAGCGCCGGTGCTCGTCGAGGGCAAATCGGTCGGTCATCCCGGCTAGGTAATCGGCAACCGTGCGAGCGCGCTCGGCTGCGGCGAGGCCGCGCGGCGGGCGCCATTCGTCAGGCAGGCATTCCGGCTCGGCCATGAACAGCTGAAACAGCTCGCGCACCACCCGGCGCGCCTTTGAACTCATGCGGTTGACCCGATAGTGGCGATACATCCGCTCGTAAAGAAACGATTTGAGCGCCCGGTCATGGGCGCGCATTTCGTCGGAAAATTCGGCGATCTTTGCACTCAAATTGCGGATGTCGTCGGACGTCTTGGCACCGCTGTCGGAGAGTCGCTGCACGGTTTCGCCGATCAGGTCGCGCACCATGCGGTCGATCACCCGGCGGATCGATTCGCGGATCAGCCGGTGCTCGTCGATCCCCGGATAGCGCGCCGCGACCTCGGCAAACACTGGGCCGACCAACGGCACCTCGGCGAGATCGGCGACCGAAAACAGCCCGGCCCTCAGCCCGTCGTCGATATCGTGGTTGTTGTAGGCAATGTCGTCGGAAATAGAGGCGACCTGCGCCTCCGGGCCGGGAAACGTGTGCAGCAGCAGCTTGTGGCGCGAATCGTATTCCGCGATCGACGGCGGCACCGGGTCGGCGAGTGGGCCGTTGTGCTTCGCCGTGCCTTCGAGCGTCTCCCAGGTCAGGTTGAGCCCGTCGAACTCGGCATAGGCGTGTTCGAGCCGGGTCAGGATGCGCAGCGTCTGGTCGTTGTGCGAAAACCCGCCATAGGCGGCCATCTCGGCGTTTAGCGCCTCCTCGCCAGCATGGCCGAACGGGGTGTGGCCGAGATCGTGCGCCAGCGCCAGCGCCTCGGCCAGATCCTCGTCGAGCCGCAGCGTGCGCGCGACGGTGCGGGCGATCTGCGCGACCTCGATGCTGTGGGTCAGCCGGGTGCGGTAGTGATCGCCCTCGTGATAGACGAACACCTGCGTCTTGTGCTTGAGCCGCCGGAACGCCGCCGAATGAATGATGCGATCGCGGTCGCGCTGAAACCGCGACCGCATCGGGTGCTCCGCCTCGGGATGGAGCCGGCCTCGGCTCGCCTCCGGCTGCGACGCATAGGGCGCGCGGCCCGCCGTGGAAACCATGCCCGACCCTACGCCGCGCGCGGCCGATCGTCTATGGGGAGAGGAAGCTCGCCTTACGCCGGGCCAACCCGCCCCAGCAGGTGACCGAGCCAGGCCTGCATCCGGCCGAGAAACGCACCCCCTCGGCAGCACCGCAGCGCGCCGATCGAGGCGGGCGATCAACCGGTCGCGCGCGACCCGCTCAGGGGCTCGGCGCCACAAGCACAATTCGAACTCCGCGACATGGGCGAACACGAACAGACCTTCGACGATTCCAGGAATCGGCCGCGGATCAGGCCTCCGCGGCACCGGCAGGCGCACGCTCTCGTCGAACGGGTCGTGCAGCAGCGGATCGAGCGCCTGCGCCTGGCGCAGCTTTACGTGCGCGTTTTCGTGCAACAGCATTTCGACGGTCGCGTCGCGTGGCGCTTCGCCAAGATAAAGCGTGCCCTGGCGCGAGGGCCGCCGTCAGCCTGCTTACCGGCTCGACGGTTGCAAAGGTTTTGGGTGCGCGTGCCATAATATCCTCCTCCTGTCCGGCACAGCCTTGCCCTTGGCTTATTGGCAGTTGATCTTAACAATATGCCGCCGTCGTCTTCGATCACCTCTTGCTTTCGGCGAAGGAAATTTACCGTTGCCCGAGCCGGTCAGAGGCGCGATCCTGGCCTGGAAATCGCCGGGATCCGGCGAGTGTCGGCTAGGTTGGCATCCGGATGCTTCCGATCCAGACATGGCGCTGATGCAAGACACAGATACTGTTCGAGCGGGCACCGCTCGGCGGCGCTCGAGGCGCCGGGAGCCAGGGCCCTCACGGCGGCAACGTACGCCGCTGCACTTGGCGGGTTACGCGATCCTCCTTCTCGTTTGTATAAGCATTCCCGTTCCGCGGGCGCTGGCCGCGGCGGCCGTTCCCCCCGGGGTGTGGCTGATGGGCACGAAGGTGGCCATTCAGATTTTCGATTGCAACGGCATGCTGTGCGGCCGGGTCGTCTGGCTGAAGGCGCCGCTCAATCCCCAAGGACTCTTGAAACGCGACAAGCTCAACCCGGATCCGGCGCTGCGGCAGCGCCAGGTGTGCGGCCCAACCATCATCTGGAATGTGCGTTCCGATGGAGACAATAGGTGGGAAGGCGGCTGGTTCTACAATCCGGACGACGGGGCGACCTACAGGGTCTCGATGGAACTCAAATCCCCGGACGTGATTTCGGCACGCATCTATTCGAACCTTCCGATCTTCGGCGAGACGCGGACCTTGGTTCGGGTGCCGATGGGCACATCGGCAGGATGGTGCTGAGCAGCGGCCCACGGCCGTATTCTCCCCAGCGTCTATAACCGAAAACGAAATCGGCACCTCGGAGGGCGACCCAACCTTCCGCCCAGATAATGGCGAGGGAAGGATTAGTTTTTAGATGTATTGGCCATGATAATCGGCGCGTCTTATCGGGTTGACGCGCGCAGGCTGGCCGTCGCCCCCCGGTCGACGGTGCCGTCGCCCTGCAGCGCGACGCAGTATTCGACCTGCGCCGTCTCGCGGGTGATGAGCCCGTCGGCGACGTCGCTCGCAACCTGGTCCGCGTCGCGCGTTGCCGGGTCGCCGAACCCGCCACCGCCCGGCAGTTCGAGGCAGATGAAGTCGCCGCCCGGCACGGTCTGCCGGCCTTTGGAGCGGATCGGCTTGCCGGAAGCCAGACCCACCCGGCCCGGGGCGCCAAGCCCGCCGCCGTCGCGCCCCCGCGCCGGGTTGTTGATGCGCTCGAAATTGCACAGCATCGCCACCGGCATGTCCTCGGCGCCGCCCAGCTCGATGACCTGGCCGAGCCCGCCGCGATAGCGCCCGGCGCCGCCCGAACCCTCGCGGAACTCGCGGCGGCGGAAGATCACCGGCGCCACCGACTCGGTCGCCTCGACCGGGATCGTCCGCACGCCGGAGGGGAACGCAGTTACGTCGAGCCCGTCCTTGCCGGGCCGCGCGCCGGTGCCGCCGCAATGGAAGATCACGGTGCTGAACGGTGCCACCTCTTCGGCCCCCGGGGGTCGGTTGTCACCGCCGCTCAGCTCGTCGATCACGTCGGCCCCGCCATAAATCTGCGGGTTCCACAGCGACGACGCGCCCTCGGCCGGCACGCCACCTTCCATCACCTGGTGCAAGCAGCCGAACACGACATCGGGCAGCATGTGCCCGACCGTATGCCGCGCCGCGACCGCGCGCGGCCGCTTGACGTTGAGCAGGCACCCGTCGGGCGCGCTCGCGGTAATCGGCGCCAGTGACCCGGCATTGTTCGGCACCTCGGGCGCCACCAGGCATTTCACGCCGAACGCGGTATAGGCCAACGTGTAGTTCATCACGACGTTGATGCCAAAGGCGCTGGCCGGCGAGGTGCCGGCATAGTCGACGTGAATGCCGTCGTGCCCGATCGTCATCTCGCCGGCGAGCGTCAGCGGACGGTCGTAGCCGTCCATTCCGACGCTGTATTTGTAGCTGCCGGGCTTGAGCTTGCGGATCGCGTCGATCGTCGCCTGGCACGAGGTTTCGATAATATGCTCGCCGAGCCGGTCGAGATTGGCGATGCCGAATTCGTCCATCATCTCGACGAGGCGCCGGCTGCCTTCGTCGTTGCACGCAGCGAGCGCGTAGACATCGCCCTCGACCTGCAGCGGCTCGCGCACATTGGCGCGGATGATCCGCATCAGATCCTCGTTCATCCGGCCGCCGCGGGCCAGCGCCATCAGCGGGATCGCAAGCCCCTCCTCGAACACCTGGCGTCCGTCCGGCCCCATGCCCAGCCCGCCGATATCGACGACATGCACGGTGCTGGCAAAGAGGCCCACCGGCTCGCCGCGGAGAAAGGTCGGGCTCACCACCGTCAGATCGTGCAGGTGCCCGCAGGTCAGCCACGGATCGTTGGTGATGTAGTGGTCGCCCTCGGTCATCGTCTTCAGTGGGAAGGCGTCGAGGAAATGCTTGACTGCCGCCGCCATCGAATTGACGTGGCCGGGCGTGCCGGTGACCGCCTGGGCCAGCATGTTGCCGTCCCTGTCGAAGACGCCGGCCGACAGGTCGCCCGCCTCACGCACCGGCGTCGAAAACGCAGTGCGCACCAGCGTCTGCGCCTGCTCCTCGACGACGGCGATCAGACGCGACCACATGATCTGCATATGTATCTGCGACAGCGCGGTATTCGGGCGGGACAGCATCAGAGGCTCCGGGTTTGTCGCGGTCGATCTTACGGTTGCCGGCCGATCTTACGGTTGCCGGCGCCCCGCGTCAGCAGGGAATGACCCGGACATGACCGGCTTATGCATCGCGACGAGCGCACGCGGCCGAACTGACCGCCGCTCCTCGTCAGCAAGCCGCCGGCTCACTTCAGCCGATATTCAATCCGCGAGCCGTCGCTGCCGCGCATTTCCATCTTCACCAGGCGATGGTCCTGGTCGTACCAGACGTTTTGCGCGAAAGTCCCCTCGATCAGATAGTGATGCGCCGCAGTCGGGCGGCCGCCGAGGGCAATCTGCTTGATGCCCCGATCGAGCACGTGCTGCGGATCGATGCTGCCGTCCTGCAGATCCAGCACCTCCTTCTGGCTGACCAGCGCCGGGTTCCACAGGCTGCCGGGGATGATCGCGCGATCGATCCGGCGGGATTTGCCGTCGGCCTCGACCTCGATGGCCCCGCCTTCGGCCTGGGCACTCACCGTGTGCCGGGCGCCATTGTCGTCGGTCTGCGCCGACAGCGTCTCGAAATGCCCGTAGGCCCAGTGTTCGGTCTCACTCTGGTCGAACGTATAAAGCGTGAGGAAACCCAGCTTCACCTTGATGTGTGTAACGGTTTCGGCAAGCAGGTTCGGCCCGCCGCGCTGCACGCGTATCGTCGTCGTACCGATCGGGTTGCCGTCGCGCAGCACCGCAAAGTGCAGATTTTCGTCGGGCGGCTGCGTCGTCGCGATCGTCGCGGTCACGACCACCGGGGCGAGTAGCCCCCATACCTTTCGTATCATTTCCGGGACGCACCTCATCGTTCACCCCGGTAAACGCCGCAGCGCAAATTACGATGCGCGGCGCAGCATCTCGATATAGCCGAACCGGTCGATGCGGGCGTCAAAGTGGCGGCTGACCACGGTCGAGGTTTCGTCTTCGACGATCACCGCCGGCCCGGCGATCGTCGCACCGGGCACAAGCGCGGCGCGCTCGTGGATTGCGACCTCGACAAAATTGCCACTATCTGCGTCAAACACTGCGCGGTATCGCGCCGGCTCGGGCACCGACCGCGGCGGCTCGCCGGGCGGCGCCGCGCCGCTCGCCGGCACCGGGCCGCTCAGCAGCAGGACCCAGCTCAGCACTTCGATCCCGACCCCGGGGATGACCCGGCTGTAAAGCTGCCGGTATGCTGCCTCGAACGCCTCGGTGAGGCGCGCCGCATCCTCGGCGCGATAAATGCCGCCGGGCACCGGCACGGCGATCTCGTGGCCCTGGCCGCGATAGCGCATGAAGGCCGAGCGGGTCTCGGTCAGCGGTGTGTCGGGGGCGCCGCGGCGGACGATCGCCTCGGCCTCGACGCGCATCGCCGCCAGCAGCGCGTTAGCCGCATCGGGATCGAACGCATCTAGCTTTTGCAGTTGCGAGCGCACGATCTCATACGCGATCGGGGCGCGCAGAAACCCGACCGCCGAGCCGACTCCGGCATTCGACGGTACGACGACCCGGTCGAGGCCGAGCTTCTCGGCCATCCGTGCGGCGTGCAGCGGCGCCGCGCCGCCAAACGCGACGAGCGTGCGCCCGCGCGCGTCCTTGCCGCTTTCGATCGCATGGACGCGCGCCGCGTTGGCCATGTTTTCGTCGACGATCTCGCCGACTCCGAACGCAGCCAGCGACACCCCGAGAGCCAGCGGCTCGGCCACCTCGCCGGTCATCGCCGCCTCGGCCGCCTCGCGGTCGAGCGCCATGCGGCCGCCGGAAAACCCGGTCGGATCGATGCGCCCGAGCAGCAGGTCGGCGTCGGTCACGGTCGGCCCGGTGCCGCCGCGACCATAGCACGCCGGGCCCGGCGACGCGCCGGCGCTGTCGGGCCCGACGGTGATCCGCTTCAGCGGGTCGACGCGGGCAATCGACCCGCCGCCGGCGCCGATTTCGACCATCTCTATCACCGGTATACGTAGCGGCAGCCCGCTACCCTTCTTGAAGCGATAGACGCGCGCGACCTCGAAGGCGCGGCTTGTTTGCGGCCGGAAATCGTCGATCAGACAGATTTTCGCGGTAGTGCCACCCATATCGTACGACAGCACCTTGTCGAGCCCGCATTGGCGGGCGATGTAGCTGGCAAAGATCGCCCCGCCCGCCGGCCCGCTTTCGACCAGCCGCACCGGAAAGCGGATTGCGGTCTCGACCGTCGTCAGCCCGCCGCCCGACAGCATCAGAAACAGCGGGCAGCGAAACCCGGCCTCCTGCAGCAGGCTTTCGAGGTTGACCAGATAGCGACCGAGCATCGGCTGGACGTAGGCGTTGGCGCAGGCGGTCGAAAAGCGCTCGTATTCGCGCATCTCGGGCGACACTTCGGCCGACAGCGTAACCGTGACGCCGGGCAACAGCGGCAGCAGTATCTCGCGTGTGCGCTCTTCATGCGCCGGGTTGGTAAAGCTGTGCAGATAACCGATCGCGACGCTCTCGATGTCGATCGCCGCGAGGTGCTCGGCCAGCCGCCGCACCGCGTCCTCGTCAAGCGGCCGCACCACCCGGCCGCGCGCATCGAGCCGCTCGGACACCGGAAATCTGAGGCGTCGCGGCACTAGCGGGGGCGGCAGGTCGATGTTGACGTCGTACTGCTCGAAGCGGTTTTCGTGGCGGATCTCGACCGTGTCGCGAAACCCCTCGGTGGTGAGCAGCGCGGTCTTGGCGCCCTTGCGCTCGATGATCGCGTTGGTCGCCAGCGTCGTGCCGTGAATAATCAGCCCGAGCTCGTCGGGCGCCACCCCGGCCTCGGCCAGCACCGCGCCGACCGCCGCCAGCACGCCGCGCTCCGGCGCCTCGGGCGTCGTCAAGATCTTGCCGCTCCACCGCCGCTCGCCCAATTCGAGCGCCACGTCGGTAAAGGTGCCGCCGATATCGACGCCGAGCCGCGCCGCGCCTCTTCCGTTCACGTCTGCCTTGCCTCTGCGATCGGTCGCGGCCCAGTCTTTGGCGGAGCCGGCGGCGAGTGTCAACCGCGCGAACCGGACGATGCCGTCGCCGGAATCTGCCGCGGCACTGTCGCAAAATCGCCATGCTCGGCAGCAACTGTCGACCAAAATCGCGCAGGAGGCGCAGCATGACCCGGTGGTTCGCACGTTGGCCGCTTGCCCTCGTCGTCGTCCTTGGAGCCTCGGCGCCCGCGGCGGCAAGCGATCTCGCGCTGAAGCGCGTGGTGCTGTCGAACGGCGGGGTCGGATATTTCGAATACGAGGCGGCGGTCGACGGTGACGCTACGCTGTCGCTATCGGTCGGCCTCGACCAGGTCGACGACGTGCTGAAAAGCCTGATCGTCTATGACAGCGCGGGCAGCGCCGGCGAGATCACACTGCCCGGCCGCGAGCCGCTGACCCGGAGCCTTGCCGACCTGCCCTTCGACCGCGCCGCGCTCGGTTCGCTGACCGCACTGCTCGACGCGCTGCAAGGCGCCGAAATCCGCGTTAACGGCCCGACGCCGCTGACCGGCCGGCTGGTCCATGTCGAGCCCGAAACCACCCGCCTGCCCGACGGCAGCACCCGGACCCGCGCGCGGGTCGCGGTGCTGACCGACAAGGGGTTGCAGCAATTCGTGCTCGACGACGCCGAAAGCATCGTCTTCACCGACCCGGTGCTGGAGGGTCAGCTCACCGAGGCGCTGCGCCGCATCGCCGCCTACCGCGATACCGGCCGCCGCACGCTGACGCTGACGGTGCACGGCAAAGGACACCGCATCGTGCGCGTCGGCTATGTCGTCGCGATGCCGGTGTGGAAGGCAACGTACCGGATGAGCCTGCCGGCCGACCCGCAGGCTGCGACCGCGCGGCTGCAAGGCTGGGCGGTGCTCGAAAACTTCAGCGGCCAGGCGTGGAAGGATGTCGATCTGACGCTGGTCTCCGGCAACCCGGTCACGTTCCGCCAGAACCTTTACGAAAGCTATTACGTGCCGCGCCCGGTGGTGCCGATCGAGGCCGGCGGCCGCGTGCTGCCGCCGGCCGATACCGGCGCGCTCGGCCCGGTCGCGGAGGCTGAACCCGCCCCGCCGCCGATGCGAACCTTCCGTGCACCGATGCGCGCCGGGGCGTCGGCCATGCCGGTGCCAGCAGCACCAGCGCCACCCCCCGCCTCGATCGAAGCGGCTGCGGCCAGCGAAGGCGCCACCCAGATCGCCTTCAGCCTGCCAGCCAAGGTTACGGTCGGGGTCGGACAGAGCTTGGTACTTCCGCTGCTCGACCGCGACCTGCCAGCGCGCCGGCTCGACCTCTACCAGCCGTCCGTCGAAGCGACGCACCCGCTGGCGGCTATCGAGCTGACCAATGCCGGCGATATCGGTCTGCCGCCGGGCGTGCTGACGATCTATCAGCAGGGCGATCCCGGTGCGCTTTATCTCGGCGATGCGCGGCTCGGCGCGGTGCCGGCCGGCGACAAGCGGATGTTGAGTTTCGCCGTCGATTCAAAGGTGACGATCGACCGCTCGGACGCCGAGACGCGCCACATCATCAAGGCGGCGATCGCCCAGGGCGTGTTGCGGATCGACCGCTCTCTGATCGCGACCACGTCCTACCGGGTCAAAGCCGCCTCTGCGCCGCCGCTCTTGCTTGTCGAGCAGCCGCGTCGGTCGGGCTGGACCCTTGCCGCGCCCGACCCGCATACGGTCGAGGAAACCGGCACGGCCTACCGCGTCCCGGTGACACTTGGCCCAGATGGCGGGGCGAGATTCGCCGTCGCGCTGCAACGGCCGCTACAGGAGACAATCGGGCTCACCAA
This sequence comes from Allostellaceae bacterium, assembly GCA_035534855.1. GTDB lineage: Bacteria > Pseudomonadota > Alphaproteobacteria > ATCC43930 > CGMCC-115725 > DATARH01. The sequence continues at coordinate 20,236 of DATLRD010000047.1, read as the reverse complement.
CCTCAGCGACCAGCAGGTCGCCGCCTTTGTCTCATCGAGCGAGCTCGATCCAAAATTGCGCCAGGCGCTTACCGCGCTCGCCGGGCGGCGCCAGACGGTGGCCCGGCAACAGGCCACGCTCGACCGCCTGCACACGCAGCGCAAGCAGCTGATCGACGACGAAGCGCGCTATCGCGAGAACCTCGCCGCCCTGCCCCAGGGCGCAGCGCTGCGCAGGACCGAGCTCGACAAGCTGACCGCGGCCGAGATCGAGATCGACCGGCTGTCGGCCTCGATCGCGGCGAACAGCAAGTCGCTGGCCGAGGCCAAAGACGCGCTCGGCGCCTATATAGCGGGGCTTAGCCTGTGAGCCCGGCGACCGGTGCCCGCCGGCGAGCTATTTGATCGGGTGCGGATCGGGCGCCGGGATCGGGCTGAAATTGAGCGGCTGGTCGGATTCGATTTTTGCCGGGCCGGGCAGCTGCCCGGTGTCCCAACCGCCGCCAAGCGCCTGGATCAGCGCCACGCTGGCGACGAGCCGGCTTTGGCGGATGTTAACCACACTCTCCGCGTCGGAGAGCGCCGTCGTCTGGGCGACGATGACGCTGGTATAGGCGACTGTGCCGGCCCGGTACTGGTTGAGGATGATGCTCTCCGCTTGGCGTGCAGCGGCGAGCGCGCTTTCCTCGGCCGCGGCCTGCTGCGCCAGGATGCGCAGCGCCGCGAGCTCGTCCTCGACCTGCTGGAACGCGGAAAGCACCGTCTGGCGGTAGCTCGCCACCTGCTCGTCAAACGTCGCCCGCGCCGCCGCCAGCGATGCTTGGCGTGATCCGGCGTCGAACAGCGTCTGCGCCACGGTCGAGCCGAACGCCCAGACCCGGCTTCCGGCGGTGAACAGCTTTGACAACAGCGCCGAGGCGCCGCCGTAATCGGCCGACAGCGTGACGTTGGGAAAAAACGCCGCGTCGGCAACGCCGATCTCGGCATTGGCTGCCGCCATCTTGCGCTCGGCCACCGCGATGTCGGGCCGCCGTTCGAGCAGCGCCGACGGCACTCCGGGCGGAATGCTCAGGATCGGGATCTGCTCCTTGGTCGCGGCGATCGAGAACTCGGCCGGTGGCTTGCCGATCAGCACCGCTGTCGCATGCTCGAACTGGGCGCGCGACACACCGACTGCGATCGATTGCGCCCTGGTCTGGTCGAGCTGCGCCTGCGCCTGGGCCACGTCGGATTGCGCGGCGGTGCCGGCGTTGTACTGATTCGTGGTGATGCGAACTGCCTCGGTATAGGCGGTAACCGCCTGATCGAGCAGCCGCTTCAGATCGTCGGCGATGCGCAGCTGGATATAGGCCGTGGCGAGCGCACCCTGCGCCGACAGCCGCGCCCCGGCAAGGGTTCCAGCGCTGACCTGGGCATTCGCCTCGCTCGCCTCGATCGAGCGGCGCACGCTGCCCCACAGATCGGGGGTCCAACTCGCATTGCCGGTTATCGTGAAGGAATTGGCGATCGAGCCGCCGCCGGACCCACCGCTACCGCCGCCGCGCGACCGTTGCCCCCGCGCATTCAGCGACAGGGACGGAAACAAATAAGCACGCGCCTCGCCGACCACCGCCTCGGCCTGGCGAAACGCCGCCTCGTCGGCCTTTAGCGTCTGGTTGGAAACGTCGATCTGCCGCTCCAGCCGGTCGAGCACCGGGTCGCGATAGACCGACCACCATGCGCCGCGATCGATCGCATCCTGCGGCTGGCCCACCTTCCACCCTTCGGCCGCGGCAGCCTCCTTGTAGGCGGCCGGCACCGGGGCCGACGGGCGGCGGTAATCGGGGCCGGCGTTGCACCCGCCGACCAGCAGTAGCGCCGCCGCAGCGCCGAGGCGCAGCGCCGGGCTCATTCGCCGGGCTCCGGGGTCGGCCGGACCATCGGGCCGCGGCGCCACAGCCCCTGCCCCCATTCGCGCGCGCGGTCGAGGTAGAGGTAGATGACCGGCGTCGTGTACAGCGTCAGCATCTGGCTGACGAGCAGCCCGCCGACGATCGAGATGCCAAGCGGGCGACGCAACTCCGCCCCTTCGCCAAAGCCGATCGCCAGCGGCAGCGCGCCGAGCATCGCCGCCAGCGTCGTCATGATGATCGGGCGAAAGCGCACGACCGAGGCGCGATAGATCGCCTCCCGCGCGCTGACACCCTCGTTGCGCTGCGTGGCGATCGCAAAATCGATCATCATGATCGCGTTCTTCTTGACGATGCCGATCAGCAGGATCACGCCGATCAGGGCGATGATGCTGAACTCGATGTTGCAGGCCAACAGCGCCAGCACCGCGCCGACCCCGGCCGACGGCAGGGTCGACAGGATCGTGATCGGGTGAACGTAGCTCTCGTAGAGCACGCCGAGCACGATGTAGACGGCGAGGAGCGCGGCGGCGATCAGGATCGGCTCGTTGCTGAGCGACTGCTGGAAGACGCGCGCGGTGCCGGCAAAGCTGCCGTGGATCGTGGCGGGAACGCGCTCGTCGAGCATCAGCTTGTTGATCGCCGCGGTCGCCTGGCCGAGCGAGACGCCGGGCTTCAGATTGAACGAAATCGTGCTGGCGACGAACAGGCCCTGATGATTCACCGCCAGCGGGGCGCTGCCGGTCTGGAAATGCGCCACCGCGGAAAGCGGCACCATCGTCTCGCGCGAGGTGCTGACGGCCGAACCGGTCGAGGTGGCGCCGCGGCCGGTGTTGGCGAGCGCGTTGGTAGCGGCGTTGCGCGCCGCGTTGCCGGCAATGCTGGCGGCGGTGGAGGCAGCGTTGCTACTTTTGGCGGCGGGGACCTTGGCGAGCACCGTACCGGCGAGCGCCTGGGTCGCCTGCGTGCCGCCGACCGAGCCCCCCGACGTGCTGATGTAGACCTGCTTGAGGATGTCCGGGCTCTGCCAGTACTGCGGCGCGACCTCCATGACCACGTGATACTGGTTGCGCGCCGCATAGATCACCGAAACCTGGCGCTGGCCGAACGCGTCGTAGAGGTTGTTGTCGATCTGGCTGGCGGTCAGCCCGAGCCGCGCCGCTGTCGGCCGGTCGATCACCAGGTCGGTTTCGAGCCCCTTCTGCTGCTGGTCGGAATTGACGTCGCTGAGCTCAGACAGCTTTTCCATCGCTGCGGCGATCTTGGGCGCCCACTGGTAGATCTCGGCGCTGTCGTCGCCCTGCAGCGTGTACTGGTATTCGGCGTTGCTCGCCCGCCCGCCAGCGCGGATGTCCTGCACCGCCTGCAGAAACAGCCGCGCCCCGGCAACATGCGCCAGCTTGCCTCGCAGCCGGCCGATCACCTGGAACACCGAGAGCTTGCGCTCGCTGAGCGGCTTCAGCGCGACGAAGACGAACCCGGAATTGGTCTGCCCGCCGCCGGTAAAGCCGACCACGCTCTCGACCGCCGGGTCGGCGCGGATGATGCCGATGAACTGACGCAGTTTGTCCCGCATCGCCTGAAACGAGATGCTTTGGTCAGCCTGGATGCCGCCGATCATCCGCCCGGTATCCTGCTCCGGGAAAAACCCTTTAGGGATGATCACGAACAGGTAGACGTTGAGCGCGACGGTCGCCGCCAGCACCAGCATAACCAGCGCCGGGTGCGCCAGTGCCTGCTTCAGCGTGTCGTTGTAGAACCGCAGCATCGCATTGAACACGCGCTCGCTGGCGCGGTAGAGCCGTCCGCGCTCGGCATGCGGGCGGTGCCGGATCAGATAGGCGCACATCATCGGCGTCGTCGTCAGCGACACCACCAGCGAGATCACGATCGCCACCGACAGCGTCATCGCAAACTCGCGAAACAGGCGCCCGACGATGCCGCTCATCAACAGGATCGGCACGAACACTGCGATTAGCGAGGCGCTCATCGACAACACCGTGAACCCGACCTCGCGGGCGCCGAGCAGCGCCGCCTCGTGCCGCGGCATGCCCGCCTCGACGTGGCGGCTGACGTTTTCCATCACGACGATCGCATCGTCGACGACAAATCCCGTGGCGATGGTCAGCGCCATCAGCGACAGGTTGTCGAGGCTGTAGCCCATCAGGTACATCGCCCCGAACGTGCCGATCAGCGACACTGGTACCGCGACGCTGGGGATCAATGTCGCCCGCGCATCGCGCAGAAACAGAAAGACGACGAGCACCACCAGGCAGATCGATATGACAAGCGTCAGCTCGACGTCCTGCACCGAGCTGCGGATCGTCGTCGAGCGGTCCATCGCCACCGTCAGGTCGATGCCGTGCGGGATCGACGCGCGCAGTTGCGGCAGCTCGGCCTTAACCCGGTCGACGGTCTCGATGATGTTGGCGTTGGGCTGACTGTAGAGGATCACGATGACCGACGGCTTGCCGTTGGCGAGCCCCTGGTTGCGCAGGTTCTCGACAGAATCGGTGACCGTGGCGACATCGCTCAGGCGGACCGCGGCACCGTCGCGATAGGCGATGACCAGTGGGCGGTAGTCGTTGGCCGTGTTGGCCTGGTCGTTGGTGTAAATCTGGTAGTGCTTGTCGCCCTGCTCGATCGCGCCTTTCGGGCTGTGCGCATTAGCTGAGGCCAGCGCCGCGCGCACGTCTTCGAGCCCGATCCCGTATTTGAACAGCACGAAAGGGTTGAGCTCGACCCGCACCGCCGGCAGCGAGCTGCCGCCGATCGTCACCTGGCCGACCCCCCCGATCTGCGACAGAGCCGGCGACAGCACGGTCGAGACGGCGTCGTAGATCTGCCCCTGGGTCAGCGTGTCCGAGGTCAACGCCAGCACCATGATCGGCGCGTCGGCCGGATTGACCTTGCGGTAGGTCGGGTTGGTGCGCAGGCTCGACGGCAGGTCGGCACGCGCCGCGTTGATCGCCGCCTGCACGTCACGCGCCGCGCCGTCGATGTTGCGGTCAAGCCGGAACTGCAGCGTGATCCGGGTCGAGCCGACCGTGCTCGACGAGGTCATCTCGTCGACATCGGCGATGACGCCGAGATGGCGTTCGAGCGGCGTCGCCACCGTTGTCGCCATCGTCTCTGGGCTGGCCCCAGGCATCTGCGCCATCACTGATATCGTCGGAAAAGCCACCTGAGGCAGCGGCGACACCGGCAGCTTGTTGTAGGCGAAGATGCCGGCGAGCGCGACGCCGATCGTCAACAGCGTAGTCGCGATCGGCCGCCGGATGAACGGCGTCGAGAAGCTCACCGTGACCGCCTCGCGCCCGGCCGGCTCATTCGGCCGCCTCGGGGGCGTCGTGCCCGCCGCCAAAGCGGCGGCGCATCACGCGCGCGAGCCGATCGAACCCGAGATAGATGACCGGGGTGGTGAACAGTGTCAGCATCTGGCTGAGGATCAGCCCGCCGACGATCGTCACCCCCAGCGGGTGGCGCAGCTCGGAGCCGGTGCCGGTGCCGAGCATCAGCGGCAGCGCGGCGAACAACGCCGCCATCGTCGTCATCATGATCGGGCGGAAACGCAGCAGCGAGGCCTGGTGGATCGCCCGGCGCGGATCCAGCCCCTCGTCGCGCTCGGCGACCAGCGCGAAATCGACCATCATGATCGCGTTCTTTTTGACGATGCCGATCAGCAGGATGATGCCGATGATCGCGACGATGCTGAGGTCGCTGCCGTCGAGCATCAGCGCCAGGAGCGCACCGACCCCGGCCGAAGGCAGCGTCGAGAGGATCGTGATCGGGTGGATGTAGCTCTCGTAGAGTACGCCCAGCACGATATACATCGTGACGATCGCCGCGAGGATCAGCATGACCTCGTTGCCGAGCGCGGCCTGGAAGGCGAGCGCGGCGCCCTGGAAGCTTGTGATCATGCTGGCCGGCAGCCCGACATCCTTTTCGGCCTGCCGGATCGCGTCGACCGCGTCGCCGAGCGCGGCGCCGGCCGCCAGGTTGAACGATATCGAAACCGACGGGAACTGGCCGAGATGACCGATTGACAGCGGCGCGGTCTGCTTCTCCAGTTTGGCGATCGCCGACAGCGGCACTTGGCCGGTGCTCGACAGCGACGACGGCAGATAGATCGAGTTGAACGAGCTCAGTGTCTCCTGCGCCTTGGGGTCGGCTTCGAGGATCACCCGGTACTGATTGGTTTGGGTAAAGATCGTCGAGACAATGCGCTGGCCGAACGCGTCGTAGAGCGCGTTGTCGACGGTCGCCGGGGTAATGCCGAAGCGGCCGGCGGTGCTGCGGTCGATCTGGATATAGGCGGAGAGGCCGTTCGACGCGAAATTGGTCGCCACGTCGCTGAGCTCGGGCAGATCGCGCAGCCGCTGCATCAGCTTCGGCACCCAGACAGCAAACTCGTCGGCGTTGGCGTCTTCGAGCGCGAACTGGTACTGCGTCGGGCTCACGGTCGTGTCGATCGTCAGATCCTGCACCGGCTGCATGTAGAGGGTGACGCCCGCGACCCCGGCGGTCTCGCGCTGCAGCCGTTGGATGATCTGGCTCGCGGTGTCGGTGCGGTCGTCGCGCGGCTTGAGGTTGATCAGCATCCGGCCCTCGTTGAGCGTCGGATTGGTGCCATCGACGCCGATGAACGAGGAGAGACTGGTGACGTCCTTGTCCTTTAGGACGGCCGCGGCGAGCGCCTCCTGGCGCTGGGCCATCGCCCCGAACGAGATCGTCGGCGGCGCCTCGGAAATCCCCTGGATCAGCCCGGTGTCCTGCACCGGAAAAAAGCCCTTCGGGATCACCACGAAGAGGAAGACAGTCAGCAACAGCGTGATCAGCGCGACCAGCAGGGTCAGCGGCTGGTGGTCGAGGACCCAGTCGAGCGCGACGCCGTAGCGCGCGATTACCAAGTCGAATCCATGCTGGCTCTTGCGCGCGAGCCACGACATGTCGTCTTCGGCACGGTGGCGCAGCAGTTTGGCGCACAGCATGGGTACCAGGGTCAGCGACACGACCGCCGAGATTACGATCGTCACCGCCAGCGTGATCGCAAACTCGCGGAACAGCCGGCCGACGACATCGGCCATGAACAACAGCGGGATCAGCACCGCGATCAGCGAAATCGTCAGCGAGATGATCGTAAAGCCGATCTGCTCTGCGCCGTGCAGCGCCGCCTGCAGCGGCGGCTCGCCCGCCTCGATATAGCGCGAGATGTTCTCGATCATCACGATCGCGTCGTCGACCACAAATCCAGTGGCGACGGTCAGCGCCATCAGCGACAGGTTGTTGAGGCTGAACCCGGCCAGGTACATGATCGCCAGGGTACCGACCAGCGACAACGGCACCGAGAGGCTGGGGATCACCGTCGCCGACGGGCTGCGCAGAAACAGGAATATCACCGCGACAACGAGGACGACCGCGATCCCGAGCTCGAACTCGACATCAGAAACCGAGGCGCGGATCGTCGTGGTGCGGTCGGTCAGCACGGTAACGTCGACCGCCGCCGGCAACGATGCCTGAAGGCTCGGTAGCAGCGCCTCGATCCCCTGGACCACCTCTATCACGTTGGCGCCGGGCTGGCGCTGGATGTTGACGATCACCGCCGGCGTCGTGTTCATCCAGCCTTGCAGCTTGGTGTTTTGCGACCCGTCGGTGGCGGTCGCGACGTCGGAAAGGTGCACCGGCGCGCCGTTGCGGTAGGCGATCACCAGCTTATTGTATTCGGCCGCGCTCTTTATCTGGTCGTTGGCGTTGATCGTGTACTGGCGGCTCGGCCCGTCGAAATTGCCCTTGGGCTGATTGACGTTGGCGTTGCTAATGATGGTGCGCAGATCGTCGATATTGAGCCCGTAGGCGGCCAGTTCGCGGAGATGCGCCTGGATGCGTACCGCCGGGCGGTGCCCGCCGCTGATTGTCACCAGCCCGACCCCGGACAGTTGCGAGATCTTCTGCGCCATCCTTGTGTCGGCGAGATCTTCGACCTGGGTCAGCGGCAGGGTCTTCGAGGTAAGCGCGAGGATCAGGATCGGCGCGTCGGCCGGGTTGACCTTGGCGTAGATCGGCGGCGCCGGTAGGTCAGACGGCAGCAGGTTGCCGGCCGCGTTGATAGCTGCCTGCACTTCCTGTTCGGCGACATCGAGGGTGAGGTTGAGTGAAAACTGCAGCGTGATAACCGACGACCCGGCCGAACTTTCCGACGACATCTGGTTGAGCCCCGGCATCTGCCCGAGCTGCACCTCGAGCGGCGCGGTGACCGACGAGGTCATCACGTCCGGGCTTGCGCCGGGATAGAGCGTCGTCACCTGGATGGTTGGGTAATCGACCTCCGGCAGCGCCGACAGCGGCAGGAAACGGTACGCTATCATGCCGACCAGCATGATCGCCGCCATCAGCAGCGAGGTCGCGACCGGTCGCAGGATGAACGGCCGCGACGGGCTCATTCAGCGCTCCTCGCCGGGGCGCGCGGGCGCCCGTTCACTGTCCGCTCCGATGCTGCCCCCGGCCATGCGCGCCCTGGCCGTTTGACCCCTGGCCGTTCGACCCCTGGCCGTTCGACCCCTGGCCGTTCGACCCCCGGCCGTGCGGCTTGCCGTTGGCGCCGTTGCCCGGCGCTACCGGCTTTGCGGCGCCCGCGGCCGGAGCGCCGGAAGACGGCTGCGCGATTGTCACCTTGGCGCCTTCCTTGAGCCGGTCGGCGCCGTCGACGACGACGACCCCGCCTGGCGTCAGCCCCTTGGTGACCGCAACGTTCGTGCCGTCGTCGGGGCCGAGGGTGACCGGCTGCGCGGTGACCGTGTGGTCCGGCTTGACGGCATAGACGAACGTGCCCGGCGCACCCCGCTGGATCGCCGCCTCGGGCACTAGCGCCACGTTGCGCATCGTGTTGACCAACAGCTGGATGTTGACGAACTGGTTCGGAAACAGGTTCTGGTCCTTGTTGTTGAACAACGCCCGCAATTTGACGGTGCCGGTCGAGGTATCGATCTCGTTATCGATCGTCGCCAGCGTGCCGGTGTCGATCTTGATCGTTCCGGTGCGGTCATAAGCGACCGCCTGGAGCGTCGCACCGCCGTGCACCCGCTTCAGCACTTCGGGCAAGTTGTCTTCGGGCAGCGTGAAGATCACCGACATCGGCTGGACCTGGGTGATCACGACGAGACCGTTGGCGTCGCTCGTCTGCACGTAGTTGCCGGGATCGACCTGGCGCAGGCCGACCCGGCCGCTGATCGGCGAGACGATGTGGCAATAGACCAGGTTCAGCTTCTGCACGTCGACCTGGGCCTGGTCCGATTGCACGACGCCGCGGTCCTGCGCCACAAGGTAGATCTGCGTATCGAGAGTCTGCTTGGCGATCGAGTTCTGCGCCACCAGCGTGCGATAGCGCACCAGGTCGATCTCGGCGTTCTTGAGCAGCGCCTGGTCCTTGGCAAGCTGCCCCTGGGCCTGTTCGAGCGCGTTCTGGTAGGGGCGCGGGTCGATCTGGGCAAGAAAATCGCCCTTCTTGACCATCTGCCCTTCAGTGAACCCGACCCCGATGAGCTGGCCGTTGATCTGGGTCTTGACCGTCACCGTCGCGAGTGGCGTTACAGTGCCAAGCGCCGACAGCGTGACCGGCATGTCGCCCTTGGTCACCGTCGCGGTGCCAACTGGAATCGTCGTCGAGGTAAACCGCCCGACCTGGGTCACCTTGCGATTGGCGTGGGTGACGATATAGCCCACTACCGCCACGACGATGACCAGCGCCAGCAGCCACCACAGCCCGCGCCGGCGCGGCTGAGGCGGCGGGCCATCCGCCGGTCGGCTACTAGGGGCGGCCGGTCGCGGCTCGCTCTCGACAGGCCCCGGCGCCGGAGCAAACGGACCGGGCTGATCGTCCATCGCGGCCTAAGCCCGGCTCTCCACCACGGCGTCCCGCCTCGCCACTTCTCCGCGCTGTCTCAACCTGGCCCCCATTGCCGGCCTCCCCTTAGACGCAGAAGTCTACGCACCAGCAACCGAACCCGTCCCCGCGCCCGGCGAAACGCCGCACTGCCGCTTTCGACCGTAAAGGAAATCTCCCCCCGGGGAAACGCCGCCGGGGATTGCGCCGCCCGGCATCGCAGGCCGCCCGGCCGACGGCACAACCCTCTTCCGTCGCGCCGGCGCATCGTCTCAAATGGCAACCCCGCGGCAGGTTATGGGACGCAGCGATGAGCACCAATCTTCCTTCCCTCAGCGGCGGCCAGCTCGTCGTCGCCGCTTTGCGCGCCCACGGCGTCGAGATGGCGTTCAGCGTCGCCGGCGAGAGCTATCTCGAAGTGCTCGACGCGCTATTCGACGCGCCCGAAATCAGGCTGATTACCTGCCGGCAGGAGGGCGGCGCCGCGTTCATGGCCGAGGCCTACGCCAAGGCCACCGGCAAGCCCGGCGTGCTGCTGGTCACCCGCGGCCCAGGCGCGTGCAACGCATCGATCGGCATCCACACCGCGTTCCAGGATTCGACCCCGATGGTGGTGCTGGTCGGCCAGGTCGCGCGCCACCAGATCGACCGCGAGGCGTTTCAGGAGGTCGATTTCCGCCGCATGTTCTCGCCGCTCGCCAAATGGGTGGCCCAGATCGACATGGCCGAGCGGGTGCCCGAGCTGGTCAACCAGGCGTTCCAGACCGCGGTTTCCGGCCGCCCCGGCCCGGTCGTGCTGGCGCTGCCTGAAGACATGCTGCGCGACCGCCGCCAGGCCGCGGTAATCGGCCCCTACCGCGCGGTGCGCGCCCATCCCGGCGCCGCCGACATGACCGAACTGCGCCGCCTGCTCGCCGCCACCGAGCGCCCGATGATGCTGGTCGGGGGCGGATCGTGGAGCGATGCCGCATGCGCCGACATCGCCCGCTTCGCGGCCGCCAATGACCTGCCGGTGTGCTGCTCGTTTCGCCGCCAGGACATCGTCGATAACCGGCTGCCGGTGTACTGCGGCGATCTCGGCACCGGCGCCGCGCCGAGCCTCGTCGCCCGCCTCAAAGCTGCCGATTTGGTCCTCGCGGTCGGCGCCCGGATCGGCGAGATCACATCGCAATCCTATTCGCTGTTCGGCATCCCCGACCCCGACAAGGTGCTGGTGCATGTGCACCTCGCGGCCGAGGAGCTCGGCCGGGTGTTCCGCCCGACCTTGCCGATCCAGTCCGGCATGGCCGAGTTCGCCGCTGCCGCCGCGGCGCTCGCGCCGATCCCGGCGCCGCGCTGGGCCCAGTGGCGCAACGCGGCACGCGCTGAATACGAGGCCGGGCTCGAACCGACCCGCCTTGCCGACGCCCCGGCGCTCGACCTCGGCCGGGTCATGACCTGGCTGCGCGAGCGTCTTCCCGACGACGCGATCGTGACCAGCGATGCCGGCAATTTCAGCGGCTGGCCCAACCGTTTCCTGCAATATCACCGGCCCGGCCGCCAGCTCGGGCCGACCAGCGGCGCGATGGGCTATGGTGTGCCGGCTGCGGTCGGCGCCAGCCTCGCCTTTCCTGGCCGCATCGTCGTCGGGTTCTGCGGCGACGGGGGCTTTATGATGACCGGGCAGGAGATCGCCACCGCGCTCGCCGCCGGCGCGACGCCGATCATCCTGGTGTTCGACAACGGCATGTACGGCACGATCCGCATGCACCAGGAGCGGCGCTTTCCCGGCCGGGTCGTCGGCACGACACTCAAGAATCCGGATTTCCTCGCCCTCGCCCGCGCCTATGGCGCGTTCGGCGCCGAGGTCAGCCGCACCGAGGAATTTGCCCCGGCCTTTGACGAAGCCGTCGCCGCGCGCCGGCCCGCGATCATCACGTTGAAGATCGACCCCGAGATGATTTCGACCCGCACGACGCTGTCGGCGCTGCGCCGACAGGCCGAGGCGGCGATGGAACGCACGGCGCCGGGATGAGATAAGGAACCAACCGGTTCGTGCACCGGTTTGCCAGACGCCAACAGGCGCGATGGCGGACGGCCGCAGCAGGGATCTTGTCATGCATACGATCAAGTACCGCTATTTCGAGCCGCGCCTGGCGATGCGGCGCACCAAGCTCGAAGTGCCGGGCTGGGGCGGCCAGCCCGAGCCGCGCCGCGACGGCTCGCACGAACACGGCTGGCACTGCCTGCCGTTTGTCGAGGGGGCACAATACGGGGTCGAGCTGTTCTACCCGTTCGACAACGAGCTGCGGGTCACCAACCCCAACGGCCGCGTGATGCTGGAAGGTAATTTCGGGCCGGAGCCCGGCACCGGCATCACGTGGCCGCCGTTCCGCACCTTTGGCGAGGGGTACTACACCTACCAACTCCTGCTCGACCTCAAGGTGCCCGACGACATGGCAGTGCGCTGCGAACCCCACCCGCGGCTCTACACTTCTGCGGCCGACGATGTGCCGATCGCGGTTCCGGCGCTGTTGCGCACGAACTGGTGGCCGATGATTTCGTTTGTCGTGTTCAAGGCGCCGCCGGAAGGCCGCGTCCACGTCTTCCGCCCGCACGAGCCGTTCATGCAGCTGTTGTTCGTGCCGGCCCAACCGCAATTCGAACTGGTACCAATGGACGAGGAGGAAGCCGCCGAGCGCGAACTACGCAACCGCCTCATCCACGCCAGCCGCGACACGCTCGCCCGCGAGACGACCTGGACCTCGTCGACCGACACAGTGTTCGACGGCACCTACCGCAATCTGGCGCGCGCGGCGCGGGCCAGAGCTAAGGGAACCTGACCGGCCCCCCTTTGCGGGCAGCGCTGAACCGCGCTGCCCGTTAACAGATCACCGCGCCGCCACGGCCCCGGAACGCCGATCACTGATGGTGGTGATGATGATGGTGATGGTGATGGGAGTGGCGATAGTAGTGACGATGATACGGACGATTGTAGTATTGAGGATAGCTATAGGTATAGCTGTAAGGATAATTATAGTACTGGGCCATTTCTGTCGGATTCTGCGGGGCGCGGGCCGCGTCATCGGCCTGGAGCGCGGCGATGGCATTCGGGATCGGCGCCAGCAGGTCGGCGTAGGAAGAAGCGGGCGGTGCCTCGGACCCGTTGACGGCCGGGGCGGTGGCGGCCTGCGCAGTACCGGCGGTTGCCAGTCCGGCAACCGCACCGAGAAGGGCGGCAATTTTTTTGTCCATCTGATCCTCCAAGCGTTGCGGGCCAAAGAGCCGGCAATGAACGCAGTGTTTCTCGTTACCAAACGCGAGGCGTAATTCGAAGTTCCGCCACCGACTTTGCTTTTCGGTGACGCGGCCACATGACTGATATTTTCAGCATGTCTCGGGACGGCCGCGCACAATAACAACCGCGCGGCGCGGCACATCCCCTCCTAGCGCACGAAGACTTTCGGCGGGCGTTTGCAGCCGGCTTACGCAGAGCCGGCAACAGCGCTGGTTCAGGCCGCCTCGGCCCGGCCGATCGCCGCCGCCCGTTCGGCGAGGCGGCGGATGCGACCCCAATCGCCCGCCACGACCGCGTCGCGCGGCGCCATCCACGAACCGCCGACCAGCGGCACGTTGGGCAGCGCCAGGTAATCGCCGGCACTTCGCTCGTCGACCCCGCCGGTCGGGCAGAAGGCGATCCCAGGGAACACCGGCGCCAGCGCCCTCAACAGCGCAACGCCGCCCAGCGCCTCGGCCGGAAACAGCTTCATCACGCAGATACCGAGCGCGCGCGCTGCCATCACCTCCGACGGCGTTGCGACGCCAGGCAGATAGGGCAGATCGGTCGCGAGCGCCGCGGCGGCCAGCTCGGGCACGGTGCCGGGGCTCACCAGAAATCGCGCCCCCGCGGCGCAGGCGGCAGCAACGTCGGCGGCGCGTAGCAGCGTGCCGGCGCCGATCACGGCCTGCGGCAGGCTGTTCGCGATCGAGGCAATCGCCGCCGCCGCCGCCGCGGTACGAAACGTCACTTCGATCACCGAAAGTCCGCCGTCGCACAGCGCGCGGGCGAGTGGAACCGCATCGGCCTCTCGCTCGATCGTCAGAACCGGGATTACCGAGGTGCCGCGAAACAGGGCGTGCATGGCTGGTCCTCCCTGCCCGAGGAGGCATTGCCACATTCTACGCCTGCGCCGCGCCGGCAACAGCCTCGTCGTCGCCGCTGCGCTGCACTTTGCGCGGGGCGGTTCACCCCGCCCGGGGAAATCGGGCTGGCGCCGAATCGCCCGGAATTGACCCCGGAATTGACAGGACCCGGCGTGGCGTCTTTGATCCGCCGCAGGCGGTATGGGAGGTGGCGATGGAACGGCGGATGCTCGGCAGGACCGGGGTCGAGGTGTCGCTGCTCGGCTTCGGCTGCGGCGCGGTCGGCGGGCTGATGGTCAACGGCGAGCCGGCCGACCAGGAGCGCGCGGTCGCGCGGGCCGTGGAACTCGGCATCACCTATTTCGACACTGCCGCGCAGTACGGCAACGGCCGTTCGGAAACCAATCTCGGCCGCGTGCTCAAGGCCCTCAAGCCCGAGATCACGCTCGGCACCAAGGTGCGGCTGCCGCCGACCGAACGCGGCCAGATCGGCGCCGGTATCGCCGCCGCGCTGGAGGCGAGCCTCAAGCGGCTGCAGCTCGACCGGGTCGATCTGTTCCAGTTCCACAATGCGATCGTCGACCGCACCAGCGGCGGCAACTTTGCTGCCGACGAGGTGCTAGGGCAGGTCGTGCCCGCGTTTGAGCGTCTGCGCCAGCAGGGCAAAATCCGGTTTTTCGGGATCACCGCGGTCGGCGAAACCGCGGCGCTGCACAAGGTCGCCGATTCGCGCGCATTCGACACCGCGCAGGTAAGCTACAACCTCTTGAACCCCAGCCCCGGCGGCCCGGTGCCGGCCGGGTTTCCGGCGCAGGATTACGGCAACCTGCTCGGCCACGCCAAGGCGGCCGACATGGGGGTCATCAACATCCGCGTGCTGGCCGGCGGCGCGCTCAGCGGAAGCGAGGAGCGCCACGCGATTGCCTCGCCGCCACCTGATCCGATCGGCTCCGGCAGCAGCTACAAGATCGACGTCGCGCGTGCGCAGCGGTTTATGCCGTTGGTGCGCGAGGGTTACGCGGACAGCCTGGTCGAGGCGTCGCTGCGCTACGTGATCGCCCATGAGGCGATTTCGACGGTGTTGATCGGTATCGCGACGCTCGAACAGTTCGAGTTCGCCGCCCGTTCGATCAACAAGGGGCCGCTTTCCGCCGCCGCGCTGGCGCGCGTCGCCGAGTTGCAGCGCGGCTTTGCCGGCGAGGCCCGGTGAGGAAGACCGCATGCTGGACCTGATTCAGAGCGGCGAAACCCTTGGCGCCACGGTCGCCGGCGTCGATCTGGCGCAGCCGCTCGACCCGCACGCCTTCGGCGCGATCCTCGCCGCGCTCGGCCGCTATGGCGTGCTGCGTTTTCCCGCGCAGACCCTGACCGCGATACAGCAGATGGCATTTTCCGCGCGGTTCGGCTCGCTCGAGGTCAACGTCGCTGGCGCCTATCAGGAGCCGGGGCACCCCGAGGTGATGATCCTTTCCAACATCGTCGAAAACGGCGTGCCGATCGGCGCGCTCGATGCCGGGCAGGATTGGCACACCGACATGTCGTACAGCGCGACGATCGCGTTCGCCAACGTGCTCTACGCGCTCAAGGTGCCGCACCGCGACGACAGGCCGCTCGGCGGCACCGAGTTCGCCAATATGCGTGCGGCCTATGCCGACCTGCCCAACGACTTCAAGACCCGGCTCGACGGCATGACCGTCTTGCACGATTTCAACAAGTTCTGGGAGATGATGCGCCAGCGTCCGGGCAGCTGGCGCAAGCCGATGACGCCCGAGCAACGCGAATTGAAGCCGCCGGTGTCGCACCCGATCTTCCTGCCCCATCCCATCACCGGCGAAAAGGTGCTTTACGCCAACCCGGGCTATGCGATCCGCATAAACGAATTGCCGCAGAAGGATAGCGACGCGATCCTCGAATTCCTGTTCGCCCACCAGCTTCAGCCGAAATACCGCTATGTACACCGCTGGACCGAGGGCGATGTGCTGTTCTGGGACGATATCGGCACATTGCACAACGCCCACGCCGATTACGGCCCCGACGAACCCCGACTGATCAAGCGCTGCCAGGTGATGGCCGACCGGATCTTCGACCCAGGCTTCGTACGCGACGCGCTGGCCGCGGCCTGACGGCTCACACCCTGACGCTGATGAACTCGCGCAGCGCCGCGACGAGCCGCGTCAGATCCTGCTGCAGCCGGTCGAATCCCGGCAGTTTTTCGAGCGTGCGCTGGTCCATATAAAGCGAGCGGTCGACCTCGATCTGCAGGCTGTGGCGGTTGTGATGCGGCCTTCCCTGGCGGCGCACGATCTCGACGCCCTTGTAGCCTTCGTTGATGCGCACGTCGTAGCCCATCCCGCGCAGCACCGTGGCGACGAACTCGGTGAATTCGGGCCCGCAGGTCGTGCCGTCGCGGTCGCCGAGCACGAAATCGCCATGCTCGCCCCGGCGCCCTTCGCGGCGATTGCCGTGCGACGGCATCGAGTGGCAGTTGATGTGCCACACCGCGCCAAACTTGCCGTGCAGCCGGTCGCACGCCTCGTCGAGCACGCGGTGGTACGGCTCGTGGTAGGTCGCGACCCGGGTGACGATTTCGTGGGGATCGAGCTTGCGGTCGTAGATCGGCATGCCGGGCCGCGCATAGCGGCGAACGAGTCCCACTCGCGTCGTCGGCCGCGGCGCCATGTGCGGCGGCAGCTTTCCGTGAACGAGGGCGGGGTCGAAATCGTCGGCGGCACGATTGACATCGACAAAGCTGCGGGGAAAGACCGCGCCGATCAGCGTCGCGCCGTGCGTCGGGGCCGCGTCGTAAAGCTCGTCGACATAGCAATCCTCGGCCCGGCGCAAATTCATCAGCGGGCAGGCAAAGGTGAAATCCTCGGGATAGTGCGACCCGCTGTGCGGAGAATCGAACACCAGCGGCAACTCGCCCGTCTCAGGATCGCGGCGCCACAGCACGCCCGGTATTTCGAATCCGATCCACGAGTTCCGCATGCTCTACTGCCTAGCGATAGGGTGGGCGCGCCAATGTGGCGAAGCCGATGGCGGCTGGCAACTGCACGCCGCCCCGGCACTCATTCGATCCGCCGGAGATGACGCAGCACACAAACGCGGGCAATATGGCAACGCTGAACACGCGTTATGGATAGAGATGTGACCGAACCTCGCTACGCGGTGGAGCTCGTCCCGCCCGATATCGAACCCTACCGGGCCGGCAACACCGGCATCGACTACGTGACCTCGTTTGCCGCCGCCGCGCCCGGTCCGCATGTCGTCGTCGCCGCGCTGACCCACGGCAACGAGATTTGCGGCGCAATCGTGCTCGACCGGCTGCTGCGCGCCGGCATTCGCCCGCGCCAGGGTACGCTGACCCTCGCCTTCAACAACGTCGGCGCGTATCGGCAGTTCGACCCGCGCATGCCGATCGCCTCGCGCTATATCGACGAGGATTTCAACCGGCTGTGGTCACCCGCGACACTGGACGGGCCGCGCCAGTCGGCGGAATTGGCCCGCGCCCGCGCGCTGCGTCCGATCGTCGAGATGGCCGATTACCTGCTCGACCTGCACTCGATGCAGCATGCGACCGCGCCGCTGATGCTGGCCGGGCTGCTCGACAAATCCGTCGCGCTGGCCCGCCGGATCGGCATTCCGGAATTGATCATGTGCGATGCGGGACACGCGGCCGGACCGCGCATGCGGGACTATGGCGGGTTCGCCGACCCCGCCTTGGCCAAGACCGCGCTCCTGATCGAGTGCGGCCAGCACTGGGAGCGGCGCGCCGCCGAGGTCGCCAACGACGTGACGCTGCGCTATCTGATCGCGCTCGGCACCGTGACGCGCGACGATGTCGCGGCGCTCGCCGGGCCCGAGTTCGACGCGCAGCCGCGCCAGCGGGTGATCCAGGTTACCGAGGCGGTAACGATCTCCGGCCGACGGTTCGACTTCGTCGAGAATTATCGTGGCCTCGAGGTCATCCCGCGACAGGGCACCCTGATCGGGCATGACGACGACCACGAAATCCTCACCCCGTACGACAATTGCGTGCTGATCATGCCGTCGCGGCGCCTGCTCAAGGGCCAGACCGCGGTGCGGCTCGGCCGTTATGTCGACTGAGCGGGCCTGAGCGCCGCGCCGCCCACCCCCGCCAAACGCAGCTTTGCGGCACTTGTCGACGGCCGCGCGGCAGCGCTTGTGCTCGGCACGCTGCCGGGCGAGGAATCGCTGCGCCGCCAGCAGTATTACGCGCACCCGCGCAACCTGTTCTGGCCGATCGTCTTCGCCCTGTTCGGCGGCGCGCCGACCGCGGATTACGCCGCGCGGCTCGCCTTTGCCGGCGCGGCGCGGCTGGCGCTGTGGGACGTGTGCGGCCTTGCCGAGCGCGACGCCAGCGCCGACGCGACGATCCGGCGCGAAGCGCCCAACGCGATCCCGGCGCTGCTCGACGCCCACCCGGGCATCCGCGCCGTCGCCTTCAACGGCAGCACCGCGCGCCGCCTGTACGACCGGCATTTCCCGCGCCGGCCGGATATCCTCTACCTCGCGCTGCCGTCGACCAGCCCGGCGCATGCGAGCCTCGACTTTGCGGCGAAGCTGCGCGCCTGGACGGCGCTGCGCGAAGCGATGGCCGGCTAGCCCCGCCCGCGGCGCAAGGTGCGGCCGGGGCGCTCGCCGGTCGGCCGGCCCTCGGCCCATACCGCGCGGCCGTTGACAAAGACATGGGCGATACCGGCGGCCGGCAGGGTCGGCTCGGCGAAGCTGGCGCGGTCGATCACGGTGTCGGGGTCGAACACGCACAAATCGGCATAGGCCCCCGCGGCAACCATGCCGCGATCCTTGAGCCCGAACCGTGCGGCCGACAGACCGGTCATCTTGCGCACCGCGGTTTCGAGGTCGAACAGCCCGAGTTCGCGACAGTAATGGCCGAGCACGCGCGGAAACGTACCCCACAGCCGCGGGTGCGGGTGCAAATCGTGCGGCAACCCGTCGGAGCCGATCATCGAGTGGGCAAAGGCCAGCACCCGCTGCACATCGGCCTCGTCCATCATGAAATAGATCGCCCCGGCCGGCTGCAGCCGCTCGGCCGCCTCGGCGAGGCCGACGCCCCATTCGGCGGCGATCGCCGACAATTCGCGACCGGCCTGCTCCGGTCGCGCCTTCGACCAGGTGATCAGCACCTTTAGCGAATCCGCGATGCGCCCGGCGCGCAGCACGGTCGACGAGGCGATATAGGGATAGACGTCGAGCCCGACCTCCTGCCCGGCCATTGCGGCGCGGATCTTCGGCAACGTCTCGGCGGTGCGGCCGAAATTGGCGACGCCAGTGGTCTTGTGGTGAGAGATCACCACCGGCACGCCGGCGTCGCGGCCGACCGCAAAGCTGTCGTCGAGGCTGGCGAGCACATGCTCGCCCTCGTCGCGCATGTGCGTCGTGTAGAGCGCGCCCGCCGGCCTGAGCAGCGCCGCCAACGCGGCAAGCTCTTCGGGCGGTGCGTGAAACGCCGGGGCGTAATAGAGCCCGCTCGACAGGCCGATCGCGCCGGCATCGAGCGCCTCCTGCAGCCGCGCCTGCATGCGGTCGATCTCCGCCGCGGTCGCCGGGCGGTCGAGCGCCGCCACCGCCCCGACCCTGAGGCTCGAATGCCCGACGAGGCAGGCGGCGTTGAGCGAAGCGGGGGCGGCGTCGAGCGCGGCGAGATAAGCGGCGAAGGTCGGGTAACCGTAATCGGCCCGGCCGCCGATCAGGTCGAGCGGCGGCGGCGGGTCGCGGTCGAGCGTCAGCGGCGCCAGGCTGACGCCGCAATTGCCGGTGACGACGGTGGTGACGCCCTGGCTCGCCTTCATCGCCATGTCGGGCGTCGCCAGCAGCGCGCGGTCGTCATGCGTGTGAACGTCGATAAACCCCGGCGCGACGACGAGGCCCGACACGTCGATCTCGCGCGCGCCCTGCGCCCTCGCCACCGCGCCGACCGCGGCGATGCGGTCGCCGGCCACCGCGACATCGGCGCGACGCCGCGGCGCGCCGCTGCCGTCGATCACCGTGCCGCCGCGCAGGATCAGGTCGGTCATGCCTTCTGCCTCGCTCGGGCCGGACGCCGCCGTGCTGGCTGTTTTTACAGGAAATTAACAGCCAGCTGCCCGATTGCGCCGCGGGACCAGACACCCCGCCGCGCGACCAGCCGACACGACGCTACCCTACAAAAGCGGCAAAATTCGGCACGGTCTTCGCGGCGAGCGCTCAGCCGGTGGCGCGGGCGCGCTGGCGCCGCCGCTTGGCACCGCGCTTTGCCTTGCGCCGGTTCGCCCGGATCGCTCTGCTCGATTTGGCTGGCGTTTTCATCTGTGCTCCCATCCTTGGAGCGGCAGCATAGCATGGC
>DATLRD010000046.1:0-24164 GCA_035534855.1 Allostellaceae bacterium | reverse complement strand
TGGTCCGGGGTCGCGACCCCTTCCGTCGCATAGCGCTGCAGCTCGGCGCCATTGACGAAATTCAGCACCGCCGGTCCGGCGCGGAAATCGAGCACGAAGCGCCGCCACATGCCGGGGTGGGGCGCGTCGGCCACGGCGCAGGCGCCGCGCACGATCGGTGCGACCGCGGCGGCCGGGGCGATGGCGGCCGGCAGCGCCGCGGCGGCAAAGACCGGCCTGCGGCCCTCCGCCAGCCGCGCCTCGGCCCGCGTCACCGCGGCGATCATCCGCTCATAGGCTTCGCGCGCCGTGTCGCCAAAGGTGAAGATGCCGTGCTTGGCCAGCACCAGCCCGTCGACCGCCGGGTCCTCCTCGAAAATCTCCGCCGCCCGTTTGGCGAGTGAAAACCCGGGCGGGATATAGGGCACGATGCCGAGCCGGCCGCGGTACAGCTCGGCGCAACGCGCGACCCCATCGGGCTGGTCACTCAGGCTCAGCACCGCCGACGCATGGGTGTGGTCGATGAATTTGTGCGGCAGAAACGCGTGCAGCAGAATTTCGACCGACGGGTTCGGCGCCCCGGGGTCGAGCAGGCTGGCGCGTTCGATGCGCACCAGCTCTTCGTCCGACAGCGCACCGCGCTGGCGCAGCCGGCGCAGCGGCGCAAGGCGCACGGCCGGCAACCCGGCCGGTTCGATCGCCGCGAGATCCCAGCCGCTGCCCTTGATGCACAGCACCTCGGCCAGGTCGCCCAGCAGGTCGACCGCCATCGTCTTCAGCGAGGTGTTGCCGCCGCCGTGCAGCACCAGGCGCGGATCGCCGCCGAGCAGCCGCGAGGTGTACACGCGGAGCGTGAGCTCACGGCCCACCCCCGCTTCGCCATAATGGCGGACCAGCCGTTCGGCATCCTCGTCCGACCATCGGCTCTGCATCGCGCCGCTCTCGCTAATTGCTGCTGCTTCGCGCAGCGCTGCACGCGGCGGGCTAGTAGATCCCCTTCAGCACCGTCGTCTCGCGCTTGTCGATCGTCGCGCCGGTGTTGATATCGTTTGAGAGCAATAGCTTGCGCGACAGGTTGTCGATCTGCGCGTTGGGGTCGGGGGCGCCGCCGAGCACCGCGGCGTTGAGACCGGGCGCCACATCGCCCGGCTTGCCCGGCGTGGCGGCGTTGACCTCCTGCTGCGCCTTGGTTGCCGAGCTGACCTCCTGCGGCCGCGGCGCACCTGGCTCCGGCGGCCGCAGCTTGAACTCAGGCGGGATCGTCAGCGGTGCCCGCGACTCGACTGCAAACTCGTCGGGCGGCTGCTGCTCGAGCCCGACCATCTGCTTGAACCCGGTACAGCCGGACAACAGCATCGCCGCTGCCATGCAAGAAACCGGAAGTAGTCGTCGCACCGTCGCAACCGAAACCAAACCGTCACCCCCGGTCATGCCGTAAATCTCCCTACCCTTTTGCTTGCGATCGCGGGTGGCGGAACAGTAACCCCTCGAGCAACATTGCCACAACCCCCACGCAAATCGCGCTGTCGGCGATATTAAAGGCCGGCCAATGCCACGTGCCAAAATGAAAATCGAGGAAGTCGATAACACTGCCGTCGAGCAGCCGGTCGATCACATTGCCCGCCGCGCCGCCGATGATCAGGCCGATCGCGACGCCGAGAAACGCGGTCTCGACCCGGCTCAGCCAATAGATCAGCACCGCCATCACGGCGATGGCGGCGAGCGAAAACACCAGCGAGTTCGGGCCGACCGCGCCGTTGAACATGCCAAAGCTGATGCCGCTGTTGCGGGTCAGCAGCAGGTTCACGAACGGCGCCACGCGGATCTGCGCGCCATTCGGGCGATTGGCGAACAGCGCGACGATCCCGGTCTTGCTGAGCTGGTCGGCGACGGTGACCAGCAGCGCCACGATCAGTCCGCGGCCGATCATCAACCGCCCTCCGCCGCGGCGCGATGCCCCACAACATCTGCGCAGCGCCCGCACAAATCGGCATGGTCGGCGACGTGTCCGACCTCAGGCAGTACCCGCCAGCACCGCTCGCAGCGGTCGCCTTCGGCCAGCATCACGCGGACCCCGACGCCGGGAACATCGGCCAGCGTGAAGGCGTCCGCCGGCGGCTCCTCAAAGCACGCGATCGCCGCCGAGGTGATGCACAATTCGGCAAGGTCCACGCCCGCCAGTTCGGGAACGTAAGGCGCCGGCGCAAACACCTCGATCGCCGCCTGCAGGCTCGACCCGATCCGCTTGGCCGCACGCTCGACTTCGAGCGCGCCGGTGGCGACGCGGCGCAAATCACGCAGCCCCTGCCATCGCGCCGCCAGCGCATCGTCGCGCCAAGCCGGCGGCACTTCGGCATAGAGTTCGAGGTGGACGCTGCGGCCCGGCGTGTCACCGTGCCGCGCCAGCCACGCCTCCTCCGCGGTGAAGCAGAGGACCGGCGCGAGCCACCGGCACAAGCAATCGAAGGTGCGGTCCATCACGGCGCGGACCGCGTGCCGCGCCGGCTCGCTCCGCGCGTCGCAATAGAGCCGGTCCTTGCGAATGTCGAAATAAAACGCCGACAGGTCGACGGCGCAAAAATTGTGCAATTCGGTGAACATCGCATGGAAATCGAACGCCTCGACCGCCTCGCGCACGGCGCGGTCGATCTGCCACAGCCGATGCAGCACCCAGCGCTCTAATTCGGGCATTGCCTGGTGATCGACCGCCTCGGCGGCGGAAAACCCGTCGAGCGCGCCGAGCAGATAGCGCAGCGTATTGCGCAGCCGGCGATAGATGTCGCTGTTGTGCTTGAGGATTTCCGGGCCGATGCGCAGATCGTCGGCATAATCCGACCCGACCACCCACAGCCGGAGGATGTCGGCGCCGCTCTGCCGCATCACGTCCTGCGGCGCGACGACGTTGCCCAGCGATTTCGACATCTTGCGGCCGTCTTCGTCGAGCACGAAGCCGTGCGTCAACACCGCGTCATAGGGCGCGCGGCCGCGCGTGCCGCAGGCTTCGAGCAGCGAGGAATGAAACCAGCCACGGTGCTGGTCGGAGCCTTCGAGATAGAGCGAGGCCGGCCATTTCAGCTCGGGCCGCTGTTCGAGCACAAAGGCGTGGGTCGAGCCCGAATCGAACCACACCTCGATAATGTCGGTAACCTGCTCCCACTCCTGCGGGTCATAGGCGTTGCCGAGGAATTCGCCGGGATCGGCGCTGAACCAGACATCGGCGCCGGCCCGTTCGACCGCGCGCGCCACCCGCTCGATGACCGCCGGGTCGCGCAGCGGCTCGCCGGTCTTCTTGCTGACGAAGACCGGGATCGGCACGCCCCAGGCGCGCTGGCGCGAGACGCACCAATCGGGTCGCCCTTCGATCATCGCGGCGATGCGGTTGCGGCCCTGCGGCGGGACCCAGCTTGTCTCGTCGATCGCCTTCAGCGCCTTGTCCCGCAACCCGTTCGCCGCCATCGAGATGAACCATTGCGGCGTGTTGCGGAAGATCAGCGGCGCCTTTGAGCGCCACGAGTGCGGATAGGAATGCACCAAATTGCCACGCGCTACCAGCCCGCCAGCAGCGGCGATCGCGCCGATCACCGCCTCGTTGGCGTCGCCCGGCTTACCGTCGGCGGTATAGACCGCGCGCCCGGCAAACAGCGGCACGCTCGGCAGATAGACACCATCGGGCCCGACCGTATCAGGCACCGGCAGCCCGTGCTCCTGGCCCAGTTCCCAGTCGTCGGCGCCGTGGCCCGGGGCGATGTGGACGAGGCCGGTGCCCTCGCCGGCTTCGACAAACGCGGCGGGCAGCAGCGGCACCGGGAATTCGTAGCCCTGGCCGTGGAGCGGATGGCGCGCCACGGTGCCGGCGAGCGCGTCGCCGGAAAAGAGGTCGACGACCGTGTGCCGCTCGATCCGGGCGCGGGCGCAGAACTCGTCGATCAGCGTCATCGCCACGAGCAGCTTTTCGCCATGCACCGCGCGGCTGTTGTCGGCGACGCCGTCGACCTGGATCACCGCGTATTCGAGTTCGGCACCGTAGGCGATCGCGCGGTTGGCGGGCAGGGTCCACGGCGTCGTCGTCCAGATCACCGCCGCGGCGTGGTGCAGCGACGGGCGCGCCGCGCGCTCGACCGGAAAGCGCACCCACACCATGGTCGAGCGGTGGTCGTGGTATTCGACCTCGGCCTCGGCCAGCGCGGTCTGTTCGACCACCGACCACAGCACCGGCTTGGCGCCCTTATAGAGCCCGCCATTGATGAGAAACTTGCCGATCTCGCGCACGATCTGCGCCTCGGCGGCATAGGCCATCGTCGTGTAGGGGTTGTCCCAGTCGCCGACCACGCCCAGACGCCGAAACTGCTCCTTCTGCTGGCCAATCCAGTGCTCGGCGAAGGCGCGGCATTCGGCGCGGAACTGCGCGCGCGGCACGCTGTCTTTCGACTGGTTGCGGGCGCGATATTTTTCCTCAACGATCCACTCGATCGGCAGCCCGTGACAATCCCAGCCCGGCACATAGGGCGCGTCCTTGCCCAGCATCTGCTGGGTGCGGTTGACCACGTCCTTCAAGATCTTGTTGAGCGCGTGGCCGATATGCAGATCGCCGTTGGCGTAGGGCGGCCCGTCATGCAGCACGAATTTCTCGCGCCCTTTGGCGCACTCGCGCAGCCGGCGATAAAGGTCCATCTCCTGCCAGCGCGCCAGTATCGCGGGCTCGCGCTTTGGCAGGTCGCCGCGCATCGGGAAATCGGTCTTGGGCAGAATGACGGTCGGGCGATAGTCCGTGGGCATCGTCAGCCTTTGGGGGGAATGCGGAAAATCGGAGGAGTCCTGACCCTCAAACGAGGGCCAGGCCCGTAATTCGCATTATCCGCCCGCGCCTCGCCATCATCGCGACGGTATAACAGCGGAATGTGTCGAATTCGAGGGTGTTGTTGGCCGATCCCGCCTGGCGGTCACAGACCGAAGCGGCGCTGGCGCATCTGGTAGGTGCGGATCGCGCGCAGGAAATCGATCTTGCGGAAGGCCGGCCAATGCACATCGGTGAAATAGAACTCGCTGTGCGCGCTCTGCCACAACATGAACCCGGACAGGCGAACCTCGCCGCTGGTGCGGATGATCAGGTCGGGATCGGGCAGGCCGGCGGTGTAAAGGTAGCGGCCGAGGGTCTCTGGCGTCAGCCGCGCGACCAGGTCGGCCAGGCTCATGTCCGGGGCCAGCGTATCGCCGAGAAAGGCGGACACCGCATCGACGATCTCCTGGCGCCCGCCATAGGCCACCGCGATGTTCAACACCATCCCGTCATAGGCCGCGGTTGCCGCCTCGGCCGCCCGGATCGCCGCCACCGTCGCCTCGGGAACGAGGCTCAGCTTGCCGATCGCGCGGATGCGCACCCGGCCCTGATGGATGCGCGGATCGCGCGCGAGCACGGCCAGCTTGGCCTCGATCGCGCCAAAGATGCCGGAAACCTCCTCCGTCGAACGGCGCAGGTTCTCGGGCGAAAACACCCACAGCGTCACCGTGGGGATCCGCATTTCGCGGCACCATCCCAGCACGTCGTCGAGCTTGCGGGCGCCGATGTTGTAGACCGCGCGCGGATCGGTGATGCCGAGGCGGCGCGCATGGCGGCGGTTGCCGTCGAGAATGATGCCGACATGGCGCGGCAGCGGGTGTGCCCGAATCGCCAACAGCAGGCGCTCTTCGTAAAGCCGATAGAGCGGCCGGAGCACGATCGGTAGAAAGCGGCCCCGACGCCCGCGCAGCGCCTCCCCCGGGAAAGGTGCAAAAGACGATCCCGCCGGAGTTGCGATCAAAGGGTCGGGCATTGACACACGGAGTAGACGATCGAGGTTGCTATACAACCGCAATTATGGCGCAGAGGTGTTAACGGTATGACTAATTGCAAACACAGACCCGCCCGCCGGGGCTGGCTACGATCCCCCGTTATTCCCAGGCCGCATTTCAGCCGCTCGGCCTGGTGGCGAACAGAATTTCCCGCGCCCGCGCCGCGTCGGCGGCGATCTGCGCCTTCAGCTCCTCAAGCCCGGAGAATTTGCGCTCGGGCCGGATGAAGTCGATCAGCGACACCCGCAGGTGCCGGCCGTAAAGATCGCGGTCGAGATCGAACAGGTGCGCTTCGAGCCGCGGCCGGTGCCCGCCGACGGTCGGCCGCAGCCCGATATTGCACACGCCATCGACGGCGCGGCCGTCGAGCGGGTCGTCGTCGCCGTCGCCGGTGACGCGCACCGCATAGACCCCGAACAGCGGCCGCAAGTACTCGCCGAGCAGGATGTTGACCGTCGGGAAACCGAGCGTGTGGCCGCGCCGGTCACCGACCCTGACGCGCCCGTCAATCTCCCAGTAGCGGCCAAGCTGCGCCGCCGCCTCGCGCGGCTTGCCGGCCTTCAGCAGCTCGCGGATATGGGTTGAGGAATAAAGCGCCTGGTCCTTGGCGCGCACCGGCTCGACCACGGTGACGCCAAACCCGTGCTGGGCGCCGGCGGCGCGCAGCATCTGGGGCGTGCCGCGGCGGCGGTTGCCGAAGGTGCAATCGTGGCCGACGACGATATGGCTGATGCCGATGCCGTTGACCATCACGTCTGCAACAAAGGATTCGGCGCTGCGCGCGGCAAACTCGCGGTCGAAATGCTGGACGTACAGCAGATCGACGCCGAGCCGCGCGATCTCGCGCTTCTTGACCCGGAACGGGGTCAGCCGGAACGCCTCGCCGCCCGGCATGAACACGGCGCGGGGGTGGGGCTCAAAGGTCAAGACCGCGGCTGGCGCGCCGGCGTCGCGGGCGAGCGACTTGGCATGCCCGATCAGCGTGGCGTGACCGAGATGCAGCCCGTCGAAATTGCCCATCGCCAGCACCGCGCCGAGGCGGGGATGGGAACCGGAGCCGGGGTGGCGGATGACGCGGAGCACGACGATGCCGGCCGAAAGCCTTGAGGGGGACGCGTTCGCCGCGAAAATAGCCGCTGGCGCACGATGATGATAGGGGCGGGCGCGGCCGGAACGGATTATTGCCGGCGGCGCGCGGGCGCGCTATCTCCGCATGATGGCAGGGAAAACGGTGGATGATCCGGCAGCGCCGTTGCGCGAGGCCTGGTATTACGCAGCGCCGGGCCGACAGGTGCGTCGCGGCGCGCTTCTCGGCCGCGTCATGCTCGGCGACCCGGTGCTGCTCGGGCGCGACGCCGCCGGTGCGGTGTTCGCGCTGCGCGACATCTGCCCGCACCGCGGCATGCCGCTGTCGGCCGGCGGTTTCGACGGGCGCGAAATCGAGTGCTGCTATCACGGCTGGCGTTTTGCGCCCGACGGGCGCTGCACCGCGATCCCGGCGCTGGTCGACGGCCAGGCGTTCAACATCAGCGGGGTGGCAGTGCCGCGCTATCCGGCGCGCGAGGTGCAGGGCAACATCTGGGTGTATCTCGGCACCGATGCGGCGCGGGCGCCGGAAATCCCGCTGCTCGACGGGTTCGGCCCGGAGGCAGCGCCGCGGATCGTCGAGCAGGTATCATTTGCCGCGACGATCGACGACGCCGTCGTCGGGCTGATGGACCCGGCGCACGGCCCGTTTGTGCATCGCGCCTGGTGGTGGCGCGGGCGCCGCTCGATCCATGCCAAGGAAAAGGCGTTCGTGCCCTCGCCCTGGGGCTTCACGATGAGCCGGCATGCCCCATCGACCAACTCGCGGGCCTACAAGATTTTGGGCGGCAGCAGTGACACCGAGATCGCCTTTCGCCTGCCGAGCGTGCGCATCGAGCAGATCCGCGCCGGCCGCCATGTGGTCGCCAACCTGACCGCAATCACCCCGATCGACGACCGGACCAGCGAGATCAATCACTGCATCTATTGGACCGCGCCGTGGCTCAGCGCGCTGAAGCCGGTGCTGCGCCCCTATGTGCGCGCGTTCCTCCGCCAGGACCGCGACATCATGCAGCGCCAGCAAGAGGGGCTGCGCTTTCACCCGACCCTGTCGCTGATCGACGACGCCGACACGCAGGCGCGCTGGTATTACCGGCTAAAGCGCGAATACCAGCGCGCGCTGGCCGAAGGACGCCCGTTCGACAACCCGGTCGAGCCGTGCACGCTGCGCTGGCGCAGCTAAAGCCGCACCTCTTCGCGGGCCGCGCCGGCCGGCAGCGCCGGTTCCGGTGCGGCGTCGGGCGGTGGCGGTGCATCGCGCCGGCCACCGACATAGGGCGCGATCACGCCGACAATCCCGCGCCGGAAGGTCAGCACGCAGACGACAAAGATCGCGCCCTCGATGATCGTGACCCACGAGCCGGTCTGCGCCAGATAGTTTTCCATCGCGACGATGATGAAGGCGCCGATCACCGGGCCCAGGATCGTGCCCATGCCGCCGATCAGGGTCATCAGCACCACCGCGCCCGAAGTTGTCCAATCGACATCGCTGAGCGCGGCAAACTGGAACACCAGCGCCTTGGTCGAGCCGGCGAGGCCGGCCAGCGCCGCCGACAAGATGAAGGCCAGCAGCTTGTAGCGCTCAGTGCGATAGCCGAGCGAGATCGCGCGCGGCTCGTTTTCGCGGATCGCCTTGATCACCTGCCCGAACGGCGAATCGATCGCGCGGACGATGATCGCGAACCCGATCAGGAACACCGCCAGCACGAAATAATACATCGTCCGCCCGCTGCCGAGGTCGATGACCCCGAACAGATGCCCGCGCGGCACCGCCTGGATGCCATCCTCGCCGCCGGTAAACGGCGCCTGGACCGAGAAGAAAAAGACCATCTGGGCAAAGGCCAGCGTGATCATCGCGAAATAGATGCCCTGGCGGCGGATCGCCAGCCAGCCGAACACCAGCCCCATCGCCGCCGCGACCGCGACCCCGGCGAGGATGCCGAGCTCGGGCGGCAGCCCCCAGGCCTTCACCGTGTAGGCGGTGATATACGCCGCGCCGCCGAAAAACGCTGCGTGACCGAACGACAACAGCCCGACATAGCCGAGCAGCAGGTTGAAGGCGCAGGCGAACAGCGCCAGGCACAACGCCTGCATCAGGAACACTGGATAAAAGAAGAATGGCGCGGCCAGCGCGAGCGCGATCAGCCCGATGGTCCACCACAGAGTCGCCGGGCGCATCCTCATCTCAGCTCGCCCGGCCGAACAGGCCGGCCGGCTTGATTAGCAGCACCAGCGCCATGATCACAAAGATCACCGTGCCCGACGCCTCGGGATAGAACACCTTGGTCAGGCCTTCGACGAGGCCGAGCGCGAACCCGCTGACGATCGCGCCGAGGATCGACCCCATCCCGCCGATCACCACCACGGCGAAGACCACGGTGATGATGTTGCTGCCCATCAGCGGGCTGACCTGATAGATCGGCGCGGCGAGCACCCCGGCAAACGCGGCGAGCGCGGCGCCGCCGCCATAGGTCAGCGTTACCAGCCGTGGCACGTTGATGCCGAAGGCCTGCACCAGGCCCGGGTTCTCGGTGGCGGCGCGCAGCGTCGCGCCGAGCCGGGTGCGCTCGATGACGAACCAGGTGGCGAGGCACACCGCCAGCGACACCACGATGACCCAGGCCCGGTAATTGGGCAGGTACATGAAGCCGAGGCTGGTCGCGCCCTGCAATTCGTCGGGGATGCCGTAGGGCAGGCCGGACGAGCCGTATCCCTGGCGGAACACGCCCTGGATGACGAGCGCCAGGCCAAAGGTCAGCAGCAGGCCGTAGAGGTGGTCGAGCCGGGCGATACGGCGCAGAAACAACAGCTCGAGCACGACCCCGAAAGCGCCGACCGCGAGCGGCGCGATGATCAGCGCCGGCCAATACCCGATGCCGAGCAAGGTCAGCAGAAACCACGCGCCAAACGCGCCGAGCATGTACTGCGCGCCATGCGTGAAGTTGATGATGTTGAGCAGGCCGAAGATCACCGCCAGACCGAGGCT
This sequence comes from Allostellaceae bacterium, assembly GCA_035534855.1. Lineage (GTDB taxonomy): Bacteria > Pseudomonadota > Alphaproteobacteria > ATCC43930 > CGMCC-115725 > DATARH01. The sequence continues at coordinate 14,284 of DATLRD010000046.1, read as the reverse complement.
CAACATCGCGTAGAAGGCGCCGTTGATCAGCCCAACGAGCAGCTGGGCGAAAAACAGCGGCGCCGACGGCAGCGCCAGGTGAAGGAACGAGAACATGACGCCGTTACGGGCGGCCGCTCCCCCTCACCCTCCCACGCTTCGCGCGGGTCCGACCCTCTCCCCGCGGGCGGGGAGAGGGTCGGAGTGAGGGGCCACTCGCAGTGATCAATCCTTCGCCAGCGGGCATTGATCGCCATGCGGCCGCTTGTAGGCCTCGGCGCCGGGGATCGTCGCGACCAGCTTGTACAGATCCCACGGGCCCTTCGATTCGGCGGGCGTCTTGACCTCGTAGAGATACATGTCGTGGACCAGACTGCCGTCGGCCTGGAGGTGCCCGTTGCGGATCATGAAATCGTTGATCGGCTTCGACCGCAGGTATTTGACGATGGTCGGGCCGTCGACGCTGTTGGTCGCCTTGACCGCTTCGAGGTAATGCATCACCGCGCTGTACACCCCGGCCTGGGTCATCGTCGGCTCCTTGCCGGTCTTGGCAAAGAATTTCTTTGAGAATGCGCGAGTCTGCTCGTCCTGGTCCCAGTAGAACGATCCAGTCAGCTGCAGGCCCTGCGCGATCTTCAGGCCGAGGCTGTGCACGTCGCTGATGAACAGCAACAGGCCGGCCAGCTTCTGCCCACCCTTGACGATGCCGAACTCGGCCGCCTGCTTGATCGAGTTGATCGTGTCGCCGCCGGCATTGGCGAGCCCGATGATCTTGGCCTTGGAGGCTTGCGCCTGCAGCAGGTAGGACGAGAAATCGGCGGTGTTGAGCGGCACGTTGACCGAGCCCACGACCTTGCCGCCATTGGCCACGACGACCGACGCGGTGTCGCGTTGCAGCGCATGGCCGAAGGCGTAGTCGGCGGTGATGAAAAACCACGTGTTGCCGCCAGCCTTTACCACCGCGGCTCCGGTGCCGTTGGCCAGTGCCGTCGTGTCATAGGCGTAGTGGATCGAGGTCGGCGCGCAGCTTTTGCCGGTCAGGTCCGACGATGCCGCGCCGGTAATCATCAGCACCTTTTTCTTTTCGCGCGCCACCTCCTGCACCGCAAGCGCGACGCTCGACGTGGTCAGGTCGGTGATCATGTCGACGCCGTCGGTGTCGAACCATTGCCGGGCGATCGAGGCGCCGATATCCGGCTTGTTCTGGTGGTCGGCGCTGACCACCACGATCTTCTTGCCATTGACCGTGCCGCCGAAATCGGCGACCGCCATCTGCGCCGCCGCGACCGAGCCGGGCCCGCCGAGATCGGCATAAAGGCTCGACATGTCGGTCAAGACGCCGATCTTGACCGTATCCTTGTTCGTCTGTGCCTGCGCACCGGCAGAAAGCATCAGCGCCGCGGCGAATCCCGCGAGAATGGCAAGTCGCTTCATCGTCTTCCTCTCTTGGTGATTCGGCTCATACGCCCAGGTACTCGTGCAGCCGGGAGACATGCGACCCGAGATCGGAATTCGTGATCATATCGACGATCCGCCCGTTCTGTACCACGTAATGCCGGTCGGCAACGGTCGCCGCAAAGCGGAAATTCTGCTCGACCAGCAGGATCGTGTAGCCCTTGGCCTTCAGCGTGCGCAACACGACGCCGATCTGCTGCACGATGACCGGCGCCAGCCCCTCGGTCGGCTCGTCGAGCAGCAGCAGATTGGCCCCGGTCCGCAGGATGCGACCGATCGCCAGCATCTGCTGCTCGCCGCCCGACAGCTTGGTGCCCGGGCTGCGCCGGCGCTCGGCAAGGTTGGGAAAGATCGCGTAGATCTCGTCGACACTCATGCCGCCGGGGCGCACCATTGGCGGCAGCAGCAGGTTCTCCTCGACATCGAGGCTGGCAAAGATGCCCCGTTCTTCCGGGCAGTAGCCGACCCCTAGCCGGGCAATGCGGTTCGACGGCAAGGCGATCAGCTCGGTGCCGGCAAAGCCGATCGAGCCGCGGCGCCGGGCGACGATGCCCATGATCGACTTGAGGATCGTCGTCTTGCCGGCGCCGTTGCGGCCGAGCAGCGTGACCAGCTCGCCCTTGCCGACCTCGAAGGCCGCCCCGTGCAGGATGTGCGATTCGCCGTACCAGGCGTGCAGCCCGTCGACCCGCAGCAGCGCCGCCTCAGCCATCGCCGGTGCCCATATAGGCCTCGATCACCTCGGGGTTGGCCGAAACCGCGGCGTAATCGCCCTCGGCCAGGATCGTGCCGCGGGTCAGCACGGTGATCACCTGCGACAGATCGGCGACGACCGACAAATTGTGCTCGACCATCAGCACCGTGCGGTCGCGCGCAGCGCCGCGGATCAGCGCCGAAATGCGCCCGATATCCTCTTGTCCGAGGCCCGACATCGGCTCGTCGAGCAGCATCATTTCGGGGTCGAGCGCCAGCGTCGTGGCAAGTTCGAGGGCGCGCTTGCGGCCGTAGGGCAGCGCCGCCGCCATCGCATCGGCAAACCCGCCGAGCCCGACCGCGTCGAGCAGCTCGGCGGCGCGGTCGTTCAGCCGGTCGAGCACCCGCTGCGAGCGCCAGAAATGGAATGAGTTGCCGAGCGGCCGCTGCAGCGCCACCCGCACGTTGTCGCGCACCGACAGGTGCGCGAACACCGCCGAGATCTGGAACGAGCGCACCAAGCCAAGCCGCGCCACCGTGGCCGGGTGCTCGGCGGTGATGTCGCGGCCGTTGTAGAGGATCCGCCCGCCGCTCGGTTCGAGGAACTTGGTCAGGAGGTGGAAGACCGTGGTCTTGCCGGCTCCGTTAGGGCCGATCAGCGCGTGGATCGTACCGCGGCGCACCCGCAGATCGACCCCCTGGACCGCGGTGAAGCCGCGGAAATCCTTGGTCAGGCCTTGAGTTTCGAGGATCAGATCGTCCACGCTGCGCCACCCGGACTCGATCTCTCGCGGACCGCACTTGTTTTCATCGTTGGCTCACCCTAATCCGTTGGCAAGAGTACTGACAAGGAGCGGCGGGGTGAGCGAAGCCATCGAGCGCGCGCTCGGCGAAATCCGGTTCGACAGCGACGGGCTGGTCCCGGCCATCGCCCAGCAGCACGACACCGGCGAGGTGCTGATGGTGGCGTGGATGAACCGCGAGGCGGTGCGGTTGACGCTCGAAGAAGGCCGGGCCTGCTACTGGTCGCGCTCGCGCGGGCAATTATGGCGCAAGGGCGAAACCTCGGGCCAGACCCAGCGGCTCGTCGATTTCCGCCTCGATTGCGACGGCGATACGGTGCTGCTGTTGGTCGATCAGCACGGCGTCGCATGCCATACCGGCCGCCGCAACTGCTTCTTCCGGGCGTGGCGCGACGGCGGCTGGGCGGAGATCGCCGCGCCGCAGGTCGCGCCGGAGGCGCTCTACGCCGCCGCCGCCCCGCGCCATTGAGCCCGGCGCGGCGCTATTCGGCCGGGCAGGACAGCGTCGCCTGGATCTGGCTCTTCAGGATTGCATCCATCGGCCGGTTGGCGCATTGCCCGTTATAGACCGCGACCAAGTGGTTGTACCGGTCGACCGCCGCCGCCACATCGGCCACAATTCCGCCGTTGGAACGGCGAAACAGCGCGTCGCGCTGTTCGAGCTGCTGGCGGAACTGCGCCACCGCCTGCGGGTCGTTGACGTTGAGCGTGGAGCGGGCCCGGTCGAGCGCCGCATCGGCGCGCGCCAGCTGGTCGTGCACCGCGTCGAGCCCGCGGCGCTTTTCGTTCATCACGGTCGCGGCACGGTCCATCGACTGCTGCAGGCACAGGCATTCGTGGATCGCCGCGGCTTCAGGCCCCATCGGCGGAGGCGGCGGCGGGGTCTGCGCGCCTGCCGCCGTGGCGATCAACAGCACCGCGGCGCCGCCGGCCCATCCCGCGATCCACCGCCCGATTTTCGAATGCATCCGCCCCTCTCGCTGATGTTGCCGCGAAACCCTCGCGCAGGACGAACGAGCGATCCCGCCAGATCGTTCCGGTTGATCAGCGCGCCATCAGCACCGGAATATTCGATTCCATGATCAGATGCCGGGTTGCGCCGCCGAAGATCATCTGCCGGATGCGACTTTGCGTATAAGCGCCTTTGAGCATCAGATCCGCACCGGCCGCAACTGCTTCCTTGAGAAACGACTCGCCCTGCGGCTTTTGGCGCCCGACGGCGGCGCGCATGGTGATGTTGATCCCGTGGCGTTCGAGGGCTTGTGCCAGCTCTTCGCCGGTCGGTCCCGGCTCGGGCATGTGCTGCGGCCCGACCGCAACGATGACGACGTGGCGCGCCTGCAGCAGAAACGGCATGCCGAGCGCCACGGTCAGCGCGGTTTCGGTGCTGCCGTTCCAGGCGATGGCGATCGTTTCGCCCATCGTCTGCGGCACCTCTTTCGGCACCATCAACACCGGCCGGCCGCTCTCGAACAGCGCATCCTCAAGCGTCGCCTCGGCGATCGAGGCGAGCTTTTCCGGCTGCTCGACCAGGATCAGATCGTAGACCCGGCCGGTTGTGCCGACGATCGCGTTCTGGCGCCCGTCTTCCTCGCGCCACGACGCGCTCGGCCCGGTGTGGCCGGCCGGCAGGCCGCCGACCGGCACACCGTTCGCGCTCATGAATTCGCGGAACAGCCGCCGCGCCTGGTCGCGCCGCTCGTGCCCCTCGCGTTCGAGGGTGCGGTCGACCTCGGACGAGATCGAGAACCCCATCTCGCCGCCGAACACGACCGCGTATTCGGTGGTCAGGCTGTGCAGCCCGACGATATGGCTGTCGAACCGCCGGGCGGTGGTCAGCGCCGCTTCGAGCACCGGCCGCGCGTTTCCGTCGCCGACAACAGCAAGCAGATTCTTCATCGAGGTGCCTCCCGCCGCAGAATTCACAGCGCCCGGCGCGCCGCTGCGGGCGCCCTCGCCGATTATACAAGAGTGGCCCGCATTTCGCGAGCGTGCCCACCGCATCTGGCGGATGCGGGTTTTCGACAACTCGACGCGGTCGCAACCCCTGACTACACTGCACAACACCGCAATCGCGAACGGGTATCCACCGCATGACGCGAATTGGCAGACGCACGCTGCTTGGCGCCGGGCTGGCGCTCGCCGCCGCCCCGCGGCTCGGCCGCGCCGCCGGTCCGGACAAGGTCCGCTTCGGCACCGACTGGAAGGCCGAGGCCGAGCACGGCGGCTATTATCAGGCGCTCGCCACCGGGATCTACACCAGGCACGGGCTCGACGTGACGCTGCGCCCGGGCGGGCCGGCGGTCAACCACGCGCAGCTGCTCGCCGCCGGGGTGCTCGATTTCAACATCGCGTCCAACTCGTTCCTGCCGCTCAATTTCGCCAACGAGAAGATCCCGATGGTCGCGGTCGCCGCGCTGTTCCAGAAGGATCCGTCGGTGCTGATCGCGCACCCCAATGTCGGCAACGATTCGTTTGCCGCCCTCAAGGGCAAGCCGATCATGATCAGCTCCGACACGCGGGTCGGCAGCTGGCTGTTTCTCAAAGAGAAGTTCGGCTACACCGACGACCAGATCCGGCCCTACAATTTCAGCGTGGCGCCGTTTCTCGCCGACCCCAACGCGGTGCAGCAGGGCTATCTGACGAGCGAGCCGTTCTCGATCGAGCAGCAGGGCATTCACCCGGTCGTGCTGCTGCTGGCCGATGCAGGGTATTCGAGCTACGGCTCGCTGATCCAGACCTCGGACAAGCTGGTGCACGACAAGCCCGACCTGGTGCAGCGCTTCGTCAACGCCAGCATCGAGGGCTGGTACAGCTATCTCTACGGCGATCCGGCGCCGGGGAACACGCTGATCAAGAAGGACAACCCGGACATGAGCGACGCGCTGATCGCCTACGGCATCGGCAAGATCAAGCAGTACGGCATCGTCGACAGCGGCGACTCCAAGGTGAGCGGCATCGGCGCGATGACCGACGCGCGCTGGCACGATTTCTTCGACACGATGGCCAGGGCCGGGCTCTATCCGAAAACGCTCGACTACAAGCAGGCCTTCACGCTGCAATTCGTCAACAAGAAGATCGGGATGCACACCTGACCGACGCGGCGGTAAGGGCACCGCCCCAGCCGATCGTCGAACTGCGCGGGGTCGGCAAGCGGTTTGCGAACAATGTCGAAGCCTTGCGCGGCATCGACCTTGCGGTCGGGCGCGGCGAGTTCGTCAGCCTGCTCGGCCCGTCGGGCTGCGGCAAGAGCACGCTGTTGCGCATCGTCGCCGGGCTGGCCGAGCCGAGCACCGGGCACTGCCACCTCGGGCTCGACGGCGCCGGGCCGGACCGCCACGCCCCGGCCGGGCGCGTCGGCTTTGTCTTTCAGGACCCGACGCTGATGCCGTGGAGTACGGTGATGAGCAATGTGCTGCTGCCGTTCCGCATTGCCGGCCGGGTCGGCGCCGCCGAGCGCGAGCGGGTCGCCGCGGCACTCGCCGCGGTCGGCCTCGCCGGGTTCGAGCGGTCCTATCCGCACCAGCTATCGGGCGGGATGCGGATGCGCGTGTCGATCGCCCGCGCGCTGGTTACCGAACCCGACCTCTTGCTGCTCGACGAGCCGTTTGCGGCGCTTGACGAGATCACCCGGCTGGCGCTCAACGACGATCTGCTGCGCCTGTGGGAGCGCTATCGCCCGACGGTTCTGTTCGTCACCCACAGCGTGTTCGAATCGGTCTACCTGTCGACCCGCATCGCGGTGATGACCGCGCGGCCGGGGCGGATCGCCGCCGACCTGCCGGTCGGGTTGGCGCAGCCGCGCGGGCGGGCGCTGCGCCTCGCGCCCGAATACGCCGCGATGTGCGAAACCGTGTCCGCCGCGCTCGCCGCGGCGATGGGCGCGGAGGCCAGACCGTGAGCCCCCAGGCCGTGAGCCCACGGATATGGCGCATCGCTGCGCCGCTGCTGGTCGGCGCGGCGTTTCTCGGCCTGTGGCAGGGCGCGACCTGGCTGTTTGCGATCCGCCCCTACATCCTGCCGCCGCCGAGCGCGGTTGCCGCAAGCCTGTGGACCGACGGGCCGAGCCTGCTGCTGTCGCTGCTGGTGACGCTGCGGGTGACGCTCGCCGCGCTGTTCGCCGCGGCAATGCTCGGCGGGGCGCTGGCGCTGCTGTTCTCGCTGTCGCGGATCGTCGAGCTGAGCCTGTTTCCCTATGCGGTGATCCTGCAGGTGACGCCGGTAGTGTCGATCGCGCCCTTGATCATCATCTGGGTGCGCGACCCGTTTGCGGCGCTGTTGGTGTGCGCCTGGATCGTGGCGTTCTTCCCGATCGTGTCGAACACCACGCTGGGGCTCAACAGCGCCGACCGCAACCTCTTGGCGCTGTTCCGCCTTTACGGCGCCTCGCCGGGCCAGACGCTGTGGCACCTGCGGGTGCCGACGGCGCTGCCGTATTTCCTCGCCGGGCTCAGGATCAGCGGCGGGCTGGCGCTGATCGGTGCGGTCGTCGCCGAGTTTGTCGCCGGCACCGGCGGCAGCGAGACCGGGCTCGCCTTCCGCATCCTCGAGGCCGGCTACCTGCTCAAGACCGCGCGCCTCTTCGCCGCACTGTTCCTGTTGTCGGTCACCGGCATCGTGATCTATTTCGTGCTCGACCTGCTGTCGCGCCTCATACTTCGCCACTGGCACGAAAGCGCGGTGGCGGGCGAGGAGGAATAACGCCGCCGCCCGCCGCGCGCGATTGCCTCAGCCTCAGCCGCGGCCGACAAACGGCATCTTGGTCGCCATCACGGTGAGGAACTGGATGTTCGCCTCCGGCGTCACGGTGGCGCACAACACGACCGAGCGGGCGACGTTTTCGACATCCATCGTCGGCTCGATCACCACTTCGCCATTGGCCTGCTGCACGCCGCGGGTCATGCGCTGGGTCATCTCGGTCAGCGCGTTGCCGACATCGATCTGGCTGCACGAGATGTCGTATTTGCGGCCGTCCAATGAGATCGACTTGGTGAGGCCGGTCACCGCGTGCTTGGCGGTGGTATAGGCGATCGCGTTGGGCCGCGGCACATGCGCCGAGATCGAGCCGTTGTTGATGATGCGGCCGCCCATCGGCTTCTGTTCCTTCATCATCCGGAACGCCTGCTGGGTGCACAGGAACGTGCCGTGGACGATCGAGCCGATGACCCCGTTCCATCGCTCCCATTCGAGGTCCTCGATCAGCGCGGCGGCGCCGAACCCCGCATTGTTGAACAGCACGTCGAGCCGGCCGAACTTGGCTTTGGTCGCGGCAAACAGCGCCTCGACCGAAGCCGGGTCGCTGACATCGGCCGGCACCCCGAGCGCGCGCCCCTGCAGGCTCTCGATCTCGGCCACCACGGCGTTGAGCGGCTCGGGCCGGCGGCCGGCAACGACCACGGCAAACCCCTCTTTCGCCAGCGCGATCGCCGACGCCTTGCCGATGCCCGAGCCCCCGCCGGTAACGAGCGCAACCTTGCCGTTCGATGCCATTCTGGGTCCCTCCTGATCTTGTCCGGCCGCGCCGGCCGATGCCCCATCGCGGAACGATATCAGGTTTCCCCGCCGGGTCACGCGGGTTGGCGCGATCGGGCGCGGATCGGCTATGCTTCGCCGCAATCGGCTCAGCGCCCGACCGGAATGCCATGACCACACAAGCGATTGCCGCCGATCCGATCCTCAAGCGCTTCCGCGCCGCGCTCGACGCGATCTACGGCGACCGGATCGAACGGGTCCTGCTGTTCGGCTCGCGGGCACGCCCGCCCCGATTCCGATTATGACGTGGCGGTTTTTCTGAAGGACCTGACCGATCGCTGGCACGAAATGAACTGCCTTGCCGATCTTGGTGCCGACCTTCTCGACGAGACGGGCGAGTTCATCCATGCGATGGCGTACCGCGCCGGGTCATACGCCGAGCGTACTCCGCTGATGCATGAAATCCGGCGCGAGGGTGTTGAACTGTGACTCCCGAGGCGGCGGCCTTTACGGAGAAGGCCCGCGAATTTCTCGCCAAAGCGGCAGACATGATGACCGATGGGTGGCCCGACGAGGCCGGACGCGCAGCCTATCTGGGAGCGATGCACGCCGCACAAGCGCTGATCATGGAGCGCACCAGCCGAGTGATTAGGCGCCACCGGGGCGTTCATCACGAGTTTCGGCAACTTACCGAAAACGAGCCAATTTTTGACGCCAGCTGCGCGGGTTTCTCGGTCGGGCATATAACCTGAAAGCTGCCGCCGACTATGAGGTGGGACCCGCTTCCGACGTCTCGCCTGAAACTGCGGGACACGCGATCGCGACCGCATCCCACTTTGCGAAGTCGCTCCCGATCGAGCTGGCGCAGGATTTCGCCCGCGCCCTCGGCTTGATGCCGCGGGTGCAAGAGCGGACCAAGGGCGGCATCTCGGCGTCCGCTTAACTCCGCGCTGATCACGGCAGGATTATTAGAGGCGGCGGTGGATGAAGCGGGGGGAGTTGTATCGGTCCATTCGCATCGGAGCGACGCATGTATATCGCCACTCGCCCGTAATCCTTGCCCTCTATCACGGACAGCTCTCGGTGCTCTATATCGGCCAATATGCCCAACTTGCTGGTCCATAGACCGGTAGGCAGCTGGCGCGCGACGTGGGAGGGTTTACCTTCCGCATTCACGAATAGGGCAATTCGGGTGAAGCCAGGCTCCAGGCGCCCATCGACGCATTGCAAGAAACCCACTCCCACGAACAATTCTAAGAAGGCTTCGAGGGTTTCTGTCCGGTTGAAACCGACCGGCCACCGATTGTCTTCATCCGGCCATAAGGAGACAAGGTCATTGCAGACAGACCATGCTACGCAGTTATAGCGTGGCGTCTGTGCACTCGTTATTTTAGAGTTGAGTTTATTGAGCTTAGGAAGCCCCGCAAAGAGAGGATTCATGCTATGAGTTGGCGATCCTTACCCCACTGGAGCCATGCGGCGGCCATACGGTCATAATATCCACGATCATCATCCTGCACAGGATCTTCCCCGGTCAACTCCCGAAGCGCCGGAAACCAATAATCAGGCCGCGTACGCAAACTATCCAGCAAGAGTGGCACGGCACTTTTGCCTAATTTTATGATATTTTTGTAGGCCGGATGTTGACGGCGGCGTGCAATCGAAGCGACATGGCCGGTCTCACGCGTCCACTGCGTCGCAAGAGCTATGAACCAATCTCCAATATTACGTTTTGCGGCTTTCAAGGCCAACGGGGCAGCAGTTTTCGTATCTACGGCGGAAATGAATCGAATATCAAAGAAGCCAGGTCGAGTCACTCTTTGCCCGTTTACCGGTTTCATAGTCATGAAACCGATATAGCTTGTGATTTTGGGCGTTTCGCCAGAACGTTCAAAGAAATTTGCATAGTTCATTCTGTTTCCTCCTCGGCTTTGGCCGAACGCATGTCGGCAGCTGATCGAGTAGTCTTCAGTTCGTCGATTCGCGTCGAAAGCCAATCTCGAAAGGAAACAGCGGCATCAAGATCAAACATTAAGCTCACCTCAACTTCCCGAACCATGCCGGGCCTAGAAACCACTTCGGTTGGAGGACCCAACTGGCCGCCCTCGATCGGGTGAACCATCATCTGTGGGATTGCGGCTCGCTCGCTGTACATGGCCGCATGAATGAACCCACGCGGAGTGAGCGAGCCGATTGCACCATCGACATGGATCACGCGGAACTGCATGGCCTTGATGTAATGGAATGTAATTGACTCCAGCGCCACTTCGGGCGGTGCGTCGGACATCGGCGGTCTCCAGCTTGCGCGCTCCATGCACGCTTGTGCGAACGCCTCGCGAATAACGAACGTCCAAGCCGGGCGCGAGCGTAGCGGCTTGGTTCCCTCAGGGTCAACACGACCGGAGCCAGCCTATCAGACCGACGCGCGAGTCTGGCTAACTTAGGACCCTGTCGAGTGCTACTGAACAGAGAATCGATGTTACTCAATCAATGGACGGGTTGCTACCGAGTCGCTTCCCAACGGGAAGGTTCAAGCGGCTCAACCCGTTGCGCCGAATTTCGTCATGCAATGACGATTTCCGAACACTTCCCGCTTTTGGTAGCAGTCCAGTAGCAAAATCGCCCGAAGGCCGCGGAAAATCATCCCCTTCCGTATTTCCGGTGGAAATGGGGCAGCACGTCGCTTCCCATGATTTCGAGCGCCTTCAGCACCTTCCACGCCTCCATGCCGGGCCAGCCGGCGCGGAAGATGAAGTAGTTGGAATCGAGGCGGGCGATGCGCGCTTCGAGCTGTTCGATGACGTCCTGCGGGCTGCCGAGGATGAAGCGGTCCCGGGCGAGTTCGTCGAACGCCACGCGAAAGCTTTCCTGCCCCGGCAGCGCCTTGTCCTGGCCCCAGGCGGCATAGGCGGCGTATTTGCCTTCGAGATAGGGCTGCGCGGTGGCCACCGCCTCCTCCCGGGTCGGTGCGACGTGCAGTTCGAGGATGATCGGCCGCGCGGCCGGGATCGCGTGCCCGGCGCCGGCCAGCGCCTCCTTATAGAGGCCCCATTGCCGCTCGATCGTCGGCAGCGCGGCGTGCGGGTTGATGAACCACGGATAGCCGAGCCGCCCGGTGCGCTTGACCGCGGCGTCGGCATTGGCGGCGATCCAGATCGGCGGCGTCGGGCGCCGCACCGGGCGGATCGTCGAGGTCGCCTCGCGCAGGTTGAAAAACCGGCCCTGATGGGTCACCGCCTCCTCGGTCCACAGCCGCTTGATCAGCGACAGACCTTCGAGCATGCGCGGCACGCGGTCCTTTACGTCGAGCCCGAAGGCGGCGAATTCCTCTTCGCGATAGCCGATGCCGACGCCGAACACGGCGCGCCCCTCGGACATCACATCGAGCGTCGCCACCTCCTCGGCGGTCTGCACCGGGTTCAGCATCGCTAACAGCGTCACCGCCAGCACCAGCTCCATCGGCGCGGTGTCGGCGGCGAGCCGCGCCAACAGCGGCAGGTTCTGCAGCGACTGGTAGGGCGGCGACACGTAATGGTGCCCGGCAGCGAGCGCGTCCAACCCGACATCGCGGGCGACCATCGCCTGCTGCACGCATTGGCGAAAGCGCAGCACCGGGTCGTCGGACCGCGGCTGCTGGGCGTTGACGAACAGGCCGAATTTCATGGGGTGCCTCAGGTCAGTTTCTTGGTCATCACATAGCGGGTGATGCCGGGCGGGTCGCAGGCCAGCGTCGCGGCGGTCTCGAACCCCTGCTTGAGGTAGAAGCCGCGCGCCTGGATCTCCAGCGTGTTGAGCGTGATGCGCGAGCAGCCCCGGCGCCGCGCCTCTTCCTCGGCCAGCGCAATCAGCCGGCTGCCGAGCCGGTAGCGGCGCAGCGGTTCGGACAGAAACACCCGCTCGATCGATAATTGCCCGAGATAGCTGCCGCCATAGATGCCACCGATGATGGCGCCGGTCTCCGGGTCTTTGACGAAGATCGCGAGGCGCCGGTAATCGTCGTACCCGGCGCGGCTGGTGTTGTAAGCGCGCAGCCCGTCGGAAACGACGGCCAATTCTTCGGGTGTCGCGGTATCGGTCAGCTCGATGATCGGGTCGGGCATCGAAAGTCCTCAGATCGGCGGATGGCGCTCGGGCTCGGTCGCCTCGAAGGCGCGGGCGGCGCGCAGCACGCGCGCGTCGGCATAAAGCGGGCCGACGATCTGCAAGCCGATCGGCAACCCGGACGAGGTCAGCCCGCACGGCACCGTCGCCGCCGGCTGGCGCGTCATGTTGAACGGATAGCTGAACGGCGACCAGTCGACCCAGTGGCTCTCGTGCGCCGGGTCGTTGAGGTCTTGCCCGACCGGCAATGCCGGCACCGGCATCATCGGCGTCAGCAGCAGATCGTAGCGCTGATGAAACTCGGACATGATCCGGCCGAGCGCGGTGCGTTCGACATCGGCGCCGACATAATCGGCCGCCGCGATCCGCTCGCCGGCCTCGACGACCGCGACAAAGCCCGGGTCGCACGCGCCGCGCCGCTCGCGCGGAAAGGCGGCAAGCACCCGCGCCGCCCCGGCCGCCCACAACGTGAGCAGCGCCTCGCGCGGCGACGGAAAGATCGCCCGCACTTCCTCGACATGCGCGCCCAGCGCCTCGAATTTGCGCACCGCCGCCGCAACGGCCGCGGCGATTTCGGGGTCGACCTTGGCATAGCCGAGATCGGGACTGTAGGCGATGCGCCAGCCCTTGACGCCGTCCTCGATCCCGTCGCGAAAATCGCCGTCGGGCGGCGGCAGCGCATAGGGGTCGCGCGGGTCGGGCCGGCTGAGCGCGTTGAGCATCAGCGCCGCATCACCAACCCGCCGGGCGAGTGGCCCGACATGCGAGAGCAGCCCCATCGGCGAGGCCGGATGCGCCGGCACCCGGCCAAAGGTCGGCTTCAGCCCGAACACGCCCGAAAAGCACGACGGAATGCGGATCGAGCCGGCGCCGTCGCTGCCGACATGCAGCGGCGCGATGCCGGCGGCGCTGGCCGCCGCCGCCCCGGCGCTGCTGCCGCCCGGCGTGCGGTCGAGGTTCCACGGGTTGCGGGTGATCCCGCTGAGCGGGCTGTCGCCGAGCGCCTTCCAGCCGAATTCCGGCGTCGTCGTCTTGCCGAGGATCACCGCACCGGCTTCCTTGAGCCGCGCGGTCGCCGGACCGTCCTCGGTATCGGGCGGCGCATCGGCCAGCAGACGCGAGCCGCGGCGGGTCGGAAACCCGCGCATCAGCACCAGATCCTTGATCGTCGCCGGCACGCCGTCGAGCGGCCCCAGCGCCGCGCCCTGATGCCAGCGCTGCTCGCTTGCCGCGGCCGCGGCGAGCGCGCCGTCGCGGTCGACGATCGTGAACGCGTTGAGTTTCGGTTCGAGCGCGTCGAGCCGGTCAAGCAGCGCCTTCGCGACCTCGACCGGCGACAGCGTCCTGTCGCGGTAATGCTCGCCGAGCGCCTCTGCCGACAGAGCGGCAATCCCGTCGCGCGCCATTTCCCCCCCGCTCTGCGGCGATCCCGGCCGCCGACTATCGGACAATCGCGCCGCCCCCGCAATGGAGGCACAGCGACGGCGCGGCATCCGAGCGGTGGCGCATCCGATGAGCTCGTCGAGCTGAACCATTCTCGGTTCACGCGGGCGCCGCTTACCTTTACCCTCAACCGTTGTCGGCGGGAGGCACGGAAGATGCTGAATGCTGTGCGCAACCACCGGATTTCCAGCTACCTGTGCGCGGGGACGACGGCGGGGTGAGCGCGACGTTCCGCCGGGTGGTGGTCGACATCGCCAAGCTGCGTGACTACTGCCTCTCCGACCACCATCTGCGCGGGCGCCATAAGGCCCGGGTGTTCCGGTCGCGGCTAGGTATCG
>DATLRD010000045.1:0-2092 GCA_035534855.1 Allostellaceae bacterium | reverse complement strand
CCCGGCCCATGTGGTGAAAGGGCGTCCCGATCCAGCCGTTCGCCTCGCGCACGACCGCGCGCCGTTCCTCATGCTCGGTGCGACCGCCGTAGCACAGCGAAGCGTCGTGCGAAGGCACCATTAAAAAGCAACCTCCGGCGCGGGGATGTTCGGCTCGCCGCCGAAATTCACCTGGTTGGCGAACTTGCCGCAGGTGGCGATGGTCTTGTCGCAGCCGGGCCACGCGGTGAAGCTGTCGCCGGGCGCGATCCCGAGCGCGAACGGCGCGATCAGATTGAGCGTCGCCGGCGTTCCGTTCGCATAGGCGCGGATGCTGCGGGCGAAGCCGTCGCTGGCGCCGCTCGTCATCGCCATCCGCCCGAGCGCATAGCTGCCCGATCCCGCCGGCGCCGCCAGCGTCGCCGTCACCGTGCTGCCATCGGCCGAGACCGCGACCACGCTGCCCGCGACCGCGAAATCCGCCGCCTTCAGCGTGCAGCCGGCATCGAAGAGCGTATGGATGCACGACGCCTGATAGAGCCGCCGCGGCATCTGGCCGGCGAGCAGCTTCAGGTGCGACGCCACCGTGATCACCGCCTGGCTGCGCCCCAGATCGATCTCGGCGACGCGGCCATAGAAGATCGTGACGACGCCCGTGGGCGCCATCGCGTTGCCCGGCGCGGGAAACGATGCGGCGAAGGCGCGATCGACCTGAACCTCGGCGCCGTCGAGCGCGCCCGCCCGCAGCGCCGCGAGGAAGGGCGCGGTGCCGATCGCATCCGGGTCGGCCGCGCCGGTGCGGGGATCGACGTTGCGCGGCGCCACCACCACCTGCCAGGTATCGGTGTCGAGCCCGGTCTTCCAATGCGCCACCGCCTTGGCCTTGTCCTGGTCGAACGTCACCGTGGCCGCCGGCCAGACCGTGCCGAGCACCGACACATCGACCGGGCCGGCGCCATAGCGCAGCACCGACACCCCGCCGATCGCGCCGGCGAGGTTGAAGGTGTAGAGATCGCAATCGACGAACAACCGCGTCGCGAGCAGCGCCGCGGTCGCGCCGGGCGCGGTCTCGTACCAGGGCGTTTTCATCGCGCAACCCCCATCATGGCCCGGCGCCCGGCACATAGCTCGACAGCTCGGTCTCGAGCCAGGGATGCGAGCCGTCGCTCGCCGTCGCCTGGCATTGCAGCAGATAGCGCGACGCGCCCGGAACGTTGCCGAATTGCTGCGCCACCGCGTGTCCGGCGATGCCGTCGCGCAGCGATGCGACGATCGCGGCGCTGCCCTGCCAGCGCGCATCGGGCGTCGCATCGGCATCGCCCCACAGCACGGCGGCGAGCATGGCATCGATGCTGGTGACGACGACGCCCGGCGCGAGCTGGAGCGAGAAATCGAACGTCACCGGCCGGGTCTCGCCGCCCGCCGCGATCGCCGGCCGCAAATTATTCGCGCGCATGCCGATCCTCCCGAGCGCGATGAAATCAAGCCGCGGTCCGAGCGCGACGAAGAGCGGGTCGGTGACGACGGGCGCCGCATCCGTGACCAGGATCAGCCCGGTATCGGTGACGCGGGCGGCGCCGGTGTCGGTGACGCGGGTCTCGGTCATCGGCCTTCCCACGGCCGGATGATCCGGCGCCGGCTCGTCACCTCGTTGCGGCGGACGGCTTGGCCGAGCGATGCGGCGGCGCCGAGGGCGATCAGGCTGGCGCGCGGGCCATAGACGGACGGTCCGACCGGCGCCCCGAAGGCGAGCGACGTGCCGGTGAGCGTGCCGTTGTTGCGATTGCCGCTGAGATCGGGTTCGGGCGACTGGAGGCCGTCGAGTGGCCAATAGCCGACAAGCGACAGTGGCCTTACCTGAGATGGCCGTCGTCCCTTCGCAAGCGCCGCGATTTCTAGCGGGGACAGAACAACATTCCAGATTGCAGCATCGGCCAGATTGCCATTGAAATAGCGAGCCGGAGTCGGCTGCGGCCAGTAGCCGCTGTGCCCAATAACGAAGACGTTGCTGTTCGTTAAGCGAGTGCCAGACACATTTGTCGTGTTCGAGTTTTCTTGGGTCCCGTTCACGAACATCCGACTCGCATCGGTGCCGCTCCAAGACGCCGCGACG
>DATLRD010000044.1:0-4276 GCA_035534855.1 Allostellaceae bacterium | reverse complement strand
GTGGCCATAGCGAGGGGATAAACACCCGATCCCATCCCGAACTCGGCCGTGAAAACCCTCAGCGCCGATGGTACTGCGTCTTAAGGCGCGGAAGAGTAGGTCGCCGCCATGCCTGCCAAATCCTCCCGACATGCCAGTCAGAGTCTCGACTCTGTCTCGGCATCTTTTCGATCGGCGCCGCTGTCGTTTTTGCGCGACGGCGATCCCGACATTCCTGTCTCTGATAGTTCCCGGTGCCACGGGAACGGCGGTCGGCGCGTGACCGATAGGTCAGCCGGCGCGCCGCGCGATGCGGTCGAAGTGCCAGGCGAGCACCGGCCCGGCGACACTGCCGAAGCGATAGAGCAGCGTCATCTGCCATCCCGGAGTGATGGCAAAGCGGTTGCGCCGTACGCCACGCAGGATCGTGCGGGCGACGGCATCGGCCTGCCACAGCCCGCCCTGTGCTGTGATCCGCTGTGTGGCTGGCGGCTTGGTCCGGTTTTCCGCGGCGAGCTGCGGCGTGTCGGTGTCGGGCGGATAGACGATCGACACTCGGACCCCGTCGGGCCTCAACTCGGCACGCAATGCCTCGGCGAGGCCGCGCAGCGCGAATTTCGACGCGGCATAGGCGGTGTAGCCGAAGATGCCGACCAGGCCGGCGCCGGACGACACCAGCACGATGCGGCCGCGGCGCCGCGCCCGCATCGCCGGCGCGGCGATACGGATCGCGTCGAGCGTAGCGAAGTAATTGACCCGCATCGCCTCGTCGAACGCGGCTCGCGGCAAATCGGCGAAATGGCCGGGCCGCGCCACCCCGGCCGAGGCGATCAGCAGTTCCGGCGGCCCCAGCCCGGCGATCGCCGCTTCGATGCTGCGCGCCGCGGCGTCCGGGTCGGCGAGGTCTGCGGATATCGCACGGAACGACTGACCGGGGCGACGGCGCAACCGTTCAAGGGCGGCGATCGCATCGGCGAGCAGCGCCGGACGCCGCGCGATCAGCGTGACATCCATCCCCTCTTGGGCCAGCAGCCGCGCGGTCGCGAGGCCGATCCCGCTCGACCCGCCGGTGACGATCGCGTGGCCGTCCAGGGCAGCGCTCAGAAAAACGCCAGGGTGCGGATTTCGATGCTTTCGCGCGCGCGGGCCTCAGGCGGGGAGGTCGGGTCGTCGAACGCAGTGTGCGCGGTCCACCGTGCGCGGCCGTCGCGCAGCGATTCGTAGACTTTGAACACCAGCGCCTCGTCGCGCCGCATGCGCGGGAACCAGTACCAGTACTGGTTCGGGTTGTAGTGGATCGCATAGGTCTGGCCGGTACGGTTCTGGTAGCGCCGTTCGGTCACCACCAGATCGCGCTCGTCGAGGCTTTGCGCATCGCAGATCGCCAGCGGCCAGGTCTCGACCGGGTGACGGATCGGGCGCCATACCTGGATGATCGCGAAGCGCCCCTGGAGCAGCGCCTCGGCCTCGTCGCCCATCAGGTCGCGCACCCGCTTTGGCGCCGACACTTCGGTGTAGTCGTTGTGGACGCGGCGCACCACCTCGCGGATTTTGTGGGTTTCGCGCAATTCGTCGCTTTCGGTGCGCAGCGTGTGGTCGAAGACGACGACGCGCCGGGCGCCGCTCTCCTGTTTCACCAGCGCTTCCATCTCGGGGTAGTAGACGCGCGCGATTTCGTCATCGTCGTAGAAATCGGCGATCCGCGTGTCGTGCCTGGTGAAGCGGAAGCCCTCGCGGTCGAACCGGAACCGGTCGGCGGCGAGCCGGCCGTTGTGCAGCGTGACGCGGTGGGTTTGCGAGCCGGTCGCGCCAATACGGGCGTCGCGCCCGCCGGGCTCGGCGACCAGCGAGACCGGCATCGACCCGTCGCCGGCATAATAGCTGAGCTCGGCCTCGATCGTGGCGGGGGCGAGATCGGGTTCGATCGTGTCCATTAGTGGCGCTCCTGGGCGTGGCTCGGCGATGATAGGGATGTGGCGTGGCGCCGCCAAATTCAAAGTATCGGCGCGCTCACGCGACCCGCCGGAGCAGCGCAGCGAGGCGCGGGGCCAGCGCGGCGCGGCTGTAATGCCGTTCGGCGACGGCGCGGCCGGTCTCGCCCATTCGCTGCGCCGCGTCGCGGTCGGCGAGCAGCCCGCACAGCGCGTCTATCCACTCGACCTCGGTCGCCGCGGCAAGGCCGAGCGCGCCGCGGGCCAGCACCTCGCGGTTCATGCCCACCGGCGAAACCACGCAGGGCCGCGCGGCGGCCATGTATTGCAGCATCTTCATGCTGCACTTGCCGCGCTCCCACGGGCCGTCGTCGAGCGGCATCAGGCCGATCGACAGCGAGGCGAGAAATGGGATCTCGGCGCCCGCGGACCACGGCACAAACCGCACCGGAAGGCCGCCGAGCGCCGGCGGCCGGTCGCAGCACACCGCAATCTCGGCCGCGGGAAAGCGCCGCAGGACCGTTGCCAGCGCCGGGGCGATTGCCTGCAGATAGCGCAAATTGGCGGCGGTGCCGATCCAGCCGATCACCGGACGGTCGGGCGGCGGGGTATGCGGGCAGCGGTCGGTATCGACCGCGGTCGGCAGGATCTCGACCGCCGGTGTCCACCCGCGCCAGGTCTCGGCGAGGAACTCGTTGCCGACGATGACCAGGTCGGCGAGCGCGGCGAGGCGGCGCGCGGCCAGCCCGCCGCGGTGAAGGTGGATCGAATCGTCGATATCGACGATTCGCGGGCGCCGGGTCAGCCCTTCGAGGGTCGGCAGGGTCGACACCAACTCGCGCTGCAGCAGCACGATATCGGCATGCCGTGCGGCGACGAGTTGCGGCAACCGCTGCGCCAGCGTGCCCGCGAACCACGCCGGGCGCAGCAGGCGGCGGCGCGGCGGGTAGGCGCCGAGGCCGGGCCAGTATTCGGCGAGGTCGATGCCGAGCCGGGAGAGCGGTTCGGCATATTGGCGCACGCGAAACCGCGCCGCCGGCACGTCGGCGCCGGCGGTGAAGGCGGCGACGCGCAGCCGCCGCTGGGACTCCTGGTCAAAATTCTGCTGCATCTCGCTGTAGCCGTGCGCCGCGCTCAGGCGGCGATGATTCCGCGCCGGCGCGATATCCGCTAGTCTAGTGTGCCGCCGAGGCGCCGGCGGCGACCAGCGAGGGAGGGGGCTGTGAGAGACGGTTATCGCGTCTATGACACCGACACCCATATCGACCCCGGCGCCGACGTGCTGGAGAAATACGTCGATCCGGCGTTTCGCCCGCGGCTTGCCGATCTTGCGCCGTACCGTATCACGGTGAAGTCGCGGACGCTCGACGGGGCGCCGCGCACGACCTATCGCTTTGCCCAGCGCGCCTATGAGCGCACGCTCGGCGAAGCCGAACCGCGCAAGGGCTCGACCGACGAGCGCGCCTGGCGGGGCAAGCGGCGGCCCAGCCCCGGGGTCGTCGACGACCGCGCCGACAACCGCGTGTTCGACATGGACGAGGAAGGCGCCGACGTGCATTTCCTGGTGCCGTCGGTGTGGACGAGCGTCGTCGGCGTGCCCGACGTGTCGCTCGAAACCGGGCTGATCCGCGCCTATCACCGGCATATGGCCGAATTCTGCGGGCCCTATCCCGACCGGCTCAAGGGCCCGATCGTCGCCTCGACCCGCGATGTCGCCTCGGCGGTGCAGGAAATCCGCGACTGGGGCAAATCCAAATGGGCGGTCGCGGTACAGCCGCTGCTCGACAACGACATGCCGGTCGATCACCCGTCGCTGGAGCCCATCTGGCAGGTGGCGGCCGAGCACGATCTGGCAATCGTGCATCACAGCTTTACGTGGTCGCCGCCGTATTTCCCGGCCTATGACCAGATGTGGGACAATGTCTACCTGGCGCGGCTGTGCTCGCACCCGTGGGGCGCGATGCGGTTCATGGCCGGGTTCCTCGCCAGCGGAATCCTCGACCGGCACCCGGCGCTCAGGCTGTGCGTGCTCGAATGCGGGTTCGGCTGGCTGCCGTTCTGGGTGCGGCGGATGGACGAGCAGGTTTCCTATGTCGGCCGCACCGCCAAGTTGAAGGCGCTGCCGAGCGAGCATTTCGCCGCCGGCCGCGTCTTCGCCAATATCGAGGCGCACGAACACGAGCCGATGTTCAAGATGGTGACCGAGGCATTGGGCGAAAACTGCCTGATGTTCGGCTCGGACTACCCGCATTTCGAGAGCTGGTTCCCGAACTCGATCGACAAGATCCTCGAGTGGCAGAGCGTTTCCGGTGAACGGGCGCAGAAACTGTTCTGGGGCAACGCCAACCGCTGCTTCAAGCAGACCT
>DATLRD010000043.1:0-28033 GCA_035534855.1 Allostellaceae bacterium | reverse complement strand
TGCCGGGTTAGCACAGTGGCAGTGCAGCGGTTTTGTAAACCGAAGGTCGGGGGTTCGAATCCCTCACCCGGCACCACGGCGCCGCAGCCTCAGCCTCAGCCGCCGGCCATCGCGCCGCCGGCCCCCACGAGAAAGCAGGCGGCCTCCCGGTCAGCCGGCCTTCGGGCCCTATCACCACCCGGCGGGCGCTAGCGCCCGCTGCGCACGAGCCGCCCGGGCAGTGCCCCGGTGTGCTCGCCGTGCTCGAAGATCGGGGTGCCGGCGACCAGCGTCGCGCGATAGCCGTCGGCGCGCTGCACCAGCCGCCGGCCGCCGGCCGGCAGATCGTGCGCGATCTCGGGCTGATGCAGGCGCAACGCCGCGAAGTCGATCAGGTTGACATCGGCCCGGAGGCCCGGTGCCAGCCGGCCGCGGTCATGGAAGCCAAAGAAATCGGCGGTCTCGCTGGTCTGCATCTTGACGATCTGTTCGAGCGGCAGGCCCGGCCCGCGCGCCCGGTCGCGGCCCCAGTGGCTGAGCATGTAGCTCGGCAGGCTGGCGTCGACGATCTGCCCGCAATGCGCGCCGCCGTCGCCAAGCCCGAGCAGCGTGCCAGGATCGAGCAGCAACTCGCGGATCTGCTCGTGGTCGCCGTGGACATAGCCGACCACCGGGAAGAACAGAAAGCGGTCGGCGCTCTCGGTCAGATAGTCGTAGGCGACCGCGTCCGGGGTCTTGCCCTCGCGCGCGGCGATCGCCGCGACGCTCTTGTCCGGCGTCGGCTCGTAATCGGGCGGGTTGCCCATGACGAACATGCGGTCCCAGCGCGTCGCGACAAAGCGGATGAACTGGCCCTGCCGTTCCAGCTCGCGCTCGGACGGCGGCTCGGCGAGAATGCGCGCGCGGATTTCGGGGTCGCGCAGCCGGGCCCAGCGCTCGGCCGCCGGCAGTTTGTCGAGGTCGCGATAGGCCGGGCGGAAAGTGAACGGGTTCATCGACGTGGCGTGGCCGAGGATCACCCCGACCGGGCGGCCGGCGACCTGCGCGGTAACGCTTGCGCCGGCGGCGCGCGCCCGGTGAACCCCTGCCATCAGCCGGCGCCAGCGAGCCGGGTCGGTCGGTCGGTCGGTCAACAGGAACCACACCGGCCGGCCGGTCTCGTTTGACAGCCGGGTGATCCAGGCAAATTCTTCGGCCTCGCGCTCGAAATCGCTGTTCATGCCAAACGCGCCGCGCCCGACCGCGCCGAGCGCGCGGCCGATGCCCAGCAGCTCGGCCTCCTCGGCCTTGTGGCCGGGAACCAGTTCGCCGGTCGTGGTCTTGTGCGAATAGGTGCGCGAGGTCGTAAAGCCGAACGCGCCGGCGCGCATCGCGTCTTCGACGAGCTGGCGCATCTGCGCGATGTCGGCCTGGTTCGCCGCCTCGCGGTTGACCCCGCGGTCGCCCATCACATAGACGCGCAGCGGGTGGTGCGGCACCTGCGCGGCGACGTCGATCGCGCGCGGCAGGCGGTCGAGCGCGTCGAGGAATTCGGGAAAGCTCTCCCACTCCCAGTTCAGCCCTTCGTGCAAGGCGGTGCCGGGGATGTCCTCGACTGCCTCCATCAGGTCGATCAGGTCGCCGCGGTGCTCGCGCCGCACCGGAGCGAAGCCGACGCCGCAATTGCCGAACAGAATCGTCGTGACGCCGTGCCACGACGACGGCGCGAGGATCGGGTCCCAGGTCGCCTGGCCGTCATAATGGGTGTGGACATCGACCCAGCCCGGCGTCACCAAGAGGCCGTCGGCGTCGAACACCCGGCGCGCCGGCCCGGCCTTGCCGCCGACCGAGACGATCCGGTCGCCGTCGATCGCAATGTCGCCGGCAAACGCGGCGCCGCCGCTGCCGTCGAGGATCGTGCCGCCGCGAATCACGATGTCGTGCATCGAAGGCTCCTCCGCCGGGAATTCCGCCGCTGCAGCATGGGCCGCCGCCCCCCGGCGCACAACCGCCGGGTCCGCATGGCGCCATGCGCCATCGCGCGCGGCCGTGCGCGAGCAAGCAGTTGCGCCGTTTCGCGGCCGCCGGCGACGCGGCAATTGCGTCACCGCGCACGCGGTGACACATTTGCTCGCGCGTACGTTGGGCAGGAGGATGCGATGAAAGTTTTAGCCTTGGCCTGGGCTCTGGTTGCCGCTGCGTTGATCTCGACGCCGGCGCTCGCGCGCGACCTTCCGGCCGGCGGGATGACCGTCCAGGATGTCGTCAATTGGCTGCAAAGCGCAGGCTATCAAGCCAAGATCGTGACCGAAAGCAACGGCAAGCAGACGGTTACCAGCTCGGCCGGCGGCACCAATTTCCACGTCGGTTTCTATGACTGCAACGGCGCGCGCTGCGGCTCGATCCAGTTCTTCGCCGGGTTCGACACCAAGGGTGCGCTCAACCCCGTCAAGATGAACCAGTGGGACCGGGCGCAGCGCTGGGGCCGCGCTTATGTCGATAACGTCAACGACCCGTGGCTCGAGATGGACGTCGACCTGACCCCGGGCGGCACCTACGAACTGCTCGATGACGAGTTCGCGACGTGGCGCTCCCTCCTCGCCCATTTCCGGCAGTTCATCGGGGTGTAGCCGCGCGCGCTTCTTCGCTTTCACGCAATTCCGGGCTTTCGCGCGATTCCGGCGCCCGCCGGGCGGGGAATGTTCTCCGCCGGGCGGCCTTGGCGGGAACCGTACGCCGCGGACCGGGCACGTCCCGACCGGGCCGACGCGCGACGGGTAAAGCTGCTGCTATTTCACCGCAGCGCCGCCCGCCGCGTTGGCCCGGTTGCGGGTTTCGGCCATGCTGTCGATGACCTCCTTTGCCTGCGGATATTCCCGCAGAAACCGGCGGAATTCGGTGACGCTCAGCACCAGCACACGGCAATAGCCGAGCGCGACCACATCGGCCTGGCGCGGCTGGCCGCTCAATAGCGCCATTTCGCCGAAAAACTCGCCGCTCCCGAGCCGCACGCGCTGGTTGGGCAGCACCACTTCGACCGCGCCCGACGAAATCAGGTACATCGCGCTGCCGCGCTCGCCCTTGCGGATGATCGGTTCGTCGGGCACCAGCAGCCGCGGCCGGAACCGGCGGGCGAGCGCCTTGACCTCAACCTCGCCGAGGCCGGAGAACATGCCGAAGCCGCGGATCAGCTCCTCGGTCCGCAGGCCCAGGTCGAGCGGCGGGTGGTGCGCGGCGTGGCGCCGGCCGGCGGCATGTTCGCGCTCAAGATCGTCAAATACCTCGCGGCCGATCAGACCCTCTTCGTAGAGGTCGTGATAGCGCGCGATCAGCAGGCGCCGCCCGGATTGCTGCAGAAAACGCTGCTCGAGCGAGTCGGCATGCTCGGGATATTGCAGCCGCAGCGCATCGAGCGCCCGCGCGGCCGCCACGGCGCGTGTGGCCAGCGTCTCGCCGAGCGCGTCGGCGACCACCGCGCCGAACAGGGCGCGCAGCCGGGTCGCTGCAAACCGCGCCAGTTCGCCCAGCACCAGGCGGCGGACCAGAAGTATCTCGAAGCGGACCGAAATCTGGCGCTGCAGCGGCTTGCCGATACGCAGCACCCGGTGCAGGAAATTGGCGATGCGGAACTCGCGCGAAAACGCCAGCAGCGCCTGTGCCGTCTCGGCATAGCCGCCGCGGCCTTCGGCTTTGGCCGCGTCGAGCAGGCGGTTGGTGTTGCGCAGCAGCCGCTCGATCGCCGCGCCGGAAACCGTGTTCTGGGCATGGTGGTCGAGGATGATGCGGCGCTCGCGGTTGGCCAGCGCCACGGTGCCGATCGTCATCCGGTCGTCGTCGGAGATCGCGGTCTCGAAAGTGTCTTCCCTCGCCAGGGCGTCTATCGCCTCGCCATAGCGCGTGGTCACCGCGGCGGCCGCGCCCGGCGCGATCGCATAATCCTGCGCCGTCTCGCGCACCGCATCGCGCACCTCGGCCAAGGACAGGGCGAGCACCTTTCCGCGCAGGGCCTGGTTGAGCGGCGACAGCCGGTCGAGCCGCAACAGGTGGATCACCGGGCGCAGCGTCAACCCGTTGACCAACAGCGTGAACAGCACAAATCCGGTGGCGAGAACCGCGACGAGGTTCTTCATCGCCGGGTCGATTTGGGTGTTTTCGGTCACCGACAGCGCCAGCGCCAGCGTCACCGCGCCGCGCAGGCCGCCCCAGGTGATCGCCAGCTTGTACGCGCCGCTGACCCGTTGGGCGAGATGCAGCCCGCTGAGCAGCGGCAGCAGCCCGAACAGCACGGCCGCCCGCGACGCCAGCGCCATGACGATCGCGATCAGCAGCAGCCAGCCGTCTTCCGGCTGCAACCCGGCCAGCAGCCGCGGCACCAGCGCCATGGCTGTAACGAAGATCAGCGAACTGGCCCAGAAGCCGATCTGCTCCCACACCTGTTCGAGATATTCCCAATTGTCCGGAGCGAGCCGGACCCGGGCAAAGACGCCGGCGGTCAGCGCGGCGCTCGCCACCGCGACCACCCCCGAGACGTGCAACACGTCGTCGCCGACGAGATAGGTGACATAGGGCAGAGCCAGCGACAGCGTGACCTCGGCCATCCGCGAGCCGCGCAACCGCGGAAGCAGCCCCCCGTAGATCCGACCGCCGACGAGGCCGAGAACGATGCCGCCGAAGAATTCGACGACGAAATGCTCGGCGCCCGCGGCGATGTCGGCTTCGCCACCCCCGCTCAGCATCGCGACGAGGACCGAAAACAACACGATGGCGGCCGCGTCGTTGAGCAGCGCCTCGCCTTCGAGCAGGCGCGACAGGCGCAGCGGCGCGCCGACCTCGCGCAGGATCGCCACCACCGCCGCCGGGTCGGTCGTGGCGACGATCGAGCCGAGCAGCAGCGCTACGGTCAGCGGCACGCCAGCCGCCGCGAGGCCGAACCCGATCGCCGCCGCCGCGGCGAACACCGCGACGATCGCCAGCGTAAGGATCGGCGCCGCATCCTCGACGATCTCGCGCACGTCAATCGTCAGCGCCGCGTGGAACAGCAGCACCGGCAGGAACACGACGAGAAAGATCGAGGCGCTGAACGGCAGGTTGACGATCGGCGCAACGATCGCGTCGAACGTCGAGGTCAGCGGGGTATAGAGCAGGAACGAGGCGACCGCGCCGACCGCGACGCCGACCACGGCAAGCAACACGGTGTACGGCAGCCGCAGCCGCTCGGCGGCCGGCTCGACCAGGCTGATCAGCGCCAGAAACGCGGCAATCACGAGAGTAGTGGTGGCAACGCTGGTCACAAGACTGGTCCTGTCAACGTTTTGACCCGGCAAGAATAGCGCAGGCGGCATCGTGCGCCGGCGGAATGATTCGTCGAATTGTGCTGTTCGCGCGATAGGCCCCCTCCCCGGACCGGCCCGAACAAGGAGGACTAATGACCAGATATGGCATGCTCGCCGCCATCCCGGCGCTCGCCCTGTGCGCGCCGGCATTCGCGCAAATGCCGCCTCCAGCGATGACGCTGACCCCGCCGCCGGGATCCTCGGTGCCGATGCCGCCCTACCCCATGCCGCCGCCGCCGCGCGCGGTCGCGCCGGGCGCCGGGCCGACCGATACGCCGTCGGTTGCGGTGCGCACCGACCCCGCCACCGGCGCCACGGTCGAGACCATCACGCTGCCGCCGGGTACCCGGCCGCCGCCGCCCGGCGAAGGCCGGGGCGCGATCACGCTCGCCGCGACGCCCAACTTTGTCTGGGTTCCCGGGCATTACAACTGGGACCCTGCGGAGAGCAAATACGTCTGGCTGATCGGCCAATACATACAGGCGTCGCGCCCCGACGCGCACTGGGTCGGCGGGCACTGGCAGCTTGCCGGCAGCCAGTACGCCTGGATCGACGGCCACTTCGAGTAGCCGCGACGCCCGCAGCCGCCGGCCAGGCCGGCGGCCGTCGCGTCACAGCGCCGGCCGGCTCCTGATGTCGTCCGCGACCTTGCGCGACAGGAACGCGCCGTCGCTGAGCGCGCCCTTCAGCGCCCCGCCCTCGACGACGATCTTGCCGCGCAGCATGGTCAGCAACGGCCATGCCGCGAGGTCCCGCCCCTCCCAAGGCGAATAATCCGCCTCGTGCATGTCGGCGGCCTTGACCGTGTGCCGCTGCCGCGTGTCGAGCAGCACGATGTCGGCGTCGGAGCCGACCGCCAGCGCGCCCTTACGCGGGTAGAGGCCCATGATCTTCGCCGCGTTCGTCGAGATCAGATTGACGAATTGCGACAGGTCGTAGCCGCGCTTCTCGACCGTCTCGGTGTACATCAGCGACACCCGCGGCTCGACCCCGGCATTGCCGCCGGTGGTGTCGTCGATCCGCGTGCCCTGAAGCTTGTTTTTGAGCGGGCAGCAGATCTCGTCGGTGGCGACGGTCTGGATCGCGCCGTGGTTCGTGCCGGCCCACAGCGCGGCATGGTCTTCGGCGAATTTGAGCGACGGGTAGGTGTGATAGATCTGCCCGTTGGGCCGCTTGTAGTCCTCGGCCGAATACATCAGGTACTGGTGCAGCGTCTCGCCGTAGATCGGGGTGCCGTTGGCCCGCGCCGCGGCGATCGCCCGCACCCCGGTCGCCGCCGAGGTGTGCAGCATGTAGAGGGCCGAGCCCGGGATGTTGGCGGCCAGCCCGATCACCCGGTTGAAAGCGAGGTCTTCGCTCAGGGTGGTATGGACCTCGGCCAGATTGTGAAAGCTGGTGCGCCCTTCGCGCGTCAGCTTCTCGTACATGTGCATGACGAGGTCGTTGTCCTCGGCGTGGATCGCTGCAAGACCTCCGGATTTCGCCAGCGCGGTCAGCACCTCCATGACGCTGCCGAACGGCACCATGCGGCCCTTGCGGCTGGGAGTGATGTCGGTGGTGAACATCTTGACCGTCGCGTGGCCGGCCTGCACCGCCTCGACGATCTGGTCGGGAATCGACCAGTCGAGCTTGCCTTGCACCATTACATGGAAGCCGTAATCGCAATGGCAGTCGCCGGCCCATTCCTTCTGTCGCCGTTCGATTGCCTGCTGCACCGTGTTGTCGCCGTCGACCAGTGCGAAATCGAGGATCGTCGTGGTGCCGCCAAACAGCGCCGCCTGGCTCACCCGGTCCGGCCCGTCGGTCAAATTGTGCTGGGTCTGGCCCGGCGTCGGCATCGGCCAGCGGCAATGCACGTGCGGGTCGATGCCGCCCGGGATGACGATCTGGCCGGTCGCGTCGACCGCGCGCCCGCCGAGCGGGGCCAGCGTGCCCGGCGCGGCGATCGCGGCGATCTTGCCGCCGCTGACGCCGATATCGGCCCGCTCCGGCCCCGACGGCAGAACCGCGAGCCCGCCGGTGATGACGATGTCGAGCATGGATGCCTCCCCTCAAAGATGAACCGCCGGCGCCTCGCCGGAATGTGCGCGGGACGCCGGGGCGCCGAACACCGCCGGCGACGCGAACGCGAAATGCGCCAGGATTTCCGCCCGCGGAATGTCGTGCACGATAAATACCAGCCGGCTGCGGCGGTCGGCATCTGGCCAGTCGTCGCGCCATTCCGGCGCAAACATCGCGTGCTGCGCCGCCTGGATCACCGCCGGGCGGCCGGGCGCGTCGTCGAACGCGACGAGGCCCTTGACCCGCAGCAGATCGCTGCCGCGCTCGCGCGCCAGCCCGCCCAGCGCCTTGGCGAAATCGAGCCGTCCGACCGGCCCGCCGAGGATCACCGTAAAGCTGTCGATACCGTGGGTGTGCGCCGCCGCTATCCCTGAATCGTCATTCCCGCGCAAGCGGGATCCCAGGGCAGCCGGATGATCGGTGGCCCCCAGGCCCCCGCTTTCGCGGGGGCGACGAAACAAGACGGTTCCCGGGTCATCAGCCGCGTACCCGACAATCCGCTCGGCATCGGGGTTGAGCGCGGCGAGACGCGCTTCTAACCCGGGCGACACCGGTGTCAGGTCGGTCTTCGACATCACGATCGCATCGGCGAGCGCCACCTGCCGCGCCGCCTCGGCGAAGCGCTCCAATGATCGCGCGCCGGTCGTGGCATCGACGAGCGTGACGACCCGCGCCAGCGACAGCCGCGCATCGAGCATCGCATCGGTGCCGAGCGTGAACAGGATCGGCGCCGGGTCGGCGAGCCCGCTGGTCTCGATCACAAGACGGCGGAACGGCCGCACCGTGCCGGCGTCGCGGCGGTCGATCAGGCCGCGCATCGTACGCGCCAGGTCTTCGCGCACCGCGCAGCACAGGCACCCGCCCGGAAGCTCGAGGATGTCGCCTTCGACGAAATCGACGAGGTAGTGGTCGATCGCGATCTCGCCGACCTCGTTGATCACCACCGCGGTGTCGGCGAGACCGGGCGAGGCCAGCGCGCGGCGCAGCAGCGTCGTCTTGCCGCTGCCGAGAAACCCGGTCAGCACGGTCGTGGGAATGCTGTCCTGCGCCGGCACACCCGCCATTGTCCGCCCGCTCCGGTCCTGCCGCGGCGATCGTTTCACGATGAGGCGCCCCGCGGCAAGCCGCTCGTTTAGCGGGCGTGACGCAATTGGTTGCATTCTGCGATCCGCCTAATCATCATGGCTGCCATAACAGAGGCGCATGCGCGCCCGTTTTGAACAGGGAGGCATCGCGTGGCCGATGGCCATTGAGGCGACCCATTCGCTTCCCGCCGAGGCGCACCTCGCAGTCACCCAGGTGTCGAAGCGGTTCGGCGGAGTGCGGGCGGTCGAGGATGTGTCGATCACGGTGAGCCGCGGCGAGATCGCCTCGGTCATCGGCCCGAACGGTGCCGGCAAGACCTCGCTGCTCAACATGATCAGCGGGTTCTACAAGCCCGATAGCGGGTCGATCGTGTTCGACGGGGCCGACATCACCCGCGACCGCCCATCGGAAATCGCCGCCCGCGGGATCGCCCGCACCTTTCAGAACATCGCTCTGTTCGGCGGCATGACCGTGCTCGACAACGTGATGCTCGGCCGCCACGTCCGGATGAAATCCGGCATCCTGTCCTCGATCGTCTATTGGGGCCTGGCGCAGCGCGAAGAGGTGGCACACCGCGCGCGCGCCGAAGAGCTGATCGATTTTCTCGGCCTGCAGGACCTGCGGCGCCAGCAGACCGCGGCGCTGGCCTACGGGCTGCGCAAGCGCGTCGAGCTGGCGCGGGCGCTGGCGCTCGACCCCAAGATCCTGCTGCTCGACGAGCCGATGGGCGGCATGAACAGCGAAGAAAAAGAGGACATGGCCCGCTACATCCTCGACGTCAACGAACAGTGGGGCACCACGGTGATCCTGATCGAGCACGACATGGCGGTGGTGATGGACATTTCCGACCGGGTGGCGGTGCTCGACCGCGGCCGCAAGATCGCCGAAGGCACCCCGGCCGAGGTGCAGCAAAACCCCGAGGTGATGCGCGCCTATCTCGGCGGCGCGGGCCCCGAGGCCGGAGTGGGGGCATGAGCGGCGCCGCCACGCTGCCCCAGCTCTTGCTGCGCAACGCCGAGACGATCGGCGACCGCCCGGCGCTGCGCGAAAAGCATCTCGGCATCTGGCAGCCCTGCACCTGGCGGCGCTACTGGCACGAGGTGCGCGATTTCTCGCTCGGCCTCGCCGCGCACGGCTTCGGCCGCGGCGACAAATTGTCGGTGATCGGCGAAAACCGGCCGCGCCTCTATTTCGCGCAGCTCGCCGCGCAAAGCCTCGGCGGCATTGCCGTGCCGATCTATCAGGACGCTATCGCCAGCGAGCTTGCCTATGTGCTCGATCACGCCGAGACCTCGGTGGTCGTTGCCGAAGACCAGGAACAGGTCGACAAAATCCTGTCGTTGCAGGCCCGGCTGCCGCATCTGAAGCTGGTCGTCTACGACGATGGGCGCGGGCTCAACCATTATTCCTATCCGTTTCTCGCATCGTTCGCCGCGGTGCAAGAGGCCGGGCGGAAATTCGGCGCCGACCACCCCGATTACGTCGAGCACGCGGTCGCCGCCGGCCGGCCCGAAGAACTGGCGCTGTTTTCCTACACCTCGGGGACGACCTCGCGGCCCAAGGGCGTGATGCTGACCCACGCCAACCTGCTGCTGCCGGCCGAGGCGTTCGCCGCCGCCGAGAAGATCGGCCCGCGCGAAGAGCATCTCGCCAATCTGCCGATGGCGTGGATCGGCACCTCGCTCTTGTCGGTCGCGCTGCACCTTTTGGTCGGCTTTACCTGCAATTTTCCCGAAAAGCCGGAGACCGTCGAACGCGACCTGCGCGAACTGGGCCCGACGATCGGGCTGGCGCCGCCGCGCTTCTGGGAGAATTCGCTGACCGCGCTGACGGTCCGCGCGGCCGACGCCTCATGGCTCAAGCGCAACCTGTTCGACTACTTTCGCGGCGTCGCCGAGCGCGCCCAGCAATGCGCCGGCGACGGCCGCGCCGTGCCGCCCGGGCTGCGCCTGATGCGCGCGCTTGGCGAAGTGCTGATCTACGGCCCGGTCCGCGACCAGCTCGGCTGGCGGCGCGCCCGCGTCGTCTATACCGGCGGCGCCCCGCTCGGCGCCGAGGTGTTCCGCTTTTTCCGCGCCTTCGGGATCAATCTGAAGCAGGTTTACGGCGCCACCGAGCTGTCGGGCCTGTGCTCGGTGCAGCGCGACGCCGAGGTCGACCCCGACACGGTCGGCCACATCCTCGCGGGCATGGAGGTGCGGATCGCCGAAGAGGGCGAGGTGCTGGTGCGCTCGCCCGGCATCTTCCAGGGCTATTACAAGCAGAGCGAGGCGACGCGCGAGGCGCTGACCGGAGAGGGTTGGCTCAAGACCGGCGATGCCGGCTACATCGACAAGCGCGGGCAGCTGGTGATCATCGACCGCGCCCGCGATGTCGGCAAGCTGGCCGATGGCACCTCGTTGGCGCCGCAATTCATCGAGAACAAGCTCAAGTTCAGCCCCTATGTCGGCGAAGCCGTGGTGTTCGGCGCGGCCCGGCCGTTTGTCGCGGTGATCGTCGCGATCGACCCGACGACCGTCGGCAAATGGGCCGAACGCCAGCGCCTGGCCTATACCTCGTTCCAGGATTTGTGCAGCCGGCCCGAGGTGCGCGACCTGATCGCCGACGAAATCCGCCGCTGCAACGCGGCCCTGCCGCCGGCCTCGCGCATCCGCCGTTTCGTGGTTCTGAACAAGGAGTTCGACGCCGACGACGACGAGATCACCCGCACCCGCAAGATCCGCCGCCGGTTTGTCGCCGAGAAATACGCCGCGGTGGTCGATGCGATGTACGGCGAGCTACCCGAAGTCGAGTTGAGCGCCGAGATTACCTACGAGGACGGCCGCAAGGCGATGCTGCGCTCGCGGCTGACGGTTGCCGACATCGATGCGCCGGCGGAGCGGGACTTGGCCGATGCCTGATCTGCCCTGGCGCTTCATCGCGATCCTGCTCGCCAACGGCGTGCTGGTCGGCTCGATGTACGCGCTCGTCGCGCTGGGCTTTGTGCTGATCTACAAGGCGACCGACGCGATCAACTTCGCGCAGGGCGAGTTTGTCATGTTCGCCGGCTTTCTCGCCGCCGGCGCGATCCACCTCGCCGGCTTCCCGTGGTGGGCCAGCGCATTGGTGTCGGTCGCCGGCATGGTCGCCTTCGCCTTCGGCCTCGAACGGGTTGTGCTGCGGCCGCTGCTCGGGCGCCCGATCATCGCCGTCGTGATGGCGACGATCGGTCTCGCCGCGGTGCTCCGCGGCACCGCGACCTTGGCGTTCGGCGGCGGCACCCAGACCATACCGCTGCCGATCAGCAATGCCCCGTTCATGCTGGGGCCCCTGATCCTGCCGCGCATCGAGCTGATCGGCGCCGGCGTGAGCCTCGCGTTTCTGGCAGCGTTCGGCTGGTTCTTTTTGAAGAGCCGGGTCGGCGTGGCGATGCGCGCAGTCGCCGACAACCAGCAGGTTGCGATGGCGATGGGCATCAACGTGCAGCGCTATTTCGCGCTCGCCTGGGCGATGGCCGGGGTCGTGTCGGCGCTCGGCGGGGTGCTGTGGGGCTCGATGCTCGGGGTCGACAACCAGCTCGCCCTGGTCGGCCTCAAGGTGTTTCCGGTGATGATCCTCGGCGGGCTCGATTCGATCATTGGCGCGGTCGTCGGCGGGCTGATCGTCGGCGTCGTCGAAAGCATGTCGGCCGGTTTTCTCGATCCGCTGGTCGGCGGCGGCACCAAGGATTTCGTGCCCTACCTGCTGATGATCGCCGTGCTGATGGTGCGGCCCGAGGGGATGTTCGGGCGCCGCCGGATCGAGCGCGTCTGACGATGCCGGCAGCGCAACCGGCGAAGGGGTGAACCCGCATGTTCCACAGCGAGACCGGCATCTTCAAGACCCGCTACACCGCCGACATGGCGCTGTTCCCGCTGCCGGTCGCGCGCTGGACGGTGCTCGGGATCGCGCTGGCCTTTCTGCTCGTCGTGCCGCTGGTCTTCACCCCCTATCTGATGACGATCCTCAACCTCGTGCTGATCGCGGTCGTCGGCGCGATCGGGCTCGACATCCTGGTTGGCTATACCGGGCAGATCTCGATCGGCCACGGCGGATTCATGTCGGTCGGCGCCTATACCGCGGCAAACCTGATCGTGCGGCTCGGCCTGCCGTTCTGGCTGGCGATCCCGGCCGGCGGGCTGATGGCAGCGCTGATCGGCATCGTCGTCGGCATACCCTCGCTGCGCATCAAGGGCATCTACCTCGCGGTCGCGACCCTCGCCGCGCAATTCATCATCGAGTGGACGATCAACCATGTCAGCTGGATCTCGGGCGGCATCGAGGCCTCGATCCAGGTGCCGCCGCCGTCGGTTTTCGGCTGGCAGCTAAGGACCCCATTGCAGCTCTATTTCTTCCTGCTGTTTTTTGCGGCGCTGGCGATCGTCGCCACGCTCAACCTGATGCGCAGCCGTATCGGGCGCGCCTTCATCGCGATCCGCGACCAGGACATCGCCGCCGAGATCATCGGCATCAACATCTTTCGCTACAAAATCTACGCGTTCGCGATCTCGTCGTTCTACGCCGGGGTTACCGGGGTTCTCTATACCTATTACCTGGGCATCGCCAATTACGAGCAGTTCGGGATCGACGTTTCGATCAACTATCTGGCGATGATCATCATCGGCGGCCTCGGCTCGGTGCTCGGCGCGATCTTCGGCGCCATCTTCATCACCGTGCTGCCCGAGGCGACCCGCGTGGTTTTGACCGAATTCGGCGGGGCGCTCTTCTCCCAGGAAACGATCCTCAGACTGGTTCCGAACCTGAGACTGATCCTGTTCGGGGCACTGATTATCTTTTTTCTGGTGGTGGAACCGGAGGGCCTCAACAGATTGTGGCGAAACATCCGGAATTACTTCAGGGTATGGCCTTTTTCCTACTAAAAAACGACTGAAAACAACAACCGAGCACGAACAGAGGGAGGCAATGGCTATGACGCGCAGATCGACAAGGCTGACCGCCTTTACGCTGGCGGCGGGCATCGGGATCGCTTACGCGGGGTTCGCGCAGGCCGCCGACAAGACCATCCTGATCGGCATGCAGTGCGATCGCACCGGTCCAACGCAGGTCGTCGGCACCCATCTGTGCCCGGCCACGCACGACTATATCGCCCTGATCAACTCGCAAGGCGGGATCGACGGCTGGAAGATCAAGGTCGACGAGGTCGACACCGGGTACCAGGTGCCGCCGGCGATCGAGGAATACGAGCACGCCAAGCAGCAGGGCGCCGTCGGCATCATGATCTACGGCACACCACAGACCGAGGCGCTCAACCAGCGGCTCGAACAGGACAAGATCCCCGGCACCTCGCCCGGCTTCGGCATCGCGGCGTCGGCCGACGGCAAGTATTTCCCCTACCTGTTTCCAATCGCGGCAAACTACTGGTCACAGGGTGCAGCCGCGGTGCAGTTCGCCAAGGAGAAACTGGGCGGCAGTCTCAAAGACAAAAAGATCGCCTACATCTTCTACGACAATCCGGCCGGGCACGAGCCGCTGCCGATCATCGAGGAGCTGTCGAAGCTCGAAGGATTCCAGCTGCGGACCTTTGCCGTGCCGCCACCGGGGGTCGACGTCAGCTCGCAGACCCTGGCGATCGCCCAGCAGTACCACCCGGATTTCGTGATCGACCATACCTTTGGCAAGTCGCCCGCCCTGGTCATCAAGGGGTTGCAGCAGAACGGCTTTCCGCTCGACAAGGTGGTCGCGCTGGTGTGGGCGTCGGGCGAGGCCGACATCATGGGAGCCGGCGGCTGGGATGTCGCGCAGGGCTACAACACGATGCAGTTCGCCGGTGCCGGCGAAAACTACCCGGTGATTCGGCAGATCGTCGCGATGTACAAGAAAGAGGGCAAGGCGCCCCCCTCGGCGATGGCGAGCACGGTCTATTACAATCGCGGCATCGAGCAGGCCTCGGTCTGGGTCGAGGCGCTGCGCAACGCGCTGAAGATCAGCCACGGCCAGAAGCCGACCCCCCAGCAGGTCAAGCAGGGGTTTGAGATGATCAAGGATTTCAAGCTTGGCGGGATCAACTCCAACCTGACGATCACCCCGACCGATCATGAGGGCGGCGGCTGGGTCAAGATCTTCCAGGTCAAAGGCAACCAGCTCGTGCCCGAGGGCGACTGGTTCCGCGGCTATCGCGAGCTGGTGGTCAAGAAAGAGCAGACGACCGCAGCGCAGGTGGCGGTAAAGGCGAACTAGCCGCGAACCGCCGCCGGGCAGGCCCTGCCTCGCCGCTGCCGCACCTGGCGGCAGCGGCGACGGCACGGCCGGTCGGCCACGAGACCGGCGTCACCCGGCGCCGCAGACCCAGGCGAAACAGGCGAACCATGCTGGCGCTCAACAACATCGAGGTCGTCTATGACGGCGTGATTCTCGTCTTGCGGGGCGTGTCGCTGACCGCCGCGGAGGGCCGCATCACGACCCTTCTGGGTGCCAACGGCGCCGGCAAGACCACCACCCTCAAAGCGATATCAGGCCTGCTGCATGCCGAGCGGGGCGAGGTCACCAAGGGCAGCGTCGAGCTCGACGGCCAGCGGATGGACCGGCTGCTGCCGCACGAAGTCGTCCGGCGGGGAATCGTCCAGGTGTTCGAGGGGCGCCGCGTCTTCGAGAACCTGTCGGTCGAGGAAAACCTGATCGCCGGCGCCCACAGCAAGCGCAACCAGGCCGAGGTGCGGCACGGGATCGACCGGGTGTTTACCAGCTTTCCGGTATTGAAGGAGCGGCGCCAGATTTCCGCCGGGTATCTGTCGGGCGGCGAGCAGCAGATGCTGGTGATCGGCCGCGCGCTGATGTCCGACCCCAAGGTGATCCTGCTCGACGAGCCGTCGCTCGGTCTCGCACCGATGATCGTCGACGAGATTTTCGGCGTGGTGCGCCGTCTCAAGGACGAGCAGAAGCTGACCGTGCTGCTGGTCGAGCAGAACGCGGCACTGGCGCTGGCGATCGCCGACCACGGCTATGTCATGGAAAGCGGCCGCATCGTGCTCGAAGGCCCGGCCGAAGCCCTGCGCCAGAATTCCGACATCAAGGAATTCTATCTCGGCCTCAACGAGGCCGGAGCGCGCAAATCCTATCGCGACACCAAACACTACCGCCGCCGCAAGCGCTGGCTGTCATAGCGTCCGGCCCATCGCCCCGGCGGATGCGCCGCTTGGCGCGCGGCGATCCGCTCGGGCATAGTGGGCGCGATGCAGCCTCCCGCCCCGATATCCCTTGACCTTGTGCTGGTCGGCGGCGGGCACGCGCATGTCAACGTGCTGAAGAATTTTGCGATGCGCCCGGTGCCTGGGGTGCGGCTGACGCTGGTCACCCGAGACCTGGAGACGCCGTATTCGGGGATGCTGCCGGGCTATGTCGCCGGCCATTACAGCTTTGCCGAATGCCATATCGACCTGGTGCGGCTCGCGCGGTTCGCCCAGGCCCGGCTGATCCACGACGAGGCCGCCGGGCTCGACCGCGGCGAGCGCCGCGTGCTGACGCGCTGCCATCCGCCGATCCGCTACGACCTGCTGTCGCTCGATATCGGCTCGACGCCGCGGCTCGGCGGCATTCCGGGCGCTGCCCAACACACCGTGTCGGTCAAGCCGATCGACCGCTTCGCCGGGCGTTGGGAGGCGCTGCTGGCGCGCGCCGCGCGGCTCGGGCATCTCCGCCTCGCGGTGGTCGGCGGCGGCGCCGGTGGCGTCGAATTGGCGCTCGCCGCGCATCATCGCCTCGCCAAGCTGCTCGGCACCCCGCCAGAGGTCACGCTGGTCACCCGCGAGGCATTGCTGCCGTCGCACAACGCGGGGGTGCGTCGCCGCTTTGCGCGGCTGCTCGGCGAGCGCGGCATCCGGGTCATCACCAGCAACCGGGTCGTGCGGGTCGAGCCCGGGCGGCTGCTGCTCGCCGACGGCGAGACCGCCGGGTTCGACGAGGCGCTGTGGGTGACCGAGGCGGCGGCGGCGCCGTGGCTCGCCGAGACCGGGTTGCCGCTCGACCCCGGCGGCTTTGTCGTGACCGACGAGACGATGCGCTCGCCGGCCGATCCGCTGGTGTTCGCCGCGGGGGATGTCGCGTCGATGCGCGACCACAGGCGCGACAAGGCCGGGGTTTTCGCGGTGCGCGCCGGCCCCAAGCTCGCCGGCAATCTGCGCCGGGTCGTCACCGGAAAGCCGCCGCGCCGCGCCGTGGTGCAGCGCCGGGGACTGGCGCTGATCGGCACCGGCGACCGCCGCGCGGTCGCCTCGCGCGGACCGTTCGCCGCCGAGGGTGCGGCGCTGTGGCGGCTCAAGGAATGGATCGACCGGCGGTGGATGCGCAAATACACCGATCTGCCGCCGATGGCGGTCGACGACGAGGCGATGCGCTGCGGCGGCTGTGCCGCGAAGGTACCGGCCGACGTGCTCGGCCGCGCGCTGGCGCGGCTCGGGCAGGAGCCGGGCGGCGGCCGCGACGACGCCGCGCTGGTTACCCTGCCCGGCGCGCCGCCGCTGTTGCAGACCGTCGATTTCTTCCGCGCGCTGGTCGCCGACCCCTACCTCTTCGGCCGCATCGCCGCCAACCACGCGCTCGGCGACATCTACGCGATGGGCGGCGTGCCCGACACCGCGCTGGCGATCGCCACCCTGCCGCCGGCGCGGCCGCCGATCACCGAGCACGACCTGTTTCACCTGCTGAAGGGCGGCACCGAGGTGCTGGAGGCCGCCGGCGCGCGGCTGGTTGGCGGGCACAGCGCCGAGGGCGCCGAACTGGCGCTGGGGTTTGCGGTCACCGGACGGACGCGGCCGGGCGCGCTGCTGCGCAAGGGCGGGCTGCGCCCCGGCGACCGGCTGATCCTGACCAAGCCGCTCGGCACCGGCGTGATCCTCGCCGCCGAGATGCGCGGTGCGGCGCCGGCGCGCGTGGTGGGCGGGGCCATTGCGGCGATGCTCGAATCGGCCGGGGACGCGGCGGCGGTGCTGGTCGCGCACGGCGCGACCGCGGCAACCGATGTGACCGGGTTTGGTCTGCTCGGCCACCTCGCCGAGATGCTGACGGCATCAGGCGCAGATGCGCATATCGATCCCGCTGCAATCCCGGCGCTCGACGGCGCGCTCGATCTGTTTGCCCAGGGCCACGCCAGTTCGCTGCACACGGCAAACCTGTCGGCGCTGGCCGTGCTAGCCGATGCCGATCCGGAGGCGCCGCTCGCCAAGCTGCTGATCGACCCGCAGACCGCCGGCGGCTTGCTCGCCGGCGTGCCGGCGCACGCCGTTGGCGCGTGCCTCGCCGAGTTGCAGCGCCGCGGGTATCGCGCCGCGGAGATCGGTGTCGTCGCAGCGCAGGCCGGGCCGGCGCCCCGCGTCCGGCTCGACCCGGGCTGCCTCTCGGATGCCGCACCGCTGCCGGCTCCGGCCGCCGCGCGATGAGCGGACGCAGCGGGCGGGCGGCGCTGCCCGCGGTCGACCGCGTGCTGCACGAAGCCGCGCCGTTGATCGAGCGCCACGGCCGGGCGCTGGTCACCGACGCGGTGCGCGACGCGCTCGCCGCGCGCCGGCGCGCCGGCGAAGGCGCCACGGTCGCCGACATCGCCGCCGCGGTGGGGGCGACCCTCGCCGCGCTGACGGCGCCGTCGCAGCGTCGTGTCTTCAACCTCACCGGCACCGTGCTGCACACCAATCTCGGCCGCGCGCCGCTGCCCGAGGAGGCGATCGCCGCCGCCGCCGAGGCGATGCGCTCGCCGACGACGCTCGAATACGACCTCGGCAGCGGCCGGCGCGGCGAACGCGACGACCACATCGCGCCGTGGCTCAAGCGCCTCACCGGGGCGGAGGCTGCGCTTGCCGTCAACAACAATGCCGGCGCGCTGGTGCTGGCGTTGAACGCGCTCGCCGACGGCAGGGAGACGATCGTCTCGCGCGGCGAGTTGATCGAGATCGGCGGCGCCTTTCGCCTGCCCGACATCATGGCGCGCGCCGGCACGCGGCTCGTCGAGGTCGGCACCACCAACCGCACGCATCTACGTGATTTCGCCGCAGCGATAGGACCTGAGACCGGGCTGATCCTTAAGGTCCACACCAGCAATTACGAGATCCAGGGCTTCACGGCGGCGACGCCGACCCCGCAGCTCGCCAAATTGGCGCATATGCACAATGTGCCGCTGGTCGAGGATCTGGGCAGCGGTACGTTGGTCGATCTCGACCGCTGGGGCCTGCCGCACGAGCCGACCGTCAGCGAGGCGCTGAATTCCGGCGCCGACCTCGTCACGTTCAGCGGCGACAAACTGCTCGGCGGGCCGCAGGCCGGGCTGATCGTCGGCCGCGCCGATCTCGTCGCCGCGCTGGCGAAAAATCCGCTGAAGCGCGCGCTGCGCCTCGACAAGATCCGCCTCGCCGCGCTCGAAGCGGTGCTGCGGCTCTACGCCGATCCCGACCGGCTCGCCGCGCGGCTGCCGGCGCTGCGGCTGCTCGCCCGCCCGCGCGACGAGATCGCCGCGCTGGCGCAGCGCGTGCTGCCCGCTTTCGGCGCCGCGTTGTCCGGCGCGGCGACGGTGACTCCGGTCGAGACGCGCAGCCAGATCGGCAGCGGCGCATTGCCGGTGTCGCTGCTGCCGAGCGCCGGCCTGGCGCTGAAGCCCATCTCGCCGTCGGGCAAGGCGGTCGAGGCGCTGGCGGCGCGGCTGCGCGGCCTGCCGGTGCCGGTGATCGGCCGCATCGAGGGCGGCGCCCTGATCCTCGACCTGCGCTGCCTCGAGGACGAAGCCGGGTTCACCGCGCAACTTGCCGCGCTGGCGGCATGATCCTCGCCACCGCCGGCCATATCGACCACGGCAAGACCGCGCTGGTGCGGGCGCTGACCGGCATCGATGCCGACCGCCTGCCCGAGGAAAAGCAGCGCGGCATGACGATCGACCTCGGCTTTGCCTACGCGACCTTGCCCGACGGCACCGAGCTTGGCTTTGTCGACGTGCCCGGCCACGAGCGGTTTCTGCCCAACATGCTGGCCGGCGTCTTGTCGATCGACCGGGTGCTGCTGATCGTCGCCGCCGATGACGGGCCCAAGCCGCAGACCCTCGAACACCTCGACATCCTGGCGCTGGTCGGCGTCGCCGACATCACCGGAATCGTCACCAAGACCGACCGGGTCGCGCCCGAGCGCGCCGCCGCCGTCGTTGCCGAAGTGGCCGGGCTGCTTGCCGAAGCCGGCTACCCGGAAAGCCCGGTATTCGCCGTGTCCAGCCGCACCGGCGACGGCATCCCGGCGCTTGCCGCGCATCTGCGCGACAGCGCCGCGACCGCCGATGCCGCGCGCGCCGCCGCACCGCCGCGCGGCAATTTCCGCCTGCCGATCGACCGGGTGTTTTCGCTGCCCGGCATCGGCCTCATCGCGACCGGCACGGTCGCCGCCGGCAGCGTCGCGCCCGGCGACCGGATGCTGGTCAGCCCGGGCGGCGTCGAGGTGCGGGTGCGCGGCATCCACGCACAGAACCGCCCGGCCGAGCGCGCCGGCGCCGGCGAGCGCTGCGCGCTGAACCTGGCCGGCAGCTTTCCCGACGGGCGCGAGCCGCATCGCGGCGATTGGGTAATTGCGCCGGCATTGCACGCGCCGACCAGCCGCCTCGACATGGCGCTGCGCATGTCGCCGGCCGCGCCAGCGCCGCTGCGCGCCGGGCTGCCGGTGCACCTGCATCTCGGCACCGAGGACGTCGTCGCCCGCGTCGCGGTGCTGGGCGCACGGTCGCTGGCGCCGGGTGACAGCGGGCTCGTGCAGCTCGACCTCGACCGGCCGGTCGGCGCGCTGTGGGGCGACCGCATGGTGCTGCGCGACCATGCCGCGCGGCACACGCTGGGCGGCGGCCGGGTGCTCGACCCGGCCCCGCCGCGTCGCGGCCGCGCCCGGCCCGAACGCCTCGCGGTGCTCGCCGCACTGCGCGAAGCCGAACCGGCCGGCGGGCTCGCCGCGCTGGTCGATGCTGTCGGGGTGGTCGAGCTGGCAGGGTTTGCGCTGTCCCGCAACCTGACACAGGACGAGCTCGACGCGGCGGTCGCGGCCAGTGGCTGCCTGCGCCTCGGCCCGCCGCGCGCGCCGCTGGCGGCCAGCGCCGAGCGGCTGGCGCAGCTCGGCGTGGCGATCACCGCCTCGCTCGCCGCGTTCCATCGCGCCCAGCCCGAGGTGCTGGGGCCGGGCCGCGCCGCGCTCTATCGCACGCTGCGCGGCGAAGCGCCGGAGCCGGCGCTCGACGCGGCACTCGCCCGGCTCGCCGCGCAGCAGCAGGTGGTCCGCGACGGCGCGGTGTTTCGCCTGCCCGGCCATCAGCCGCGCCTGACGCGCGAAGACGAAAAATTGTGGGAGCGGGTGCGCCCGCTGCTCGACACCGCCGATCTGCGCCCGCCGCGGGTGCGCGAGCTGGCGGCGGCGCTCGGCCTCGACCCCGAGCCGATGACCCGCTTTCTGAGACGGGTCGAGCGCTTCGGCCTCGTCGCCGCGGTCGCGCCGAACCGCTATTTCCTGCCCGAGACCGTGGCACGGCTCGCCGGCATCGCCGGCGCGCTCGCCGCGGCCGACGACGCCGGCAGCTTCACCGCCGCCGCGTTCAAGGACGCTTCGGGGGTCGGCCGCAACCTGACGATCGAGGTGCTGGAGCACCTCGATCGCACCGGCGTCACCCGCCGCGTCGGCGACGCCCGCATCATCTTGCACGGCGGCGACGCGATCGGCTGACCCTCACCCTGATCGACTGACCCTCACCCTTCCCACGCCTGCGGCGCGGACCCCTTCCCTCTACCGCTATGCGGGAGAGGGTGGCGCGCGTAGCGCGACGGGTGAGGGCGATCGGTCATACGATGCCGTCTTGGTGCAGCTTGACCACCTCGTCCGCATCGACACCGCACAGTTCGCCGAGCAGCGCCTCGGTATGCTCGCCCAAGAGCGGTGGGCGGGTGATTTCGGCCGGCGAGTCCGACAGCTTCACCGGGCAGCCGACGGTCTGATAGGTGCCGCGCGTCGGATAGTCGACATCGACGATCATCTCGCGCGCCTTGAGGTGCGGGTCGGCGAGCACCTCGCCGGTGTCCTGGCAGGCGCCGCACGGCACCCCGGCATCGCCCATCAGCCGCATGACCTCGTGCTTCTCCCGCGCTCGGGTCCATTCGGCGACCAGCGGTTCGAGTTCGGCGCGGTGCTCCCAGCGCGCCGCCTCAGTCGCGAAACGCGGGTCGGAAACCAGGTCGGCACGGCCGATCACGCCGCAAAACGCCGGCCACATCTGCTGCTGGGCATAGATGAAGACGTAATCGTTGGGCCCGCCCGGCGCGCACGGATAGGTCGTGCCCGGCACGGTGCGGCCGAGCTGGTTGCCGGTCCGCTCGTTGGGCGCGCCGTTGCGCTGGTGGTCGCGCAGGCTGACGCGGATCAGGTTGACCACCGAATCCTGCATCGACACTTCGACATGCTGGCCCTTGCCGGTCGCATGGCGCTGCTGCAGCGCCGCGAGGATGCCGATCGCCATGTGCATGCCGGTGCCGCTGTCGCCTATCGCCGGCCACACATAGGTCGGCGGGTTGTCGGGAAAGCCGGTGACACACATCGCCCCGCCCATCGCCTGGGCAATCGGCTCAAAGCTTTTGAAATGCGCGTTCGGGCCATAGGTGCCAAAGCCCTTGATCGTCGCATAGATCAGGCGCGGGTTGATCTCCTGCAGCGCGGCATAGCCGAGGCCGAGCCGGTCGAGCGCGCCGGGGCCGAAATTTTCGACCAGCACATCGGACTGGGCGATGACCTTGCGGAACAGCGCCTTGCCCTCATCGGTCTTGAGGTTGAGCGTCAGGCTCTTCTTGTTGGCGTTGAGGATCAGGAAAAACAGACTGTCGCTGTCGGCGACATCGCGCATGTTGCGCCGCGCGATGTCGCCGCCCTTCGGCTCCTCCAGCTTGATCACGTCGGCGCCGAGAAAGGCGAGGATCTGGGTGCACGCCGGCCCCGCCTGGTTGTGGGTCATGTCGATGACGCGAACGCCGCGAAGGGCCTGGCTCATGGCAGTGCTTTCCGATGGGGTGACGGCCTGAGCCTAGCATCGACCGGCCGGTTTCCTCTAGGGTACGGCAAACCTTGAGAGAGGCACCCGGATATGGCCGCAGACCCCAACCGCGTCATCCTGACTGGCGAAAACCCGTTCATCCGGCTGAGCGCCACCGATGGCGGGCCGGTAACGAGCAACGCCAGCTTCTGGCGCATCCTGACCTGCCCGGCCGGCCCCGGCCATGTGCTCTATCTTAAGAGCGAACTGACCAACGACCACTGGTCGATCTATTCCGACAATATCGCGATGGCGCGCTGGCTGCAGACCACGGTGCAGGGCATGCTGAACCCGGAGACCGCCGACACCACGATCCAGGTCTTCGACGCCGAGTTCGGCAAATCGGGCGACCCAAAATATTTCTGGACCGAGCATGTCGTCGCCCGCGACATGGAGCTGGCGCTGACCTGGTACGATATCGGCGACCCGCTGTTGATCCACACCAACCCGGGCGAGGGCG
Source organism: Allostellaceae bacterium (assembly GCA_035534855.1). Classification (GTDB taxonomy): domain Bacteria; phylum Pseudomonadota; class Alphaproteobacteria; order ATCC43930; family CGMCC-115725; genus DATARH01. The sequence goes on along the minus strand of DATLRD010000043.1, from coordinate 5,079 downwards.
GCCGCAAATACGGCGTGTGCACGCTATTGATCCCGGCGGTCGGCGCCCGGCTCACCGGCAACGGACAGGACGCCGCCGGGCGCGCCTGGGCGATGCAGCGCGAAGGCCGCCCGTTCAGCACCTGTGCGCTGGCGTTTTCCGAAAGCTGGACCGAGCCGCGGTAGCTACCCCGGCAAATTCTTGCATCGCCCGCCAGATCGTCTGCGGCGTCGCGGGGCCGTCGAACCCGGTGACGCCGAACGGCGCCAGCGCGTCGAGGATCGCGTTGGTCACCGCCGGATAGGCGGCGACCGCCCCCGCCTCGCCGCAGCCTTTGACGCCGAGCGGGTTGGTTGTGCAGCGGGTCGAATTGAACCCGAGCCGGTAATCCACCAGATCGTCGGCGCGCGGCAGCGCGTAGTCCATAAACGAGGCGGCGACCGCCTGCCCCGATTGCGGGTCATAGACCGATTGCTCCATGAGTGCCTGGCCGACCCCCTGGGCGATCGCGCCGTGCGCCTGGCCGGCGGCGACCATCGGGTTGACGATAACGCCGTAATCGTCGACCGCCGAATAGCGCGAGAGCGTCACCGCGCCGGTCTCGCGATCGATCTCGATCTCGGCGACGTGAGTGCCGTTGGGATAGGTCATCCACTCGCGGGTCCAGGCGTAATAGGAATCGAGCGGGGTGCCGGCCGCGCGCGCCAGCGCGGCGACCCGCATCAGCGTGATGCGCCGGTCGGTGCCGGCGACCGCGAAGTTGCCATCGGCAAAGACGATGTCGGCCTCGGCGGCTTCGAGCGCCTCGGCGGCGATCCTGGTGCCCTTTTCGATGATCATGTCGGCGGCGCGCCAGATCGCGGTGCCGCCCATATAGGTCGCGCGCGAGCTGCCGTGGCCGCCGCCGAGCGGGATCAGGTCGGTGTCGCCCTGGCGCAGCACAATCTGCTCGTTGGGCAGGCCGAGCCGGTCGGCGAGGATTTGCGGAAACGTCGTCTCGTGCCCCTGGCCGATCGTCTGCGTGCCGGTGATCAGCTGAACGATCCCGTCTTCGCCAAAGCGGATATCGACATTCTCCGACGGCGAACCGCCGGTGCCCTTGATGTGATAGGCGAAGCCGAGCCCGCGCAGCCGCCCTTCCGCCTCGCTGTCACGCCGCCGCGCGGCGAAGCCGGCGAGGTCGGCAGCGGCGAGCGCGCGGTCGAAGGTTTCGGGGAAGGCGCCGCTGTCGACCCGGTTGCCGAGCGGGTTGGTGCGTGGCATCGCCGCCGCCGGCACCAGATTGCGGCGGCGCAATTCGGCACGGTCAAAGCCGCATTGCCGCGCCGCGCGGTCGATCAGCCGCTCGATGATGTTGTTGGCCTCGGCATAGCCCGGTCCGCGCAAGACGCCGATCGGCGCGGTGTTGGTGAACGACGCCGCGACCGACAGGTGGATCGCCGGGATCGCGTAGACCGTGCCCGGCAGATGCGCGTATTGAAACGTCTGCACCCCGCCGGCGCTGCCCGCGAGATAGGCGCCGAGATCGGCGGTGCTGTCGACCCTGAGCGCGAGAAACCGGCCCTCGGCGTCGAGCGCCAGAATCGCCTCGGCATGGTGGCCGCGGCCCTGGTGGTCGGCGAGAAACACCTCTTCGCGCGTCGCGATCCACTTGACCGGCCGCCCGATGCGCCGCGCCGCCCAGGGCAGCAGCACCTGCTCGGGATAGATGAAGTTCTTGGCGCCGAACCCGCCGCCGACATCGGGCGCGACAAACCGCACCTTGTCGGGCGGCACGCCGAGCGCCTTCGCCGCGGCATCGCGCGTCGCGTGCAGACTCTGCGCCGAGACATGGGCGATGTACCGCCCGCCCGCCGCATCGTAGTCGCCGACGATGCCGCGCGGCTCGATCGGGTTGGTGACAACCCGGTGATTGTCGAGCCGCAGGCTGACGAGATGAGCCGCCGCGCCAAACGCCGCCGCGACCGCCGCGCTGTCGCCGGCCTCCCACGTCAGGCAGCGCTCGGCCTCGGCCGCCAGCGGCGAGGTGACTGCGGGCAGCGGCACGTAATCGACCGCGACCGCCTCGGCCGCATCGAGCCCCTCGGCGCGGGTCTCGGCGACGATCAGCGCCACCGGCTCGCCGACATAGCGCACCTCGCCATCGGCCAACAGCGGCTGCGGCACATAGGAAAACGGCTCGCCGGTCTGGGTGTTGGAAGCGACCGCCGGGTGCAGCGGGTTGAGCCCGTCGGCCGCGATCTCGGAAGCGGTCAGCACCGCCAACACACCCGGCATCGCCCGCGCCGCCGCGGCGTCGAGCCGCGCGATCCGGGCATGCGCCTGCGGCGAGCGCAGCACCACCGCGTGCGCCAGCCGGTCGAAATGCAGGTCGTCGAGATAGCGCCCGGCGCCGGTGATAAACCGCCGGTCCTCGCGGCGCTTTGGCGCGTCGCCGATGACCGCGCGGGAGCCGTCCACTACTTGAGCCCCACCACTTCAGCGAGCGCCTCGACCTGTTCGCCAAAGCACGACACCGGGTTCAACATCAAATGGTTGGCGCCCATCGCGACGATTTCTTCGAGCCGCGCGCGCACCTCTTCGGGCGTGCCGTGAATGCCCGAGGCGTCGGTGCCGGCGGGGTTGTGATAGACATCGGTGAACCACCGGTTCAATTCGCGCCGCGCCACCGCCGGGTTATCATCGACCGCCATGAAAATGCGCTTCGAGATCGGGAAGGTTTCGGGGTCGCGCCCGCGCGCGGCCAGCGCCTCCTTAAGGATCGGCACCGAGCGCTGAAACTCGGCGATCGACGATCCACCCGACCCCATCCAGCCATCGGCCAGCGCGGCGGTGCGGCGCACTGCGTCGGGGTGGCCGACGCCCATCCACAACGGCAAATGCGGCTTCTGCACCGGCTTGGGCTGCATCATCTCGTCGTCGATATTGTAGAAGCGGCCGTGAAAACTCGTCTTTTCCTGGGTCCACAGCGCCTTGATCAGCGCCACCTCCTCGCGGAAGCGGGCGACTTTGCCCTCTTCGGGCACCTCGAATTGCCGGTAATGATGGGCGCGGCCGAGCCCGACGCCGAGGATCGCACGCCCGCCGCTGAGGTAATCGAGCGTTGCCCATTGATGCGCGACCAGCAGCGGGCTGTGGATCGCCAGCACGACGACCGACGCGCCGACCCGGATCGTGCTGGTGACCGACGCGGCATAGGTCAACAGCGGCACCGGATCGAACGACGACACCGCATCGAGCGTGTTTTCGGTCACCCACAGATCGCGGAAGCCGAGCGCCTCGGCGCGCTGCGCCACGTGGCGGATCATGTCGACCGTGATCACATCGGGTGAGCGGTGCGGCAGCGACACGCCAAACGAAATTTTGTCTTTGAGAGCCAAAGGCTGTGCTCCTGTAAGCCCTCACCCGCCCGTCGGGCACCTTCTCCCGCTTGCGGGAGAAGGGATGCACGGCTCTAACCCCTCGCCCGCTTGCGGGAGAGGGAGGGGCCCGCCGCGCAGCGACGGGAGGGTGAGGGTTTCTCTGCCTCAGACCTTCTCGATGATTTCCATCTGCGCGCCGTCGGGGGCTTGGAGAAAGCACACGTGGCGGCCGTTATTGTTCATCTCTTCGAGAATCTTGACGCCGTTCTGCTTGAGTCGGGCGAGGGTCGCCGGATAGTCGTCGGTCTGCAGCGCGATGTGCTCGATGCCGAGGTGCTGCTCGTGCTTCTGGCTGTCGATGATCGTCGTGATGTTGAGCTGCAGCCCGTGCAGGTCGAGCTGAAAGCCGCGACCCGGCACCTCCTGTTTCATCTTGGCACCGAAATTGTCCACGTAATACTTGCAGGTCCCCGCCGGGTCCTTGGTCTTGATATGGACGTGGCCGATATTGTATTCCATGTTGCGTCTCCTTCCCGGGTGATGATTACGCTGGCGGCGCGACCGACAGGCGGCCGACCGTGGCGTGGCGCTCGATAAAGCTGCCGACGAGGCCGGTGCGCTTCGCCTCCTCGACGAATTCCTTGAGGAACTGAAAGCCCGCGGCGTTCTTTTTCGGGGTGCCGACCGCCTGCTGCACCGAGGCGAACTGGCCGTCGAGAATGCGCGAGCCGGGCCGCGCCGCGGCGACGTCGATCAACCCGGGGCGCAGCCCGGCATAGGCGTCCATCCCGGCGTCGAACGCCTTCAACGCCGCGTCGGCGCTGTTGAATTGCTGCAGTGCCGCGTGTTTCAGGTTGTTTTCGAGCCACAGGCAATAGGCGCTGCGCGCGGTGACCGCGATGCGCTTGCCGGGCCGGTCGACCTCGGCGATCGCCGTGACCGGCGAGCCGGCCGGCACCAGATAGGTCGCTTCGATCTCGGCATAGGCGGCGGTGAAGCTGATGACCGCGGCGCGTTGCGGCTCGGCGCCGATATTGGCGATGTCCCAAAGCCCCTTTTCCGCGTCGTCGGCGATCTCGCCCGGCCGGGCATACGGGATGAACTTGACCGGCACGCCGAGCCGCGCCCCGATCGCCAGCGCCATGTCGGGTGACACGCCGGTCGGGTCGCCCGACGGCGCCTTGCCGGTCACCAGCAGGAAATTGCCCATGTTGATCGCCGCGCGCAGAACCCCGGTCGGGGCCAGCTCGGCTGCAAGAGGGTGAGCCATCTTCTAAGGAATCCGATCGTGATGGTGCGAACCCATCCAGTGTGACGGACGGGCGGAAAGAGAGCACGCGAAATCTGACGATTCGCCCATGCTGCGCAACGCATGCCGGCCGTGAGCTGCGCTTCGTCACGCGACAAGAAGCAGGGCAATACACTTGAAGGCAGTAAAGCACTGAGGTAGCATTAAGTCGGCTGATATTCGCCTTGTTTACCGCCTTGCTGCTTGTCGGCGAGGCGCTTGCAACGCAAGGACGAAATCACCGCGATGATCCGCGTAGCACCTTAAAAATCGGCAGAACCCGGCTGACAAGGCCGAGGGCATCTGCAAGGGGGGAAACCTGCGGGAGGACACCGATGAGTTCAATCGAGCGAGGCGGGGTCGGAGCCCGCCAATCAGCGGGATTTTTCAGCCGCAACCGCACCATCGCCGGCCCGGGGTTCAGCCGCTGGATGGTGCCGCCGGCGGCGC
>DATLRD010000042.1:0-27399 GCA_035534855.1 Allostellaceae bacterium | reverse complement strand
ACAAAGGCGGCAAGAAGGGCATGGATCGCGGCATCGACGGTTATCTGAATTTCCGCGATGCTGATCGCAAGCCGCAGTTTGGCATCGTCTCCGTCAAGGGTGGCGAGAACATCACGTCCGGTATGGTGCGCGATCTAAAGGGCACTGTGGAGCGCGAGAAAGCGGCGCTGGGGCTGTTCCTCACTCTCAATGAGCCTACTCGCGAGATGAGCCGAGAAGCGGCTACAGCGGGCTTCTATGAGACTGGGGGGATGCGGTTCCCCAAGCTGCAAATTCTGTCGGTCGCTGACATCTTCGCCGGCCGCAGACCCCAGGTGCCATTTGGCTTTACCGAGGGCTTCAAACGGGCAGGGCGCGAGGATACCTCAACTCAAGGGGCGCTCAACGTTTAGCGGGCCGCCTAGCCAGCAGGGCAGCTAGCGCGGGTAGCCGCTTCCCGTTATAAGCCTTTGATCTTCCGTTGGCGCTTTGGGGCGCTGCTCGTTGGCTACCCCATTGATGGCCCAGCAACCGGCTAGACCTGCCGGGGTCGCCAGCCGATGCTTGTGCGGCGGTGACGCGGCCGTGCTATTCTCGATGCCGGCGGGGAGCTGGGCTCGTCGCCCGAGCGAGGCGGAACGTCCCGCCGCCTACGGAGACAGGCCCTGGACAACGAGAATTCCAGCCCCGGTCCGTCACAGGAGACCGTGACCGCTGCCCCGGTATCAATCGATACCGCCGCGGCGACGGGGGATGTGACGCCTGCCAGCCCCGCAGAGCAGACAGCGGGCGCAGACACGCTGCGGCCGCATCGTCGCCGCCGCCGCCGGCGTCGCGCGCCGCCTCCGGCGACCGCAGCGGCAGAAGGCGCTGACGGCGAGGCCCCGGCCCCGATCTCTGTCGAAATCACGTCCTCGGCCTCGGCATCTGTTGCCGAAGGCGAAGCCGCTGCCGCGCCCGATGCGTCGTCGCGGGCGACCCTGCGGTTGCCCGGCGCTCGCCGCCGTCGGCGGCGTCCGCGGCTCGGTACTGCTGCACCGGGCAGCACAGCGGCGCCGAGCGAAACGGCCGGCGCGGCGAATGCCGGCGAGGAGGTCGAGCGGGCGCCGGGCACCGAAGCGCCGCGGCCGCGCAAACGCCGACGCCGGCGCGCCGGCCCGCGGCCCGCGGTTCCTGCTGGCGCGGCATCCGAAAATCCGGCGGAGGGCGCCGCAGCGATGCCGGAGGGCCAGCCGGCTGACGGCGAGACCGTGCCGGCCCGCCGGCCGCGCCGCCGCAACCGCCGTCCGCGCGATGGGGCACCGCCCGATGCCGCAGCTCCCGGGCAGGAGCGGCGCCGGTTTCCGCCGCGCGATCGCGACGGGGCCCCACGCGACGGCCGCGGTGAACGGCGCGCACGCTCACCCGACGCGCCGGGCGATGATCGGCGGCGCGCCCCGGGCGCACGCGGCGAGCGGCGCGAGGGCGGCCGCCGTGACGATCGGCGCGGCGCAAGAGGCCGCGACGGCGGTGCGCGCCGGATGGAGCGCAAGCTTTACAACCTTGATTCGGTCGTCGATCGCGGCTTTAGCGATTTCGAGGAAGAGGCCGGCACCAGGCGCGTGCACTGGACCATCATCAAGCGCACGGTCGCCGACATGATCACCCGCAAGGCCATGTCGGCGACCTATGTGCTGCAGCGCGACGAGGCGGAGACCGAGTTTTCCAACCTTGGAGCCGCGCGCTCGGCGGTGAACAAGATCATCGTTCACCCCGAAAAGCTGACCCGGTCCAAGGCCGAGCACGTCGCCGAGAAGAAAAAGTAGCCGCGACCCCGGTTCTCCTTTCCCGCGGGCGCCCGGCTGCTGCCGTTCTCGTAAACGGGGTAGAATCGCGCGATCATGGACACCCGGTGACCAGGTGAATCCATCCGAGCTTCCCGGCATCGCCGATCCCGCGGCGTCGGCGGCCGGTTCGCCGCGCAAAACCGCGCCGCTGCCGGCCGATTTGCGCCGGCTCGAAAGCGAAGCCATCGGCATCCTGCGCGAGGCCGCGGCCGAATTCCGAAATCCGGTGCTGCTCTATTCGATCGGCAAGGATTCGAGCGTGCTGCTGCATCTGGCGCTCAAGGCGTTTTATCCGTCGAAGCTGCCGTTTCCGGTGCTGCACATCGACACGAATTGGAAATTCCGCGAGATGATCGCGTTCCGCGACGAGACCGCGAGCCGGCTTGGGCTGGAGTTGATCGTGCACACCAACCAGGAAGGGTTGGAACGCGGGATCGACCCGATCGTGTCGGGCTCGGCCTTGCATACCCAGGTCATGAAGACCGAGGCGCTGAAACAGGCGCTCGACCGCTACGGGTTCGATGTGGCGTTTGGCGGCGCGCGGCGCGACGAGGAAAAGAGCCGCGCCAAGGAGCGGATCTTTTCGCTGCGCGGTGCCGGCCACACCTGGAACCCGCGCGCCCAGCGGCCGGAGCTGTGGCACCTGTTCAACACGCGGCTCCGCCCCGGCGAATCGATGCGGGTGTTTCCGTTGTCGAACTGGACCGAACTCGATGTCTGGCGCTACATCGAAGGCGAGGGCATCCCGGTCGTGCCGCTCTATTTCGCCCGGGAGCGGCCGGTGGTTCGGCGCGGCGACGCGTGGATCATGGTCGATGACGATCGTCTGCCGCTCGAGCCGGGCGAGACGCCGCAACGGCGGCGGGTGCGGTTTCGTACGCTCGGCTGCTACCCGCTGTCGGGCGCGGTCGAATCGGCGGCGGCGAGTGTCGCCGAGATCATCGCCGAGCTGCGCAGTGCCGGTCTGTCCGAGCGCCAGGGGCGACTGATCGACAGCGATGCCGAGGCCTCGATGGAGCGCAAGAAGCGCGAAGGGTACTTCTGATGCCCGACGATGCGCCGGTCGCCTCCGCCGAGAAGACCCTGCTGCGGTTTCTGACCTGCGGCTCGGTCGATGACGGCAAATCGACGCTGATCGGCCGGCTGCTGCACGATGCCGCGGCGATCCACAGCGACCAGCTCGACGCGTTGAAGCGGGATTCGCAGCGTTTCGGCACCACCGGCGGCGAGCTCGACCTGTCGCTGCTGCTCGACGGGCTCGAAGACGAGCGCCAGCAGAAGATCACGATCGATGTCGCCTACCGGTTTTTCGCGACGCCGCGGCGCTCGTTCATCGTCGCCGACACGCCGGGGCATGAGCAGTACACGCGCAACATGGCGACCGGCGCCTCGACCGCCGAGCTTGCCGTGCTGCTGGTTGACGCGCGCAAAGGCGTGCTGGTGCAGACGCGCCGGCACGCGCTGATCGCATCGCTGCTCGGCATCCGCCACATCGTGCTCGCGGTAAACAAGCTCGACCTTATCGGCTTCGATCGCGCCACGTTTGACCGCATCGCCGAGGAATTCGGCCGTTTCGCCGCCAAGCTCGGCTTTGCCTCACTGCAGGCGATCCCGATCTCGGCGCGCTTCGGCGACAACGTGACCGAGCGATCGCCGCACCTGCCGTGGTATGCCGGCCCGACCCTGCTCGACCATCTTGAAACGGTCGAAATCGGCGGCGGCGAGCCGGGCCCGTTCCGCTTTCCGGTGCAGTGGGTAAACCGCCCCCACGCCGATTTCCGCGGCTTTTCGGGCACGCTTGCCGGCGGCACGGTCGCGATCGGCGACCGGGTTCAGGTCATGGGCTCGGCCCGCGAGTCGTGCATCACGGACATCGTCACCTTTGACGGCAGCCGCGAGCGGGCTGCGGCGGGCGACGCGGTGACGCTGACCGTCGCCGACGAGATCGACCTGTCGCGCGGCGATCTGCTGGTCGATCCCGCCGCGCGCGCCGAGTTTGCCGACCAGTTCGCCGCGCAGCTGATCTGGTTCGACGACCAGAGGCTGGTTCCCGGCCGGTCGTATTGGCTCAAGCTCGGCACCCGCACCGTGCTCGGTTCGGTCACCGCGCTCAAGCATCGCATCGACGTCAATACCGGCGCGCATGTTGCCGCGCGTACGCTCGACCTGAACGAGATCGGTTTCTGCAACCTGTCGACCAGCGCGCCGGTCGCCTTCGACCCGTATAAAGCCAACCGCGACACCGGCGCCTTCATCCTGGTCGATCGCTACACCAACGCGACCGCCGGCGCCGGACTGATCGCGTTCGCGCTGCACCGTGCCAGCAATATCGAATGGCAGGCGCTGAACGTGTCGGCTGGCGAGCGCGCTCGGCAAAAGGGACAGCAGGCCGCGGTGTTGTGGTTTACCGGCCTGTCGGGCGCCGGCAAATCGACGATCGCCAACCGGCTTGACCGCCGGCTGCTCGACCTTGGCTGCCACACGATGCTGCTCGACGGCGACAACGTCCGGCACGGGCTCAGCCGCGACCTCGGCTTTACCGATACGGACCGGGTCGAGAACATCCGCCGCGCCGCCGAGGTCGCGCGGCTGATGGGCGAAGCCGGGCTGATCGTCATTACCGCGTTCATCTCGCCGTTCCGCGCCGACCGCCAGATGGCGCGCGAGATCGCCTCGCCGCACGAGTTTATCGAGGTGTTCATCGACACGCCGCTCGACGAGTGCCAGCGCCGCGACCCCAAGGGGCTTTACAAGCGGGCGGCATCCGGCGCGATCCCCAATTTCACCGGCATCGACTCGCCCTATGAGGCGCCGGAAGCGCCGGAATTGCGCCTGGAAACGGTGGACAGCGACCCGGACAGCCTCGCCGACCGCGTGGTCGGCGAACTGCGCCGCAGAGGCATATTCGGCTGAGGCTTGCGCAGCACAGCGTCCCGGCCCGAATTTTCGCCTGGTTGTGGAATCTATGAAGGCCGTTTTTTGAGGCGCAACAGCCTTCCCGCTGAGGCCCGACTGCGGCCGCGGGCGCTTGCTCCGGCCGGCGACAGGGCTCATTCTGCCCCGTCGAGAGGGGGCACCGGATGAAAGCCGCCGCCGTCGATTACGTCAGGCCGAAAACCCTGGGCGAGGCGCTCGCCCTCCTCGGGCGCGGCGATGGCGAGGTGCGGGTGATGGCCGGCGGCCAGTCGCTCGTGGCGATGATGAATTTGCGGCTCGCCAACCCCGGACTGCTGATCGATATCGCCCGGCTGCCGGAACTGCTGGCGGTCGACGAGGATGCGGCCTCGGTCATGCTGGGCGCCTGCGTGACCCATGCCGCGATCGAGGACGGCGCGGTGCCTGACCCGTCGAACGGGCTGATGCCGCGGGTTGCGGCGACGCTTGCCTATCGCGCGGTCCGCACCCGCGGCACGCTCGGCGGCAGCCTGGCGCTCGCCGACCCGGCGGCGGAATGGCCGGCGGTGCTGGCGGCGCTCGATGCCGAGGCGATCGTCGACGGGCCGGGCGGCAGGCGCACCGTCGCGTGCGCCGGGTTTGTCACCGGCATATATGAGACACGCCTCGCCGCCGGCGAAATGCTCCGCGGCATTCGCATCCCCCGGCTCTCCGCCCGGGCGCGCTGGGGCTATGTCAAGCTGGCGCGCAAGAGCGGCGAGTTTGCCTTGTCGGTGGCGGCGGTCGTCGTCGATCCCGATCGCGGCGTTGCGCGCGCGGTGCTCGGCGCGGCCGGCGATGCGCCGCTGATGCTCGACGCGGTGTCGCGCTGCTGCGCCACCGCCGGGGTCGATGCCGCGGTGCTCGACGCGGCGATCGCCGCCGATCTCGCCGGGCATGGCTTCGATGAGTTTGAACAGGGGCTGCATGCGGCGTCGCTGCGCCGCGCCGCCCGGCAGGCGCTGGCATGACCGCGTTCCGCGCCACGATCAACGGCACCGCGATCATCGACGATGCCGCGCCGCGGGTGTCGCTCGCCGATTACCTGCGCGACCGGCGCAACCTGACCGGCACCCATCTCGGCTGCGAGCACGGCGTGTGCGGCGCGTGCACGGTGCTGATCGACGGCGAGCCGGCGCGCGCCTGCCTGACCCTCGCGGTCGCCTGTGACGAGCGCACGGTGACGACGATCGAGGGGTTCGCCGGCGACCGGATTATGGCGGCGCTGCGCGACAGCTTTCACCGCCGGCACGCGCTGCAGTGCGGCTTTTGCACGCCGGGGATGCTGATCGCCGCGCACGATTTGATCCGCCGCCGGCGCGCCGGCTCCGAGGCCGAGATCCGGGCCGGGCTTGCCGGCAATATCTGCCGCTGCACCGGCTACACCAATATCGTCGCCGCAATCGCCGAGGCCGCGGCAACGGTCGCGCGGGAGGGCGGGGCATGAGCGAGGCCGACACGGCGTCGCGCCACGGTATCGGCGCGTCGCTGCTGCGCCGCGAGGACGCCCGTCATCTGCACGGGCGCGGCGAGTTCGTGTCCGACATCAGGCTGCCCGGCACGATGGAGGTCGCGTTTCTGCGCAGCCCCCATGCGCATGCCCGGATCAAGGGCATCACCCTGCCGCAAGGTGCGCAGGGCAGCGTCTTCACCGCCGCCGACCTGCCGGAGATGCAGCCGATCCGCGTCGTCACCCAGGCGGCCGGCGCCCGCTCGCCGGCCTGGCCGCCGCTGGCGACCGACAAGGTGCGGTATGTCGGCGAGGCGATAGCCGCCTGCATCGCCCCGACCCGCGGCGAGGCCGAAGACCTCGCGAACGCGGTCGCCGTCGAATACGAGGTGCTTGCCGCCGTCGTCGACGCGCCGCGCGACATGCGCGGCAGCCGCGACCCGGTTTATGAAGGCTGGGGCGACAACCTGTTCATCGAGCGGACGATCGAGGCCGGTGACATCGAGGCGGCGGCGCGCGACGCGGCGGTGACCGTGACCCGGCACTATCGCATGAACCGGCAATCGGGTGCGCCGCTCGAGGGGCGCGCGGTGCTCGCCTGCCGCGACCACCGGCTCGACGAGATCGTCATCTATGCTTCGACCCAGACGCCGCACACGATCCGGATCGCAATTTCCGAATTTCTCGGCATTTCGGCGCACAAGCTGCGCGTCGTCGCGCCTGATGTCGGCGGCGGGTTCGGGCCCAAGGCGCGGCTCTATCCCGAGGAGATCATCCTCGCCGCGCTCGCCGCGCGGCTCGACCACCCGGTGCGCTGGGTCGAGGATCGCAGCGAGCACCTGCTGACCGCCGCGCATTGCCGCGACCACCACACCCGCGTCACCGCCTATGCCGACCGCGACGGGCGGATACTGGGTGTCGACGCCGACATCATCGTCGATGGCGGCGCCTATGGGCTGTGGCCGCAGGGGCCGTATCAGGAGGCCAACATGGCGGCGCGCACGCTGCCCGGCCCCTACGTGTTCCAGAATTATCGCGCGCGCTATGCGACGGTGGCGACCAACAAGGCGCCGCTGGGGCCGTATCGCGGGGTCGGCCGGCCCGGCGCGTGCTTTGCGATCGAGCGGACGATCGACGAGGTTGCCCGCGCGCTCGGCCTCGACCCGGTCGCCGTGCGCATGCGCAACATGGTGCCGCCCGACGCGATGCCCTACGTGTCGGCCTCCGGCATGCGCTACGATTGCGGCGATTACGCGCAAAGCGTGCGGTTGTGCGCCGAGTTGCTCGACGAGCCGGCGGTGCGCGCGCGGCAGCGCCAGGGCGAACCCGACGGGCGGCTGATCGGCATCGGATTCGGCAGCTATACCGAGCAGACCGCGCACGGCGCGGCCGAATTCGCCTCGCGCGGCGCGTCGGTCATTCCCGGCTTCGAAAGCTGCACAGCGCGCATCCTGCCCGATGGCAGCCTGGTGCTGATGGTCGGCATCCAGTCGCACGGCCAGGGGCTCGAAACCGCGCTGTCGCAGGTCGCGGCGCACGAATTGGGGATCGACCCGGAGCGCATCGCGGTGCGCCACGGCGACACCGAAAGCACCGCATTCGGCTTTGGCACATTCGCCTCGCGCAGCATGGTGATGTCGGGCGGGGCGGTGGCGCGGGCGAGCCGCCTATTGCGCGACAAGCTGGTGCGGATCGGCGCGCATCTGCTGCAGTGCGACCCGGCCGAGGCGCGCTTCGCCGATGGCCGGGTGAACGGGCCGCAGGGCGCGGTGTCGATCGCCGAGATCGCCAAGGTCGCGCATATAAGGATGGACGCGCTGCCGCCCGGCACCGACCCGCTGCTCGACGTCACCGCGACCTATGAGCCGGGGATCAGCACCGGCGTCTTCTCGTATGCGACGCACGGCGCGGTGGTCGCGGTGGACCCCGAGACCGGGCTCGTCGAGCTGCTCGATTTCGCGGTCGCCGAGGATTGCGGGACGATGGTCAACCCGATGATCGTCGAAGGCCAGATCCGCGGCGGGGTGGTCCAGGGGATCGGCACCGCGTTCTACGAAGAAATTCCCTATGACGAGGCGGGCCAGCCGCTGGCGGCCACGTTTGCCGATTACCTGATGCCGGGGGCGGCCGAATTGCCGGCGATCAAGATCGGGCACCTGCATATCCCGGCGACCGCGACCGAATACGGCATGAAAGGCATGGGCGAGGGTGGCGCAGTGGCGCCGCCGGCGGCGATCGCCAATGCGGTAAGCGACGCGCTTGCCGCGCTCGGCGCCGAGGTCAACGAGACGCCGATCACGCCGCGCCGCATCGTCGCGGCGATCCGCGCGGCCGGCAAGGGGAGGGGCTGATGGCAGACCGCCACGCGGCAGCGATCCCGTCGGCGGCGCGCGAGGCGATGGAGCGGCTCAACGCCGAGGCCGGCCAATATCACATCTGGTTGCGCACCCAGGCCAATGCGCCGGCGCAGCGGCCGTGGTTTCGCGACACCGGAATCGCGGCCGCCGGCCAGGTCGCGGCCGGGCGGGTCGGCGCCAATCAGATGAAGGCGGCGCCGCACCATTGGCGCTGGGCCAAGATCGGCCCCTATCTCGACCGCATCGGCGAGATCGCCCGCCGCGCGGTCGACAGCGGCGAGGCGTCGCCGATCGAATTTGCCGAGCGCCAGCAGTTTCTGTTGGTAAACCCCGGCCTTGGCGGCCGTCTCCAGGTTGCCAGCACGATCCGCTGCGCGGTGTCGATCTACAATCCTGGCGATGTCGCGCCGGTGCACCTGCACACGCCCAACGCCAGCCGCACGATCCTGTCCGACGATGGCGGGTATACGACGATCGAGGGCGAGCGCTGCCGCGCGGCGCGTGGCGACCTGATCCTGACCCCGCACGGCACCTGGCACGACCACGGCAATGACGGCGCGACGCCGGTGGTGTGGGCCGACATCCTCGATTTCCCGCTGCTCGAATTTCTCGATTGCAGCTGGATCGACGAGGAATTTCCCGGCGAGCGCGAGGGCAACGCGCGGGCCCAGAAGGCAACGTTGGCCGACGGCTATTCGGCGCGGCTCTACGGCGCCGGCGGCATCGTGCCGAAGTTCGTGTCGCATCAGCGCGGCATCGGCCACGGCACCAGCCCGGTGTTCCACTACAGCGGCGCGGCGATCCGCCTGACGCTCGACGCGCTGCGCGGCGAGGCCGGCGATCCCTACGAGGCGATCCAGATCGGCTTTGTGAACCCGGCGACGGGCGCGCCGGTGTTTCCGACGCTCGACTACGCTGCGCAACTCATCCGGCCGGGCGAGGCGACGCGGCTGAAGCGCGAGACCGCCAACCAGTTCTACATCGTGCTCGATGGCGAAGGCTCGACCGAGGTGGGCGGAGAGCGTTTCGACTGGGGGCCGAACGACCTGTTCGTCGTGCCCAATTTCCGCTGGCGGCGGCACATCAACCGCGGCAGAAGCGACGCCGTGCTGTACAGCGTCTCCGACCGGCCGGTGTTCGTGAAGATCGGCCAGTACCGCGCTCAGGGCCGCGATGCGGACGGCTCGGTCGCGCAGCTGGTGGCTTAAGGAGCGCGCGATGGATGTCTCGTTCCTGACCGTCGCCGAGCTGGGCCGGGCCTATGAAAGCGGCGCGACCTCGCCGGTCTCGGCGACGCGCGCGTTGCTCGACCGCATCGAAAAGCACGATGGCGCGCTGCACAGCTTTATCCGCGTGACCCCGGAGGCGGCACTTGCCGAGGCCGAGGCGGCCGAACGCGAGCTTGCCGCCGGCCGGCGGCGCGGCCCGCTGCACGGCATTCCCTATGCGCTGAAAGACATCATCGAGACTGCCGGCATCCCGACCACCGGCCATTCGAAAATCCGCCAGAATTACGTGCCCGAGAAGGATGCCGAAATCGCCCGGCGGCTGAAGGCGGCCGGCGCGGTGCTGCTCGGCAAGCTCGCGACGTGGGAGTTCTCGCATGGCGGGCCGAGCTTCGACCTTCCGTGGCCGCCGGCGCGCAACCCGTGGAACACCGACTATCTGCCCGGCGGCTCGTCGAGCGGGGCCGGGGCGGCAGTCGCCGCCGGGTTTGTGCCGTTCGCGATCGGCACCGACACCGGCGGCTCGGTGCGCGGCCCGGCCGCGTTCTGCGGCCTTGCCGGGCTCAAGCCGAGCTACGGCCGGGTCAGCCGCCGCGGCGTGTTTTCCAACACCTTCACGATGGACCATTGCGGCCCGCTGACCCGCAGTGCCGAGGACGTCGCCGCCGTGATGGCGACGATCGCCGGGTACGACCCGGACGACCCCAGCACCGCGGACGAGCCGGTGCCGGATTACCCCGCCGAGCTGGGCGGCGGCGTGCGGGGGCTGAGGATCGGCCTCGTCGAGGGCTGGCACGCGAGCCCCGGCGCCCACCCCGAGCTTGGCGCCGCGATCGACGCGGCGGTCGGCGTGCTCGAAGGGCTCGGCGCGCATATCGAGCGGGTCGCGCTGTCGGGGCTCAGGGAATACACCGACTGCAAATCGATCATCTCGGCGGTCGAGCATTTCGCGATCCACGCCGAGGAATTTCGCACCCGGCCCCAGGATTTCGGCCGCATCTTTCGCAACCGCGTGCTGCCCGGCGCGATCATCCGCGGCGAGGATTACGTCCAGGCGCTGCGCTGGCGCACGGTGCTGGCGCGCGAGCAGGCGGCGGCGCTGAAACGGGTCGACGCGTTTGTCACTGCCGGGGCGCTCGGCGTCGCCGACCGCGCCAATCCCGAGGCGACGGCAGCCGACCGTTTCGCCTTCGGGCTCAGCATCACCCAGCCCTTCAGCATCAGCGGCGTGCCGGCGCTGACGATCCCGTGCGGCTTCACCCGCGCCGAGGGTCTGCCGCTGTCGCTGCAGATCGCCGCCGGGCCGATGCAGGACGCGCTGGTGCTGCGCATCGCCCACGCCTACCAGCGGGCGACCGACTGGCACCGGCGCCACCCGGCTCTCGCGTGAGGAGGCGCCGATGCCCGACGATCTCTCTTACCTGCCGCCGGCCTCCGAGGCGGAGTTGCGCCAGCGTCTCAAAGACGCCGGCCTCAACCTCAGCGAGGAGCTGTTTCAGCAATTCGCCGCGGTGTGGCCGGGCTTCGAACAGATGGTGCGGCGCATCCCGCGCAATTTCGCTTACGCCGACGAGCCGGCACACATCTTTCCGCCGCGGCGCATCACCAAGGCCTGACGTCCACTCGTTGCACCCTCACCCGTCTCGCTGCGCGAGCCACCCCCTCCCGCGTCGCGGGAGAGGGGTAAAGCGGGCGCCGGTCTCATCCCCTCTCCCGCGTCGCGGGAGAGGGTGCCCGAAGGGCGGGTGAGGGAGCTACTTCGCGGCGTCCTGCAGCGCCGGTGCGCTGGTCGCCTTCAGCACCGCAGCCGCTTCCTTGGCGACCGGGGTGCCCTCGAAGAAGCTCGGGTTCTGCGTGCCCCACAGGCGCACCGCGTTGGCGAACGTGAAGTCGCGGAAATCGCCGGTGGTGATGTGGCCGTCCTCGACCAGTTCCCACGCCTCGGGCAGCGGGTCGCGCATGTCGACGACGTCGAAATGCCCGATATCAGAGCTGTAGATCGCGTTGATCCGCGCGCCGAGCGGCATGGTCTTGCCAAACGCGACCGCATTCATCCGGTCGTCGGCCTCGCAGCCGAAATAATACGGCGCTGCGTAGAGGTCGATCCAATCCTGCTTCTTGGTGATGTTGCAGCGCCAGTAATCGTCGGGCGGCTCACCGCCGGTCAGGAAATCTTCTTCGAGCGGCCAGCCGTCGCGCCGGGTCAGTTCGGCGGCGAGGTCGGCATAGCCGTATTTGTCGACCAGTTCCCGCAGCAGCTGCCGGTTGAGCTTGGTCGGGTCCATGTTTTCCAGACCCTTTTTGCCGCGCCGCTCCCAATGCTCGATCAGGTCGCAGAACAGCTGGCAGCCCCAGCCGACGCCGCCTTCGAGAAACGCGAAGCGCAGGTCGGGGAAGCGCCGGGTCACGCCGCCGAGGAACAGTGCCTTCGCGACGTTGTGCCCGGCTGCCGCGAAATGGCCGATATGGTTGAACGTGAAATTCGACGGGCTCATGCGCTCGCCATACCCGCGCCCGCCGGTGTGGAAGGTCGGCGCAATCTTCAGCTCCCGGCATTTCTGCCAGAGCAGGTCGTAATCGTGCGGGCTGTCGAGCCCGAGCTGGTCAAAGCCCTGCGCGTACTTGGCGACATCGGCGGGGGCACCCTTGGCGTGGGCTATCGGCCGGCGCACGCCGCTGCCGAACATGCAAACCTTGGAGCCGAGCTGCTTGACGCAGAATTCCAGCTCCTCGATCGCCTCGTCCGGCGTGTTTACCGGAATGACCGCGGCCGGGGTCAGCTTGTCCGAGAGGTCCTTGAAATAGTCGTGAGTGACAACGTTAAAGCCGTGGATCACCGCGCGCCGGGTCGCATCGTCGGCGATACGCGGGATGCCGAGCCCAGCGGTCGGATAGACGATGCCGAAATCGATGCCGAGTTCATCGAGCCGGTCATAGAGCATCCGCGGCATCATCGCGGTGGCGCGGTCGCGCGTGTTGACCGCCTGCCGGCCCCAGAACCCTTCCATCGCGACGCCGCGTTCGGCGCGCTGCTCGCGCGTCAGGTCCAGCGCGTCGGGGATGCGGCGCTGCGATTGCAGAAACCCGTTGGCCCCGAGATCGCCGACCACCTTGCGCATCCTCTCGGCAAAGACCGGCGTGTACTCGACCCAGTGGCCGTCGCCGTCGATGACCGGGTGCGACAGGCTCTTGCGGATCTGTTCGGGCGTCTGGTGAGAACTCATCTGGGTTCCTCCGGGGATGGGCCGTAGCCGTCGACGAAATTCTTTGCAAAAAGCCTAGGCCCGAGACGGGGACGAAGTCAAACTACCGCAGCGCCGGATAGGGCAGCGTCAACTGCGCGGATCGCCGCGGTGATTTAGCCAGCCGAAAGGCCTTGGCGCCTCCTCTGCGTCCTCCGCGTCAGATCGTTTTTTCCTTAATGGGTTCCTTCCCACCCGGTGTGGGAGATGTCGATGACCACGCCGTCACCGACCACAATGTCGTATGGGCTGGGGTCGAGGTCGACGGCGTGCGGCGCAGCCTCGACGGCGGCGAGACCTGGTCGCGCATTACCGACGGGATCGACGACCCTGACATCCACGACGTGACCACGGCGGTCACCGCCGGCAGAGCGGTGCTGACCACCACGCCGCGCGAAATCTTTGCCAGCACCGATCACGGCAAGAGTTGGCATGGGCTCGGCGTCGGCCGGCATTTCGCACTGCCCTATTGCCGCAGCCTCGCTGTCAAGCCCGACGACCCCGACACGCTGTTTGTCGCCACCGGCGACGGCGCGGTCGGCAAGACCGGCGCGATCCAGCGCTCGACCGATGGCGGCCGGCACTGGCAGATGGCGAAGCTGCCGGTCGAGCCCAATTCGCCGATCTGGGCCTTTGCCACCAACCCGGCCGACGCCGACCGCATCGTCGCGTGCAGCCATTACGGCAAACTCCACGCCAGCGAGGACGCAGGCGATTCATGGGCCAAGCTGCCGCGCGAATTCACCGAAATCCGCTCGCTGGCCTGGGTCCCGAACTAAGATTCACCACAGAGGCACGGAGAAGGGCGCCGTCGCGCGCCCTTCTTGTTTGTCATGCCGGCGAAAGCCGGTATCCACGGTTCAAACGTCGGAGCGTTGGAAGCGTGGGTCCCGGCCTGTGCCGGGACGACGACTCGCAGCCACTCTTACAAACTTCAGCGGAGGACTATTGTTGTTGTGTTCTGATGGAGTTTGGCAATGGATCGGGATGCTTACGAGTCCTTTGCGAAAGGGCTGCGTACCGAGCGAGACGAACGGGTCCAGCAACTAAAATGGCTTGAATCAGAGACTTCGGATATCGCTGGGGGTGCGACCGATCCCAACCTTAAGGGCCGCAAGCAGGCCGAGATAGTTCTGCTGAGGACGGAAATCGCAAACATCGATCCGGCCCTTGAG
Source organism: Allostellaceae bacterium (assembly GCA_035534855.1). Taxonomy (GTDB): domain Bacteria; phylum Pseudomonadota; class Alphaproteobacteria; order ATCC43930; family CGMCC-115725; genus DATARH01. Next base: position 13,210 of record DATLRD010000042.1, on the reverse strand, counting down.
GAGTTTGCGCCCTGAGATGAAGAGAGCCTGAAGCGCGAGTGGCGCGCCTGCTCGGGCGTCATGCAAAAGCCTTTCGCCTAGAACATCACCACGCTTCTGATCGCCTCGCCGGCCTTGAGTGCGGCGAAGCCGTCGTTGATCTGGTCGAGCGTGATGTGGCGCGAGATCAGTTCGTCGAGCTTCAGGTTTCCGTCGAGATAGGCGCGGGCGAGGCGCGGAAAGTCGCGGGCCGGCCGCGCGCCGCCATAGCTCGACCGGCGGATGCGCTTTTCGGCCATCAGCGCGCCCCAGCGGAACCCGACATCGGTCTCGACATCGGTCTTGCCGAGCCAGATAACCTCGCCGCCCGGCCGCACCGCCTCGACGCTGAGGCGAAAACCGGCGGGGCTGCCGGCTGCTTCGAGCACGACATCGACGCCGCGGCCGCTTTTCCCGACGCGGCGCGCAACCGCCAGCGCATCCTCGCGTGCGGCATTGACCAGCACCGTGGCGCCAAGCGCCTCGGCGAGCGCGAGCTTCCGGTCGTCGAGATCGACCGCGACAATCGCGCCGGCCCGGGCGAGCCGTGCGCCCTGCACCGCCGACAGCCCGACCGCGCCGCAGCCGATCACCATCACCGTGTCGCCATAGGCGATGCGGGCGATGTTGAGCGCGGCGCCGACCCCGGTCATCACGCCGCAGCCGATCAGGCAGCCGCGGTCGAACGGCAGTTCCTTCGGTACCGGGATCGCCTGCTCGGCCGCGACGATCGCGTACTCGCCGAACGCGCCGAGAAACATCAGCTGCTTGAGGTCGCGCCCGTCGGCGAGGCGGGCGTGGTGGTTGCCGTCGAACGCTACCGCCTTGGGACCCTGCGACAGATAGGTTTCGCAAAGGATCGGCAGGTCGCGGTCGCAATAAAAGCAGTGGCCGCAATGCGGGTTCCACGACAGGATCACGTGGTCGCCGACCGCGACGCCGCGCGCCTCGGGGCCCGCTTCCTCGACGATCCCGGCCGCCTCATGGCCGAGCACGATCGGCATCGGGTAACGCAACCCGCCCTCGATGACTTCGAGATCCGTGTGGCACAGCCCGGCCGCCTTGATCCGCACCAGCACGTCGCCGCGCCCGAGCGACGCGGCGGTGACCGTCTCGATTGCCAGCTTCGTCTGCGGCGCGTGCAGCACCGCCGCACGATAGGAGAGGGGCATTACACCGGGCGTTCGCCGCCGATCGTGACGCGATGCATGATGCGGCGCTGGCCGTTGTAATCGTTGATCGCGTTGTGCTGGACGCAGCGATTGTCCCAGAACGCGATCGAGTTCTTTTCCCAGCGGAAGCGGCAGGTGAATTCGGGCCGCACCGCGTGCTGGTAGAGGTAGTGCAGCAGCGGCGCGCTTTCCTCCTCGGTCATGCCTTGAAAGCGCACGGTAAACCCGCCGTGGACATAGAGGCACTTCTTGCCGCTCTCGGGGTGGGTGCGGACCACCGGGTGGTCCATCTCGGCGTGCGCTTCGTCAGCGAAGTGGATGCCCATCGAGGTTTTGCCTTCATCGGCGCGGCGCGGCGCGGTAAGCCCGTACGACCGTCGGGCGCTGTGGATCGCGCGCATCCCGCCGAGCATCTCCTTCATGCCGTCGGACAGGGTTTCGTAGGCGAGATACTGGTTGGCAAACATCGTGTCGCCGCCCGCCGCCGGTACCTCGTGGGCATAGAGCACCGAGCCGAGCGCCGGGCGTTCGAGGTAGCTGACATCGCTGTGCCAGCCGCCGCCGAAATTGCGCATCTCGTATTCTTCCTTGCGGACCTCGATGATCTCCTGGTTGTCGTCGATGCCGTCGACGAAATCATGCACTTGCAGCTGGCCGAACCGGCGGCCGAATTCGAGATGCTGCTGCGGCGTCAGGTGCTGGTCGCGGAAGAAGATCACGCAATTGTCGACGAGCGCCTGGCGGATCTCGCCGATCACGTTGTTGCCGAGCGGCTCCGACAGGTCGACGCCGGAAATCTCCGCGCCAAGCGCGCCGGCGATGCGGTTTACGGTGATCGTCATGGCGTCCTCTCCTCCTGCGACTGTCGGTTCTATTTCACCACGAAGCGGCGATGCGCGCGAAGCGGCATTTTCGCCGATTTGGCATGGCGCGCCGTCGTGGCGGATTTGACCCGGCCCGTCCGGCGCGTCCACAATAGCAAGCAGAGCTTACGATCCGCCACGGGAGGGCGCCGATGATCACCAAGTTCGACAGCCTGTTCGCCGGGCATATCGATATCGAAGACGCCGGATATGGCGGCGTGCCGGTCAACGAGCGGCGCTATTCCAACGAGCGCCTCGCCGGCGTCTTCGACAAGACCGAGGCGATGGCGAAACTGATGGATCGCTGCGGCTATCACACGTTCTGGATGGCCGAGCACCATTTCCAGCACGAGGGGTACGAGTGCATTCCCAACGTGCTGATGACCGCGCTGCACCTGACGCATCTGACCAGCCGGCTGCGCATCGGCTGCGGTTTCAACATCGCGCCGATGTGGCACCCGCTGCGCCTCGCCGAGGATTACGCGGTAGCCGACATCCTGTCGGGCGGGCGCATCACCTTTGGGGTCGGGCGCGGTTATCACACCCGCGAGGTCGAGACGTTCGGCTCGCCGCTGATCGACCAGGCCGCCAACCGCGAATTGTTTGAGGAATCGGTCGACCTCATCTTCAAGGCCTTCAACAACGAGAGCTTTTCGCACCAGGGCAAGCACTACACGATCCCGGCGCGGGTACCGTATCGCGGCTACGATCTCAAGGAATTGACGCTGGTGCCGCGGCCGCTGCGCCTGCCGGTCGAATGCTGGCAGCCGATCCAGGGCGGCACCGGGCGGGCAATGGATTTCATGGCCAAGCACGGCATTCAGGGCCTCGTCGGCGGCGGCTCGGCCGAAGGCGGCGCGATGCACAACGTCGTCCTCGCCTGGCAGCAGGCGCACGCCAAGCGCGGCATCCAGATCCAACTCGGCGAGCGGCTGTGCTTCGGCTTCCATTTCTTCATCGCCGACAGCCGCAAGGCGGGAATCAAGGAAGCCGGCAAGTACTACGAAGAGAACATGAAGATGTTCGGCGAATTGCGTCTGGTGCGCGCCCTCACCGACGAGCAGATCGAGATCATGCGCGACCCCAAGCTGGCGGCAACCGCGAAGCTGCCGCGCATCGAGGATGCGATCAAGGCGGGCGGCGTCTTGTGCGGCACGCCCGAGCAGATCATCGAACACCTGAAGGCGATCGAAAAGCGCTACCCCGGGCTCGACCGCGTCTCGGTGAGCCTGTCGGTCGGGGTGCCGAAGGCGCTGTGTCTCGAGCAGCTCGAACGCTTCGCGACCGAGGTGATGCCGGAATTTGCCAAGGCCAAGGTCACCGAGCCGGCGATGGCGTGACCCCGCCTCTGGCCGGACGCCGCATCGCGCTGCCGGAGCATCGCGAGCTCGACCGGCTGGCGCGGATGCTCGAAGCCGAAGGGGCGGAGGCGGTGCGCTGTCCGCTTGTGGCGATCCGCGACGCGCCCGACCCGGCACCGGTCGCCGCGTGGATCGGGCGGTTTATCGCGACGCCGCCGGACGATCTGGTCCTGCTGACCGGCGAGGGGCTGCGGCGGCTGGCGGCGGCAGCGCGGCGGCTCGGGAGCGAGGCGGCGTTTGTCGCCGTGCTCGGTCGCGTGCGCACGGTCAGCCGCGGGCCGAAGCCGGTGCGGGCGCTGCGCGAGTTGGGGCTCGGCGAGGGGTTGCGCGCCGCCGATCCGACCACCGATGGGGTCATCGCCACGCTGTCGCGAGAGGATCTGCGCGGGCGGCGCGTCGCGGTGCAGCTCTATCCCGACAACCCCAACGCCATGCTGATCGATTTCCTGCGTGCGGCCGGCGCCGAGCCCGATCCGGTGGTGCCGTATGCCTATGCGTCCGATGCCGACGAGTGGCGGGTCGGCGAGGTGATCGGCGAACTGGCGGCGGGTCGGATCGATGCGATCGCCTTTACCAGCTCGCCGCAGGTCGCCCGGCTGTTCGACGTGGCCAAAGCCGCCGGGCGCGAGGCCGAACTGATCTCCGGGCTGCGCCGACTATCGGTCGCGGCGATCGGGCCGGTCACCGCGGCGACGCTGGAGCGCCGCGGGGTCACAGCGGCGATAAGCCCGACCGGGCGCTATTTCATGAAGCCGCTGGTAACGGCGATGGTGGCCGCGCTGGGACGCGCTGCGGCAGGCTGAAACTCAGCGCAGCGCCGTCGCGCGGCGTTCGAGGCTTTCAGCCGGCCACACCTGGCGGGCGCTGTAATAGGCCTCGAACGCCGGCACGCCCTCGGGCAGCGCGACCCACGGCAATTTTGAGCGCGTGTAGATGTGCACGTCCGGCGGCAGCGCGGTCGGGTCGTCGAGCGTGCCGACGCGGACAAAGCGCAGCTTGGCAAGCCCGCCATATTCGCTCCACACCGCGGTCTGGCAGGCGGGGCAGCGAAAGATGCGATGCGGGCGACCGCTGTCGGTCGGCATCGACCAGGGCACCGGCTCGCCCGACAGCAGCGTCACTTGATCGGTCTCGATCAGCGCGTTGAGCGCAAACCCGGCGCCGGTCTGGCGCTGGCAGTCCTTGCAGTGGCAGCAATGGACAAACATCGGTGCGGTTTCGAGCCGATAGCGCACCGCTCCGCACGCGCAGCCGCCCTCGATCTTTATGGTCATCGCAACCCGTCTCCCCGGTCGTTATTCGTCGTAGCTCACCATCGCGGTGAACGGCACGCCGAGCCGGTCGCGGCCGTTGAGAAAGGCCAGCTCGATGATGCAGGCGGCGCCGACCACGGTGCCGCCCTGCCGGTTCACCAGGTTGATCGCCGCCTCCATCGTGCCGCCGGTGGCCAACAGGTCGTCGAGCACGACAACGCGCTGGCCCGGCGCGATCGCGTCTTCCTGGATTTCGATCGTGTCGGTGCCGTATTCGAGCGCATAGGAAAACGGCACCGTCCTGCCCGGCAATTTGCCGTGCTTGCGGATCATCGCAAAACCGCTGCCCAGCGCATAGGCGAGCGGGGCTGCGACCAGAAAGCCGCGGGATTCGATGCCGAGCAAAAGATCGGGCGAATGCGGCAGCAGCGCCGCAGCCAGCCCCTCGACTGTCGCATGCCAAGCCTTGGGGTGCGCCAGCAGGGTCGAGATATCGTAAAACAGGATGCCGGGCTTAGGAAAATCCGGGATCGAGCGGATATGCTGCTTGAGGTCCATCGCCGGGCATCCCGTTAAGAACATTGCTTCATTGCGGAATAGCGGCTTTTCGCGTAGTTGGGAAGCGTCGCGCCCGCAACAGGTATTTATGCTGATTTTGCTTGCACATGGCTCCTGCTGCTACCCTGCTCGCCGCTGACGAACCCGATGGGGTCGTGCTGCAGGCCGATGGCGACTGGCTGGTGGCGACCGCTGCCGAGATCGATCGCACGCTCGGCGCGCTCAACCTGCCGCAAGGGCGCCCGGTGAAGATCGATTTGGCGCGCGTGGAACGCCTCGACACAGCGGGCGCATGGCTGGTGTTGCGCACCGAGCACGAACTTGCCGGGCGCGGCAACACCGTGACGATCACCAATCTGCGGCCGAGCCTCAAGCCGTTGCTCGACCAGGTGCGCGCGACCGGCCATGTCGAGCCGCTGCCGCACCCGGTACCGGCGCATCACTCGCTGATCGGGTTTGTCGCGCGGATCGGCGAGGTGACGCTGCTGATCCTGCGGCGCGGGTATCGCATCCTCGGCTTTGCCGGGCTCGTGGCGGAGACGCTGGCCGGGCTTTGCCTGCATCCGTCGCGGCTGCGGCGCGCCGCGACGCTGGTGCAGATGGAGCGCTCGGGGCTCGACGCGATGCCGATCACCGGGCTCCTGTCGTTTCTGATCGGCGTCGTCATCGCCTATCAGGGCGCCGACCAGCTGAGGCGGTTCGGGGCCGAGATCTACAACGTCAACCTGCTCGGGGTCGGCGTGCTGCGCGAGCTCGGCGTGCTGATGGCGTCGATCGTCATCGCCGGCCGGTCGGGCAGCGCCTTCACCGCCGAGATCGGCACGATGGAGGTCAATGAAGAGATCGACGCGCTGCGCACGCTGGGGCTCGACCCGATCGAGGTGCTGGTCGTGCCGCGCTTGCTGGGGCTGGTGTTCACGCTGCCGCTGATCGTGTTTTTTGTCGACTTCATGGGGCTGCTGGGCGGCGCGCTGATGTGCTGGGCGGTGCTCGACATCAACTTCCAGCAGTTCATCAACCAGCTGCAAACCTCGGTTTCCGGCTGGACCCTGTGGGTCGGGGTCATCAAGGCCCCGTTTTTTGCTGCGATCATCGCGATGGTCGGCTGCTATGAAGGCTTCAACGTGACGCGCAGTGCGGAAAGCGTCGGCCGTCTCACGACGCAGGCGGTGGTCGAGGCGATCTTTCTGGTGATCGTTGCCGACGCGGTGTTTTCGGTCGCGTTTTCGGTACTGAGGATTTGAGGGTGACACAGACGGCGAGCGACATCGTCATTCGGGTCAAGGGGCTGGTGAACCGGTTCGGCAGCCAGACCGTGCATGACGGTATCGACCTCGAGGTGCGGCGCGGCGAGGTGATCGGCATCGTCGGCGGCTCGGGGACCGGCAAATCCGTGCTGCTGCGCACGATCGTCGGGCTCAACCGGCCGGCCGCCGGCTCGATCGAGGTATTGGGCCAGGACATGCTGAACGCCGCCACCGCGGAGCGCCGGGCGGTCGAGCGGCGCTGGGGGGTGCTGTTTCAGGACGGCGCGCTGTTCAGCTCGCTTACCGTGGCGCAGAACATCGAGGTGCCGATCAAGGAGCACTGCCGGATGCCGGCGCGGCTGATGGACGAAATCGCCGCAACCAAGGTTGGGTTGGTGCGCCTTCCCGAAAGCGCCGCCGACAAGTTTCCCTCGCAGCTTTCCGGCGGCATGCGCAAGCGCGCTGGGCTGGCTCGGGCGCTGGCGCTCGACCCCGAAATCGTGTTTCTCGACGAGCCGACCGCCGGGCTCGACCCGATCGCCGCGGCCGACTTCGATCACCTGATCCGCGACCTCAAAGGCAGTCTCGACCTGACCGTGTTCATGGTGACCCACGATCTCGACAGCCTGTTCGCGATCTGCGACCGGGTCGCCGTGCTGGTCGACAAAAAGATCCGCGTCGACACGCTCGAAGCCCATCTGCGCGACGATCATCCCTGGATTCATTCCTATTTCCACGGGCCGCGGGGTCGCGCTGCGCTGGCCGCCGAGGCGCGCCGCGAGGGTGCCGGCGCGATGGCCGATCGCGCCTGATCCGATCGACAGCGGGGATTAGAGGATGGAAACGCGAGCACATTACGTCGCGGTCGGCGCCTTTGTCCTGGCGATGCTGTTTCTGGCGTTTCTCGGGGTGCTCTACCTCGGCGGCGCTCAGCTGACCGCGCGCTATGCCCGCTATGACATCTACTTTAGCGGGCCGGTGACCGGGCTCAGCAAGGGCGCGGTGGTCGAATACAACGGCATCCCGGTCGGCAAGGTGTCGGATATCGAGATCGACCCGAACAATGTCGAGCGGATCCGGGTCACCGTCGACATCGAGATCAACGTCGTCATCAAGAGCGATGCCAAGGCCAATGTCGAAACCAACATCCTCAGCGGCGTCTCGGCCGTTCTGATCACCAAAGGCACACAGGAGGCGACGGCGCTGGTCGCCAAGCCGGGCGAGCGCTATCCGGTGATCCAGTCGCGGCGCTCGTATTTCGCCAGCCTGGCGGCGCGAGGGCCGGAACTGCTCGATGAGCTGGGCCGCATCGGCGACCATCTCGACCAGATGCTGAACGAACACAACCGTCAGGCGATCACCCGTATCCTCGACCATACCGATAAGTTCACCGCCGAATTGGCCGAGCATGACAAGGATTTCGTCGCGGTGGCCCAGAACGCGAGCACCGCGCTGGCCTCGGTGACCAAGCTCCTGGGCGATGTCGATGCCAGCTACGGCGGTCCCGACGGGCTGAATCAACGTCTGCGGCGGTCGCTTTCACAAATCAACAAAACCGCCTCGTCGCTCGAACAGACGAGCCGCGACATCGCCCAGGTAGCCCGCGAGGCGCGCGGCTCGGTACACGAGATTAACACCCGCACCTTGAGCGACATCGATGGCCTGCTGCGCGACACGCGGCAGCTCGTCGCCGGGTTGACCCGATTGGCCGAACAGATCCAGCGCGATCCGTCGCGCCTATTGTATGGCGATCGCCGCGAGGGATACCGCCCGAAATGAGCACGCTGTCGCGCCGCTGCACGCTTTCGATCCTCGCCGTCGTGGCCCTGGTGCTGACCGGCTGCGGCGGCATCCTCAGCAGCCCGCCGCCGCGCGCGCTCTATCAGGTGACGGCCGCGACCCGGTTTCCGGCCGGGCTGCCGCACCTTGCCGCGCAGCTGACGATCGACAGCATCAGCGCTCCGGCCGGGCTCGACACCGAGCGGATCGCGCTGAGCCGCTCCCCGGTCTCGATCGACTATTTCGCCGGCGCCGCCTGGACCGACCGGGTGCCACCGCTGCTGCGTACGGTGCTGGTCCAATCGTTCGAAAACAGCGGCGCGTTCAGCGCGATCGGTACCGACACGTTCATCCCGCGTACCGACTACCTGCTTGCGGTCGAAGTGCGCGACTTCGAGGCGGCCTACGATTCGCAGACGGCACCGCCGGTGGCGACCATTGGGCTGTCGCTGAAGCTGCTCAAGCTGCCGGAACGCAGGATCATCGCGCAGACCCTGATCCAGACGCGCCAACCCGCGGCGGCCAATGCGATTCCGCAAGTCGTCGACGCCCTCAACACGGCGCTTCACAAGGCCATTGCCGAGGCCGTTCGGTGGACCGCCGACAATGCCGCTTTGTCGGCGCGACGGCGCTAGGTATCCTGCGATCTGGACACGGTTCGTTCGCATTGTGGTGCGGCAGGGGGCACGGTGAGCGGAGGGGAGCGCGAGCTGGCGGCGACGACGATCCGCGACTGCCGGCAGGAACTTGCGGCGCGCGGCAGCACGACGATACGCGAGGCGATGAACGGCGGCCCGGATATCGCCGGCGAGCCGGTGCCGTGGCATCGCTATCCGGAAGGCGAGGTCTATGACCCGCTGAGCCACGCCCAATATTTCTTTCACTGCCATCCGGCCGCCGCGGCGACGCACCCGGCGGCGCCCGGCAACGATCTCGCCGGCCTCGCTGAGCACGGGCATTTCCACCTGTTTCTGCGCGCCGAAGGGATGCCGCGCGGAGTTGCGCCGCTCGTGCTTCCAGAGCAGGCGCTGGTCAACGCCCCGACCCCGCCGCAGGCGGCGCCGACGCGGCGCGGCAGCAGCGACCGCGTCGCGCACCTCGTCGCTGTCGCGGTCGACGCCGACGGCGAACCGGTGCGGCTGTTCACCACCAACCGCTGGGTTACCGGGGAAATCTGGTACCGCGCCGCCGACGTCGCGCGCATGCTCGACTGCTTCGCGCCGGGCGGCCGCTCGCCGGCGACCCTGCTCGACCGCTGGCTGGGCGCACTGGTGCGGCTCTATCGCCGGGAGATCGAAGATTTGCTCGATCGGCGCGATCAGGCGGTCGCCAAATGGCGCTGGCTGTGGCCACGCCGCAACGCGCTCGAGGACCCGCGGTTCGAGGTCACCGCGCAAACCCGGATAGACCTTGAGACCCGGCTCGCCGAGCTTGACCGGTCGGTTGCCAGGCCGCGCGTTGCCGGCCCGGTGGCAAGGCGCCTGGTCGTGCCGCCAAAGATGAGTGAAGGCTGGGGGGCGTAGCGCACCGGGTGGTGGCGGGCGCGACAGCCCGCCACCACTTTTGCCGGTGTCGGGTTAGGGCCGGTAGCGCAGGCTGATCGAGGCGATGCCGGCGGCGACGTTAAGCCCGCGATTCCCCTCGATGCTGAGCGGCTGCAGCGCGATCGAGTTGTTGGAGCCGCCGATCAGCGCGTTGGCGGCAATCCCGACGCCAACCGTGGCCCCTGCGGTGGCGCCGGCATAGTTGCCTTGCAGCGCACCAGGGCCGAGGTTGGCGGTCGGGGCGACGACGCCCCAAACGATCACGCCGCCCTGGGTATAGCCGATATCCGCGCCGAACTTGGAAATCCGGCCGATATAGTGATCATAGTGCCCATTGGCATTCGAAAACGTGCAATTGAGCGCACGCGACGAGCCAAAAATAAATCCGAACCCACTGGCGACATTGCAGGTCAGCGACCCGACCGTGACGCCGCCCTGCGCCGATGCAGGCGCGCAAAGCCCTAAAGCGGTGCCGAGCGCGACAGTGACGGCGGCAGCAAAACGCATCCTCGACATGCTTGCTTTCTCCTGTGGTGAGCTTGTGACGATGGGGCGATGGTCACCGATGCGCACCGAGCCGGCGCTTGGCCGCTCGATCGGCGGACCTTTTCTAGCGGCAAAAGCGTCTGCCGCAAAAATATATTTGGCGGGGCACCGCGTCGCCGCGTGCCGGGGCTGGCGCCCGGGGCGGGTGGCTTCCGGCATGATTCGACAATGACCGGCGGCTCTGCTTAAGATGGCACGAAAGCGAGAGTTCCCGTTGGCTCTGTTGCAGCGAATAAAGACGCCCTTCGCCGAAGGCCAGGCGGAAGAGTTGACGCGGCCGCGACCGCGCCTGCGTTCGGTCGGTGAGTTGTTGCGCGAACGGCGCGAAGAACTTGACCTCGATCTCGACGGCATCAGCGCGGCGTTGCGCATCAAGCCGGCCTATCTTGTCGCGCTCGAACAAGATCGATCGCACGAGCTGCCCGGCGCGGCCTATGCAATCGGGTTCATCCGCGCCTACGCCCAGCATCTCGGGCTCGATGCGGCGGCGGTGCTCAATCGCTTCAAGGAAGAATCGGCCGGGATGACCGCGCGGCCCGATTTGTCGCTTCCGGTGCCGCTCGGTGAGCGCAGCCTGCCGGGTGCGGCAATGCTGCTGGTGGCGTTGATCCTGGCGCTGTGCGGCTATGGCACTTGGTATTACCTGTCGACCGGCGAGCGCAGCCGCCCCGATCGGGTCGCCGCGGTGCCAGCCGATCTGTTGCCGCCGCCGGCGCATTCCGCCGCCCTACCCGCCGCCGGCGCGGCGCCGGGCGGGGCTGCCGCAGCGGAACCGCCGGGCGCGACCCCCGCAGCCGCCGGGCCGCCATCGGCAACGCTGCCGACGGCCGCGGTAGCTCCGGCGACGCCTGCGGTTCCGGCGCTGAGCGTCGCCGCCGACGTGGTGACGATCAAGGCGCTCGGCGATTGCTGGATTCAGGTGCGCGGCCCCGACGATGCGATCGTGTTTTCGCGCGTCCTCAAAGCCGGGGAAACCTACGATGTGCCGGCGCGCCCGGGCCTCATCCTGCGCACCGGCAATGCCGGTGCGCTGCAGATCGCGGTCGGCGGCAAGCCGGTGCCCTCAATCGGCGGCGTCGGCCGGCTGCGTCGCAACGTCGTGCTGGACCCGGCGCGCCTCGCCGCGGGAACCGCGATCAACGGCTGACGCCGACTTTTTTCTGTCGCCAAAGCGTTCTATAAGCGCAAGGGCACAATTCTGCCGAGGATTCCCGATGAGCGTCAGGCCGTATCGCGATATTCACCGCCGTGTTTGCCGGAAGGTTTACGTCGGCGACGTGCCGGTCGGCGGCGACGCGCCGATCACCGTGCAGTCGATGACCAATACGGTGACGCACGACGTGAAGGCGACGGTCGAGCAGGTGCAGGCGCTGGAGCGTGCCGGCGCCGACATCGTGCGGGTGTCGTGCCCCGACCAGGAATCGGCGCTGGCGCTGAAGCACATCGTGCGGCAGGTCAAGGTGCCGATCGTCGCCGACATCCATTTCCACTATCGCCGCGCGATCGAGGCCGCCGAGAGCGGCGCCGCGTGCCTCAGGATCAACCCCGGCAACATCGGCTCGGCCGAGCGGGTGCGCGAGGTGATCAAGGCGGCAAAGGACCATAACTGCTCGATGCGGATCGGCGTCAACGCCGGCTCGCTCGAACGCGATCTGCTCGAGAAATATGGCGAGCCGTGCCCCGAGGCGATGGTCGAAAGCGCGCTGACTCATGCCAAGATTCTCGAAGACAACGATTTTTTCGAGTTCAAGATTTCGTGCAAGGCATCCGACGTGTTCCTCGCGGTGGCTGCCTATCAGCAGCTCGCCGAGGCTTGCGACTACCCGCTGCATCTCGGGATCACCGAGGCGGGCGGCCTGCGCATGGGAACCGTGAAATCGTCAATCGGCCTCGGCATGCTGCTGTGGGCCGGGATTGGCGACACGATCCGGGTATCGCTCTCGGCCGATCCGGTCGAGGAGGTCAAGGTCGGCTTCGACATGCTGAAGGCGCTGGGGTTGCGCCGCCGCGGTGTCACGGTGATCTCGTGCCCGTCCTGCGCGCGGCAGCAATTTCCGGTGATCAAGACCGTCGAAGTGCTCGAAGAGCGGCTGGCGCACATCGCCACCCCGCTGACGGTTTCGGTTATCGGCTGCGTCGTCAACGGCCCGGGCGAGGCGCGCGAGACCGATATCGGCCTGACCGGCGGCGGCAACAACACGCATCAGATCTATCTGTCGGGGGTCACCGACCACCGGCTCAGGGACGCCGATATCGTCGACCACCTGGTCAAGCTGGTCGAAAAGAAAGCGGCGGAGATCGAGGCGGCGAAAGCTGCGGCCGAGCCCGCACTGGAGCCGGCGCAATAAAAAACCCGCCCCGAGGGGCGGGTCGGCGGTCCGCGTTAGGTTGGCCGGCTAGGCCGCGGCCACCCAGTCGCGGCCTTCGTCGGCCTGGAGCGTCGGGAAAACACGAACCTCGGCCGGGATCAGAAAGCGCAGCGCCCTGACGGTGTGGCGCACCCAGCTGACGTCGGTAACCAGCGCCACCCGCTCCCATTGCTGCATGCGCAGCGGGGGGATGTCCAAATCCTCCCACGCGGCGCCGGGGAACCGGCATTCGAGCTCGTAATACAAACGCGGCTTATGGTGCCGCTTGCCGATCTTCTTGACCGCCGGAAGCAACACCGAATCGCATTCGGAGCTGGTCACCCGCCCGGTGGCGACAAACCCGATAACGTTATCCGGCAGCCCATCGATGATCTCGATCATGACGCCAATTCCTCCACCTGGCCCTTTTTCGTCCTTCGCCCTCTTTTGGGGCGTTGGAACCCGCCGGCGCAGCCGGCGGGTTCTCTGCGTATCGTACTGTTTGCGTACTGTTCCGGCGC
>DATLRD010000041.1:0-45053 GCA_035534855.1 Allostellaceae bacterium | reverse complement strand
ATGCCAAAAATCGCGCTCTACGCCAGTATCGGGCCGCGCCTGACGCAATACGACCTCGATGTCGAGGCCGCGACGCTCAAGCGCGGCGCCTCGGTGACGCTGCCGGCTAATGTGCATTACGTCTGGCCGCACCGCTCGCGGCGGTTTCTCTATGCCGCGACCAGCGACAGCGCCTCGGGGGTCGGCGGGCATGTCGGCAACACCCATCACGTGAGCGCCTTACGCATCGACCCGGCGACCGGAGCGCTCGACGTGCACGGCGCGCCGGTGCCGTTGCCGACCCGCCCGATCCACATGTCGACCGACATCCCGTCGGACTACATCCTGGTCGCGTTCAGCAATCCGAGCGGGCTCAGGGTCTACCGCGTCAACCCGGACGGCAGCGCCGGCGCCGAGGTCGCGCAGCAGGCGGCGGTAGATCCCGGCATCTATGCCCATCAGGTGCGCGTGTCGCTGGATAACACGCGAGTGATCCTGGTTGCGCGCGGCCATGATGCGGCCGGGGGCAAGTCGGAGGAGCCGGGCGCGCTCAAGGTGTTCGACTGGGCGGACGGCCAGCTCTCGAACGAGAAATCGAGCGCCCCGGGCGGCGGCTATGGGTTCGGGCCGCGCCACCTCGATTTTCACCCGACGAAGCCGTGGGTCTATGTGTCGCTGGAGCGGCAGAACCGGCTCGACATGTTCGATTTCGCCGGCGGCACGCTGTCTCCGGCGCCGATGTTCAGCGCCACGACGCTCGGCACCGGCCGTAAGGGCGGCCGCCAGGCCGCCGGCACCGTGCATGTCCACCCCAACGGCCGCTTCGTCTATGTCGCCAACCGCGCCTCGGCCCTTGTCGACAGCGACGGCTGGCGCGTCTTTGCCGGCGGCGAGAACACCCTTGCGGTCTATGCGATCGACCCGGGCACCGGCAAGCCGACCGCGATCCAGTTCGAGGACACGCGCGGCTATCACTGCCGCACCTTTCACATCGACCCGAGCGGCCGGTTGCTGGTCGCCGCGCATATCCAGCCCGTGCCGGTCCGCGACGGCGCCGGGGTGACGGTGGCGCCGGCGACGATGTCGCTGTTCCGCATCGGCGACGACGGCAGGCTCAGCTACGTCCGCAAATACGATGTCGATGTCGGTGCCGCGTCGCTGTGGTGGATGGGGATGGTCGAGCTCGGCGCCTAGCCGCGCCCGATATACGGCATCTTCGCCGCCATCACTGTCATGAACTGCACATTGGCCTCCGGCGGCAGCCCGGCCATGTAGGCGACCCCCTTGGCGACGTCCTTGACGTCGATGCGTGCCTCAGCCTCGACCCGGCCGGAGGCCTGCAGCCGGCCGGTCGCGGTATCCTGATTGCGCTGGGTGGCGGCGTTGCCGATATCAATCTGGCCGCAGGTGATCGAATATTCGCGCCCGTCGAGCGACAGGGCGCGGGTGAGGCCGGTCAGCGCATGCTTGGTTGCGGCATAGGGCACCGAGTTGCGCCGTGGCACATGCGCCGACACCGAGCCATTGTTGATGATGCGCCCACCCTGCGGGTTTTGCGCCTTCATCATGCGAAACGCGTGCTGCGCGCAGAGGAACGAGCCGGTCAGGTTGACGGCGACGACGGTTGACCATTGCTCATAGGTCAAATCGTCGATTGGGATGTTGCGGGTACTGGTCCCGGCGTTGTTGAACAACAGGTCGATGCGGCCATAGGTCGATTTGACCGCGGCAAACAGCGCGTCGACCGATTTCGGGTCGGAGACATCGGTCGGCACCACCAGCGTGCGCGGCGGGGGCGCGCCCGCAAGCGAGGCGGTCTCTCCGAGCATCTCCTTGCGCCGCCCGGCCAGCACGACATTGAACCCGAGGTCGAGCAGCGCGTGGGCGCTGGCGCGGCCGATGCCGCTGCCGGCTCCGGTGACGACGGCGATCTTGTCGGGCATGGTGCGGTTCCTCCTTGCAATCGGTTCGCGGCGAAGCCGCAATAATTCACCACAGAGTCGGCGAGGCAATGAGATCGCCGAACCGCACCGTTCTCACTGCCTCGCAGTCTCTGCGGTGAACTTTCTTGGCGCTTCGCACCGGGAAGGCGGCGCCTTAGTATCGCGGTCAGTCCACCAAGGGGAGAACCGCCATGTCCGTCCGTCTCGTGATCTCGATCGCCGCCGCGCCGGGGAAAGGCGCCGAATTGGCCAAGGCAATGGCGGCGCGGTGTCGCGAATCGCAGAAGGATGCGGGCTGCGAACAGTTCGAGGTGTTTCAGAGCGCGCTCGATCCCGACCGGCTGTGCCTGCTCGAACGCTGGGCGACGGCGGAGGATCTAGCGGCCCACGCCAAGCTCAACCAGACGCGCGCGCCGCTGCCCGAGGGGCTGCGCCTCGGCGCTGGCGAGCGCGAGGATTACGAGTACAATCGGACCCGCTGAAACCGGCCGGAGCCGCGGCGATGAAGGTCTCGTTCTTTGAAACCGGGCGGTATCCGGTGCCGCCCGACTTCCCCCGCGAATGGCCGGTGCCGTCGGCCGCCTATGACCCCGATATCGGGGTCAAGGCCTATGCCGGCATCATCGAGCGGATGAAATTCGTCGAGGAGCTCGGCTTCGACTGGATCAGCGTGTCCGAGCACCATTATTCGCCGCGTATCCTGACCCCGTCGCCGGTGGTTTCGGCCGCGTTCATGGCGGCGCACCTCAACACCGCAAAGGTAGCGCTGTTGGGACCGATCGTGCCGACCAGCAACCCGATCCGCGTCGCCGAGGAATTGGCGATGCTCGACACGATGGCGCCGGGCAAGATCGTCGTCGGCCTGTTGCGCGGCACCACCAACGAGTACCTCAGCTACGACCTCAACCCCACGGAGGCGCGCGAGCGCACCGACGAGGGGATGGAACTGATCCTCAAGGCATGGACCGAGCCCCAGCCGTTTTCGTGGCAGGGGCGGTATTTCCAGTACCGCACGGTGTCGATCTGGCCGCACCCGCACGCCGACCTGCCGACCTATTCGCTCGGCACCAGCGCCGAGGCGGGCGAGTTTGCCGCGCGCAACCGGCTGGGCCTCGGCCTGTCCTACGGCGGCCTCGATTCGATGCGGAAGGCGAGCGCCTATTACCGCAAGCAATGCACCGAATACGGCTGGGAGCCGGGGCGCGACAGCATCATCTATCGCGCAAACATGATCCTCGGCGAGACCGACGAGGCAGCCGAGGCGGCGCTGGCGCGGCGCAGCAAGCAGCCGCCGTTTCCGCTTGCCGAAGGGTTGCGCGATGCGCTGATGGCGGCCGACAAGCGTAACATCGCCGGCGAGAAGCGCGCGGCGCCGATCGGCGGGGTGCTGCCAATCACGTTTTGCGGCGGGCCCGATCGGATCGTCGCCCAGCTCAAGGAGTGGCGCGACGAGGTTGGGGTCGGCGTCGTCGACCTGTCGCTGCAAGACCCCGGCACCGGTGACCTCGATGCGATGATGACCGCGCTCGACCTGTTCGGCCGCAAGGTCATTCCGCGCCTGCGCGAGATTTGAGTGCGACAACACGGCCTTGCCTTATCTAGCCGTCATTCCCGCGCAGGCGGGAATCCAGAGCAATCGGGTCGTCATCGGCCCTGGACCCCCGCTTGCGCGGGGGAGACGACCTCAAAGGAATAGGAAAGCCCCATGGAATTCGGCGCCTCGATCTTCTTCACCGATTACTCGATCACCCCGGCCGAGCTGGCGGTCGCGCTCGAGGAGCGCGGCTTCGATTCGGTGTGGGCGGCTGAGCACTCGCACATCCCGGTGCCGCGCAAGACCCCGCCGCCCGGCGGCGGCGAGTTGCACAAGCGCTATTACGACGTGATGGACCCGTTCGTCACGCTGACCGCGGCGGCGGCAGTGACCAAGAAACTGAAGGTCGCGACCGGCGTCTGCCTGGTGATCCAGCGCGACACGATCCAGACCGCCAAGCTCGTCGCCTCGCTCGACCAGGTGTCGGGCGGGCGGTTTCTGTTCGGCATCGGCGGCGGCTGGAACCAGGAAGAGATTGAGGCGCACGGCACCGTCTTCGCCACCCGCATGCAGAAGATGCGCGAGCAGATGGAGGCGATGAAGGAGATCTGGACCAAGTCGAAGGCCGAGTACAACGGCGACATCGTCAAGGTGCCGCAAATGATGACCTGGCCCAAGCCGGCGCAGAAGCCGCACCCGCCGATCATCCTCGGCGGCGCCTTCCCGTGGGCGGCGCGGCGCGCGATCCGCTACGGCGACGGCTGGTACCCCAATGCCACCGCCGGCAACCCCGAGGAATACGTGCCGGGGTTCTTCAAGATGGCACAGGAGAAAGGCCGCGACCCGAAATCGCTGTTGCTGCGACTCGGCGGGGCGCCGGAAGACGCGGACAAATTGAAGCACTATCGCGACCTCGGGGTCGGTGCGGTCAACGTGACGTTGATGTCGGACAAGCGCGACGACATCCTGCCGGTGCTCGACCGCTGGGCCGCGCTCGCACGCCAGGTCAATGCCTGAGGGCGCGGCGGTGGCCGAGGCCGGCGCGGCGTTCCGCGAGGGCTTTGTCGAGGCCGACGGGTTTCGCATCCGCTACATGGCGGCTGGCGACGGCCCGCCGCTGGTGCATCTGCACGGCGCCGGTGGGCTGCGGCTGAGCCCCGGCCACGATCTCTTGGCCCGCAAGCACCGGGTGATCGCGTTCGAAATGCCCGGGTTCGGTGCCTCGCCGGAGAACGCGCGCAGCGGCTCGCTCGCCGAGCTGGCGGCGACGATGGGACGGGCGATCGCCGAGCTCGGCCTCTACAAGGTCGACCTGTGGGGCACCTCGTTTGGTGGCAAGGTCGCATGCCACCTCGCCGTGCAGCGGCCCGACCTGCTGCGGGCGCTGGTGCTCGAAGCGCCGGCGACGATCCGCCCGGAAGGCACAAGGCCGCCTTCGGGTACGCCCGAAGAGATGGCGCGGATGCTGTTCGCCCATCCGGAACGGGTGGCGCCGCTGCCGCCGGTCGACCCGGCGATCCGCGAGCGGACGCAGACCCTGGTCCGCCGCTTGATGGGTCCGGCCCGCGACCCCGATCTCGAACTGCGCCTCGCCACGCTCCGGGTGCCGATGCTGGTGCTGTTCGGCACCCTCGACCGGGTGATCCCGCCGCAGATGGGCCGGCTCTACAAGCAGCTGATCCCGACCAGCCACCTGGTTCTGGTCTATGACGCCGGGCACGCGATCGCCACCGACCGGCCGGAGGCGTTCGAGGAGGTCGTCAGCGATTTTCTCGAACGCCACCAAGCCTTTGTGGTCAGCCGTGCCGAGACAATGATCCATCCGTAGCTGGGGCGTGGCGGGGCATGATCGGCACGATTTACCGGTCGGTCGCGGCAGTGCTGTCGGTCGCGGTGGCGGCGGCTGTGGTCGCGATGCCGGCGTTCGCCGCCGGGGCCAAAGCGGTCGAGACCGACGGGCTCGGCGTGCTGACGATCTGCCGCAGCTGGATGTTGTTTACCTCGTGCAATAGCTACAACCACATCGCCATCCCCGCCCGCCTCGCGGTCGGCGACACGATCGATCTGATCTTTGGCAGCAACACCAAGAAGATCCGCTATCCAATTGCCGCCATTGCACAGAACGGCGATTCGTGCACGATCTATAACGCCGTGCCCCGTGGCGCAAAAAGGGTCGACAACATCGTCACGTCCTGCCGCCCGGCTGCCCCGTGAGCGGCGCGGACTAAAGCGGGCCGTTAGGCAGGACGAGGATCTTGCCGTGGCGGCCGGCCTGTTGCGCATGGGCCAGGGCCTGCTTGATCTCTTCGACCGGATAGAACGAATCGATCGGTGCGTTGAGCCGTCCGTCGCGCAGCTGCTCGGCGAGGTCGGCGTAAAGCGCGCGTACCGCCGCGGGGCTGCGCTTGGCGAGGCCGCGGCCGAGCATGAACCCGGTCAGCGAGACGCCGCGGAAATTGATCGCCGTGCGGCCGATCTGTGGGTCTTCGCCTGACAGCGAGCCGTAATTGACGACCACGCCGCCATCGGCGACGCAATCGGCGACGCGCCGGGTCGCCGCGCCCGAGATCGCGTCGATGCCGAGCCGGATCGGCGCGCCGCCGGCCGCCTCGCGCGCCCGCTCCGGCAGGTCGGCGCCGTCCTCGATCACTGCATCGGCGCCGAGAGCGCGCAGTTCGTCGCCGACATCGCCGCGCCGCACGACGTTGACCGTGCGCACCCCACGGCGTTGGGCAAGCACGATCAGGTGCCGGCCGACCGCCGAATTGGCGACGTCCTGGATCAGCCAGTCGCCCTCCCCGAGCGCGACATGGTCTTCGAGCAGCAATAGCGCGGTCGGCGGGTTGATGCGCAACATCGCCGCCTGCGCCAGGTCGAGCCCGGCCGGGATCGGCACCGCGTCCTCTGCCTTGACGCGCCGCGCCTGGGCCCAGTTTTCGCGCTGCATGTTGATGACGATGTCGCCCGGCTTCAGCCAGCTGACGCCGGCGCCGACCGCGGTGATGCGGCCGACGCATTCCGCCCCCGGCGTCGCTGGCAGGCCGGGATGCAAGCGGTAATTGCCGCGGCAGAACGACAGGTCGGCCGGGTTGATCGGAAACGCCAGCACGTCGAACATAACCTCGCCCGGCCCGGGTGCGCCGAGTTCGGGCGCGTCGATGCACCGGGCCACCTGTTCAGGCGCGCCGTAATCGGCAATCTCGACCTTTTTCATCGATGGTCTCCCAGGGCTCGCGGGGTTTTCCCTACAGACTAGCCACGGCGCTACCGGCACGGCAATCGGTGCCCGCCGCCGGCGGATGGCCGCCATCGCCGAAACGCGGACTGCAATTCGCGAAGTTGGAGAGCGATATCAGCTATTCGGTCTGACTCTGGCCTCGGCGACGTCGGCGATCATCGTCTACGCGCTCGACCTGGTGCCGGGAAAGATCGGCACGATCTCGGGAATGTTCTTCGGGCTGTCTTTCGGGCTCGCCGGGGTCGGGGCGGCCGCGTCTGGCAAGCTGGCCGACGCGACCAGCATCGACACCGTCTATCACCTCTGCGCCTTCCTGCCGATGATCGGGTTGCTGACCGCGTTCCTGCCAAACATACGGCCGCCGGAACCGCCGGCCGAGCGGCGCGAATGCCCGGTGGGCCCGGCTATACCAGCCGCGCAAACATCATGATGAGCCCGATCACTGAGACCGCGAAGGCCGCGGTGCGCAGCCACGGAATGCCGGCGAGATAGATCAGCCAGTGCGCCACCCGGCCCCAGAAAAACAGCTGGGCGCCGAGCAGCGCGATACCGCCGGCTTTGCCGACGAAATGCGCGATCATCACCAGGGCGATGAATAGCGGCAGGTTTTCGAGCGTGTTGCGGTGTGCGCTCTGTGCCCGCTTGGCAAACCCGGTAAGCTGCGGGACGCTGTCGCGATTGCCGGCCAGCACGCTCAGCCTGATCTGGCCATTCGCGCTCACTCCGGCGACGAGCACCTGGAGAACGGTCAGCGCGACCGTCCACAGCAGCAGCCTCAGATCCGGGGTCATTGGGTTCCCTCCCACGAAGGCACGTTGCACCCGGCGCGAGCCGCACCGTGGCGCGCGATCCTAGCGCAATCGCGCCGGGATTGCCCGCGTCGGGCGGGGCTGATCGCTTCCGCGAACGTCAGGACGGTTCGGCGGCCGCGCGGGGCGAGCGTGCCAGCCGCCGCAGAGACCGTCCGGCGCGATGCCCGCTCGCCGCTCATCGCGTTGTCGCGGCCGCACGAAGTCGCTGCCGGTGGGCGCCCCGGCCCACGGCGCCGGCAGCAGCAGGTCGAGCTCCGCCATCGCGGCAGGGAGCCGACACGAGCAGCGCCAGCCGGCGATACGCTGCTGACAAAGATCTCGGGCAGGAACAGCAACAGAAATCTGACGCGCCGCCGCCCCGCCCAGCGCAACTGGCGCGACCGGGGATCGGCTGCCGGAAAAGCCGGTCGAGGCTTTTCCGATCGCGGCACCGACTTCCCGTTCTGCCTGATCCGCAAACTCTGCCGATCGCCGACCGGTAGCCTTTTTGTGACGCCAAGCGGAACGCGATCCCGCCGGGATGGTTAGCCATTCGCGTGGGGATCAACCGTTCTGCGCGCTGTGGGAGCGCGCCATAGGAGCGCCAAATGGGCCTCATCCTTTTGATTATACTTATTATTTTGGTGTTTGGCGGCGGCGGATTCGGCTATTCGCGCTATGGCTACGGCGGCGGCATCGGCATTGGTGGCATCCTGCTGATCGTGCTGATCGTGTATCTGCTCTTCGGCTATGGGCGGTTCTGAACCCGGGCCGGGCCGCCGCGGCGTTTGACTTAGACCGCCGCGCCGCGTAATCGCCGGCATCGGAATTCCGCGCGGGGCATCGGGTGAACGTAGAGACGATCGAGGATCGGGCGGTTGCGGCCGAGGCGGCATTGCCTGAGTCGGCAGTGCCTGAATCGGCATTGCCCGCATTACCCGAGTCGGGGGCCGGCGACGATCCGGCGTCGCGGCCCGCCGTGCTTCTCGTGCCTGCCGGCCACCGCCGCGCCGAGGGCGGTCACCCGTGGATCTTTTCCAACGAGGTGCGAATGGACGCGGCGGCCAAGGCGCTGGCGCCGGGCAGCCTCGTCACCGTGCGGCGCGCAGACGAGCGCCCGCTCGGCGTCGCGATGTTCAACCCGCATTGCCTCTTGGCTCTGCGCCTGCTCGATCGCGACTGGGCCCGGCCGGTCGGCCGCCGGTTTCTTGCGCGCCGGCTCGAACGCGCGTTGCGCCTGCGCGAGCGGCTCTACGACCGGCCGTTCTACCGGCTGGTTCACGCCGAAGCCGACGGCCTGCCGGGGTTGGTGATCGACCGGTTTGGCGATGTGCTGGTGGTGCAGGCCAACGCCGCCGGGATCGACCGGCTGGAAGCGCCGCTGATCGCGGCGCTGGAGGCGCTGCTGTCGCCGCGCGCGATCGTGCTGCGCAACGACAGCGCGGCGCGCACGCTCGAAGGGCTGCCGCTCGAAACCCGCATCGTGCGCGGCGCGGTCTCCGGCCCAGTGCAGATCGAGGAAGACGGCGTGCATTTCGTCGCCGACGTGATCGCCGGGCAGAAGACGGGCTGGTTCTTCGACCAGCGCGACAACCGCGCGTTCATCGCCCGGTTGGCGAAGGACGCAAGCGTGCTCGACCTGTATTGCCACAGCGGCGGGTTTGCGGTGCGTGCCGCTGCTGCCGGGGCGGCCGCGGTTGTCGGGCTCGATAGCTCGGCGCCGGCGCTGGCGCTGGCGGGGCAGGCGGCTGAGCTTAACGGGGTTGCCGGGCGCTGCGAATTCCGCCGCGGCGATGTCTTTGCCGAGTCGCAGGCCTTGGCCGGCGGCGAGCGGTTTGCGGTCGTCGTCGCCGACCCGCCGGCCTTCGCCCGCTCGAAGCGCGACGCGCCGGCTGCGCTGCGCGGCTATCGCAAGCTGGCGCGGCTTGCGGCCGGGCTGACCGCGCCAGGCGGGTTCCTGTTTCTCGCTTCGTGCTCGTACAACGTCGCGGCCGGCGATTTCGCCGAGGCGGTGCGCCGCGGCCTCAACGATGCCGGGCGCGGCTGCCGCATCATCCGCAGCGGCGGTGCTGCGTCCGATCATCCGGTCCACCCGGATCTGCCGGAAAGCGCCTATCTGAAATCGTTTACGTTGGCCCTCGACTGAGTGCGGCGGCGGGTTCGCGTGCCGCCGGGATCGTCAGCTGGAACGTCGTGCCGGTGCCGGTCGTCGCGACCAGCACCAGATCGCCGCCCTGTGCCCGCATCAATTCGCGTGCGATCGCCAGGCCGAGCCCCGTGCCGCCCGGCCGCGCCGAGCCGAAGAATGGGCGGAACAGGTTTTCCTGCGCGCGCGGCGGCAGGCCCGGCCCGTTATCGGCGATCTCGACCGCGACTGTCGCGTCCTCTTTCCGCGCGGCGATGCGCAACTCGCGGGCCCCGGCCTCGATCGCGTTGCGCGCGAGGTTGAGGAACACCCGGTAGAGCTGCTCGCGGTCGGCGCGCACCGCCAGCTTGGCCGGGATCGCGATGTCGATCGACAGCTCGTCTTCCGGCAGGCTCAGCTCCGGCGCCAGCTCTTCGACCAGGCCGGCCAGGGCAAACCGGCTGGGCGCGAACGGCGGCGCCCCCTCGCGCGAGAAATCGAGCGTGCTGGTGCACAGCGCGACGGCGCGGTCGATCGCATCGAGCAGGCGCGGCGCGACCCGCCGCACCTCGGCCGAATCGCTTTCGGTGAGCCCGTCGCTGACCAGCCGCGCGGTCGCCAGGATGCTGCGCAAATCATGGTTGATCTTGGTCACCGCGGTGCCCAGCGCGGCGAGTCGGGCGCGCTGCCCCAGCGCCTGACGCACCGTTTCCTGCAGCATCGCCAGCTCGCTTTCGGCGCGGCCGATCTCGTCGTGCCGGCCACTCGGCGCGATGCGGCGCGAGGCGTCTTCCGGGTCTTCGCGGAACGCCGTCATGCTGTCGGTGATGCGCCGCATCGGTCGCACCAGCAGCCAGTGCAGGCTGAGATAGACGAGCACCGCGGTGGTCAGCGAGATGATCAGCGACAATTCGAAGATGCGGCCGCCGAAATCCCACATCTCGGCCCTGAGTGGCGCCTCGTCGAGCAGCAGCTCGACGGTCGCGCCGGGCTCGAACGGCGATTTGCCGATCACCCGCATCACCCGGTTGCCGCGTGAAAACAGCGTCTCGAACGATTTCTCGATCCAGATCGGCACGTTGCCTTTAGCCAGATCGAAGGTGACGTCGGCCTTGGGCGGGGCCGGCGCATCGAGCATCCGCACCATGCCGTTGGCGCGATGCAGGATGATGCCACGGGCGCCGACCTGGTGCAGCAATTCGGCGGTGAGGGCCGGGCCGATTGTGCCCGTCGGGCTTGCCGCCAGCGCCAGCGTCGCGAGGTGCCCCGCAGCGATGTGGTCGTCGAAATAGGTCATGCGGTAGCGCGCGACCGACGGCACGAAGATCAGCACCTCGCTCAGCATCACGAAAAAGATCGTCAGGACCAGCAGGCGAGCGGACAGGCTTCGGAACAGCATGCGGCACCCCCTTCAGCCGAACCGCGCGATCAGCCGCACCAGTCGCCGCGTGCGTGGGGAAAACAGGGTCGGGGTATAGAAACTGCCGGCGGCGCGCTTGCCGGCCTCGCCGCGCGTCGGGTAGGGCACCACCAGATTGGCCATCGCGCCGATCTTGAGCCGGCTGGCGATTGCCACCGCCCACGGCAGGATCAAATCGCCGGCGCCGGCGCCGAGGATCGCCGCACCGAGAATGCGGCCGTTCGGCAGGGTGACGATCTTGACCTCGCCGATCGTGTCGCGCTCGGTATGGGCGCGGTCGTTTTCCGCAAAGCTCCAGCGCAGCACCCGCACCGCGCCCTCGGCGCGCGCGGCCGCCTCGCTCTGCCCGACCTGAGCCAGTTCCGGGTCGGTGTAGGTGACCCAGGGCAGCGCGCGGTAATCGACGCGCGTTGGCAGGCGGAACAGCGCGTTCCGGATTACGATGCCGGCGTGGTAGAGCGCGACGTGGGTGAATTGCGGCCCGCCGGCCGCGTCGCCGATGGCAAAGGCGCGGCGGTTGGTCGTGCGCAGCCGCCGGTCGACCGTGATGCCCGCTTCGGTTGCCTCGATCCCGGCGGCCGGAAGGTCGAGTGCGCCGAAATTGGGCCGCCGCCCGGCGGCGACCAGCAGGTGAGAGCCGACGAGGCGCTCGCCGCCGGCGAGCGTGACCGCGACCCCGTCGGGGTGCGGCGCGAGCCCCGCGACCCGGGTCGACGGGCGCAGCGCCACGCCCTCCTCGGCGAGGCGGGCGGCCAGCGGCGCCGCCAACTCGGGATCGTCGCGCGGCAGGATCGGCCCCTGGTCGATCAACGATACCGCGGCACCGAGCCGGCGGTGCGCCTGGGCCAGCTCGACGCCGACCGGCCCGCCGCCGATCACGATCAGGTGGCGCGGCAAGTCGCGGTTGGCGAACACGGTCTCATTGGTCAGGTACGGCACCCCTTCGAGGCCGGGGATCGGCGGCACCAGCGGTGCCGAGCCGGTGGCGATCACGAAGCGGCGCGGCCGGATCGCGGCGCCGCCGGCATGCGCGGTACGGCGGTCGATAAAACGCGCCTCGGCGCGGATTACCGTGACTCCCAGCCCGGCGAACCGTTCCTCCGAATCGTTGGGCGCGAGGCGGGCGATGACGTGGTCGATGCTGTCGACCACTGCGGCGAAATCGATTTGCGGCGGTTCGTAGCGGATGCCGAATTCGGCACCGTGCCGCCACGCGCCGGCGAGTCGCGCCGCGGCGAGCAGCGATTTTGACGGCACGCACCCGTAGTTCAGGCAATCCCCGCCCATCCGGCCGCGCTCGACGAGAACCACCTCGGCCCCCAGCTGCGCGGCGCCGGCCGCCACCGCGAGCCCGCCGGCGCCGGCACCGATGACGCAAAGGTCCGGGGTCAGCATGCGAGTCATCGCCCGCCGTGGTCCGGCGGCTCGCCGTGCGCGGCGCGCCAGCGGCGGTAGATGACGGGCAGCAGCGCCAGCGCCGCCAGGCCGAGTATGGGCAGCAGGATGCGCGGCTGAAACAGCATGTGCATCCCGGGCGGCCGCCCCTCGGCAATCAGCCTGCCGAGGCCGCTGCCGAGGCTCGCATAGACGAACGTCACCGGCAGCATCCCGAAAAACGTCGCCGCCAGATAGGCCGAGAGCCGCATGCCGGACGCGCCGGCGACGACGTTCACCAGCCAAAACGGAAAGATCGGCACCAGCCGCAGCACCAAGAGATAGTTGAGCGCATTCCGGCGAAACCCGGCCTCGATCCGGCGCAGCTGCGGCCCCACCCGCGCGGCGAGTCCCGCAAGCCCGGCGCGCGCGGCGACAAACACCGCAGTTGCGCCAAGCGTCGCGGCGAAGACCGCATAGGTGGTGCCGAGGCAGGTACCGAACAGCAGCCCGCTGGTGATCGTCAACAGCGCGGAGGCCGGCACCGACAGCGCGACGAGCCCGGCATAGGCGACGACAAACGACAGCGCGGCAAGCAGCGGCGCGCGCGCGACCAGGCCGCGCGCCCATTCGTGGTTGGCCGCCAGCGTCGAGAAGTTCAGAAAGCGGTGCCCGCCGAGCACGAGGAAGGTGACGCCGCCGGCGAGCAGACAGGCGAGCGGCAGGAGGCGCCAGCCGAAAAACGGATGCGGGCTGTCCTGTGGCATTTCGGCACTGTGGCGTTGGTGCCGCGTCGAAGCCAGCGGTTTGGGCGACGGCACCGGTCATTTTCGCGTGAGCGGCGGGCGGCATTGCGCGGCCGGGCAGCGACGGCTAGGGTGGCGGCGAGGGTTCCCCTACGGGATCAAAAGGGAACGCGGTGAGGGGCTTCGGCCCGATGCCGCGGCTGCCCCCGCAACTGTAGGCGGTGAGGAGCGTGTCGCGAGTCCACTGGGGCGCCGCCCTGGGAAGGAGACGCGCTTCGCCGAGCCGCGAGCCAGGAGACCTGCCCTCGACCACGGTCACGCGTGGACACGCTGGGCGGGGTGCACCGGCGGGACCGGCCGCCATACGCTGGCGGCAGGACCGGTTCACGGTGACGCGCTGCGGGCTGCGCCGGATCGTGAGTCACCAACAATGCCATCGTGCAACCTCGCCCCGCTGCTGCGCCGGCTGTTCGACGACCGGGAGGCGCAGGTGAGGGCCAAGATCACCGGCCTCTATGCCGGGCTCGTCGCCGCCAACCTCGCCGCCTGGGCGTGGGCGTTGCTCGCCTTCCGCGGCAACCCGGTGCTGCTCGGCACGGCGCTGCTCGCCTACGGGTTCGGGCTGCGCCATGCGGTCGACGCCGACCACATCGCGGCGATCGACAACGTCACCCGCAAATTGATGCAGGAGGGCAAGCGCCCGATCGCCGTCGGCTTTTTCTTTGCGCTCGGCCATTCGACCGTGGTGGTCGCCGCTGCGCTGGCGGTTGCGCTGACCGCCAGCACGCTGCAGAACCGCCATCCCGGGCTGATCGCCGCCGGTGGGGCGATCGGCACCGCGGTCTCGGCGCTGTTCCTGTTCGGGATCGCGCTGATCAACGCACTGGTGATGGCCGGGGTGATCCGATTGTTTCGCCGGGTACGGCGGGGCGGGCATTACCGCGACGACGAGCTCGACGTGTTTCTCGCCCGGCGGGGCGTAATGGGCCGGGTGTACCGCCGCCTGTTCCGGCTGATCGCACGCAGCTGGCACATGTACCCGCTGGGGTTCCTGTTCGGGCTCGGGTTCGAGACTGCGAGCGAGGTCGGGCTGTTGGGCATCTCGGCCGCGGAGGCGACGCGCGGCCTTTCGGCGTGGTCGATCCTGGTATTTCCAGCGCTGTTCACCGCCGGCATGTCGCTGGTCGACACGACCGATGGGGTGGTGATGCTCGGCGCCTATGGCTGGGCTTTCGTCAACCCGGTCCGCAAGCTCTATTACAACCTGACGATTACCGGAATGTCGGTGGCGGTCGCGGTGGCGGTCGGCGGCATCGAGGCGCTCGGCCTCGTCGCCGGCCAGTTCGGCCTTACCGGCGGTGTGTGGACCGCGATCGATGCTGCCAACGACAATTTCGGGGCGATCGGCTATGCGGTCGTCGGGATCTTCGTCGCGAGCTGGATCGTCTCGTTCATCGTCTACCGGGTGATGGGCTACGACAAGCTCGGCGCGCGCGGCGGCGATTGAGCCGCCTGCCGCCCGCCCGGCCTCCACAGGTCGAGACGTGGCGTCAGCGCTGCCCCGAGCAGGCCGGGCACAGACCGCTGAAGATGACGTGGTGCTGGGTGATCGCCACCCCGGTCTCGGCCTCGATCGCCGACGATTGCGCGCCGGCGATCACGCACGGCACCGGCACAAGCTCGTCGCATGCGGTGCAGTGCAGATGGTCGTGGTGTGTGCCGGCAAGCTCGAACCGGGCGCGGCCGTCGTCGAGCGGCACTCTGAGGATCAGGCCGCCGGTGACGAGCTTTTCCGCGGCGCGGAACACCGACGAGAAGTTCGGTGCGGGGCATAGCTCGGCAAGCCCCGCGTGCAGGTCTTCGAGGGTCCAGGCGTGATGCTCGCGGCGCGCCATCAATTCGAGCATGGCGGCAGAGACCAGGGGTTTTCGTGCCATGCCCGATCTGTAACGCCGGCGGCAGAATTTGCAAGCCGTTTGCGAAATCGCTTACATCGCGTGGTTCATCGTCGCCGGCGCCAAGGTGCCGAGCACGCTGACCATGGCGAGGATTCCAATACTCCGTAGGCGGCTCCTCGCGCACGCAGCTACCGACGGTGCGCTCGCTGCGCCTGCTCGCCGATCACGATCCTGTCAGGCGCGGCCGGCGTTCGGTGCGGCGCCACAGTCGGCCCCCTTCAACCGCCTGCCACACGGCGATGGTCGGCAGCCCGATCACCAGGTCGCGGGCGCGCTTCAAGAGCGACAGGGCCAGCGCGGTGTCGGGGCCGAGACCGAAGGCGGCGCCGAGCAGGATATAGGCCCCTTCCTGCACGCCGACCGCGTTGGGCACCATAAAGGCGACGGTCCGCGTCGCGTAGAGCAGGCTTTCGATGACCAGCACAGCGCCGAACGGCAGCGGCGATCCGGCTAAGCGCAACACCAGCCACGCCTCGGCCGCGCTGGCGACCCAGCAGGCAAGATGCAGCCCGAAGCTGATCACGAGCCCGCCGCGCCGCTCGTAGATCGCGGCGAGCGCCTGATGCAGCGCAACCGCCCCGGCCGCGGTGCGCTCGGCCCAGCCGCGGCCGAGGATGCCGGCGATGCGGTCGACATAGGCGACGCCACGGCGCTGCACAATGAAGAACCCCAGCGCGGCGAGCGCCGCGACGACCAGCCCTACGGCAACCGGTGTAGCGACCTCGCTGTCCGGCCGCAGCCGCACCAAGTACGCCAGCCCGAGCGCGGTGTAAGCCACCTGGGCGATGAATTCGAGGGTCACGTCGACGATCGTGGTCGCCGCCGCCGCGGTGCCCGACACCCCGAACAGACTCACCGCGCGCGCGCCAAGCACGTAACCGCCGACCTGCGACAGCGGCAGCACCTCGGAGCCCGCATCGCGCACCATCCGGCCCCATAGCGGCACCCACCACGGGGTCTCCGGCAACAGCGCCCGCCAGGCGATGCCCATCACCGCGATCAGCACAAGGTGGATGGCGCAGATCGCGGCAAACCCAAGGAGGCCGACCGATAGCAGCGCGTGCCCGACCGCGTCGGCGCCGAAATAGGCGACGAGCCCGCCGATCGCGGCGATCCCGAGCGCGGCAGCGACGAGCGATACGGCTTTCATGCGGCCGGCTTGCCGGCGGTCCGGCGTGGCAGCAGGCGCAGCCCGGACAGCGCCGCCCCGGTCAACGCCGGCAGCAGCCGGGGACGCAGCAGATCGGCGTGAAACTCGGCCATGCGGCGGCGGTTCTCTGCGTGGCAGGCTTCCGCAAACCGGCGTAACGTAAACCCTTCGAGGAAAATGCCGGCCTGAGTCGC
Source organism: Allostellaceae bacterium (assembly GCA_035534855.1). Taxonomy (GTDB): domain Bacteria; phylum Pseudomonadota; class Alphaproteobacteria; order ATCC43930; family CGMCC-115725; genus DATARH01. The sequence goes on along the minus strand of DATLRD010000041.1, from coordinate 28,601 downwards.
CGAGAAATCCTTGCCGTCGTTCTCCTTGCGGCCGCGATAGACTGTGCCGACCAGCCGCCCGACGGCGCGGCCGTAATACCAGAGCGCCGTCGCGCCACGCAGCCAGGCCCGCCCGCGCCGCGCCTGTTCCCACGCCATCCAGTTGACGAAGAACACGATATGCCGGGTCTCTTCGAGCATCAGCCGGTCGAAGATCTGGAACAGCGGCTCGGGCAGGAAACAGGCCTGGCGCGCGATCTGGAACACGCCAAAGCCGAGAAACGAATCGAGGCATTCGCCATAGCCGAAATCGGCAAAGGCGGTGTAGGGGTTGGAATTGAGCGGTTCGAGCGGCTGCTCGGTCGCGGGCAGGCCGTAGCGCCGGATCATCACCCCGATCAGCGCCGCGTGGCGGCTCTCTTCGACCCCCTGCAGCTCGACCGCCTCGCGCACCAGATCATCGTCGATCGTCGCCGAAAATGCCGCGACGATCGCCCCGGCGCGCCGCTCGGTATGCAGCACCTCCTGCCAGAACGGCACCCCCCGCATCCGCGCCAACTCGACATCGCTCAGTTCGGGCCACGGCAGTTGCTCCGGGTCGAAGCGCTGATGGCTGTCGATGAACTGGCGGCAGAAGCTGATCTTGTGCCGCTCGGAACCGATCTTCATGGCGCGCCCACACCGGTCGCCGGCTTCGCGGCGCGCATAAAACGGCGGGCAAAGCGCACCAGCCGTGGTACCGCCTTCGGCCGCAGCAGGCGCCGGTCGTAGCCCTGCATGCGCCGGTCGTTTTCGGCCAGGCAGAGGTCCAACAGCTCGCGCACCGAGATGTCGACATCGGCGACGGCCTTGCTGCCGGTCAGCGTGAAGTTGTTGTCCTGCGGCGCCTCGTCCTTGGCCGCGCCGATGCCGCGCGACAGGCCGATCCGCTCCTTGATCAGGCATATCCACACCGCGGCGATCATCGCCCAGAACCACGGTCGGCGCCACCACGGCATGGTGCGCTGGTGCCACGCGACCCAGTTGACGAAAAACAGGATGTGCCGCGCCTCTTCCTGCATCACCGGCTCGAACGTGTCGACCAGTTCGGGCGGGAAATAGCCCGAACGCCTGGCGACCTCGAACAGGCCAAAGGCGAAGAAGCTGTCGATGCACTCGCTGAACCCGGTCGTCATGAACGCCCATTCGGGGTGCCGCGGCGGCGGGTAGGGGGGCTCGGGCTGAAGGCGGATGCCATAGGCCGCCACCATGTTCGACAGCACCTGCTTGTGGCGGCCTTCCTCGAACCCGTCGAGCTCGACCGCCTGGCGCAACAGCGGGTCGCGGACCATCCCCGCATAGCCCAGCACCCGGGCGCGCGCCTTGCCCTCGGTCTGCACCGCGATGTCCCAGATCGGCAGGCTGACGAGGCGGTCGCGTGCGTCCGGGGGCAGCACAGGCCACTCGATCACCGCCGGCTTGTAGGGGTTATGGGTGTCGAGCAGCATCCGGCAGAATGCGGTCTTGTGCCCGTCGCTGCCTGGCCGGAACGCGCCGCCGGGCGTACCGGCCCAGTAGCGCGCGGTGTGGTCGGCGGCGGCGAGGGTGGCTTCGTTGGTCACCGCATGGTTCTCCTCTCGGGCGCATCGCATCGCGCAGCACCCGTAATTGACTTGGCCCGGCGGCTCTCGTATACAGCGCGCGCCGCTCGACCGGGGCGGTTTCGCCGGAGCCGTTAGCGTGAAGCGCACTTACCAGCCGAGCAAGCTCGTTCGCAAGCGCCGCCACGGTTTTCGTGCGCGAATGGCGACGCCGGGCGGCCGTCGGGTGTTGGCGGCGCGGCGCGCCAAGGGCCGCAAGCGCCTTTCTGCCTGACCCGTTGCGCGCCGTCATCGGCGTTCGCCGCGGGCCTGCGGCTACGAGTAGCATGTCGACCGGCCTTGCGCGACTTAAGCACCGCGCCGATTTTCTTCGCGTTGCCGAGCGGCGCCGCCGCGCCGTGCGCGACGGGTTGATCCTGCAAGCCGCGCCGTGCCCGCCGCAGGCGACGGAAGCCGCGGTGATCCGCGTCGGTTTCACCGCCAGCCGGCGGGTTGGCAACGCGGTGCTGCGCAATCGGGCGAAGCGCCGGCTGCGGGCCGCGGCCGCCGAGGTGCTGGCGCGGGAGGGGCGGGCCGGCACCGATTATGTGCTGATCGCCCGCGCGGCGACCCCGGCGCGCCCCTATCGTGCGCTGGTCGGCGATCTGGCCGGGGCGCTGCGGCAGATCGAACGCGCGCGTGACAGGCCGGGCGGCGACGATCGGTCGCGGCCGGCAAAGGAGGAACGAGATGACCCTTGAGGGTGGGCCCGGCCAGGCGGCCAACGCGGCGCTCGGCTGGACGATGCGGGCGGCGATCCGCGTCTATCAGCTCGCGCTGGCGCCGGTCATCCCGCCTTCGTGCCGCTACGAGCCGAGCTGCTCGCATTACGCCGCCGAGGCGATCGCCCGCCACGGCCCGTGGCGCGGCATTGGCTTGGCAGTATGCCGCATCCTGCGCTGCCACCCGTGGGGCGGCAGCGGGTATGATCCGGTTCCCGATCCCGCCCGCCGCTGAGCCGCGCCGCCCAACGCCATGGACCAAAAAAACCTCTTCCTCGCGATCCTGATCTCGGTCGTGATCCTGGTCGGCTCGGAATACCTGTTCGGGGCGTTCGGCCCCAAACCGCCGCCGCCGACCGCCAAGCCCACCCACACGGCGCAAACCGCCAAGCCCGCCCCGGCGCCGACCGGCGGGGCGCCGGGCGCGCTGCCTAGCGCGCAACAGTCGCGCAGCCGGGCCGAAGCGCTCGCTGCGCAGGCGCGCGTCAAGATCGACACGCCGCACCTGCAAGGCTCGATCGACTTGACCGGCGGGGTGATCGACGATCTGAGCCTGGTCGACTATCACGACACGGTGAACCCGAAGAGCCCGGATGTTGTCCTGCTCGAGCCGGTCGGAACCAAGGATGCGTATTTCGCCGAATTCGGCTGGGTCGCCGGCGCCGGCGAGGCCAAACCCAAGCTGCCGGGGCCGCATACCGTGTGGCAGGCATCGCCCGGCCCGTTGACCCCGACGCACCCAGTGACGCTGACGTGGGATAACGGGGCCGGGCTGGTTTTCACCCGCACGATCGCGATTGACCAGAACTACATGTTCTCGCTGACCGACAGCGTGAAAAACACCGGCAGCGCGGCGGTCACGCTGCTGCCTTATGCCCTGATCAGCCGCAGCGGCACGCCGCCGGTTTCGGGCTATTACCTGCTGTTTGAAGGGCCGATCGGGTTTCTCGACGGCGGCCTGCAGGAGATCAAATACGCCTCGCTTGCGCCGACCAAATCCACCGATTTCAAATCCACCGGTGGCTGGCTCGGCTTTACCGACAAATACTGGCTGACCGCGCTGATCCCGCCGCAGCACGAGGCGATCAAGGCCGAGTTTCGCAAAGAGGTCGAGGGTGGCATCGACCGCTACCAGTCCGATTACCTCGGTGCCGCGGTTACCGTCCCGGCGGGCGGCACCGCGGCAAACTCGAACCGGCTGTTCGCCGGGGCGAAAGAGGTCAATCTGCTTGATGCCTATGCCGATTCCGGCATCCCGCGCTTTGACCGGGCGATCGATTTCGGGTGGTTTTATTTCCTGACCAAGCCGATCTTTCTGGTGCTGGTGTTCTTCCACCGCCTGCTGGGCAATTTCGGCCTGGCGATCCTGCTGTTCACCTTCATCGTCAAACTGCTGTTCTTCCCGCTTGCCAACAAATCCTATCGGGCGATGAGCAAGATGAAGCTGCTGCAGCCCGAGATGCAGAAGCTGCGCGAGCGCTATCCCGACGACAAGGCCAAGCAGCAGCAGGAGATCATGGCGCTCTACAAGCGGGTCGGCGCCAATCCGCTGGCCGGCTGCCTGCCGATCGTCATCCAGATTCCGGTGTTTTTCTCGCTCTACAAGGTGCTGTTTGTCACGATCGAGATGCGCCACGCGCCGTTCTTCGGCTGGATTCACGACCTGTCGGCGCCCGACCCGACCTCGTTTGCCAATCTGTTCGGCGTCATTCCGTGGGTCCCGCCGCATTTCCTGATGATCGGCGCCTGGCCGCTGATCATGGGCCTGTCGATGTTCCTGCAGCAAAAGCTCAACCCGCAGCCGGTCGACCCGGTGCAGGCCAAGATGTTCTTGGCGCTGCCGATCGTCTTTACCTATATGCTGTCGTCCTTTCCGGCCGGGCTGGTGATCTATTGGGCGTGGAACAACTCCCTCAGCATCGCGCAGCAATGGGTGATCATGCACCGCGCCGGCGCGGCGTGAGCGGGGCGAAACCCGACGATCTTTATCCGGAACGCGAGCTTCCGCCGGATGCGGTCGAAGCCGGGCGGCTCTTGTTCGCACGGGAGTGCCGGTTTGTCGCAGGTGCGGCCGGTGCCGGGGCGCTGCCGCCGGAAACCCTGCCGGAAATCGCCTTTATCGGCCGCTCCAACGTGGGAAAATCCAGCCTGATCAACGCGCTGACCGGGCGCCGCACGCTGGCGCGGATTTCGCAAACCCCGGGGCGGACGCGGCAGCTCAATTTCTTTGCGCTCGGTGAGCGGCTGATGCTGGTCGATCTGCCCGGCTACGGCTACGCGGCGGCGTCTAAGACGGAAATCGCGGCGTGGACGTCGCTGATGCAGCGCTATCTGCGCGCCCGGTCGAGCCTCGCGCGGGTGTGCCTGCTGCTCGACGCGCGGCACGGCATCATGGTCGCCGATGCGCCGCTGATGAAGCTGTGCGACACGGCCGGGCTGTCGTATCAGGCGGTGCTGACCAAGGCCGACAAACCGCGCACCGGCGCGCTCGCCGCGTTGCGCGAGGCGGTCGCGGCAGAACTCGCCCGGCACGGCGCGGCGCACCCCGAAATCGTGCTGACCAGCGCCGAGACTGGCGCCGGCATCGCTGCGTTGCGCGCAATCCTCGCCGGCTTTGCGGTGCCTGAGCAGACCGCGCCGGCGCATATGGCAGCGACGCCGGGGTGACCCATGCATCCGCCGGTGGCCTGTCTGAGGCTCGGCGCCGTGGCGCCTGCGGGTCGGGCGCGGTAGAGTGCGCGCCGATGAGCAGCCCTTCCTTCATCCCGCCGTCCGGTACCGATCCGGCCACCGTCGCCGCGGTCCTCGCCGAGGCCGTACCCTACCTCGCTCGGTACGCCGGCAAGACCGTCGTGGTCAAGTATGGCGGGCACGCGATGGGGGCTGGCGGCGAGACCTTTGCCCGCGACATCGTTCTGCTGCGCCAGGTCGGCATAAATCCGATCGTGGTCCACGGTGGCGGCCCACAGATCAACCGCATGCTCGACCGGCTCGGCATCAAGAGCCGTTTCGTGAACGGGCTGCGCGTCACCGACGCCGAGACGATGGAGGTCGTCGAGATGGTCCTTGCCGGGACCATCAACAAGCAGCTCGTCGCCGCGATCAACGCCGCCGGCGGGCTCGCGATCGGGGTGTGCGGCAAGGACGGCAACCTGATCCGCGCCGCAAAATCGACGCGCAATGGCGATCTCGGCTTTGTCGGCGAGCCCGAGCGGGTCGATTCTCGCGTCCTGGCAGGGTTCAGCGCCACCGGGATGATCCCGGTGATTGCGCCGGTCGGCGTCGGCTCCGGTGGCGAAAGCTTCAACATCAACGCCGACACGGTGGCCGGCGCGGTCGCCGCCGAGGTCAAGGCGGCAAGGTTTCTGCTGCTGACCGACGTACCGGGCGTGCTCGATGCCGACAAGCGGCTGATCCCCGAATTGAGCGCGGCCGAGGTGCGTCGGCTGATCGACGACGGGACGATCTCGGGCGGCATGATTCCCAAGGTTGAAACCTGTCTTACCGCCGTCGACGGCGGCACCGAGGCGGCGGTGATCCTCGACGGTCGCGTGCGGCACGCGATCCTGCTCGAACTGTTCACCGAAGGCGCCGGAACCTTGATCCGCGGCGGCTAGGCCGATGGCCTATACGACACGCCGCGAAGGGTGTCCGCTCGATGCGGTCGATACCTGGGTCTTCGACCTCGACAACACGCTGTATCCCGCCTCGTGCCGCCTGTTCGAGCAGGTGCAGGCGAAGATGAACCAATATATCTGCGCGCGGCTGGGCGTGTCGCCGGAGGCGGCGATCGGGCTGCGCCGCCGCTATTTCCTCGAACACGGTACGACGATGAACGGGCTGATGCTGGTCAACCGGATCGACCCGCACGAATTTCTCGATTATGTCCACGATATCGACCTCAGCGTTGTGCCGGCCAATCCGGCGCTAGCCGCAGCGCTGGCGGCGCTGCCGGGGCGCAAGCTGATCTATACCAACGGCTCGGTGCCGCATGCTGAGCGATTGCTTGAACATCTCGGCATAAGTGCCTCGTTTTCAGGAATCTTTGATATCGTCGCCTCCGGTTTCACCCCCAAGCCGGCGATGGCCCCGTTTCGCGTGTTTGTCGAGCGCTATGCGATTGCCCCGCACAGCGCGCTGATGGTCGAGGACATGGCAAAGAACCTGGCGCCGGCCGCCGCGCTCGGTATGACCACCGCGTGGGTCAACACCGGCATCGACTGGGCCGCGATCGAGCCCGGCAGCGACTATATCCACCATGTCGTCGACGACCTCGCGGGGTTTCTCGCCGAGGCCTGCCCTAGGCCGCCGGAATGACCGTCGCTGCCACGATCGAGCACAAGCTGCGCGACCGGTTTGCTCCGTCGCGGCTGGTCATCGCCGATGAATCGCACAGGCACGCCGGGCATGCCGGCGCACATCCCGCAGGCGAGACGCATTTCGCGGTGACCATCGTGTCGGCGTCTTTCGCCGGGCTCGGCCGGGTGGCGCGGCAGCGCCTGGTCTACGCGGCGCTGGCCGACGAATTGGCCGGCCAAGTGCACGCGCTGTCGCTGACCACGCTGGCGCCGGGCGAACGAGGGGCCGAGGAAGGGTGCTGAGACCCGGCAATTTCAACTTTCACTCGTCGAAAATTTGTGATACCCGTATAAAGTGTAAAATGTAATCTATTCAGTGAATAGCTTCGCTGGATATGGGGGTCACGGATGCAGGATGGGTCTCCATCGTCCCTGGTCATTCACAATGTCATCGTCGGCGGCCGGCGCACCAGCGTCCGGCTCGAACCCGCGATGTGGGAGGCGCTGCACGAGATTGCACGGCGCCGAAAGTTGAGTATTCATGCGGTGGTAACCCAGATCGACCGCAAGCGCAGCGCGTCGACCCTTACCGCGGCGATCCGCGTCTATATCGTGGATTTTTATCGGACCGCGGCGGCAAGGGCGGCGTCGACCGCGCGCCCGGAGCCGGCACCGGGGTGGCCCCGAGCGCTGCCGATGTGAAAAAATCAACTATAGGTGGTAATAAGCTCGCGTAAGTCGGCGGCGGAGGCGTCGCGCATTACAAATGCCTCGCCGATCCGCCGCGGCAGGATCAGCGTGATGCGGCCGTCGCGCACCTTTTTGTCCTTACCCATATGGCCGATCAGCCGATCTGCCGCCGCACCCGACAGGCCGACGCCCGCAAGCGTCGTTGGCAGCCCGGCGGCGTCGAGATGGTCGCGCACGCGGCGCGCTTCGGACGCCTCGACCAGCCCGAGCCGCACCGCGAAATCGAAGGCAAGCGCCATGCCCAACCCAACCGCCTCGCCGTGCAGCAGCGCGTCGCCGAACCCGGTCTCCGCTTCGAGCGCGTGGCCGAACGTATGGCCGAAATTGAGCAGTGCGCGCTCGTCGCCGGTCTCGCGTTCGTCGGCGACGACGATCCGCGCCTTCATCCGGCAGCTGGTCATCACAGCGCTGGTCAGCGCGCGTGAATCGAGGTCGTAGATCGCTCGGTTTTCGGCATCGAGCCAGGCAAAGAAGTCGGCGTCGGCGATCAGCCCGTATTTTACCGTCTCGGCATAGCCGGCGCGCAACTCGCGCCGCGGCAGGGTTGCCAGCGTCGTGGTGTCGATCAGCACCAGCCGCGGCTGATAGAACGCGCCGACCAGGTTCTTGCCGGCCGGGGTATTGATCGCGGTCTTGCCGCCGACTGAGCTGTCGACCTGGGCTAAAAGGGTCGTCGGGATCTGCACGAAATCGATGCCACGCAGCACGGTCGCCGCGGCAAATCCGGTGATGTCACCGACCACCCCGCCGCCCAGCGCCACCAGCATCGTCCCGCGCTCGATGCCGCACGCCAGGATGTCGTCGATCAGCCGCCCGTAATGCGCGAAATCCTTGGTGTGCTCGCCGGGCGGCAGCACGATCGCCTGGTGGCCGATCCCGGCCGCGCCGAGGCTCGCTTCGAGCGGCCCGAGGTAGTGCGGCGCAACGTGCTCGTCGGTCACGACGATCGCCTGCTTGCGCCGCATCAGCGGCGCAATGCGCGCGCCGGCCTCGGCGATCAGCCCGGGGCCGACCAGGATGTCGTAGCTGCGCTCGGCCAGTTCGACGCTGAGGCGCTGGATCGTGGTCTCGCTCACGGCTCGTTCTCCGGCTCTGGCGGCAGCAGCGCGCGCGGGCACTCGGCGAGCGCCGCGATTACCCGGTTCACCGTCGTTTCGGGCGGTCCTTCGCTGCTGTCGACGACAAGGTCGGCTTCGCCGTAGATCGGCGAACGGCGCTCGATCAGGTCGGCCATCACCGCGCGCGGGTCGCGCTCCTTCAGCAGCGGCCGGTTGGTGCGGCGCGCGACCCGGGCCAGCAGCACGTCGAGATCGGCGCGCAACCATACCGAGACGCCCCAGCGGCGGATCGCCGCGCGGGTGCAGGGGTCCATAAAGGCGCCGCCGCCGGTTGCCAGGATGTGCGTCGGCTGGGCGAGCAGGCGAACGATCACCCGCCGTTCGCCTTCGCGAAACACGGTTTCCCCGCGGTTGCGAAAAATCTCCTCGATAGTTTCGCCGGCGGCCTCTTCGATCTCGATGTCCGAATCGAAGAAGGGAAGATTGAGGCGGGTTGCCAGCCGGCGCCCGATCTTGGTCTTGCCGGCGCCCATCAGGCCGACGAGCACGACGGTGCGGGCCGGCGTAAAGCCATGCGCCGTCGGCCGTATCCGCACCCGCTCGGTCTGCAGCTCCATTTCCCGCGCGCCTTGCCCGCCCCGCGGCTGTTTTTCGCCACGCCGACAGGGTACTAGCATATCGCGCCGGCCGGTCGTCAATCGGCGTGGCTCAGTGGGGGTCGCAAACGCGGGACGCGGCATGGGCAAACTGACCGTCCTCATCGTCATGGTATTTGTGCTGGCAACGGTGGGGGGTGCGCTGTTTCTGGCCTATCGGCATTTTCCGGTGCCGTTGCATCCGGTCGAAAAGGTGCTGCCGGATGCGCGATTCCCCAAATAGCGCGGCGTCGCTCGCCTCGCGGCGGCTGGAGGGGTTTCTCGAGATGCTGGCGGCCGAGCGTGGCGCGGCCCGGCTGACGCTTGCCGCGTATCGCAACGACCTCGCCGATCTTGCCGGGTTTCTCGCGGCGCGCGGCCAGAGTCTCGACACCGGCGACGGCGAGGCGCTGCACGCCTACCTTACCGACGCCGCGACGCGCGCGCTGGCACCGCGCACGCTGGCCCGGCGGCTGTCGGCGATGCGCCAGTTCTACCGGTTTCTGCTGGTTGAGGGGGCGCGCACCGACGACCCGACCGCTCGGCTCGACGCGCCGCGCATCGGCCGGCCGCTGCCGAAGATTTTGACCGAGGGCGAAATCGGCCGCCTTCTCGCCGCAGCCGCCAAATGGCCGGAGGGCGAGGGGGTCCGGCTGCGCTGCCTCCTTGAGCTGCTCTACGCCACCGGACTGCGCGTCTCGGAGCTGGTCACCCTGCCGGTCGCAGCGGCGCAGCGCGATCCGCGCGTGCTGCTGGTGCGCGGCAAGGGCGGCAAGGAGCGCGTGGTGCCGCTGAGCCAGCCGGCGCGTCAGTCGCTTGCCGCGTGGCTCGAATGCCGGCGCGAGTTTCTGGCAAAGGGTCAGCCGTCGCGCTGGCTGTTTCCGTCGCGCGGCGAGGCCGGGCATCTGACCCGCCAGCGCTGCGGCCAACTGCTCAAGGAACTGGCGCTCGGCGCCGGGCTCGACCCGGCGAGGCTGTCGCCGCATGTGCTGCGTCACGCCTTTGCCAGCCACTTGCTCGATGGCGGCGCCGATCTGCGCAGCGTGCAGCAGATGCTGGGCCACGCCGACATCGCGACGACCCAGATCTATACCCATGTCCAGGGCGAGAGGCTGCGCCGCCTCGTCGAAACCGCGCACCCGCTGGCCCGGCGCAAATGACCGCACCGCGGGCCTGGCGTTGACAAGCCTCGCCCGGTTATCGAGATTGCCACCCGGTCATGCGCCATTTTCTCGATTTCGAACGCCCGATCGCCGAGCTCGAAGGCAAGATCGAAGAGCTGCGGCATCTGTCGACCGACAGCGGGCTCAACATCGCCGAAGAGGTCGGGCGCCTGGAGGCGCGGGCCAATGTGCTGCTGGTGCGCAGCTATGCGCGGCTGACGCCGTGGCAGAAGGTGCAGGTCGCGCGGCATCCTGAGCGGCCGCACTGCATGGACTATATCGCCGGGCTCGTCACCGATTTCGTGCCGCTGGCGGGCGACCGCACGTTTGCCGAGGATGCCGCAATAGTCGGCGGCATCGGCCGCTTTCGTGGCCGCAGCGTGCTGCTGCTGGGTACCGAAAAGGGCGCCGATACCGAGGCGCGGATCAAGCGCAATTTCGGGATGGCGCGGCCCGAAGGCTATCGCAAGGCGCGGCGGCTGATGCGGCTCGCTGAGCATTTCGCGCTGCCGGTGGTGACGCTGATCGACACCGCCGGCGCGTACCCTGGCATCGATGCCGAAGCGCGCGGCCAGAGCGAGGCGATCGCCCGGGCGATCGAGACCTGCCTCGACATCCGCGTGCCCCTGGTCGCCGCGGTGATCGGCGAGGGCGGCTCGGGCGGGGCGATTGCGCTCGCCGCCGCCAATACCGTGCTGATGCTCGAACACGCGGTCTATTCAGTGATTTCCCCCGAGGGGTGCGCCTCGATCCTGTGGCGCGACAACGCGCACGCCCAGGACGCCGCCGAGGCGCTGCGCCTGACCGCGCAGGAATTGCAGCGCCTTGGGGTCATCGACCGTGTCGTGGCCGAGCCGCTCGGCGGCGCCCATCGGGCGCCGCACGAGGCGGTCGCCAGCCTCGGCGATGCGCTCGACGAGGCACTGCGCCCGCTCGTCGTTCTCGACGGCGACACCCTGCGCGGCCAGCGCCGGCAGAAATTCCTCGCGATGGGGATGCCGCCGGCCTCGTGAGCCGGAGAGCGGCCGGCGCCAACCGGCCGCTCCCCCGCCCGCTAAAGGCGCGTTCGCCGGATCATGTCGGCCAGACCGGCTTGGCGACTGCCATGTTCTCCGGGAACACGGTCACCGGCTTACCGTCCCTCCACTGCACGATCACCAGCTCCGCATCGACCCGGCGGCCCTTGGCGTCGAATTTGAGGTGTCCCCCCGGGAAGTAGATCGCCGGGCCGTTGGTGATGTCCATCGTGCGGATCGCGTCAGCGACCTTGGCCTTGTCGGCGGCGCCGACCTTGTTGAGCGCCCAGGCGAACATCTGAACGTGCGCGTAGGCAAAGATCTCGTTGTGGCCGAACCACGGGTTGCCGCTGCGCTTGACATAGCGTGCCGACAGGTCCTCGACCGCCTTGCCGGGCCAGTTCGCCAAGCCGATCATGATGTCCTGCAGGATGTCCTTGCCGGTGGTCTTGAGCAGCTCCGGCACCACCCAATGCCCGCCATTGCCGACGAGCGGCAGCTTGGTGGCCGACATGCCGTATTCGCTGAACGTGTCGGCGAGGATCTTGTCGTCGCCGTTGTTGGTCGACAGCAACATGACGAAATCGGGCTTCGCCGCGCGCACCGGCTGGACCAGCGTCGCCGCATCCGACAGCGGCGGCGTGTATATCTTGTCGACCACCGCGGTCAGGTGCTGCTCCTTGAGGATGTGGTCGTTGATCGGCTTCAGAAAGCTGACCGAGGCCGCCGTGTTGTCGCCGATGATCGCGACCTTGGTCGGGGTCTTGCCGGTCGCGGACTTGGCCAGCTTCATCAGGTACGGCACGATCTGCTCGGCCTGCGTATTGGCGGTCGGTGCGGTCTGGAACACATATTTGAAGCCGCGATTGGTAATCGCGTCGGAATAGGACAGCGTCAGCCACGGCAGCTGCGCCCGTTCAGTCACCTCGGTGGCGGCCAGCGTAAAGGTCGACAGCCAGCAGCCGAACCCGCCGACAAGGTTGGGGTTCTGCGAGATCATGCGCTGCGCGGCATCCTTGGCGGTCTCGGCGGTCGTGCCGGCGTCGAGCGACAAAAGCTTTATTTTCGCGCCGCCCAGCGCCTTGATGCCGCCGGCCTTGTTGATGTCGTCGACCGCCATCTCGGCGCCGGCCTTTTCGAGGATGCCCTGCTCGGCCCATGGCCCGGACAGTGGGACCAGCATCGCGATCTCGACATCGTCGGCCGCTCTCGCCACATGCGGCCGCGCCAGCGCCGCGGCGCCGAGAAGCCCGATTGCCGTACGTCTTCCGATCCTTGACGTCATCTTGCGTCTCCCTTCTGCGGTTTACTCTTCGCCCATGCCGAGATAGGACCGCCTGACGCGGTCGTCGGCAAGCAAGCTCTGGTACGGGCCGTCGAGCACGACCCGCCCGGTTTCCAGCACATAGCCGTGGTCGGACAGTTCGAGAGCCTCGGCGACGCGCTGCTCGACAAGCAGGATAGCCAGCCCGTCTTCCCGGTGGATCTGGGCGATGCGCTCGAAAATCGTCTCGGCGACCGCCGGCGCCAGGCCCATCGACGGCTCATCGAGCATCAGCAGGCGCGGGGCGCAGGCCAGGCCGCGGCCGATCGCCAGCATCTGCTGCTCGCCGCCCGAGAGCGTGCCGGCGAGCTGGTTGGCGCGCTCGGCGAGGATCGGGAACAGCGTGTGAATGCGGTCCAGCATCTGCGTCCACTTGGCGCGGCCGGCCCGCGGATAGGCGCCCATCTCCAGGTTTTCGCGCACGGTCAGCGTGCGAAACACCTGGCGCCCTTCCGGCACGTGGGCGATGCCGAGATGCGCGCGCGCCGAGGCCGGCCGGCGCAACAGCGGCTCGCCGTCCCACAGAACCGCGCCCGACACCGGCGGAACGATGCCGCAGATTGTCTTGAACAGCGTCGTCTTGCCCGCGCCGTTGGGGCCGACCACGGTCACGAATTGGCCGGCGGCGACGCTCAGCGACACCTCGTGCATCGCGCGCAGCCCGCCATAGGCGACGGTGAGGTCGCGCACCTCAAGCATGTTGGCCAGCGGCATGGGCGGCGAGAAATTTGGAGCCGAGATAGGCCTCGATGACCGCGCGGTTCTCGACCACCTGCTGCGGCAGTCCCTCGGCGAGCACCGCGCCGTGGTCAAGCACGAGAAAGCGGTCGGCAAGGCGCATCATCGCGTGCATCGTGTGCTCGATGATGACGATGGTCATCCCGCCGGCCCGCAGGCTGCGCAGCACCGCCAGCAGCTCATCGCATTCCTCGCGCCCGAGCCCGGCCAGGGTTTCGTCGAGCAGCAAAAGGCGCGGTCGGCCGGCCAGCGCGCGCGCCAGCTCCATCAGCCGCAATTCCTTGTTGGTCAACTCCCCGGCCGGGCGCGCCCCGCGGTCGGCAAGCCCGACCGCTTCAAGCGCCGCCTCGGCCGCCGCTGCCGCCGCGTGGTCGTCGAGGCCCGCGCCGTAGGCGCCGACGATCACGTTGTCGAGCAGCGGCAGGCGGGGAAAGCTGCGCACCACCTGAAACGTGCGGCCGACACCGAGCCGCGCGATCTGGTGGACCTTGCGGCCACGCAGCTCGCGCCCGTCGAACATCGCGGAACCCGCATCCGCCGACAGCACGCCGTTGAGCAGGTTGAACAGTGTCGTCTTGCCGGCGCCGTTGGGGCCGATGATGCCAAGTATCTCGCCGGCCTCGACCGAGAAGCCGACATTCTGCACCGCGTGCAGCCCGCCAAACGACTTTGCCAGCCCCTCGATTCTCAGCAGCGTGCCGGTGCCTGCCTCGACCGCCAGCGAAGAGGCGCGCTCTTTGATGACCGGCGCCGGCGGCGGGCGGCGCAGCCAGCGGTCGCGGATTGTCCAGAACAGGCCTTCCGGCGCCGCCAGCATGATCGCGATAATCGCGGCGCCGTATACGATGCCCTGGATGCCCGGCACGATGTTGCCGAGCTTGGCATTGAGCGCTTCGGCGAGCGGGATCAGGATCGCCGCGCCGATCGCCGGCCCCCACACCGTCGCGACACCGCCGAACAGCGTCACCACCAGCGCCTGGGCCGAGACGACGATGCCGAACACCGAATCCGGGGTCACGATCAGCAGCACGCAGGCATAAAGCCCGCCGGCAGCGGCGGAGATCGCGCCGCTCGCGACCAGCGCCCGCATCTTCCAGCGCCGCGTGTCGAGCCCCGCGGCTTCCGCCGCCAGCTCGTTCTCCTTGATCGCCAGCAGCGCGAGGCCGAAGCGGGTGTTCTCGACCAGCATTCCGGCGACCATCGCGGCGACAAAGAAGCCGACCGCGACCACGGTCGACCAGAACGGGTTGGTGAATTGCAGGAACAGCGCCGGATGCTCGCGGTGCATCGGCAGCGGCACTTCCTGGAACCCGAGATATTGCAGCACGTAGAGGATGGCGAGCGGATAGGCGAGCATCGACAGCGCGAAATAATGGCCGCGCAGCCGGAACGTCGGCAGCCCGATCAGCACCGCCGCGACGCAGCCCATGAGCATCCCCAACGGGATGCCGAGCCACGGCGTCAGGTTCCAGTAGACGAGTGCCAGCGTGACCGTATAGGCGCCGATCCAGAAAAACGAGGCGTGGCCGAACGACACCAGGCCGCTCATGCCCGAGAACAGGTTCCAGCCGAGCCCCAGTACCGCCCAGATCGGCACCAGCGTCAGGATCAGCTGGTAATAGCTGTTGCGCACCGCGCCGGCGAGCGCCAGGTAGCCCGCAGCGACCACCGCGAGAGCGGTGATGTCGCGCCGCAGCCGCACGGCGCCGCCTACTCTCATCGGCCGGCCCTCACGCGCGTTCTGCCGAGCGGCCGAACAGGCCCTCGGGCCGCAGCCCGACAATCAGCAGGAAGACCACGAAGATCGCCGCGTTCTGCAATTGTGGCGACAGCACCAGGGCTGAGACCTGCTGCACGAACCCGACCAGCAGCCCGCCCCAGAAGGCGCCGAGGATGCTGCCCATGCCGCCGAGCACGACGCCCGAATACATGATGATCACATAGTCGAGGCCGACGAACGGGGTAAACGACAGATAGGTCGCCATCAACCCGCCGGCGATCCCGGTGATCGCCGCGCCGAGGCCGAAGGCGATCCGATAGGCGCGGTCAACGTCGATGCCCATATAAGTTGCCGCCACCGGGTTGTCGGCCGCGGCGCGCAGCGCCTTGCCGAGCCGCGTGCGCTCCATGACGAGCCACAGCGCCACCGCGATGACGATCGCCGCGATGCAGGCGTAAACCCGCGCCTGGTTGAGAAACAGCATCGTATCGCCAGCAAACGGCCCGATGATGAAGGCGCGGGCCGACAGCGGCGTGCGGATGCTTTGCGGGGTCGAGCCGAACAGGATAAGGCCGCCGTTCTGCAGGATCAGCGAGATCCCCAGGGTCACGATCAACTGGCCGAACCCGCCCTGATCGAGCCGTGCGGCGGTCGACAGGCCCGATACATGGGTCAGCAGAAAGCGGTGAAGCAGCGCGCCCCCGGCGAACAGCACCGGCCCGGCGACCAGTGCTCCGACAAACGGGGCAGTATAGGGGCCGAGCACGCCGAACGCCGTAAGGCCCCCGACCACATAGAGGGCGACATACATGCCGAGCATCAATAGTTCGCCCTGGGCGAAGTTGACGATCTTCATGATTCCGAAGATCAGCCCAAGGCCGATGCACATCAGCCCATAGAGGCACCCGACGATCAGCCCCGCGGCCACCGCGTTCAGAATGTTCTCGAGCAAACCGCCTGTCTCCTTGCCGTGGGCGGTCCGATCTGGTGGCCGTCTGGATTTCGCGAATTCGCCCGGCGCGCAAGTTAGGCTTTGCGGACAGGCCGCGCAACGACATCGGCCCTCCCGCCACGCCGCCTTGATTATATTGCCGCACCCGAATCGGAAGCCCGAGGCCGGTACGGTCCCGCGTCATTGATCCCCTCTGGCCGCTCCCCACATCTATGCGCGAAGCGCCGTCAGGGCGCCTTGCTTGCGCTGGAAGGTTTTCATGGTTCCCCAGGAAAAAGACCTGATCACGACCCTGCTGACCCGCCTCAAGAGCGCGTCCGGCCAGCCGAAAGACGCCGATGCCGACGCGCTGATCCGCCAGGCGATGGTCGAGCAGCCCGACGCGCCGTACTATCTGATGCAGACGGTGCTGATCCAGGATCTGAGCCTGCACAACGCGCAGAACCGCATCGCCGAGTTGGAAAAGCAGCTTGCCGATGCGCAGGCCTCGCACCCCTCGGGCACCAGTTTTCTCGGCGGGTTGTTTGGCCGCAACCAGCCGAATCAGCCGGCCGTGGCGCCGCCCGCCACTGCCCCGAACCCAGGGCCGTGGTCGCGTTCGCCGCAAGTTGTCGCGGCCCCGCCTCCGGGCTATGCGACGCAGCCGCAATATGCGCCGCAGGGCTACCCGCAGCAGGGCTACCCGCAGCAGGGCTACGCGCCGACGCCGGGCGGTGTGTTCGGCGGCGGAGGCGGCAGCGGCTTCCTGCGCTCGGCGGCAGCGACCGCCGCCGGGGTCGCCGGCGGCGCCCTGCTGTTCGAGGGCATCTCGTCGCTGTTCGGGCACGGCTATGCCAGCGGCCTCGGCGGCTTTGGCGGGATGGGCGGCATGGGGACCGGCCTCGGTGAAACTGTGGTCAATAACAACTACTATGGCGGCGCTGGCGATTATGGTGGCGGCGGTGACTCCGCCGGTGACGCCGGCTACACCGGAGGCGACGCCGGGAGCAGCGATTACGGCAACAACGATTTCGGCGGCGGGGGTGACGCGGGCAACGGCGATTTCGGCAGCGGCGATTTCGGCAGCGGCGATTTCGGCGGCGGCGGCGACTCGGGTGGCGACGATTTCAGTGGCGGCGACAGCTCGTCCTGCTGAGCCTTGGCCTCGCGTTTTATCGGCGAGGTCCGGACGACCTCCTAGGTGGGATCGGCCCGCTGTTGGCGCTTTGGCGATACGTCAGGCGCGCGCGGAGGGAATGCCGTTCAGCCGGTCGATAATGAAGAACAGAACCGTGTAGACCATGTAGATGTAGAAGAACAAATTTACCAAGGGGATCAGCGACAGGATCACCCAGGCCGCGACGCTTTTTCCAAGGCGCGCGGCGAGCATGCCGTTGGCCACAGCCAGCGCGACATAAACCCCCAGCAGCAAAAGAAAATAGACGCCAAGGAAAATGACCATCGCCGCCGGTTCCATCGGGTGCAGCATGGTACCCTCCTGTTGAATTCCCTGGCGGCGATGGCTCGCTAGCGGCTGGCTAGGTGCGTGGCACCGGGTCGGCGCCGTATTGGTTATGGCCGATCGTGCCGCGCATGCAGCCGAACTCGACGAAGAACCAGATGCCGACAACCAGCACAATCACGTTCAGGATCATCGAAGCCGCGTTTTGCGGTCCCGCCGCGGCGCCGATAACGTCCGACAGGACAACCGGCACATAAAGGATCAAGGCCATCCAGCCCGACTTGTTGCGATCGTGAATGCGCTTCACCAGAACCGCGATGCTCGGCCACAGCGTGATCAGAACGAAGAGCAGCGTAATTATGCCGAGCACGGCTGCGCCGCCGGCACTGCCCCCGGCCGCGGCGGCGGCGGTCAACGCGACCAGCAGGATCAGGATGATGTAATAAGGCAGCGCCCACTTGAGCCAGAATTGCTTGCGCGAAATCCGCCCACTCGGCGAAAACAGGAACTGCCCGAAGCTCGGGGCCAGGTATTCCGGCTCGACCAAATAGATTTGCGTCGCGTGTCCGCCATCGGCCGTGAAATCTACAAGATCACCGTGCCGCGGCGTGCCGTGCGTGTGCCAGTCCGCCGTTGCGAAGTCATAGCGCTTGCCATCGTGGCCGCTGATCGCGCCAGTATTGGTATCGGTATCAAAACCGATCACGTTACCTTTCATCGCCGTCTCCTGACCAAAAGTACTGCATGCATCCTAGGCGGATCGCTCGCCCTACGGAAGCCCTGCCACCAAACTTGTGAAACCCCTCGGCTAAAAACGGCGGTGCCTCAGGCCATTTTGCAGATGCGCGGCGGACCGGCCCGGGGCGCGCGCCGGCGCCGCTACCAAAGCCAGGTTGCCGGCTCGGGATATGCCTCTCCGCGGGAGAGCGCCTGCATTCCCTTGACGCAACGCACGATCAGCCAGACCGCGGTCAACAGCCACATCACGAAGCCGATGACGATGACCAGGCACGCCAGGCTCAACACGATGTAGAGCAGACCGATCCAGAACGTGCGAATCTGGAAGCGGTAATGGGTCTGCACCCATTCCGGCGAATCGGCCCGGTTCACATAGGCCATTACCAGCCCGACGATGCCGGTGAGACCGATGACGAGGCTGACGAGAAACAGGATGTAGACAACGTTGGCGTCATAGCCCGCGGCCGGGTCGCCGCGCATGCCGAGCGGGTAGATCAGCGTCGCCCGGCCGCCGTCGGGCACAAAATCGACCATCACGCCGCGCGCCGGCCCGAACCTGCCACGCCAATCGAAACGGACAAACTCGTAGCGCTGTCCGTCATAACCGCTGATCGCGCCGGTATGGGTATCCGGATCGAAGCCGAGGACGCTGCCCTTCATGGCGAGCGGCCGTCATCGCGCTCGCTAAGGCCGGCGGCGGGCGTCGCGCGGGCGCTCTGACGGCGCCTCAGGATGACGGCTGGTTCCGGCATGTTGCCCGGGGGCCCTCCCCACCGTGAGGCGCCGCCCGAAGAGGCGCGTCTCGACGGGCGCCAGGGATCAGGCGGCCGCCTTCTTGCGGTTGGCGTCGAGCCGCGCGTCGACCTGCGCCACGATCTTGTCGACGAGCGGGTTGTGCATGCCGAGCTGCGCGCCGAGCAGCTGCACCAACCGGTCGGTGCGTTCGATGTTGGTGACGCCGTTGTTGAGCGCGCGCGCCGCCGAGGATGGCCGCACCAGCCCGTTAGCCGCGTCGGCGTATTTCTCGAACGGCACCAGGTCGGCGGGATCGGCGCCGAGCTTGGTGCACACCTCCACCACCCAGTTGTAAACCGAGCGCGAGGCGGCAAGGTCGGCATGCACCGCGTCCTTGATGTCGATCGCACTATCGGCGGTCACGCAGCGATAGTTGCCGGCCAGCAGCATCGCCCACTTGGCGAGCGGCACGAAGATCGATTCGTGTACCTTTAGCTTGACCGGCAGCTCGATCGGACCGTCGCCGGCGTCGTAGCGCGCCGCTTCGACATCCTTCTCGAGGTTACGCAGGATTTGCGTCGCGGCGGCGCTTTCAAACCGCGCCGACTTGAAATTGGTCGGCAGCGTGACGAGCAGGAAATTGATCTTTTCCCCGGGCGGGCGGATCGCCTGCGGGTCGGGGCTGCACAGCGTCACGAGACCGGGCTCGAAATTGTCCCACACGGTGGCGTCGGTAAAGCACACGCGTAGCGGGTCGGGGTTAAGGCCCTTGATGCGCTTCAGATAGGGCAGCGGCGGAAAGTTCATGATCGACATGCATGGCACCTTGGCCCGCGCGACGCCGTCGAGCAGTTCGCGCACGCCGGCGCTGCGGTACTGCGGCTCCTGCATCGCCAGCACGACGAGGTCGTAATCCTTGGGGTTGACGTCGCCGGGGGCGGCGGCGCGCAGGCTGCCGGGCAGCTTGCGCGAATCGAGGTCGATCGGGTCCTTGCGGCCGCGGATCGGCATGCGGACGTGCGCGCCGTCCTTATTGAACGCCTCGATCTCGGCGGGCAGGCAGACCAGCGTGATCTTGTGGCCGCCGAAAAGGAGCTTCATGGCCAGCAGCGACCCGTAGGACGCTCCCATCATCAATACGTTGTAAGCAGGCATGTGATCTCCTCCCTCAGCCTCACCCGGTCGCGCCGATCGCCGCGAATCGGCCGACGATGCCTCAACGGCGGCGTGTTCGGCAAGGTATTGCGCCGATCAGCCGCCCTCGGCAAGGATCGCCGCGAGCCCGGCGCGGAAATCCGGGTAGCGCAGCGCGATGCCCAGGTCGCGCTTGAACAACCCATTGCAAACCCGCTTGTTGTCGGCCCAGAAACTTAGCGCCATCGGCGAGAGCCGCTTCGGGTCGAACGGTTCGAGCGGCGGCGGCGCGATGCCAAGCAAGCCCGCTGCGTGCGCGATCACCTCGGCCGGCGCCGCCGGCGCATCGTCGCAGACATTGTAGATCGCGCCGGGCCGCGGGCGGGAAATCGACGCGGCGAGGACCGCGGCGAGATCGTCGACATGGATGCGCGAGAACACCTGGCCCGGCCGGTCGAAGCGCCGCGCTGTGCCAGCGCGCAGCGCGTCGAACGCGCTGCGGCCCGGCCCGTATATCCCGGCGAGGCGAAAGATTTGGACCGGCGTGCCATGCTCGCGCCACAGGCCCAGCCATGCCGCCTCGGCGGCGACGCGGCGCCGGCCGCGCGCGCTGCTTGGCCGCAGCTCGGCAGTCTCGTCGACCGCGGCGCCGCCGCGATCTCCGTAGACCCCGGTTGTCGACAGATAGCCAAGCCAGACGAGGCCCGGTAGCGCGGCGAGGTCGGCGGCATGCGCGGCGAATACCGGGTCGCCGGCCTCGTCCGGCGGGATCGAGACGAGGACGTGCGTGACTCCGGCAAAAGAGGCGGCGGGGAGCGGGTGATCGCGGTCGAAGCGCCGGCAGCCACCGCCGCCGCTGCGGCTCGTGCCGGTCACCCGCCACGCCGGGCCGAGCCGGCGCACCAGCACCCGCGCGCTGTACCCGAGCCCGAAGCAGAGAAGGTTGCCCGTCATCGCCCGCTCAACCCGGCAATGGCACGGAACAGGTGTAACGACATGCGGTCAGCGCTCGTATAAAGGCTGCGTTTGCCGTGCGGCGATGCACGGCGCAGGCGTGGAAAGCGGATGAAGCCAAGGTACGATCATCGCAGGCGACAGGCCGGAACTCTATCCCGCAGCGCGAATCGCCGGCAACCGGGCCGGCTGGGCGCGCTCGCGCTGCTCGCCGCGTGTGCGCTGACGCCGTTGCCGGCGGTCGCGGCCGCGAAACCCGCCGCGCCTGTGGCACCGGCGATCACCGTCCCGCCGCGCTCGGCCGAAGCCGATGAGAAGACCTACGAGCGCTGCATGGGGCTGGCCCGGCACGACCCGGAAGCGGCCAAGGACCTCGCCGAGCGCTGGCAAAAGCGCGGCGGTGCGCATCCTGCCGATCATTGCTTCGCGGTCGCGCTGATCGGGCTCAAGCAATACAAACAGGGGGCGACCCGCCTCGAAACCCTGGCGGACGCTATGGTTCATGCGCCGAACGCGCTGCGCGCCGAGGTGCTGGACCAGGCGGCTCAGGCGTGGCTGCTCGCCGGTGACCCGCCGCGAGCCTACGCCGCCGAAACCGCAGCGCTGAAATTTCTGCCGAGCAATCCCGACCTGCTGCTCGACCGGGCCGAGGCGGCAGGCGAGGCGGGCTGGTTCGACAAGGCGATCCCCGATCTCGATATCGTGCTCAAGGCCGACCCGCGACGTGTCGAGGCGCTGATCTACCGGGCGACAGCGTATCGCGCGCTCGACCGGCTTGGCCCGGCGCTTGCCGACGCCGAAGCGGCGGTGCGCCTCGCGCCAAACTCGGCCGCGGCGCTGCTCGAACGCGGCAACATCCTGCGCCTCAAGGGGGATATGGCCGGGGCGCGGCGCGACTGGCAGCGGGTGTCGGCGCTGGCGCCGGGCAGCGCCGCCGATCTTGCCGCCAAGGCGAATCTCGCGCATCTGGATGCCAAACCGGGTTCGCCGCCGGCGGCCCGGCATTGAGCCGGCCGGCGGTTTGCAGAGGGAGAGGGGAACATGCAGATCACGATGCCGAATATGCCGGAAACCTTGACCTACGCAGTGCTTGCCTCGGTCGGGATCGATGTTGTTCTGGCGATCCTGCTCGCCGTGCGCGGCGATTGGCTCGGCACCGTGCTGGTGTTGGCGATCGCCGCCGGCGCGTATTGGTTTCTCGGCCGACACGCGGTGACGATCGTGCCGGCCACCGTCGCGGCTGCGGCCGGCACGATCTTGCTGCTGCTGGCGACCTTGACCGACCTGTTCGGCGGCCATCCCTATTACGGCATCCTTTTCCTGATCGCGACGGCGGGTCTGGGCTTCATCTTCGTGCTGCTGCGCCAGGGCACGCGGCCGGCCGAACTGAAGGTCGGCGGGGTCGTCGCGGTCGACACGTCCGGCACTGCGACGCTGCTCGCGATGCTCGCGCAGTTGCGCGACGCAGGGTTGCTGACCGCCGAGGAATACGCCGCGAAGTCCGCGACCCTACGGGCGTGACGCGAAACAGAGCGGCCACTGCGCCGGCTGCCGCGCGCCTCAGAAATCGAGGTCGCTGTAGTGCCGCGGCGGCGGCAGCCCGGGCACGTGGTCGGCCAGGATCGGGCGAAAGCTCGGCCGTGATTTGATCCGCGCGTACCATTCCTTGGCCGGCTCGTGCTGGTCCCACGGCACGTCGCCGAGATAGTCGAGGCTCGACAGCTGCGCCGCTGCGGTGATGTCGGCCAGCGAAAAATGGTCGCCTGCCAGCCAGCGCCGCCGCTCAACCAGATAGCTGATATAGTCGAGGTGATAGGGCATGTTGCCGTGCCCGGCGCGAATCGCCTGCGAGTTGGGCTGGCCGTGGCCCTGGTAGCGCTTCATCATCTTTTCGCCGAGCAGGTTTTCGGTGACTTCGAGGTTCATCTTGACGTCGAACCAGGCGTTGAGCCGCCGCACCTCGGCGCGATCCACCGGGTTGATCCCGATCAGGATCTTTTCGCGGTATGATTCGTCGAGGTACTCGACAATCGCGTCGGTGCCGGCGAGCACGGTTCCGTCCGGCTCGATCAGCACCGGCACCTCGCCCGCCGGGTTGAGAGCAAGGAATTCCGGTCGCCGCTCCCACACTTTTTCGCTCTTCATCGTGAAGTCGAGGTTCTTCTCGGCCAGAACAATTCTGACCTTGCGCGCGAACGGCGACAGGGAGAGGTGATAGAGCACCCGCATGGCGCTGATTGTACCGGTGGCCGACCCGACTGAACAATTGCGATCGCAGCGCAACCGCCGCGCAAGGAGCGGTTTACGGCCGGCGGCCCCAGGTGAAGATCGAGGTAAGCCCGTAATTGAGCAGCGCGCCGACCACGGCGCCGGCGATTCCGGCAAGCCACCACAACCCGGTCGCCTGGTAGAGATTGCGCGCCACCGCGACATTGACGAGCGCGCCGATCCCGCATAGGGCCATAAAGGTTACGAGCCCGCGCACCGCACGCCAGCCGACGAGCCGGCTGTCGCGATAGGTGAAGACATTGTTGAGAAAGAAATTCGAGATCATCGCGACGATCGTGCCGGCGGCGTCTGATGCGGTAAACCGCACGCCCAGCGCCAGCAGCAGCCGCAGCACCCCGAGATTGACCCCGACCCCGGTTGCCCCGACCAGCAGGAACATGATGAGGCGGTGCGAGAAATACCGGCCGCCGCTCTTCTCGGCCAGCAGCAGCAGGTATTCGAGCGCGGTGACCGAATCGAGCTTGCTCTCGCCGGAATGGCGGGCACGAAACCGGTACGGCAGCTCGACGATCGACAGCGGGCGCGGCGCCGACGCCATTATGTCGATCAGGATCTTGGTGCCGACCCCGCTGAGCCGCGGTGCGATCTCCTCTGTGGTGTCGCGGCGCAACATGAAGAACCCGCTGACCGGGTCGGAAACCTCGTTGCGGATCAAGAGTCGGGCGAGCCGCGCGCCGGCGCGGCTTAGGCGGCGGCGGCCCTCGCTGGCCAGCCCGCCGGGATCCCCGGCGCCGACATACCGGCTGGCGATCGCGAGGTCGCTCGACCCGTCGCGCAGCCGCGCGAGCATTTGCGGCAGCAGCGCCTCGTCGTGCTGCAGATCGCCGTCCATCACCGCGATGAACGGCGCCGAGGTCGACAGCATGCCCTCGATCGAGGCCGAGCTGAGGCCGCGCCGGCCGATCCGGCGGATGCAGCGCACGCGGCGGTCGGCGCGGCCCAGCGCCCGCACCCGTGCCGCGGTGCCGTCGGGCGAATCGTCGTCGACGAATACGACCTCCCAGTCGATCCCAGCCAGTACCTCGGCCAGCCGCTCGACCAGCACGACGACGTTGCCCGCCTCGTTGAAGGTGGGCACGACGACGCACAGCTCCGGGCCCGGCGGCGCGAGATCAGCGGCGGGCAGCGCGGCGGAGGGTGAGAGGATCGCCGGATCGGCCGGCGGCGCGGTCATCGGGCGAGAGAACCGGCGTTCCGGCGCCCTGTCAAGCGCATGCCGATGATCGTCGCCTATCTGCCGAGCTTTGCCGCGCTGGCCGCGCTCGCGACGACCTGGGCGGTAGCGGCGATTCTGCTGCTCGCCGGGGTGGCGCTGTGCCGCGGGCAGACCCACCCCGAAATCGCGATCGGCGCGGGATGGGGCGGGCTGTGCCTGCTCTTGACCGGGTGGGGCGTCTTCCTGCCGCTAAGCCTGCGGCTGCCGGCGATCGCGTTCGCCGCCGCCGCGCTTGCCGGGCAGGCGATCCCGCGCTGGCGGTTGCCCGGCGCGGAATGGCGCAATCTCGGTCGGGTGCTGCTGATCGCCCTGCCGCTGTGGCTGGTGATGGCGCCGATTCGTCCGTCGCAGCCCGACACCTTTCTCAACCTGCTGCCCAATGCGGTCTACCTCGTCGATTACGGCCGTTTCCCGACCGCCGCGCTGGCGCCGAGCTTCTCCTATATCCCGGCGGCGCCCTACAACACGCAATTCCTCGCGTTTCTCGGCGCCATCCTCTATCGCGGCTTCCCGGCCGCCGGCATGTCGCTCGACAACGTCATGCTGTTTCTGGTCGCCGGGCTGGCGATCGCGCGGGCGCTGGCGAGCGGGGAGGCGAGGGCGCCGCTGCCGTGGGGCGTCGTCGCGCTCGGCCTCCTGCTGGCGATCGGGCTGAACCCCGGCTTCGTCCCGCGCATCGACTTTGCCGCGTATGGCGAGCCGGCGCTGATGGTGACGGCGCTGCTGGCGGCGTTGCTATTGGCACGGGCGCAGGCGGCGCTCGCCGCCGGCGAGCGGGCCGGCGGGGTGCTGGCGCTGTCACTGGTTTTCGCGGCGATGCTCAATGCCAAGCAATCCGGGGTTGGGCTGGTTGCGGCGCTGGCCGGGGCGGCGGCGATTTCCGGCTGGGCCGAGTTTGGGGTGCGGCGCGCCGGGCTGCGGCTTCTCGTGCTGTCGGTGGTGCCGGCCGCAGCGCTTTACCTCGTGTGGCGCTATTTCGTCGCGCATGCCGGGGTCGCCGAGCTGAAGGTTCTGCCGCTCGGCCAATGGCATTGGGCGGTGCTGCCGCAAACCCTTCTCAGCATGGCGTGGCAGATCGCCGAAAAGCCGTTCTATTTCGGTCTGGTCGCGGTCGCCCTGGCGGTGCTGCCGATGCTGTGGCGCCGCCAGGGCTGGACCCTCACGACGCGGCTGCTGGCGATTCACGCCGGTCTCTTCGTGCTCTACAATCTATTTGTGCTGCTCACTTATATCGCCGGGTTTTCCAGCGAGATGAGCGCCGCCGCGCATTCGTATTTCCGCTACAACACGCATCTGTCGCTGGTGCTGGTCGCCGGGCTGGCGCTGGCCGCGCGCGATTTCGGCCTCGGCGCTGCGCTGGCCCGCCGGCCGCGCGCGTGGGTTTCCGGGGCGGTGCTGGCGGTGGCGCTGATCGCGCCGCTGCCGCTGATCAAGCGGCTGCGGTTCGACCTGGTGATGCCGCAGCCGCTGGTGTGGGACCTCGCCACCCGGCTCAAACCTCACCTCGCCGCCGACGACCGGCTCGCCCTGCTGCTGCCGGGTGACAACGGCAGCGTTGCGACGATGCTCGCCGGCGTATTGCGCGACGTGCCGCCGCGCCGTCCGCGGCTCGATGTCTTGCCGCGCCAGACGGCGGATGACGCAGCGCTCGCCGAGGCGGCTCGGCGCGGTTACACCAAGGCACTGATCTCCTGCGCGCCCGGCGGCCTCGCCGGAATTCCTGCCGGCGCTGCGGGGCTGGTCGCGCATGATGCCACCGGCTGGCACCCGGTCGTCGCGTGGCCCTATCCCGCCGGCGACACGAGCGGGCGGTGGCAGCACATTCTGTCGTGGCAGCCGCTCTGTCGAAAGCCTTAGGGTTTGCAGGCCGGGCCGTGCTCGATTGCGGCGAGGTGAAAGTTCGGCGCGCCGGCAACCGGCTTGAGGCACGGGTCGGGCGGCAGCGCAAAGCGGTGCCGGTCGAGAAACACCACGTAATCGTATTGGGCCAAGGCCGGCCCGAGTCGGGCGCGCGCCGCGGCGTCGCGGTCGACAAAGGCGAGCCACCACAGTGGCGGCACCGACAGCCGCGCCAGTGCCGCGGCGGCCGGGGTCAGCGTCAGCGGCTGCTGTGACGGCAGCGCGAACACGGTCGGCACAAACGCCTCGCGCCGTGCTGCCGCCAGGGTCGGCACATGCAGCTCGGGGATCGCCCCGGCGTGGATTTCGTCGGCCGGGTAGGCGACCGCGAGGCTCGCGCCCTCGGGCAGCCGGTCGAGCGCAACCAAGTCGCCGGTATAGATCCGGTCGGCGCGCAGCCATTCCGCCTCGATCACCGCCATCCGCGCCGCAAACATCGCCGCCGCGGCGCCGCCGAACACCATGACCTCGCGCCGCGACAGGTCGGGCGCGGCGCCGCCGATTACCAGCAGGAACAATGCGATCGGCAGGCGGTGATCGGCGCCGGAGCCCGACAGAAGCTGGCTCGGCATTGCCAGATAAGCCACGAACACCAGGCCGATCGCGGTCAGCATGCGCGGCGCGAGATGCAGCCGCCGGCTGCCCGCCAGCACCGCGAGCACTGTTACCAGCAGCACGAAGCAGATAACGTCGAACGGCCGGCTGTAATTGTCGAAAACGTTGAACAGGATGTCGAACTTGCGCACGAACCTCGCGTAGCGGATCGCCCCGCCGGGGCCGGGTTCGAGCCAGGCGAGAAAGATCACGGCCGGCGCGACGAACTGCACCCCGGCGATCACCGTCCGCCGCGCCGCCCCGCGCCAGTCTCGCCGGCGCAGCTCGTGCCAGAACGGGATCAGCTCGACCCCGGCGATCGCCAGCGCATAGATTCCGAACGCCGACAGGTGCGCGAAAAAGCAGGCGACCGCGGCGACGCACGAGGCCGCCACCCGCATCCAGGCCGGGCGTCGCTCCAGCGTCAGCCACAGCGCCAGCCCGCACAGCGCCAGCCCGAGACCGAACAGGTAGTTGACGAACCCCCACAGAAACAGTCGGTTGTAGAGGAACAGAAAGCCCAGCAGCGGCCACTTCCGCCAGGTTCCGGTGACGGCGCGGTTGAGCCACACGGTGCCGCCGGCGAGCAGTGCAAACACCATCACCAGAAAGATCTTGCCGGCGAACGCCAGCGGCATCAGCCGCGACAGCGGCGGGATGATCAGATCGGCGGCGAGGTTGGGCAGCGGCGCCCAGCGCACGGCGTAATACCGGTTGCCGCCCTCGGCCAAGAGGTGCATCCGCGCCAGGTGGTTCGGATAATCGACCAGCGGCGGCAGCACGGTCGAAAACACCGGCACGCTGGCGACCGCCAGCAGCGCGACAAAGGCGGCGGCGATCCGGAGCCGCACTACTCGCTGCCGCTCGCCTTGCCGCGGTCGCGCGGGCCCACAAAGGCGGTGATGACGCCGTGCAGCGTGCGCAATTCCTGCTCGGTGCATTGCGCGCGCTGAAACAGGTTGCGCAGGTTGCGCACCATGCTCGGTCGCTTGTCCGGGTGACGGATGAAGCCGCTATTCAGCAGTTCCGCTTCGAAATGGTCAAAGAAGCGCTCGAATTCTTCCTTGTTAGCCGGGCGGCTGGCGCCGGTATGCAGCGTCTCGGGCGGGGTCTGGTCGCCGGCGGCAAACCATTCGTAGCCGACGACCAGCACCGCTTGGGCCAGGTTGAGCGACGAGAACGCCGGGTTCAGCGGCACGCTCAAGACCGTGTCGGCGAGCGCGATGTCGTCGTTGACGAGGCCGGTGCGCTCCGGGCCGAACAGCACGCCGCAGGATTCGCCGGCGGCGACACGGCCGCGCATCTCGGGCGCCGCGGCCCGCGCGGTAACGATGCGGTTGACCATGTAGCGGTCGCGCGCGGTCGCGGCATAGACGTGGCGCAGGTCGGCGATCGCGGCGCGCACGTTGGGATAGAGCCGGGCCGAATCGAGCACCCGGTCGGCGCCGCTCGCCGAGGCGACCGCCCGGTCGTTGGGCCAGCCGTCGCGCGGCGCGACGAGGCGCAGATCGTCGAGCCCGCAATTCAGCATCGCCCGCGCCGCGGTGCCGATATTCTCGCCGAGCTGCGGGTTGACCAGGATGATCGCCGGCCCGCCGGTCGCCACCTCGCGGCTATGGTCGGTGCC
>DATLRD010000040.1:0-93008 GCA_035534855.1 Allostellaceae bacterium | reverse complement strand
CGCGGTCAAGGCGACCGGCGCGCCGGGCTATTCCGCCGAGCCCTACCCCTACAAGACGATGCAGGGCTATCTGCGGCAGATTTACGACGCCTTCGGCCCGCACCGCATGTTCTGGGGCACCGACATCACCAAGATGCCGTGCTCGTGGCGGCAATGCGCGACGATGTTCACCGAGGAACTGCCGTGGCTCAAAGGCCGCGACCTCGACCTCGTGATGGGCGAGGCGCTGTGCGCCTGGTGGGGCTGGAACCGATAGACCGGGGCAATTCGCCCGAACCCGACAAAAATGAAGGAAATCGTGGGATGAAGACAAACACCAGAGGCAAAGAGGTGTGCGTGGTGGTCGGCGCCACGTCGAAATGGCAATCCGATGGGCGGATGACCAACATGCTGCATGGCCACGCCGTCGACGAGACCATCGTGCCGGTCGGCGTGCGCTGGGGCGTCGGCGGCGCGATCGCGCAGAAATTCGCCAAGGAGGGCTTTTTCACCGTGGTGACGACGCGCACCGAGGCCAACGCCGCGCCGCTCGCCGCGGCGATCCGCGAGCAGGGCGGCGAGTGCATGATCGTCGAACTCGACCTCAGCTCCGACGATTCGATCAAGAACGCGTTCGCCACGATCCGCCAGGAAGCCGGCGACCCCGACGTGCTGGTCTACAATGCCGGCTATCTCGACGGCCGCGAGCTGCCGCCGGAGAAGGAGCTGCTGGAATACGTCCCGGTCCGGATTCTCGACACCGCGATCGATGTTGCGATCCGCGGGCCGTTTCTCGTCGCCCAGGAAGTGCTGCCGGCGATGCGCAAAAAGGGTGAAGGCTCGTTCCTGTTCTCCAACAATTCGAGTTCGCTGCGCGGCCGCAAGCGGGTGACCGGGCAGTCGCTCTACTACCCGCGGGTGATGATGCGCACGCTGGCGCAGGTGCTGACCGAGGAATATTCCGAGCACGGCGTGCACGTCGCCAATGTCGTGATCGACGGCACCATCGACTCGCCGGGCACGCGGGCGCTGCCGCGCAACCAGAACCGCCCCGACCTGATCATCAACCCGACCAAGATTGCCGACGCGTTCTGGTACCTGCACACGCAGGACAAGACCTGCTGGTCGCACGAGATCCAGCTGACCCCGCACCCGTCAAAACCGAGCTACTGACCAGCGCCGCGGCGAGGCACCGCCGGCACGCCCGCCGGTGCCTCAATCGCGCAGTTGCGGCATCACCTCGGCGGCGAACATGTCCATGTTGCGCCGGGTCAGCTCGTCGTTGAGGATGCCGAACTGCAGGAGGCAGACGAGGATGCCGAAGCCGGTGCGCTCACGCATGCGCTCGATGCCGGCAAGCACCGTCTTGGGGCTGCCGATCAGCGCGGTGCCGCTCTCGACGAGGCCCTGCGCGGTCATCCGGCCGCCGCCCAGCGCGCGCCGCATCGCGACGAAATTCTTCATCGAATTGATCGAGGTGTAGCCCGGCGGCATCAGCATCTCAAAGGTCTGGCGCAGGAAGTCGTTGAACAGCGTCTCGACCGCCTGTCCCGCCTCTTCCATCGCGCGCTCGTCGGTCTCGGCGACATAGATCGGGCAGGCCCAGCCGAGCTGCCCGGACGCCGCCTCGTAGCCGTATTCGCGCGCCTTGTCGCGATAGCTGGTGTGGTAGCGCGCCACCAGGTCGGCCGAGGAAAACGTCACCAGAAACGGGTATTTGCGATCGGGGTGGGCGGCCCAGGCGACGGTCTCGCTCGACCCTTGCGACGGGATCCACACCGGCGGGTGCGGCGTCTGGTACGGCCGCGGCCACAGATTGACGTAGCGCAGGCTGAAATGGTCGCCGTCAAAGGCGAACGGGCCGGGCTCGGTCCAGGCGCGGATGATCAGATCGTGCGCCTCGTGAAACCGCGCGTGCGAGAAATACGGGTTGGTGCCCGACGAGTGGTATTCCGAGCCGATGCCGCGCACGAACCCGGCGATGATCCGCCCCTTCGACAAATTGTCGAGCATCGCGAATTCCTCCGCGATGTAGATCGGATTGTTCACCAGCGGCAGCGCCCGGCCGAGGATCGCGATCTGCACCCGTTTGGTGCGCTGGATCAGCGCGCTGGCGATCAGGTTGGGCGCCGGCATCAGGCCGTAGGCGGTCTGGTGATGCTCGTTGACACCGATCGCGTCGAAGCCGAGCGCCTCGGCATAGACCAGCGCGTCGATGTGGCTGGCGTATTCCTCGGCGCCCTTGACCGGATCGTACAGGTGGTTGGGCAGCACGACCCAGGGCGAGCGGTGCTTGGCCGCCTCTGCGAGATCGAGCGGGCGGTACGGCATCAGGTGGAACGAAACCAGCTTCATCACGCGACCCCCGCCAGGAAATCGACGATTTGGCGCGCGACCGGCGCGGCATGCTCGACATGCGGCAGGTGCCCGCAGCGCTCGACCATCACCAGCCGCGCCTCGGGCAGGCGCTCGCGCCACAGCGCGGCAAATTGCGGCGGCATGATCTTGTCGTCGTCGCCCCACACCACGAGCGAGGGCAGCTTGATCCGGTGCAGCCATTTTTCGAGGTCGGGGCTGAACCAGCGCGGCTGCCAGCCGAGCTTGGCCACCGTAAAGCGGTTGCGCAGCATCACGTCGAGCTGCGCCTCGGTCGGCGGCTGCGCCAGCAACCGATCGGCGAAACTCTGATCGTGATAGAGGTTGCGCACCGCCTCTTCCGGCCCCCAGATGAAATTGTCGCCGCACGGCACGCCCTTTACCCGGATGCCGGCCGGCGCGAGCTGCACCAGGCTGCTGAACCGCGAACGGTCGCGGACGAGGATTTCCGCGGCCAGCCAGCCGCCGAGCGAGTTGCCGATCAGGTGGACGCGGTCGAGCCCGGTTTCCTCGACAAGATCGAGGTAGAACAGCGCGAGGTCGGACATCGAGGTGATCCACGGCGGGTCATCCGAGCCGCCGAACCCGGGATGCTCGGGCACCAGCACCTCGAAATGCTCGGCCAGCGTGTCGAAAAACGGCAGCCATTGCGGCACCCCGCCGGCACCATGCAGGAACAGCACGGTCCGCCCACGCCCGGCGCGCTGCAGCGCGACCGTGACGCCGCGAACCTTCAATTCGTCCCGTTGCGCCGGCATGCGATCCGCTCCCTCCGATCTGCGTGCGGCCTGACCCGGCAATCGATCCGCCGACCGCATGGCCGCCTTTTGCCAAGCTTGGCGGCTCAGGGCGGAATCGGCAAGGCTTGACGCCGGCGAACCGCACCAGGAGAATTTGCCCGTCGCGCCGGTGGACGGTTGTCTGACCGCCCGCGGCACCCGACATCAGATCGGCGCCGGCATCAGCGGCGCAGCGAAGACCCACCGATGCCGCGCGACGCCCGCGAACACTCATCCGTGCCTGACAAGCCCGCGGCACCCGATGCGCTCGCCGCGCAGACCCGGGTATGGCTGATCCGCGAGGCGCGCTTCCTGCCCGACAACAAGATGGTGCTCGAAGAGTTCTGCACACGGGTCGCGGCGGCGGGAATCCCGCTCGACCGCGTCTCGCTGCACCAACGGGCGTTTCATCCGGAATACCGCGGCGTGGCGCGCATCTGGCGCCGCAATCAGGGGATCGAGGAACAATTCTTCGACCACGGCATCGAACGGTCGGCGATCTATCTCAAAAGCGTCATTCGCGCGGTCATGGAGGGGAAGGAGACCTTTGCCTGGCGCCTCGATGGCAACGAGGCGCTGCCGTACGAGATGCTCGAGGAGCTGCGCGACCAGGGTTATACCCATTACGCGATCGCGCCGCTGGTGTACGCGACGGGCATGGTCAACGCGTTTTCCTGGGCCACCAAGCAGCCGGGTGGGTTCAGCGACGCCGAGATGGGTTTTTTCGGCGATATCCTGCCGGAATACGCCGCAGTCGCCGAGCTAAAGGCGCTGCGCCGCTTCGTCGGCGGCATCCTCACCACCTATGTCGGCGCCGAAGCCGGCCGGCTGATTCTCGACGGCCAAGTGCAGCGCGGCGATCTGCGCACGATCACCGCGGCGCTGATGCTGGTCGATCTGCGCGATTTCACCTCGCTGTCCGACCGGCACAGCTCGCGCGCGGTGATCCGCACGCTCAACCAGTATTTCGATTGCGTGATGCCGCCGGTGCGGGCGCATGGCGGCGAGGTGGTCGAGATCATGGGCGACGGCGTGCTCGCGATCTTCAATCGTAAAACTGAACGTGACGCCGCCGAGGCGTGCCAATCGGCGCTGGCGGCCGCCACCGACGGGCTCGCGGCGCTGGTCGAGCGCAACCGCAAGCACCCGGCGACGCCGCTGCAGGCCGGCGTCGCGCTGCATTACGGCACCGTCGCCTACGGCAATATCGGGTCCGGCAACCGGCTCGACTTTACCGTGATCGGACCCGACGTGAACCTGACGAGCCGGATCGAGCGGCTGTGCCGCAAGCTCGACCGCTCACTGATCATGTCGCAGAAATTTGCCGAGCGGCTGCACCAGCCGGTGTGGGAGATCGGCCATTTTGAGTTGCGCGGCTTCTCGAAGATGCAGCGTGTGTTCGAGCTGCCGCCGGCCTGAATATGGCCTAAGCTACCTGCCTAGACTAAGTCGCAGCGGGCTCAACGCCGTTCGCGGAAGAACCCGCGCAGCAGCGCCGCGGCGCGGCGCTCGCCGATGCCGCCATACACTTCCGGCCGGTGGTGGCAGGTCGGCTGTTCAAAGATGCGCGGGCCGTGCTCGACCCCGCCGCCCTTTGGGTCGAACGCCCCGAAATACAGCCGCCGAATGCGGGCGAGCGCGATCGCCGCGGCACACATCGCGCACGGCTCCAGCGTCACGTACAGGTCGCATTCGGGAAGGATTTTCGCCCCGAGCCGGGCGGCGCCGTCGCGCAGCACCAGCATCTCGGCATGCGCGGTCGGATCGCTGTCGCTCTCCACGCGGTTGCCGGCGCGCGCGACGATGGTGCCGCCGCCGTCGAGCAGCACTGCGCCGACCGGCACCTCGCCGGCGGCGGCGGCCGCTTCGGCCTCATCCAGCGCGGCCAGCATCGGAGAGATTTCGCGCCTCTTCATGCCCCGCCTGTTGCCGCCGCCCGCGCTTACGCTTATGTCGTCACCCACCATGCCACAGCGGCCCCGCGCGCTCACCCCGAAAGACGACGACGGACCCCAGCGCATCGCCAAGGTGCTGGCGCGTGCCGGGCTGTGCTCGCGGCGCGACGCCGAACGCTGGATCGCCGAGGGAAGGGTCGCGGTCGATGGCGCGGTGCTGACCAGCCCGGCGATCACCGTGACCGCCGCCAGCGACATCCGCGTCGACGGCGCGCCGCTGCCCGAGCCCGACCGGCCGCGGCTGTGGCGCTACCACAAGCCGACCGGGCTCGTCACCACGCACCGCGACGAAAAGGGCCGGCCGACCGTGTTCGGCGCGCTGCCGCCGGAATTGCCGCGGCTGATCTCGGTCGGACGGCTCGACCTCAATTCCGAAGGCCTCTTGCTGCTGACCAATGACGGGGCGCTGGCCCGCCGGCTCGAACTGCCCGAGACCGGCTGGCTGCGCCGCTACAAGGTGCGGGTCCACGGCGTTCCCGACCCCGCAAGGCTGGCGGCACTTGCCAAGGGCATCAGGATCGACGGCGTCAGTTACGGCCCGATCCACGCCGAATTCGAGCGCCAGAAGGGCGCCAACGCCTGGGTCGCGCTGTCGCTGCGCGAAGGCAAAAACCGCGAGGTGCGCCGGGTTCTCGAACATCTCGGCCTCGCGGTGACCCGGCTCATCCGCCTGTCCTACGGGCCGTTTCAGCTCGGCAATCTGGCGCGCGGCGCGGTCGAGGAGGTAACCGGCAAGGTGGTGCGCGAGCAGCTCGGCAACCCGGCGCCGCCCAAGGCCCAGGTTCCCAAGCTCGATGCTCCCAGGCCCGACGCTACCAAGCCCGACACTACCAAGCCCGACGCTACCAGGCCGAATGCGCATCGTCGGCGGTAGGCATCGCGGGCGGCGGCTGGCCGCGCCGCCCGGTACCACCGTGCGGCCGACCAGCGACCGGGCACGCGAGGCGCTGTTCAACATCCTGTCGCACGGCCGCTTCGCCACCGGCGGCCTGCCGTTCGCCGGCCGGCCGGTGATCGACGCCTTTGCCGGCACCGGCGCGCTCGGGCTCGAAGCGCTGTCGCGCGGTGCCAGCGAGGCCGTGTTCATCGAGGACAACCGCGAGGCCCTGGCGACGCTGCGCCGCAACATCGCCGCGCTCGACGAAGACGACCGCGCGCAGATCGTGCGCGGCGATGCGACCCGCCCGCCGCGCGCCCCGGTGCAGGGCGCGGTCGCGTTTCTCGACCCGCCTTACGGCGCCGGTCTTGCCGCGCCGGCGCTGACCGCGCTCGCCGCCGCGGGCTGGCTCGCGCCCGATGCGCTGGCGGTCGTCGAGATTTCGGCCGGGGAAGACCTGGTCCCGCCCGCCGGGTTTGCCCTCGTCGACGCGCGGCACTACGGTGCGGCAAAGCTGTTGTTTCTGCGCCGCGAACCCGGCGGTGAGGGAGGAAGGCGATGACCGACAGCCTGCCGCGCGTGACCTTTCCGGGGGGCGAAACCGTGCCCGCCTACGGCCAGGGCACCTGGCACATGGGCGAAAATTCTCGCCGCTTCGACCAGGAGGCGGCAGCGCTGCGCCTCGGCATCGAACTCGGGCTGACGCTGATCGACACCGCCGAGATGTACGGCAACGGCACCGCCGAGGAGATCGTCGCCCGCGCCACGGCAGGGCTGCGCGACCGGCTGTTCATCGTCAGCAAGGTCCTGCCCCACAACGCCTCGCAGAAAGGCGTCGTGGAAGCCTGCGAGCGCAGCCTCAAGCG
This sequence comes from Allostellaceae bacterium, assembly GCA_035534855.1. Lineage (GTDB taxonomy): Bacteria > Pseudomonadota > Alphaproteobacteria > ATCC43930 > CGMCC-115725 > DATARH01. Next base: position 86,176 of record DATLRD010000040.1, on the reverse strand, counting down.
GCTCAAGACCGACCGCATCGACCTCTATCTGCTGCATTGGCGCGGCTCGGTGCCGCTGGCCGAGACGATGGCCGGGTTCGCGCGGCTGCTGCGCGACGGCAAGATCCGCCGTCACGGCGTCAGCAATTTCGGCCTCGACGACATGAAGGACTGGGTCGCGCTCGGCGGTGGCGACACGGTCGCCACCAACCAGATCCTCTACAACCTTACGCGGCGCGGGCCGGAATGGGATCTGATCCCGTGGTGCCGCGATCGTGGCATCCCGATCATGGCCTATTCGCCGATCGAGCAGGGCCGGATGCTGGGCCACAAGGCGCTCGCCGAAATCGCGGCACGGCACCGCGCGACCCCGGCCCAGGTCGCACTCGCCTGGCTGTTGCGGCAGGAGGGGATGATCGTGATCCCGAAGGCGACCGAGGCGGAGCATGTGCGCGAAAACCGCCTGGCCGCCGATCTCGAACTGACCGATGCCGACCTCGCCGCGCTCGACCGCGCGTTTCCGCCGCCGAAGGGCCGCAGCACGCTCGGGATGTTGTAAGGCGCAGCTGCTGCTATGGTGCGACCAGAGAACGCGCGAGAACCGGAGCGGTTGATGAACGTCAGCGAGGCGGTTGCCGCCGCCAAAAAACATATCGGCGACCTGTTCGCCGCCGAGCCGGTACGGGATCTCCGCATGGAGGAATTCCTGTTTGACGACCACCTCGGCGTCTGGACGATCACCTTGGGGTTCAACGCCTCGTCGCGGCCCCGCGATTACAGAATCGTGCGGGTCGCGGAGTCTGACAAAGCCGTTCTTTCCGTGACCGGCCGCTGATCGGCCCAATGGCGCGACGGGGCCGCGCACCATAAGCACGCATCGCTTCACCGCGGGCGCGGGTTGAGGCAGATTGCGCGGCGATGAAATCGATGCTTGCGATTGTGGTGCTCGCCGCGCTGCTCTCCGGGTGCGGGCCGCGCACGCCCGCCGGCCCGCCATTGGTGCCGGGCGGAATGCCGCCCTCGGGGGTGATCGCCGGCGGCGTGCCGCTGACCGCCGAGCATACGCTGTCACCGAACGACGAGATCGAAATCCGCTTTCCGTTCGATCCCCATTTCAACCAGCGCGCCACGATCGGCGCCGACGGGTATGTGTCGCCCGGGATGATCGGCCCGGTTCTGCTCGGCGGGCTGACCGTGCCCCAGGCGACCGACCGGCTTACCCGGGCCTACGCCACCAAGCTCCATTCGCCGGTCTTGTCGATCACGATGCGCGGCTACGCGCCAGAGGCGGTGTATGTCGACGGCTGGGTCGCGCATCCGGGGCTGATCCGCAGCGAGGTGCCGCTGACCCTGGAGCGCGCCATCGCCCGCGCCGGCGGCGCCAAGACCGGGGCCAAGAGCGGCGACATTCTGTTGATCCGCCGCGATGCGGAGGGGCGGCTGCATACCATCCAGGTCGCGCTCGGCGACTATGCCGGGGCCGGCGGCCAGGACCCGCTGCTCAGATCGTTCGACATCGTTTACGTGCCGAAGACGGTGATCGCCGCGGTTAGCGATTTCATCGGCCAGTACAGCAAGAACCTGCCGTTTTCGGCCAGTTACAGCATCATCAAGCAATCGCCTGCGGTCACCAGCCAGACCCTGACGCCGCCGGCCACCACCGGGCGCTGATGCGACGGCTCAGCGCGACTGGATCGTCGTGCCGCCGTCGACGGTCAAAATCTGCCCGGTGATGAACTTGCCGGCCGGCGAGGCGAGCAGCAGCGCGGGGCCGGCGATGTCTTCGGGCTCGCCGAGCCGCCTGAGCGGCGTCGCCGCCTCGCGCGCGGCGCGGCGCGCGGGGTCTTCGTAAAGCACCCGGGCGAACTGCGTGACGACGAGGCCGGGGGCGATGCAATTGACGCGGATGCCATCGGGCCCCCAGGCGGCCGCGAGGTTCCGCGCGAGCGCATAATCGGCGAGCTTGGTGATCCCGTACATCGGCAATTCGAGCGAGGCGTGCAGCGCGGCGACCGAGATGATGTAGATGATCGAGCCGTCCTTGCGCTCGCGCATGCCAGGCGCGACCAGCTTCGACAGCCAGAAATTCGACTGCACATTATTGACCATCATCCGCGAGAAGACGTCGTCGGTGATGTCGTCGATCGGGCCGTGATGCGGATTGATCGCCGCGTTGCAAACGAGGATGTCGACCCGGCCAAACGCCTCGTGCGCCTTGGCGATCAGATTCTCGCATTGCGGCTTGTCGGAGATGCGGCAGGTGACGGCGATCGCCTCGCCGCCCTTCGCCTTGATCGCCGCGACCACCTCTTCGCATGGCGCAAGGTTGCGCGCGGAAATCACCACCTTGGCGCCGGCCTCGGCAAAGATTTCGGCCATCGCCCGGCCGATGCCGCGCGACGAGCCGGTGACCACCGCCACCTTGCCGCTGAGGTCGAAGAGTTTCATCAGGGACATTCTCTTGCCACTAAAAAGTGCCGTCATGGCCGGGCTTGTCCCGGCCATCCGGGGGATCCGCGGGTCGAGCCCGCGGATGACGAATAAAAGAACCGCCTACCGCGTCGCCTTGACCAGCGGGTTGCGCAGGATGCCGATGCCGGTGATCTCGATCTCGCAGACATCGCCGTGCTTCAGATTGCGCGGAGCGCCTTCGGTGCCCATCCACACCACGTCGCCCGGATAGAGCGTCAGGTATTGCGACATCCGGCTGATAAAGGTCGCGACCCCGTAAAGCATGTGGTTGGTGCGGAAATTATCGGTCTCCTCGCCGTTGACCCGCACGATCGTGCGGGCCGCATCGAGGTCGAAATCGGTTTCGATCCACGGCCCCATCGGCTTGAACGTATCGGTGTTCTTGGCGCGCCACAGCGTGCGGTCCTGGCGCTGCCAGGTGCGCTCGCTCATGTCGTTGCCGATCGTCCAGCCGAGCACGCACGACAGCGCCTCGCTTTCCGACAGGTGCTTGGCCTTGGTGCCGATCACCGCGACCAGCTCGGCCTCGTATTGCACCAACTCGCCGGCGTCGTGCGGAATGACGATGTTCTCGCCATGCGCGATCAGCGCGTTATTGGCGCGGTAGCCGATATCGGCCGCGGGCGGGATGTTGGGCTTCTCGCCGCGCTTTGCCGCCATCTCGGTGATGTGTTCGACATAGTTCAGCCCGGCGGCATAAAAGGTTTTCGGCACCACCGGCACGAGAAACGTGACGTCGCGGAGCTTGCGCCGCGTGCGCGTCATCTCATAGCCGACAAACGGGTCGCCCTTGACCTCGGTAACCTCGTTGCCTTCGACGATGCCGTAGGATTCGCGCCCGTCGGCTTCGTAGCGTAACCAGCGCATGGCTGCCTCCCTGGGGTTGGGGATCCCGCTAATTGACGAAGCGGTAGAGTTTTGCGGCGTTGTCGCAAACGATCTTCTGCCGCGTCGCCGCCGGCAAGTGGCCCAGCTCTTTCTCGATATAGTCCTGCGAATCCGGATAGATGCCGTCGGGATGCGGAAAGTCCGAGCCCCACATGATGTTGTCTTCGCCCAATTCCTCGATCAGCTTCACGCCGACCGGGTCGCTCTGGTAGGTCGCATAGCACTGGCGGCGCCAGTACGCGCTGGGCTTCATCGTCAGGTCGAGCTCCTTGAACTGGTCCTCCCACTCGGCGTCCATGCGGTCGAGGATATAGGGGATCCAGCCGGTGCCGGCCTCGCCGATCACCATCTTCATCTGCGGCCGGTGGTGCAAGACGCCGGCAAAGATCATCGACATCAGCACGTCGGCCATGTGCATCTGAAAGCTCGAAATGCTGGCGGCGCGCGCGGCGAGGAGCGTCTTGCCGGTCAGCTTGGAGAAATCGCGCCCGGGCCCGCCGATCGTGTGAAAATGCACCGGCAATCCGCTCGCCGCGATCGCATCCCATACCGGGTTCCACCACGGGTCCCACAGCGGGGTCATGTCGAAGCGGCGGGCGATTTCCAGCCCGCGCACATTGCCGCGCCGGGCGACGCGCTCGATCTCGGCGACCGCCTCGTCGGCGCTGTGGTTCGGGATGTTGGCGAGCCCGCCATAGCGCTCTGGTTGGCGGCTGCAGAAATCGGCGAGCCAGTCATTATAGATGCGCAGCATCGCGCCGGCCGCCTCGTTGTCGTTGAGCCGGTTGGTGGCGCCGAGGATACCGTAAAGGATTTCCGCCTGAATCCCGTCGCGGTCCTGGTCCGCGAGGCGCAGATCGGGGTCGGTCAGGCGCCGCACCTTCTGCTGCTCGGGATCGAAAAGCCCGGTTGTCGCCATGCGGTCCGAGCGGTGGATCTTGCCCGGCTGGTACGGCCGGCCGGCCGAGCCCATGCCCGCATCGAGGCCGAACGAGGCGCCGTTCCTGGTCACCCATTCGCGGCCGCGCGGCCCGTCGGTGACGTAGGGCATGCGGTCCTTAAGCGCGGCCGGCGCGTTTGTGGTGAACAAATCGGGCGGCAGCCAGATCAGGTCGACGTGGCAATCGGCCGAGATCACTTTGTATTGCATCGCTGCCCCTCTTGCTCACCGCGGGTTCGGCCGACAGGTTAGCGCGGCGCGAGCGCCGGGGGGAAGCGGGATCAGCCGCGCCGCCTAGCCCTGGGCCACCCCCATCAGGTCGAGCATCGCGGCGCCGAGCAGGCCATAGGGGTTGCACAGCGTCTCGGGCACTTCGAGATGGCTGTAATCCTCGCCGACCAGCAATTCGGCCGGCTTGCCGGAAGCTTTGACCGCGGCAGCAAAATCGCGCGCCTGGCGCTGGAATTCCGGCGTCTCATAGGTGCCGTAGGCGACGATCAGCGGCGCGACCAGGTGGTCGAGATGGCGGATCGGGCTCAGCGGCGCGACCATCGCATCGGTAAACTTCACATAGGACGAGCGCTGCGACAGCCGCACCGGCGTCAGGTCGTACATGCCGCTCGAGCACAGCCCGCCCTTGATGATGTCGGCCGGCACGTCGAATTCGTGCGCCCAGTCGGTGGTCAGCGCCACCGCCGCCATATGCGCGCCCGACGAATGCCCGCCGAGATAAAGCCGGTTCGGATCGCCGCCAAAGCTTTCGGCGTTGCGCCACACCCAGGCGATCGCGCGGCGGATCTGGTCGGCAATCGGCAGCAGATCGCCGCCGGTATCCTGCACCCAGTCAAAATCGGGCACGACGAAATGCGCCCCGGCGCGGATGAAGGTTTCGGCCGGCGCCGAATAGCCCCTCGCCTTGCCGGCACGCCACGCGCCGCCGTGGATGAAGACAAAGACCGGGGCGGCCTGCCGCGTGGTGCGGAAGATGTCGAGCCCCTCGATCTCGGCCGCTCCATAGGCGCGGCGCAACGGCTCGCCGATCCGGTCGCGGGTGCGCGCGCTGTTGCTGATCCAGCGTTTTCTGAGCTGCTCGATATTGGCCTGGTAAGCGCTCTGGTCGTAGGCGGCGTCGAGCTCGTTCTGGGTGTAGTCGAGAAACACCGCCGGGGGTTTTGCGCGCGGCTGGGAGTCACTCATGGGGGCGTATCGCCTGGTTGCCCTCACCCGCCTCGCGGCTTCGCGCTTCGGCACCCTCTCCCGCATTGCAGGAGAGGGAAGGATGAGGGAACGCGACTGGGCTACGGCCGGAAGGCCGCGAAGCACTTGTCGGAGTTGAAGATATAGCTTTCGACGTAGTCGAAGATCTCGGGCTCGCGCTTCAATTGGTGCATCGCCCCGCCGAGCGTCACCCAGTTGAGGAATTCCTGCTGCCCGGCATCCTCGATCTGCGGGGTCGTCAATTCGCGCCAGCGCGTCAGCTTGCCCGAGGCCAGCTCGTCAAAGCGGGCGCGGTCGCTCGCATTGTCGGGATAGAGGTAGTGGTTCTTCGGGGTCAGGAAGGCGTGCGACCAGCTCGACGAGGCGACCAGCGCGACCCGCCACTTGCTGTCGCCGAGCACCCGGGCGATCGCCCCGCCGATATCGAAGCAGCGCCCCGGGTTCGGCCCCGGCGGGTCGATCAGGTTGGGGTCGGCCTCGCCGGTCAGGTGCGCCGTCGAGCCGCGCTTGGCGATGACGCTCGACCCGTAGCAGTTCACGTGGAACGGCACGACCGGATAGGGAAAGCCTTTGCGGTCGTAATCGAGATACATGACCGTGTTGATAAAGGCATGCGGCAGACCGTTTTCGTAGCGCATGCGATAGGCATAGCTGACGTCGAAATCCTCCTTGATCAGCTGCGCCGCGAGATACGAGCCGCCGGCGTGGTGACCCTTGGTCTTGATGACCGTGTCCTTGCCCTCGCCCCAGACATTTGTCGCGCCGGCGTTGTAGCGGGCGAACGGGCGCGACTCGATCTGGTCCTGCAGGAACACGCAGAACGACGGCACGCCGTCTTCGCGGAAATTCTCGTACTGGTCGTCGCCGAAGATCACGACGAAATCCGGGTCAAACGCGTCGATCGCCTCGCGCGCCTTGCGGAACCCGCCGACCAGCCGGCGCCGGTGCTCCTTCGCGGCAGCGACCGGATCGGCCCATTCGGCCTGCATATCCGCGGGCCAATTTTTCGGGTCCTTGAGCTTTTCGGGCACCTGCTCGCTGTTCAGCGTGCGGCTCAAGAGCCCCGCCATCTGCTCGTCGGTCTGGATGAGGCCGGGATAATGGGTAACGCCGATGCCGAGAATTTCGCCCATGGTCGCGCTCCTCGCCGAAATCAGCCGGCCGTACCCGAGACGGTCGCGCACCCATATCATAGCAGTTTGTCGCGCCACGTCGAATGGGCTTGGGGCGCGCGGAGTGGGCGATGACGGCGCTGGAAATCTCATTGCAGATCGCGATCCCGGCGATGTGGGCGGTGTGGATCGCCTACTGGGTAATTGCCGCCCGCAACGTAAAGCGGTCGCGGTGGCGGGAATCGGCGTGGGCCAGCGCGCGCCACGACGTGCCGCTGCTGCTGTGCATCCTTCTGCTGGTCGGAGGGCGCTGGCTGCCGGCCATTTTGACCCGGCACCTCTATCCGCCGGGCCCCACGCTGCCGCTTGCCGGCGCCGCGCTGGTCGCCGCCGGGCTCGCCTTTGCGATCTGGGCGCGCGTGCATCTCGGCCGCAACTGGAGCAGCAAGGTCGTCGTCAAGGAAGACCATTCGCTGGTGCGCGACGGGCCGTACCGTTGGGTGCGGCATCCGATCTATACCGGCATGCTGCTGGCGCTCTTCGGCACCGCGCTGGCGATCGGCGAGTGGCGCGGGTTTCTGGCCCTGGCCTGCGCGGCGATCGGCGTGCTGTTCCGGGTGTGCGCCGAAGAAGCGCGGATGGGCGAGACCTTTCCCCAATACGCGCAATACCGCCGCCGGACGAGCGCCCTGATCCCGGGGATTTATTGACCGTGCCGGACGCTGTAGGGTCTCAACATGACAAAGCTGCTTGACGAAGCAATCGCCCGGGTGCGCTGCCTTCCGGAGGCTGAACAGGACGAAGCCGCCGAAGTTCTGCTGGCCCTGGCGGCGCGACCGAAACGGCCTGTCAAACTTGACGAAGCCACGCGCGTGGCGGTCCGTCAGGGCCTGACAGAGGCCCGGCACGGCGCCTTTGCGGATGATAGGGAGATTGATCGGCTATTTGCTGATCGCCTCGAATGAGGTCCGCTACACGCTGCGGGCTCGTGCTGATCTGGCCGCGATCTTTGCCGACCTCACCGGTCGCTCGCCTTCCTACGCCCAAGCGGTTCGGCAGGAAATCCGCCACAGAATCGGGCAATTGACAGATTTTCCGCAGATGGGGCCAGCAACCGACGAGCCCGGCGTCCGAGAGCTGACGCTGATCCGGTATCCATACAAAATCTACTACGAAGCGGGCGCGGAAGAGGTGCGCATCCTCCATGTTCGCGACGCGCGCCGCCGGCCGCCAGATCGTTTGCCCTGAGTTCACCCTTACCGCGGCAGGCTGGTCTTGCCCATCAGGAACTTGTCGATCGCGCGGGCGCATTGCCGCCCCTCGCGGATCGCCCAGACGACGAGCGACTGGCCGCGCCGCATGTCGCCGGCGGCAAAGATTTTCGGCACCGAGGTCTGATATTCGACGGTGTTGGCAGCGACATTGCCGCGCGGGTCGAGGGTGACGCCCGCCTGTTCGAGCAGTCCTGGCCGACGCGGGCCGAGAAACCCCATCGCCAGCAGCACCAGATCGGCCTTGAGCTCAAAGCCGCTATCCGGCACCTCTTGCATCGACCAGCGCCCGTCCGCCGATTGCGCCCAGTCGACGCGCACGCATTCGAGCGCCTCTACCCTGCCGCCAGCGCCGCGCGCCCGCTTGGTCAGCACCGCCCAGTCGCGATCGCATCCCTCTTCCTGCGACGACGAGGTGCGCAATTTCAGCGGCCAGTCGGGCCAGGTCAGCGCCTTGTTCTCGTGGTCGGGCGGCCTCGGCAGGATTTCGAGCTGGGTGATCGACGCCGCGCCCTGGCGGGTCGAGGTGCCGATGCAGTCCGATCCGGTATCGCCGCCGCCGATCACGATGACATGCTTGCCGGCAGCACTGATCGTGCCGCCCGGCGCGGCAGTCGCCTCGCTGTCGCCGGCGACCCGCTTGTTCTGCTGCGGCAGGAAATCCATCGCGAAATGGATGCCGGCAAGATCGCGGCCCGGCACCTCGAGATCACGCGGCCATTCGGCGCCGGCGGTCATCGCCAGCGCGTCGTATTCGGCGAGCAGCGCCGCGACGTCGACCGTGACCCCAATTTCGACCGACGGGGAGAATTCGACCCCCTCGGCCGCCATCTGCGTGACGCGCCGGTCGATCAGGCGCTTTTCCATCTTGAAGTCGGGGATGCCGTAGCGCAGCAGCCCGCCGATGCGGTCGTTCTTTTCGAACAGTGTCACCGCATGGCCGGCGCGCGCCAATTGCTGGGCACAGGCCATGCCGGCCGGCCCGGACCCGATCACCGCGACCCGCTTGCCGGTGCGGTGCTTGGGCACCAGCGGCTCGATCCAACCCTCGTCCCAGCCGCGGTCGACGATCGCGCATTCGATGGTTTTGATCGTGACCGGGTTTTCGTCGATGTTGAGGGTGCAGGCGGCCTCGCACGGCGCCGGGCAGATGCGGCCGGTAAATTCCGGGAAGTTGTTGGTAGAATGCAGCACCAGCAGGGCGTTCTTCCACTGGTCGCGATAGACCAGGTTGTTCCACTCGGGGATGATGTTGTTGACCGGGCAGCCGTCGTGACAGAACGGGATGCCGCAATCCATGCAGCGCGCCGCCTGCTGGCGCAGCTCGGGCTGCGGCAGCGGGTGGACGAACTCGTGCCAATAGGTCTGGCGCACCGCCGGCTTGTCATAGCCGCGGTCGAGACGTGCGAATTCGAGAAAGCCGGTCGGCTTGCCCATAGCTGCCCTTGACGCTCCACTCCGGCCGAGACCGGTCAAGATTACTGACGTATCTCCATGATGCCCGAGAGCGCGGCCGGCATCAACCGCCGCAAACCGGACAGCGGCGATTCACGGCGCGGCACGATCGGCGCGCGGGTTCGGGCTCAGCGCCGGCGCCGCGCCCGCTACGTCCGCCGCCTCACTCGGCCGCGGCCATCTGCGCGGCGTCGCGCTCGGCCTTAAGCTCAACGAGCGCCCGACGATAATCCCTCGGCATCACCTTGACGAAGGCGGTGACGGTGTTGTCCCAGTCGTCGAGCAATTCGCGGGCGCGGACGCTCCCGGTCAGCAGCAGGTGCCGCTCGATCAGGATCCTGAGTCGCGCCGCGTCGTGGCGCGACAGGTCGCCCATGCCGTTGTCGTTGACGTTGAGCGGGCGCTGGCGCGGCCGCCCCTCTTCGTCGCCGTCATCGGCAGCGACCGCCTCGAGATCGACCCCGGCCGGGTTGCACAGATTGGCAAAATTTCCCAGCGGGTCATAGACATAGGCGATACCGCCCGACATCCCGGCGGCAAAGTTGCGGCCGGTCTCGCCGAGCACCGCGACGACCCCGCCGGTCATGTATTCGCAGCCGTGATCGCCGGTGCCCTCGACGACAGCGATCGCGCCCGAATTCCTGACCGCGAAGCGCTCGCCGGCCACGCCCTGAAAATAGGCTTCGCCGGCAATCGCGCCGTACAGCACGGTGTTGCCGACGATGATGTTCTCGGTCGGCTCCAGCCGGGTTTCCGCCGGCTGGCGCACGATCAGCCGGCCGCCCGACAGCCCCTTGCCGACATAGTCGTTGGCGTCGCCGAATAGTTCGAGCGTGACGCCGTGCGCGAGGAACGCGCCGAAGCTGCCGCCGGCCGTGCCCTCAAAGCGCACCCAGACCGTGTCTTCGGGCAGGCCGTCATGGCCATAGCGCTTGGCGATCTCGCCCGACAGCATCGCCCCGACCGTGCGGTGCACATTGCGGATCGAATAGTCGAGCCGCACCGGCTCGCGCCGCTCGATCGCCGACTCGCAGGCCGCAATCAATTCGCGGTCGAGCGCCTTGTCGAGGTGGTGGTTCTGTACCTCGCAATGGCGGATCGCCACGCCCGGCCGCGCCGGCTCTTCGTAAAGCAGGCGCGACAAGTCGATGCCCTTGGCCTTCCAGTGGTCGACGGCGCGGACCATGTCGAGCCGGTCGACCCGCCCAACCATCTCGTCGAAGGTGCGAAAGCCGAGCTGCGCCATCAGTTCGCGCACTTCCTCGGCGACGAAGAAGAAAAAGTTGATGACGTGCTCGGGCTGGCCGGTGAAGCGGGCGCGCAGCACCGGGTCCTGCGTCGCGATGCCGACCGGGCAGGTATTCAGGTGGCACTTGCGCATCATGATGCAGCCGGCGGCGATCAGCGGCGCGGTCGCGAAGCCGAACTCGTCGGCGCCGAGCAGCGCGCCGACGACGACATCGCGCCCGGTCCTGAGCCCGCCGTCGACCTGCACCGCGATGCGCCCCCTGAGCCCGTTGCGCACCAGCGTCTGCTGGGTCTCGGCGAGCCCGATCTCCCACGGCGAGCCGGCATGGGTCAGCGAGGTCAGCGGGCTGGCGCCGGTGCCGCCCTCGTACCCGGCGATCGTCACGTGATCGGCGCGCGCCTTGGCGACGCCGGCGGCGACCGTACCGACCCCGACCTCGCTGACCAGCTTGACCGAGACCGCGGCGGCCGGGTTGGCGTTTTTGAGGTCGTGGATCAGCTGGGCCAGATCCTCGATCGAATAGATGTCGTGGTGCGGCGGCGGCGAGATCAGCCCGACGCCCGGCGTCGAGTGCCGCACCTTGGCGATCGCCTTGTCGACCTTGTGGCCGGGCAATTGCCCGCCTTCGCCGGGCTTGGCGCCCTGCGCCATCTTGATCTGCAGCACATCGGCGTTGACCAGGTATTCGGTGGTGACGCCGAACCGGCCCGAGGCGACCTGCTTGATCGCCGATCGCTTGGAATCGCCGTTGGGCATCGGCTTGAACCGCTCGGCCTCCTCGCCGCCCTCGCCGGTGTTCGACTTACCGCCGATCCGGTTCATCGCGATCGCCAGCGTCGTGTGCGCCTCGCGGCTGATCGAGCCGAAGCTCATCGCCCCGGTCGCGAAACGGGTCACGATCTTCGCCGCCGGCTCGACCTCGTCGAGCGGCAGCGGGGTCGGTGCGTTGCGGAACCGCATCAGCCCGCGGATCGTCAGCAGCCGGTCGGACTGGTCGTTGATCGTCGCGGCGAAAGCCTTGAAGTCGCCCGCCGAATTGGCACGCACCGCATGCTGCAGTTTGGCGACCGATTGCGGCGTCCAGGCGTGCGTCTCGCCGCGCAGGCGGAACGCATAGTCGCCGCCGGCGTCGAGCATGTCGCGATACAGCGGGTCGTCGCCATAGGCGCGCGCATGGCGGGCCAGCGCCTCGGCCGCGATCGCAAACAAATCGGCCCCTTCGATGGTCGTCGCGGTGCCGGTGAAATACTTGTCGACAAAGGTGCTTTCGAGTCCGACCGCATCGAAGATCTGGGCCCCGCAATACGATTGATAGGTCGAGATGCCCATCTTGGACATCACCTTGAGGATGCCCTTGCCGAGCGCCTTCAGATAATTCTTCTGCCCCTCATAGGCGGTCAGCGGCAGCCCGTTCTCGACCCGGATCTGTTCCAGCGTGGCAAACGCCAGGTACGGGTTGATCGCCTCGGCGCCGTATCCGGCCAGCACGCAGAAATGATGCACCTCGCGCGCCTCGCCGGTCTCGACGACGATGCCGGTGTTGGTGCGCTGGCCCTGCAGGATCAGGTGGTGGTGCACCGCCGAGGTCGCGAGCAGCGCCGGGATCGGCGCCCGGTCGGGCGCCACCGCACGATCGCTGAGAATCAGGATGTTGTGTCCGGCCTCGACCGCCTCGGTCGCCTCGCGGCAGATGCGTTCGAGCGCGCGCTCGATGCCGACCGTGCCTTCGGCGACCGGCCAGGTGATGTCGAGCGTATCGGTCTTGAACCGCCCATCGACCAGATGCTCGATGTTGCGGATCTTGTCGAGGTCGCCATCGGTCAGGATCGGCTGCGCCACTTCGAGCCGATGGTGGGTGCCGACCTCGTGGCCCAGCAGGTTCGGCCGCGGCCCGATCATCGACACCAGCGACATCACCAGCTCTTCGCGGATCGGATCGATCGGCGGGTTGGTGACCTGGGCGAAATTCTGCTTGAAGTAATTGTACAGCAGCTTCGGCCGGTTCGAGAACGCGGCGATCGGCGTGTCGGTGCCCATCGAGCCGACCGGGTCGTCCCCGTCGCGCGCCATCGGTTCGAGGAAGAACTGGGCGTCTTCCTGGGTATAGCCGAAAGCGTTCTGCAGGGTCTGCCGCGACGACGGGTCGTTGCGCGTCGCGGGCGCGGTCGACTCGGGCGGGTCGGGCAACTCGGAAAGCTTGTACTGGGTCTCCTTCAGCCACGCCTCGTAGGGGTGCTCGGCCGCGAGCTTCTGCTTGATCTCGGAATCGTCGATGATGCGGCCTTCGTCGAGGTCGATCAGCAGCATCTTGCCGGGCTGCAGCCGCCACTTGCGGACGATCCGCTCCTCCGGCACCGGCAGCACCCCGGCCTCGGAGGCCATGATCACGTGGTCGTCGTCAGTGATGATGTAGCGCGCCGGCCTGAGGCCGTTGCGGTCGAGCGTCGCGCCGATCTGCCGCCCGTCGGTGAAGGCGATCGCCGCCGGCCCGTCCCACGGCTCCATCAGGGCTGCGTGGTATTCGTAGAAGGCGCGCCGGTCCGGGTCCATCAGCGGGTCGGCCCACGCCTCGGGGATCAGCATCATCATCGAATGCGCCAGCGAATAGCCGCCGCCGATGACCAGGAGTTCGAGCGCATTGTCGATGCAGGCGGTATCGGATTGCCCGGTGCCGATCAGCGGCACCATCTTTTCGAGATCGGCGCCGAGCAGCTCCGACGACATCGCCTGGCGCCGCGCGCGCATCCAGTTGACGTTGCCGCGCACCGTGTTGATCTCGCCGTTGTGGCCGATGAAGCGGTAGGGGTGCGCCAGCCGCCACGACGGAAAGGTGTTGGTCGAGAACCGCTGGTGCACCAGCGCCAGCGCCGACACGCAAAGCGGGTTGCACAGATCCTCGTAGAAGGCGCCGACCTGCGGCGCCAGCAACAGGCCCTTGTAGACCACGGTGCGGGTCGAGAACGACGGGATGTAAAGGTCGTTGAGCGCCGGCAGTTTGTGCCGCTCGCTAAGCGCGGCCACCCGGTTGAGGATCTGTTTCCGGATCGTCAGGATTTTGCGCTCGAACGCATCCTGGTCGGCGATATCGGGGCTCGCCGTGACGATCGCCTGGGCGATCCACGGCATCGTTTCGATCACCCGGGCGCCGAGCCCGGTCGTGTCGGTCGGCACGTCGCGCCAGGCCAACAGCGTCTGGCCCTCGACCCGCACCAGCCGCTCGATATGGGCGATCGCGATCGCCCGCGCCTGCTCGTCCCACGGCAGAAAGCACATCGCCACGGCATAGCGGCCCGGCGGTGGCAACTCGATGCCGCGCCCGGCGCACCAGTCGCGCAACAGCGCATCCGGCGTCTGGATCAGACAGCCGGCCCCGTCGCCCACCAGCGGATCGGCGCCGACCGCGCCGCGATGGTCGAGATTGACCAGGATCTGCAACCCGCGGCGAATGATCTCGTGCGATTTTCGGCCCTTGATGTTGACCACAAAGCCGACGCCGCACGCATCGTGTTCGTTGCGTGGATCGTAGAGTCCCTGTCTGACCGTCGCTGCCATCCTCACTCGCTCTTTCGTCGGAATTTACAAACCAAATGCGCACATACCGCCCAGTGTGGCACGCCATCAAAGGCAGTATGCATGACTTATCCCCGGATTGCGAATCGGCTTTGTGCCGCGCCGGTCGATTCCGTTCCCGGCGTTGTCGCCGAGCCTGACCACGACCGCCTCCTTCGTGCTATGCCTTGGCCTCGGGTGCCGCCAGCGAGGGAGCAGCAAGAATGGGACCGCTCGAAGGGATCAGGATCGTCGAGCTTGCCGGCATCGGCCCGGGGCCGTTCTGCGCGATGCTGCTGGCCGACATGGGGGCAGAGGTGGTGCGCGTCGACCGCGCCGCCAATGTCGGCCGCGACGACAGCCGGGTCGGCGGCCCGCCGGGCGAGGAATACCGCTTTAACCTCTTGGGCCGCGGCCGCCGCAACATCGCCGTCGACCTCAAGAACAAGGACGGCGTCGCCGCGGTGTTGCGGCTGATCGACCGGGCCGATGCGCTGATCGAAGGGTTCCGCCCCGGCGTCATGGAGCGGCTCGGGCTCGGCCCCGAGATCTGCCTCGGCCGCAACCCGCGCCTCGTCTACGGGCGGATGACCGGGTGGGGCCAGGACGGGCCGGTCGCCCATGTCGCCGGGCACGACATCAACTACATCGCGCTGTCGGGCGTGCTGGCCACGATCGGCGAGGCCGGCGGCCCGCCGGTGCCGCCCCTCAACCTGGTCGGCGACTTCGGCGGCGGCGCGCTTTATCTGGCGATGGGCGTGCTCGCCGGCATCCTCAGCGCCAAGGCGACCGGCAAGGGGCAGGTCGTCGACTGCTCGATGGTCGAGGGTTCGGCCTCGCTGATGACGATGATGTACGCCGCGCTCGCCTCGGGTGCGTGGACCGAAAAGCGCGGCCACAACCGCACCGACGGCGGCGCGCATTATTACCACACGTACCAAACCAAGGATGGCGAGTACGTCGCGATCGGCTCGATCGAGCCGCAATTCTACGCGCTGCTCTTGCACCACACCGGGCTGAAGCCGGAGGATGTGCCCGAGCAGACCGACCGCTCGACCTGGCCGGCGATGCAGCAGCGCCTCTCCGCGATCTTCAAACAGAAGACGCGCGCCGAATGGGTCGCGATCATGCAGGACACCGACATCTGCTTTGCCCCGGTGCTCAGCATGTCCGAGGCGCTGACGCACGAGCACAACCGGCACCGCGAAAGCTTTGTCGAGATCGACGGCATCCCGCAGCCGGCACCGGCGCCGCGGTTTTCCGGAACGCCGACGCGGGTGCAGATGCCGCCGCCGCGGGTCGGCGAGAACACCGACGCGGTCCTCGCGGATTGGGGCTTTTCGGCCGGCGAGGTCGCCGCGCTGCACGCCGGCGGCGCGGTCAAATCGGCCGCGAACTGAGTTCGCAGACCGGTCGCGCAAACCGGACCCTTACGACGGGTCGGCCGGCTTGAGTCGCATCGGGGCGCGCTTGGCCGGCCCCTGGGTAGTTTCCGGTGCGCGGATTTCGATGGTCCGCACCCGCGTCTCGACAGTGGGGCGCACCAGGTCGATGTTGAGCAGCCCGTTGTCGAGCCACGCGCCGTGCACCTCGATCCCCTCGGCCAGCACGAACGAGCGCTGGAACTGGCGCGCGGCGATGCCGCGATGCAGATAGACCCGGTCGGCGTCGTCGGTCTGCTTGCCGCGGATGACAAGCTGGTTGTCCTCGACCGTCAGCGACAGGTCGTCCATCGTGAACCCCGCGACCGCCAGCGTGATGCGCAGCGAATCGTCGCCGGTCTGCTCGATATTGTACGGCGGGTAGCCGTCGCCGGCGCCCTTGCTGACCCGGTCGAACGCCCGTTCGAAATGCTCGAAGCCGAGCAGCAGCGGCGAATTGAACAAGGTGAGGCGCGACATCGCGTGGCTTCTCCTCGGCGGTGAGCGAGACCCCGCCCGGGCCCGCAAGCGGCACCCGGACGCGGCAAAATACCCTGTTGCGGCTGATTTGGGGGCGAACCGCACGCCGGTCAAGCAAGCCAGTTCCCGGCCGATCCCTTTACCGGCGGTAGCGGCGCCCCATATCGTGCCGCAACGCATCTTCATCGGCCCTCGCGGGCCGCGGGCAGGAACACCCATGTCGAGCCGATCAAACCGGTGGCGCATCGTTCTGTCGCTGCTATTTTGCCTTTCGCTGGCGCTGGCCCCGAGCCTTGCCGAGGCGCGCGCCGGCTCGCATTTCGGCGGCGGCGGGTCGAGCTTCGGCAGCCGCGGCTCGCGCACCTTCGAGCACAATGGCGGGTCGTCGATGACCCGCAGCGCGACCCCCTCGGCGCCGATGATGGGTGGCGCCAGCTATGGCCGCGGCAATTTCTTTCAGCGCCACCCGATCCTGACCGGGTTGTTTGGCGGCATGCTGCTCGGCCACCTGTTCGGCGGCGGGTTTTTCGGCCACGCCTTCGGCGGGCTGTTTACCCTGCTGATCCTCGGCTTTCTGATCTGGCTGGCATTCCGCCTGTTCTCCGGCAGGTTCTCCGGCGGCGGCGGGATGAGCCCGCGCTCGGTGGGCGCCGCGGCGGCTCCGGCGGCGCGCTTTCGCGGGCGCGACGTCGGCGTTTCGGATGCCGATCTCAGCGCCTTCCAGGCGATCCACGCCCAGGTGCAGGAGGCGTGGAGCGGCGGCAACCTCGACCACCTGCGCGCGCTGATGACCCCGGAAATGCTCGGCTATTTCAACGAGGAGCTGACCCGCAACGCGAGCCAGGGGGTGCAGAACATCGTCTCCAACGTCAACCTGCTGAAAGGCGAGATCACCGAATCGTGGGAAGAGGGCGACCTGGAATACGCCACCGCCTATATGCAGTGGAGCGCGGTCGACTACATGGTGCGGGTCGGCCAGACCGCGAACTCGCCCGACCTCGTGGTCAGCGGCAACCCGCGCAGCCCGATCGAGGAAGAGGAAATCTGGACCTTCGTCCGCCGCACCGGCGGCGGCAACTGGCTCCTGTCGGCGGTCCAGCAGGTGTAGCGGTCCAGCAGGTGTGAGAGAGGGCGCGGGGCGGCGCTAAGGCCAGGCCGCCTCGGGCGGCAGCGACATCAGGATCGCCTCGACATTGCCGCCGGTCTTGAGCCCGAACCGGGTGCCGCGGTCGTAAAGCAGGTTGAATTCGACATAGCGGCCGCGGCGCACCAGCTGATGGCGGCGCTCGTCGGCGGTCCAGCCGCGGCCCATCCGCTCACGCACGATCGCCGGAAAGGCGGCGAGAAACGCCTCGCCGACGGCGCGGACAAAGGCGAAATCGCGCCCCCAGTCGCCGCTGTCGAGATAGTCGAAAAATATGCCGCCCGCGCCGCGCGGCTCGCCGCGATGCGGCAGGAAGAAATAGTCGTCGCACCACTTCTTGTATTTGGCATAGGCGTCGGGTGCATAAGCGTCGCAGGCGCCGGCGAGCGCGGCGTGAAACCCCGCAGCCGCAGCCTCGTCGGGATAGATCGGGGTCAGGTCGGCGCCGCCGCCGAACCACGCCTTGCGGGTGACGATATGCCGGGTGTTGAAATGCACCGCCGGGACATGCGGCGAGCACAGGTGCGCGACCAGCGAAATTCCGGCTGCCCAGAACCGCGGATCCTCGATCGCCCCGGGAATTTCGCCGCGGAACTCGGGCGAGAACTCGCCGTGCACCGACGAGACGTTGACCCCGACCTTTTCGAACACCCGGCCCTTCAACAGCGCTATCGTGCCGCCGCCGCCGCCCGGACGCTGCCATGGCGTGCGCACAAAGCGGCCACCGGCGCCGCCCGCGGCTTCGTCCTCGATCGCCTCGAACTCGGCGCAGATGCGGTCGCGCAGCGCCGCGAACCAGGCCTCGGCCTGCTGCTGGCGGTCGGCGGTCTCGCTCATCCCGACCTCACCCATCGCCAAACCCGCCCGTCTGACGCAGCGCCTCGCTGAGCGCAATCGCCCCGGCCATCGCGACGTTGAGCGATCGGGCGCCGGGCTGCAAGGGGATCACGACCCGGGCAGCGGCAGCGGCATGGACAAAATCGGGCACGCCGGCGCTCTCGCGCCCGAGCAGAAGCGTGTCGCCAGCGTCAAAGGCAAAGCGGTAGAACGGCGCATCGCCTTGCGTCGTCAGCAGGACGAGCCGCGATTCGGGATCGCGCGCGGCGACAAACGCGGCCCACGACGCATGGCGGCGGATCGCCGCGCGTGAGGCATAATCGAGCGCCGCCCGGCGCAGCCGGCGGTCGTCGAGCAGAAACCCGAGCGGCTCGATCAGATCGACCCCAACCCCGAAACATGCAGCCAGGCGCAGCAAGCTTCCGGTATTCTGGGGAATGTCGGGCTCGAACAGAGCGAGCCGCAGAGAATTTTTCGGAACCGTGCTTGCATCCATCGCCGGTGGCATTATAGGAACGATGACTTGCCTGTCATTGCCGCTGATTTATGCGGCAGTCTGTCGCATAGTTCGGCTTCTTCAACGGTATAGCTTGCCGGCGGGGTCGCTGCCGGGGACGGCAGCGTTAGGACGAGGGGTTGCATGGCGCAAGCGGCGCAATCGCAGATTACGCTGGATCACGACGACGAAACGCGGCGCGACTTTCTGACGTTGACCGCGACCGCGCTCGGCGCGGTTGGCATCGTGTCGACGATCTGGCCGTTCATCAGCAGTCTGAACCCGGCCCAGGATACGCTGGCGCTGTCGACGACCGCGTTCGACATAAAGCCGATCCAGGTCGGGCAGCGGCTCACCACCGTGTGGCGCGGCAAGCCCGCGTTCGTCGCCCGCCGTAGGGCGCGCGAGATCCGCATCCCGCTCGGCCGGAACCGGGGCGACCCTCGTGGCGATTACGGCGGCTGGTTCTGCCCGTGCCGCGGCTCGATGTACGACACTTCAGGCAGATGTCGCGCCCGGCCGGCGCCGCTCAGCCTGGAAGTGCCGCCGTACAAATTTACCTCAAACACCGCGATCAAGATCGGCTAGGAGAGCGCCATGGCCGCATCCGGACCCGGCGCCTCGAACAGCCGGATTGTACGTTGGATCGATTACCGGTTGCCGTTCGTAAAGATCGTCAACCACGAGCTTTACGAATATCCGACGCCGCGTAACCTGAACTATTGGTGGAATTTCGGCTCGCTGGCCGGGATCATGCTGGTCATCATGATCGTGACCGGCGTCGTACTGGCGATGAACTACACGCCGAATTCCGACATGGCATTTGATTCCGTCCAGCGGATCATGCGCGACGTGAATTACGGCTGGCTGCTCCGTTATCTGCACATGAACGGAGCGTCGATGTTCTTCATGATCGTCTACATCCACATCTTCCGCGGCCTGTACTACGGCTCGTACAAATACCCGCGCGAATTGCTGTGGATGCTCGGCGTCATCATCTTGCTGTTGATGATGGCGACGGCGTTCATGGGTTATGTGCTGCCCTGGGGCCAGATGAGCTATTGGGGCGCCACGGTCATCACCAACCTGTTCTCGGCGATCCCGGTGGTCGGCAACAAGATCGTGACGCTGCTGTGGGGCGGCTATACGGTCGGCAACCCGACGCTCAACCGCTTTTTCTCGCTGCACTATCTGCTGCCGTTTGTGATCGTCGCGGTGGTCGGGCTGCATCTGGTCGCGCTGCACACGCACGGCTCAAACAATCCGCTCGGCATCGACCACAAAGGGCCGGGCGACACGATCCCGTTTCATCCGTACTATACGGTCAAGGATATGTTCGGCCTGGCCGTGTTCCTGCTGATCTATGCGGCGATCGTGTTCTATGCGCCGAATTTCCTCGGCGACCCGCAGAACTACATCCCGGCCAACCCGCTGCAGACGCCGCCGGACATCGTGCCCGAATGGTATTTTCTGCCGTTCTACGCGATCTTGCGGTCGATGCCGAGCAAGCTGTTCGGCGTGCTGCTGCTGTTCTCGTCGATCCTGATCCTGTTCGTGCTGCCGTGGCTCGACACCTCGCCGGTGCGCAGCGCGCGGTTCCGGCCGATCTATCGCTGGATGTTCTGGCTGCTGGTGATCACCGTGTTCGCGCTCGGCTGGGTCGGCGCGCACCCGCCCGAGGGCATTTTTGTGACCGTCGGGCGGATCGGCACGTTCTATTACTTCCTGCATTTCCTGGTTCTGATGCCGCTGGTCGGCAAGCTTGAACGGCCCAAACCGCTGCCGCTCAGCATCGGTGCCGCGGTATTGGGCGCCGCGGCGCCGGCGGGGAGGCACTGACATGGCAAAGCGCTTTGTCGCCGCGGCCGCGATGGTCATCGGCCTCGCCTGCGGGGCCGTCGGTACGGCCTGGGGCCAGGCCGAGGAGTCGACGCCCCTGGCGCATCAGCAATGGTCGTTCCAGGGCGTGTTCGGCACCTATGACCGGGCAGCGCTGCAGCGCGGCTTCCAGGTGTACAAGGAGGTCTGCTCGGCCTGCCACCAGCTCAAGCACCTGTCGTTTCGCGACCTGACCCAGATCGGCTACACCGAGGATCAGGTCAAGGGGATCGCCGCGCAGTACCAGGTCACCGACGGCCCCAACGACCAGGGCCAGATGTACCAGCGCCCGGCGCGGCCGTCGGACCCGATACCCGGTCCGTTTGCCAACGACGAGGCCGCGCGGGCGGCGATGGACGGCGCGCTGCCCCCGGATCTGTCGCTGATCGTCCACGCGCGCGAGGGCGGCCCGGATTACGTCTACGGCATCCTGACCGGGTTCAAGCCGGCGCCGAAGGGGTTCAAGCTGGCGCCCGGCACCTACTACAACCAGATATTCCCCGGCCATCAGATCAAGATGCCGCCGCCGCTGACCGCCGACGGGCAGGTCAAGTATGCTGACGGCACGCCGTCGACGATCCCGCAGATGGCGCACGACGTGGCCACCTTCCTGGCGTGGGCCTCGGAGCCGACGCTTGAAGAGCGCCACCGCACCGGGTTCCGGGTGATCCTGTTCCTGGTCATCGCCATCGGGCTGCTCTACGCGGCGAAGCGCAAGGTGTGGTCGGGGCTGCACGGGCACGGAGGGGAAGAGGCGCAGCCCGGCGAGTGATGAGCGGCCCGGTCATCGGCATCATCGGCGGCAGCGGGCTCTATCAGATCGATGGGCTGACCGAAATGTCGTGGCGGAGGGTTGAAAGCCCGTTTGGCGCGACCTCCGACGAATTCTGCTTTGGCCTGCTGGGCGGGCAGCCTGTGGTGTTTGTGCCGCGGCACGGCCGCGGCCACAAACTGCCACCCTCGGCGATCAACTTCCGCGCCAATATCGATGCGCTGAAGCGCTGCGGCGTCACCGACATCCTGTCGCTGTCGGCGGTCGGCAGCCTGCGAGAGGATTTCGCGCCGGGCGATTTTGTTGTCGTCGACCAGTTTGTCGACCGCACCTTTGCCCGCGAGAAGAGCTTTTTCGGCCCCGGCTGCGTCGCCCATGTGTCAATGGCGCATCCGGTGTGCGGCCGGCTCGGTGACGCGGTGTCGGCCGCGGCGGCCGGCGCCGGCGTGGCGGTGCGGCGCGGCGGCACCTATCTGGTGATGGAAGGGCCGCAATTCTCGACCCTGGCCGAGAGCGAGCTGTACCGGTCGTGGCGCTGCGACCTGATCGGCATGACCAACATGCCCGAGGCCAAGCTCGCCCGCGAGGCCGAAATCTGCTACGCCACCATCGCGATGGTGACCGATTACGATTGCTGGCATCCCGGGCACGACGACGTCACGGTCGAGGCGATCGTGTCGGTCCTGCTGGCCAATGCCGACAAGGCGCGAGCGCTGGTAAAGCAGGTCGTGCCGCTGCTGTCGGGGCACCAGGGCCCGTGCCGCCAGGGCTGCCAGAACGCGCTCGACCACGCGCTGATCACCGATCCCGCCGCCCGCGACCCGGCGCTGCTCAAGCGGCTCGACGCCGTGGCGGGCCGCGTGTTCGCGGGCTGAGACCGGGCGATGCGCGTCGCCGGCCGTGCCATGCGCACGATCTGGCCCACCGCGGACGGCGAGGCGGTCGAGATTATCGACCAGACCCTGCTGCCGCACGAGCTGGCGATCGTCCGCCTGACCCGGCTCGACGACGCCGCCCGGGCGATCCGCGACATGCAGGTGCGCGGCGCGCCGCTGATCGGCGTCGCCGCAGCCTATGGCATGGCGCTGGCGATGCGCGCCGACCCGTCGGATTCCGGGCTCGACCGGGCGGCCGCAACGCTGGCGGCGACGCGGCCGACCGCGGTCAACCTGCACTGGGCGCTCGACGCAATGCGCCACACGCTGGCGGCGCCGCCGCCGGGCACACGCGTCGCCGCGGCGTTCGCCAAGGCGGCCGCGATTGCCGACGACGATGTCGCGATCAACCGGGCGATCGGCGAGCATGGCGGCGGGCTGATTGCCGCCGCCCAGCGCGCCAAAAAACAACGCACCAAAAACCAGGGCGCGCGGGTCGAGGTGTTGACCCATTGCAACGCCGGCTGGCTCGCGACGGTCGATTGGGGCACCGCGCTGGCGCCGGTGTATCGCGCGCATGATGCCGGTATCCCGCTGCATGTCTGGGTCGACGAGACCCGGCCGCGCAACCAGGGTGCCAGCCTCACCGCGTGGGAGCTGGGCCAGCACGGCGTGCCGCACACGGTGATCGCGGACAACACCGGCGGGCACCTGATGCGGCATGGCATGGTCGATCTGTGCATCGTCGGCACTGACCGCACCGCCGCCAACGGCGACGTCGCCAACAAGATCGGCACCTACCTGAAGGCGCTGGCGGCGCATGACAACGACGTGCCGTTCTATGTCGCGCTGCCGTCGCCGACGATCGACTGGACGCTCGACAGCGGCGACGCGATCCCGATCGAACAGCGCGACCCCCGCGAGGTGACGCATATCGCCGGCTGGACCGATGCCGGCGCGCGGGTCGAAGTGCGGCTGACCCCGGCCGACAGCCCGGCGGCGAATTATGCGTTCGACGTGACCCCGGCCCGGCTGGTTACCGGGCTGATCACCGAGCGCGGCGTCTGCCGGGCCGCGCGCGACGCGCTGCTTGACCTGTTCCCCGAGCGGCGCGCCCGCGGCGCGGCATGATGGAGACGGCGATGACCGGCTGGGCCGAAACCTATCGCGGCAGCGTGGCGCCGTGGGAATGCGACGTCACCGAGCATTTCACGATCGCCTATTATTTCGACCGGCTGGAACAGGCCGAGGGCAATCTGGCGATGCGGCTCGGGCTGGCCGAAGCGCTGCGCCAGGGCGGGTTTGCCCGCCGGTTCGACCTGCGGTTTACCCGCGAATTGCGCGCCGGCACCGCGTTTCACATCGACAGCGCGGCGATCTCGGTCGAGAGCGGCGTGCGGCTCGGCCACCGGGTCATCGATTCGGCGACCGGGGAGACCGTGACCTGGATCGACGAAAATTGGGATGCGGCGGCGCCGGTCTTCGCCGAACGCCGTGCCGCGATCGCCCGCGAACTTGCCGCGTGGGACAGGCCGGCGGCGGAACAGCGGGCGCAGCCCAAAGACACCGCCGGCTTCACCACGACCGCACGCGGCCGGGTGCGGCCCGGCGACCTCGACGAACACGGCCGTCTCGGCCTTGCGGCCTTCGTGCACAAATTCACCGATTCCTCGATCCAGACCGGCGCGATGATCGGGATAACCGCGGACTACATCAAAACCGCCCGGCGCGGCTTCTCGACCTTCGAGCTGGCGCTTGAGCTGCGCGGCGAGGCGCGGCTCGGCGACCCGTTCGTTGTCGAGACCGCGGTCGCCCACCTCGGCAGCTCGTCGCTGCGCTTCATCCACGTGATGAGCAACCCGGAAACCGGGCGCGAAATCGCCCGCCTCGGGCAGTTCGGGGTCCAGCTCGATCTCGATGCGCGGCGCCCGGCGGCGCTGTCGGACGAATTGCGCGCCCGCGCGCAACAGCTGGTGGTGGCGATCCGGTAGAATGGGACGAGCCGGGGAAGCCCGCTACAACAGTGCGTGGACGATTTCCCGATAGGGCGGCGCATCGATAAAATGCCGCTCGCGGGTCGCCTGCTCGATGTAGAGAAAGATCTGCACGACAAACACTATGTCGACCACATCTCCGTCTTCCGACAGCGGCAGGAACAACACCTTGGTGTGCCGCTCGGGCGCGTTGCGCGCCGCCGACATAAACAGGCATTCGGAATAGAGCGCCCGGCGATTGCGCACGCTTTCGTCATAAAGCCCCAGCACATGCGCCTTGTACTCGCGCCCCGGCAACACCTCGTCGAGATAGCGGCCGGTCGCGTTCATGCCATGCGCCTGGGCATTGCTGGTGCCGATCAGCCGATAGCGGTAGCGCCCGCCTTCGGCCACGTCCACCAGCATGACATCGGGCAGCAGGCGCGGGATGTCGACCGGGTCGATGTCGGCGCGCCGCGGCATTTGCCGCCAGGCGGCCTTTTTCAGCCAGTAATCATAGGCTTGGTCCATGCGCGGGTCGGTGAACGGAAGCTGGTCCGTCGCGGCCGCTGGGCCATCATGATCCGCCATGAGAGTTTGGTTCACGGAACCTGTTCAAGTTCAAGTCGCACGACGCCTCTTTTTTGAACAACCATAGTAAAGATTTCGTTATGGCCCGGCGCTGTGCCTCGATTACAGCATGCCGACGATCGCTCCGCTCATGCACGTTGCAATCGTGCCTGACAGGATCGAGCGCAGACCCAGCGAGACGATCTCCTGCCTGCGCTCGGGCACCATCGCGCCCATCCCGCCGATCAGGATGCCGAGGCTGCCGAAATTGGCAAACCCGCACAGCGCATAGGTCATGATCAGCCGGGCGTGCGGGCTGAGCGCGCCATCCGGCAATTTGGCGAGGTCGATATAGGCGATGAATTCGTTGAGCACGGTCTTGGTGCCCATCAGCTGCGCCGCCGTCGCGGTTTCCGGCCCGGGAATGCCGATCAGCCACATCACCGGCTGAAACGCATAGGCAAAGACGCGCTGCAGCGTGACCGGGCCGCCAGCCCAATCGGGCAGCAGCCCCAGCGCCGAGTTGACGAGGCTGACCAGCGCCACCAGAACCACCAGCATCGCCAGGATGTTGGCAAGAAACACGATGCCGTCGCCCGTGCCGCGGGCGACCGCATCCATCGTGCTGACCGGCCGGTTCGGCATTTCGAGCCGCGACGGAGCAGACGGATCGGGGTGAAACGGCACCATCAGCGCCGCGACCGCGAGCGCCGCCGGGGTGCTGATGATCGCCGCGACCAGGACGTTGCCGAGCGCATCGGGAATGACGCTGCCGAGCAGCGAGGCGTAGAGCACCATCACGGTGCCGGCGATCCCGGCCATGCCGCAGCTCATCAACGCAAACAGCTCGCCGCGCTCCATGCTCAGCAGGTAGGGCCGGATCAGCAGCGGCCCCTCGATGTGCCCGACGAAGATGTGCACCGCCGCGCCGAGGCCGAGCGGCCCGCCGATCCCGACCGTGCGCCGCAACACCCAGGCAAACGCCTGTACGATCCGCTGCAATACGCCCCAATAGAACAGCACCGTCGCCAGCGCACTGATCACCAGCACCAGCGGCAGGGCACGAAACGCGAAGATGAAGGCGGCGCCGGGCCGGCTTTCGGTAAACGGCAGCGTTCCGCCGCCGAGATAGCCGAAAACAAAGCTGGTGCCGGCATCGGTCGCCTTCTGCAATGCCGCGACGCCGTGGTTGAGCAGCAGGAACGCCGTGCGCGCCGGCGGGAATTTGAGGAACAGGATCGCCAGCGCGAGCTGCAGCAGAAGCCCGGTGACAACCACGCGCAACGGCACTCGGAAGCGGTCTTCGCTCAACCCCCAGGCCAGGAGCAGCAAGACCGCAATCCCCAGCAATCCCCGCATTGTCCCCCCAAGGTGCCGCGGCTACCTATCGCCTTTGTCGCCGGCCGCAGCAAGCCCCTGCCTATGGCGCGGCCGCGGCGGCTCTCGTAAGCTCGCCGCGAACAGTGCCTGCGGGAGAGAGCCGACATGCGCAACGGCATCGCTGGGATCGACCACGTCATTATCGGCGTGCGCGATCTCGAACGCGCCCGCCTCGGCTGGACCCGGCTCGGATTCACCCTGTCGCCGCGCGGCCGTCATATCGGCCAGGCGACCGCCAATTACTGCATCATGTTTCCGGGCGACTACCTCGAACTTCTCGGCATCGTCGGCGACGATGCCGAGGCGCACCGACTCAAGGCGTTCCTGGCCCGGCGCGAAGGGATCGTCGGCCCGGCCTTTGCGCTGTCCGGCTCGCCCGAAGAGGCGCGTGCCGCACTGGCCCGGCTCAACCTGCATCCGAGCGAGCCGCGCGCGCTGGGGCGGCAGCTCGAATTGCCCGAAGGCACAGTGGTGCCGCGTTTCAGCCTGATCAACCTGCCGCCGGAGGAGATTCCCGGGCTCGACTGCTTTCTGTGCGGTCACCTGACCCCGGAACTGATGCGCCGGCCGGAATGGCTGGCGCACCCCAACGGGGCCATCGGGATCCGGGCGATCCACGTGCTGGTGGCGGAAACCGCGCCGCTGCTGCCGGCATTCGACCGGCTGTTCGGGTTGCAGGAGGTGACGACGACCGACGCGGTGGCCTCGGTCAGGGTCGGCCGGCACCGCATCCAGTTTTCAACGCTCGACGATTTCCTGACGATGTATCCGGGCGTGGAGCTTGCCGGCGATTTCCCGCTGCCCGGCGTCGCCGCGCTCGAACTGGCCGTCGCCGACCGCGATCGCACCGCCGATTACCTGACGCAGTGGCAGGTCGCGTTCGACGAATGGCCCGACGGGCGCGTCGCGGTGCCGGCGCGCGAAGCCAACGGCGCCTTGCTGCTGTTCGCGGCGTAGCTGCTACGTGGCGCGACGCTCGGCGACGATGTGCCAGTGCCAGGAGCCGGGCTTGCGGTGCTCGCGCTGAACCAGCGACAGCAGCTCGAACCCGCTGAACAGCGACACCAGCACCGCCGCATCACAATAGTAATGCGGGTGCGCGCGCTGCTCGATCAAAACTGAGAGGTCGGCAGCGACCGACAGGTCGTCATCGCTCAGCGGAACCAAGATGACGTTGGGGCAGCTGTCGTCGAACAACCTGCTGTCCTGTACGACGATTGCCGGGCGCAGCTTGTTCGGCTCTTTCGGCTATGCGTCACGCCAATCCGCGAGCACGATCTGCCCTGGCCCAAAAGCTCGCCACGGGGTCACAACTCCGACCGCGACGTTCCCCAGAACTCGAAGAACTCCCTCGCCTCAGGTGAGCGTGCGATGTGCTCGGCGACAGCCTTGGTTTGCTCGCGCACCCGCCGACGCCGCGCTTCCTTCGCCGCCTCGGTGGCGATCTCGCGAAGCGGTGCTGACAGGCCGATATTGCGGCCGCGCGCCTCCGCTTCGAGGATTTCCCGCGTCTTGTCGTCGAGCCTGACCGAAACCGGTGCCGACATGAGCCCGTACCCGCTGGCTAGAGACGACGACGCATACGTAATACAGCGGCCTCACAGATTGAAGCGGAAGTGCATCACGTCGCCGTCCTGCACGACATACTCGGCGCCTTCGAGCCGCATCTTGCCGGCATCCTTGGCGCCCTGCTCGCCGCCGCAGGCGACGAAATCGGCGTAGGCGATGGTTTCGGCGCGGATGAAGCCCTTTTCGAAATCGGTGTGGATGGTGCCGGCGGCCTGGGGTGCCTTGGTGCCCTTCACGATCGTCCAGGCGCGCGACTCCTTGGGCCCGGCGGTCAGAAACGTGATCAGCCCGAGAAGCCCATAGCCGGCGCGGATCACGCGGTCGAGCCCGGTTTCGCTGAGGCCGAGCGTGGCAAGGTATTCGCGCCGCTCTGCCTCGTCGGGGAGGTGGGAGATCTCGGCCTCGATTGCCGCCGAAATCGCCACCGCCTGCGCGCCGCGCTCCGCGGCATAGGCGGCGACCCGGCGGCTTTCGTCGTTGCCATCGGCGGCGCTCGCCTCGTCGACATTGGCGATATAGAGCACCGGCTTGGCGGTCAGCAGCTGCATCGCTTTGAGGACCGCCTGCTGGTCCGGGGCGAGCGGCACCTGGCGCGCCGGCACCCCATCGCGCAAGCCCGCCAGCACCGGCTCGATCACCGCGAGCTGCGCCCGCGCCTCGCGTTCGCCGCCGCGCGCCCGCTTTTGCGCGGCGATTTCGCGCCGTTCGAGACTGTCGAGATCGGCCAGCATCAATTCGGTCTCGACCGTCTCGGCATCGCGGATCGGATCGACCGAGCCCTCGACATGCACCACGTTGGGGTCGGCGAAACAGCGCAGCACCTGGGCGAGCGCGTCGACCTCGCGAATGTGGCCGAGAAACTGGTTGCCGAGCCCCTGGCCTTTCGAGGCGCCGCGCACCAGCCCGGCGATATCGACAAACCCGAGCTGCGCCGGCACGATCTTGGCCGATTTCGCCAGTCGCGCGCAGATTTCGAGGCGCTCGTCGGGCACCCCGACGCGGCCGATATTCGGCTCGATCGTGCAAAATGGATAGTTCGCCGCCTCGGCCGCCTGGGTCGCGGTGAGCGCGTTGAACAGGGTTGACTTGCCGACATTGGGCAGGCCGACGATGCCGCAGTTGAAGCCCATCGTCTCAGCTCTCGGCCGGCGGTTCGGGCGGGGTGAAGCGGCGCGCCACCTCGCTCATGAAGGCGGGCGCGTCGCCGGCGATCAGCAGCGGGATGGTTTCGGCGACCGCGTCGACCAGCGGCACCACCCACTCGCTCGCCTCGTCGGCCGGAAAATTCTGCAGCACGTAGGGCTGTACCAGTTCGCGGATGCCGGGATGGCCGATACCGAGCCGCACCCGCCAGTAATCCGGGCCGACCAGCGCGTCGATCGAGCGCAGCCCATTGTGCCCGGCACTGCCGCCGCCGCGCTTGGCCCGGACCTTGCCCGGCTTGAGGTCCAATTCATCGTGCATCACGCAGATCTCGCCCGGCGGAATTTTGTAAAAGCTCATCGCCGCCAGCACCGATTCGCCGGAATCGTTCATGAAGGTCTGCGGCTTCAGCAGCAGAACCCGCGCGTCGCCGATCGTGCCCTCGGCAATTTCGCCCTTGAAGCGGTCGCGAAACCCGGGAAACCCGTACCGCCGCGCCACCGCGTCGGCCACCATGAAGCCGATATTGTGCCGGTTGCGAGCGTAGCGCGACCCCGGATTGCCGAGGCCGACAAGAAGGCGCATCACCCGCCGACCGGCCTCGCCCGCCGCATCACGCCGATGGCGCCGCCGCCGGTGCCGCCTCGTCGGTCGGCGCCACCGCAGAGGTCGACGCGGCCTGGGCCGCCTCTTCGCGCACCGCCGACGAGGCGCCGATCGTGGCGATCGTGAAGTCGCGCTCGGTCGTCGTCACGCGCACCCCTTCCGGCAGCGTCACCGCGCTGATGTGGATGCTGTCGCCGATGTTGAGGCCGTCGAGGTCGACGACGAGCCGCGCGGGAATTCCCTCGACGTCGCAGCTGACCTCGACGCCGTGCCGCACGATGTTGAGGATGCCGCCACGGCGCAGGCCGCCCGACCGCTCATGATTGATAAAAGTGACCGGCACGGTCACCGTCACCCGCGAGCCGGCGGCGACCAGCATGAAATCGACGTGCAGCGGCGCGTCGCTGACCGGGTGGTACTGCACCTCGCGGGGCAGCGTGCGATAGCTCGCGCCTTCGACCGCCACATCAACCAGCGTCGCGAAAAATCCCGAGCTTGCCATCAGTCGTGACAATTCGCGCGGATCGAGGCTGACCGCCACCGGTTCCTGGCCAGGGCCATAGATGACGCCAGGCACGCGCCCGGCCCGCCGAATCGCGCGGGAGGCGCCCTTGCCGACGCGCGAGCGCGACTGTGCCGCCAGGTTGCTGATTTCAGGCATCGCTATTGCACTCCTCAAACAATTCATGCCCCCCGGCCGGACCCCGCCGATGTGCGGGCCCGGCGCCGGATCGGGGCAAATCACACAAAAATCACACAAACAGGCTCGAAACCGACCGCTCTTCGCTGATCCGCAGGATCGCCTCGGCCATCAGCGGCGCGATCGTCAGCTGGCGGATATTGCGCGACAGCCGTACCGCCTCGGTGGCGACGATGCTGTCGGTCAGCACCAGCTCCTTGATCGGCGAGGCCGAGACCCGCGCCACCGCGCCGCCCGAGAGCACCCCGTGCGTGACATAGGCATACACCGCCTCGGCGCCCCGTTCGACCAGCGTCTGGGCGGCGTTGCACACGGTGCCGCCGCCGTCGATGATGTCGTCAACCAGGATACAGCGGCGCCCGCTGACATCGCCGATCACGTTCATCACCTCGGACACCCCGGCGCGCTCGCGCCGCTTGTCGACGATCGCAAGGTCGAGGTCGAGCCGCCGCGCGATCTGGCGCGTGCGGTAGACCCCGCCGACATCCGGCGACACCATCACCAGATCATGCTTGGCGTGATGCTCCTGGATGTCCTTTACCAGCACCGGCTCGGCGTAAAGATTGTCGGTTGGGATGTCGAAAAATCCCTGGATCTGCCCGGCATGGAGATCGAGCGTCAGCACCCGGTCGGCGCCGGCGGTGGTGATCAGATTGGCGACCAGCTTGGCCGAGATCGGCGTGCGCGGCCCGGATTTGCGGTCCTGCCGGGCATAGCCG
Source organism: Allostellaceae bacterium (assembly GCA_035534855.1). GTDB lineage: Bacteria > Pseudomonadota > Alphaproteobacteria > ATCC43930 > CGMCC-115725 > DATARH01. Next base: position 55,480 of record DATLRD010000040.1, on the reverse strand, counting down.
TAATACGGGATCACCGCGGTCACCCGCCGCGCCGAGCCGCGGCGCAGCGCATCGAGGGTGACCAGCAGCTCCATCAGGTGGTCGTTGGCCGGATATGAGGTCGACTGGATCACGAAAACATCCTCGCCGCGGACGTTTTCGAGGATCTCGATGAACACCTCCATATCCGAAAAACGGCGGACGCTGGCGGCGGTCAGCGGCAGACCGAGATAGGCCGAAATCGCCTCAGCGAGCGGCCGATTGCTGTTGCAGGAGAGAATCTTCATCGGGCGGTGACAGCCAGCGGCGCCAGCGGGCCGGGCCCCGTGGCTTCACGCGCGATGGGTTGTAACAAACCTGTACGATCGAGGCAATCGAACGGACGACGCCGGCGCGCACCGGCAATCAAAGTCCGTCATCCGGAACGACGGTGGGCCGGGCGGCCAGGACCTTGCGGCGCCCGGGCCGCTTCGGCGCGGGTGACCAGTTCGAGGATGCCGCTGCGCGCCGCCAGCGCGATATTGTCGGCGACATCGCCCCAGGCCGCATCGAGCGAGCCTTTGGGCACGTCGTTCTGCTGGCCGACCGTGCCGACCTGGGTGCCGTCGGCGCGGCGCAGCGCCCAGACGATCGCGACATGCTGCTTGCCCGGGCCGACCGACGTCACGACCACCGTGCCCTCGATCGTCAGGTCGTGCTTTTCGTGACCGCCGGTCACGACATCAAACCGCTGGTCCCTGAGCACCGCCGCCATTGCGTTGGTCAGCGCGCGGTCGCCGTCGCCCGGCGCACCGCCGACCTTGGCGACCAGCACGACCGGGCCCTTGCCAGTCGCCGCGACCGGGCCCTTGCCGGTTGCCGTGGCCGGGCCCTTGCCGGTTGCCGTGGCCGGGCCCTCGCGGATTGCGGCGACCGGCCCTACAGACGACTGCGCGTCGGACAGCAGCGGCACCAGCGAATTTGCGGCGGCTGCGGCGAGCGCGGCGAGCGGCGCGTCGGGCGCCCGCCGCCATTCGGTGCGGGGCGCCGCGATTTGCTGCGCGGGCTCGCCGACGACATGGCCGGCGGCGTCGGTGAGCCGCCAATGCACGGTCAGCACCGCCCTGCCGGCCTTTGACGGCGTCTCGTCGATGCGACCGCCAAGCCGATAGCTGGTCGCGCTGGCGGTCGTGTCGCTGGCCGGAATGTCCTCCTTCAGCAGAGCCTTGACCACCGCGCCGCGCAGCTTGACCGCGATCGCGCGCGGCTCGCCGCCGATCGGGCCGATCGATACCCCTCGGCTGTCGCGCACCGCCAGCAGCGAGGCCGGCGGTCGATCGTCGGCAAACGGGTGCGGCAGCGGCTGGCATGCCGCCGCGGCGAGCGGCACGGCCACGATCCACAGCCGGCGCGCCGCCGCCGCCATCGTCATAGCAAAAGGCAGGTCACGATAAGGCCGAGAAGGCAGAACCCGGCGAACATGATCAGATACGGCACGCCGCCCCACTATGCCGAAAGCACCACCGCCGCAAGCCCGCGGCCGTAATCGCCCTCGCCGCGCTGGCAGCCGCGACGGTAGCTGAAAAAGCGGTCGGGGTCGGCGGCCGTGTCGCACCGCGCCTGCTCGACCGCCGCGACGCCGCGCCGGCGAAGCCGCTGCTCGATATAGCCCGGCAGGTCGAACAGCAGCTTTCCGGCGCGCGGTGCCGACGTGAAAAACCCGGTGCTGGCGGGATCGGCGGCGGCGAAACGCTCGGCGAATTCCGGCCCGACCTCATAGGATGCCTGGGCGATGCATGGGCCGATCGCGACGCGAATGCGCTCGGCGCGGGCGCCCAGCGCCTCCATCGCCGCAACGGTCGCCTCGGCGACGCCGGACAGCGTTCCGCGCCAACCGCCATGCGCCGCGCCGACCACCCCGGCCTCGGCGTCGGCAAACAGCACCGGCGCGCAATCGGCGGCCAGCACGCCGAGCGCAATGCCCGGCCGGCGGGTCGCCATGCCGTCGGCGCGGGGCGCGGCGCCGGGCTCCCACCCCTCTTCGACGGTGACGATATCGGCACTGTGCACCTGGTGGCAGGTCACCAGCGCCGCCGGCGCAAGGTCGAGGCGCCGCATCGCGATCGCCCGGTTGCGCGCGACCCTTGCCGGATCGTCGCCCGAGCCGAAGCCGCAATTCAGCGAGGCAAAGATGCCGTCGCTGACCCCGCCCTCGCGGGTGAAAAAGGCGTGGCGGACACACTCATCGCCCGCGAGCACGTTCAGCGTGATCATCAGCCGCCTCATCCCCTTCGTGCTCGAACCCGACGGGCGCCGGCAGCCCCGGCGACGCCAGCGCCAGCACCTTGAACAAGGTGCCCATCTCGGCCGGATCGATCAAGCGCGCGAGCCCGGCATCGAGGCCTGACCGGCGGTCCGGAGACGCGGCGCACAGCGCCGCGAGGCGGGCCGCCGCGCCGAGCCCGGCGAGAAACCGCCCCTGCCCGACCGGGCCGTAAACCGCGGCGCCACCGGCCGCCGCCGCCTCGGCAAGGGCGGCGAAATCGACATGCGCACTGAGATCGGCGGTGCCGGGCGCCGCCAGCACGTCGGCCGCGCGGTGTTGGCGCACCGCCGCGAGGGTCGTACCCGGCGCCGGCCGGTCGCGCCCGTAATCGATCACCAGCGCCGCGCCCGGGTGCCTCGCAAAGCGCGCGGCAATCGCCGCGGCAAACGCGGCGCCCGCGGGGCACACCTCGACGACCGTCCCGGGCGGCGAATCGCGCAGTTCCGCCGGCACCAGGGCGCTGGCGAGCGGGGTCTCGCCGCCGTCGACGAACACCAGCCGCCCGTCGTGAACCGCGACCAGCCGCTCGGCCCAGTCGGCTCGGCCGCGGACCAATTGCCGCACCGGCAGCGCATCGAAGAACTCGTTGGCGATGACGAAGCCCGGGCCTTCGGGGACCGCGCCAAAATCGTCGGCGAATTCGGGCGCGGCGGCGGCGAGCCGCACCGCCTGGGCGGCCCGCAGCACCGGGCTCGCCTCGACAAGAAACAGCCGGATCGCGCGGCGGAATTGCGGCACCGTCGCCGCGGCCCGCAGAAAATCGTCGAGCAGCTGCCCGCGCCCCGGCCCCAGCTCGACCACCAGCACCGGGTCGGGCTGCCCCATGCGCAGCCACAGATCGGCGCACCACAGGCCGATCAACTCGCCGAAGATCTGGCTGATCTCGGGCGCGGTGATGAAATCGCCGCTGCGGCCGATCGGCGCCCGGCGGCGGTAATATCCGGCGTGCGGATCGTGCAGCGCCATCGCCATATAGGCCGCAACTGACAGCGGCCCCTCGGCCGCGATGCGGCGGGCGATCCGCCGGGCGAGATCGTCGTCCGCGCTCACCCGCCCGCGCCGACGGGTTCAGGCGCCTGCCGCACCCAATAGATGATCACGATGCCGGCGATCAAAACCGGGATCGACAAAAGCTGGCCCATCGTGACGCCGAACTGCCCGATATGAAACAGGTAGCCGAGCTGCTCGTCGGGCTGGCGGAACAGCTCACCCGACATGCGCGCCACGGCATAGCCGCACAGAAACAGCCCGCTGAGCATGCCCGGGCGCCGCCGCCAGCCCGCACGCTCGGCGAAGAACAGCAGCAGGAAGAGCAGCGCGCCCTCGCACAGCGCCTCATAGATCTGGCTCGGATGGCGCGGGGTCAGAAACCGGTCGACGATCGCCCTGATCTTCGGGTCGCCGCCATAGGCGGCGATGATCGCCTCGACCGTATTGAGCCGCGGGTCAATCTTGGTGACCGCCGCGAGCGCCGCACCGGCCTTTTGCGGATAGGCGAGCAGCTCCAACGGAAATTTCATCGCCCACGGCACGTCGGCCGGCCGGCCGTAAAGCTCACCGTTGATGAAATTGGCAATGCGGCCAAAGAACAGCCCGATCGGCACCGCCTCGATGATGATGTCGGACAGCGCAAAAATGCGCAGGCTGCGCCGGCGGGAGAACAGCCAGATCGCGACGGTCACGCCGAGCGCCCCGCCGTGAAACGACATCCCGCCATGCCACAGATAGAGCGCCTCGATCGGATGGTCGGCGTAATACGGCAGGTTATAGAACAGCACGTAGCCGATGCGCCCGCCGAGCACGACGCCGAGCGTGGCCCATACCAGGAAATCGTCGATGTCGTTGCGCGCCACCAGCCGCGGCGGGCGGTCGGCGAGGCGCAGGCAATAGCGCCAGCCGATCAGCAGCCCGACGATGTAGGCCAGCGCGTACCAGCGAACCTCAAACGGCCCGAGCGCCAGCGCGACCGGGTTTATCGCCGGAAACGGGATCAGATAGAGCGGCATCGGCGTCACGCATGAATCAGCGGCGGGAAATTGCCCGCGCGCCGGTTATAGGCGTCGCCCGCACCGGGGCCAAGCAACCGCCCCGGGCGCGATCGTCGCAGCAGGGCTTAGCCCGCCCAGGCCGGCGGCGGGGCGCTGGATCCGGCCGGCGGCGGATGCGACCCCGGGGCCCAGCTGTCGTAGAAGCCGGGCATCACGGCGACCGTCGGGATCGGGATCGGGGCGTAGGTGACCGCCGGCTGCGCGGTCAGCACCCCCGAGGCGGCGCCGAGCGCGGCGCCGGTGATCGCCCCCATCGGCGCGCCGATCCCGGGGTTGATCGCGAAGGTCGCACCGACGGCGGTGCCGAGCGCGGCGCCCCACACGGCGCCGGCCGCGGCCCGATTTGCCGCGTCGTTGGGGTCGACCATGTTGCCGGCGCAGGCCGCCAGGGTAAGCGACAGCCCCAACGCCACGGCGCCAGTCTGAAAGAGGCGCATCGGCTCCCCCTTACCACCGGTTTGACAACCCATGATCGCACACAATCAGCACGGAAGGCGACCCGCTTGATGATCGGTGCAAACAACCCGATTCGCGCGGTTTACGGCAACGGGGCGGCCGCGGGGCGGCGCGCGCGGGCCGCCCTGGACGGACGGCCGCGGGAAAGAGGCATGGTCTCGGCCATGTTTACCCGGATTCTTGGCGAATGGCCCTACCGATCGTGTAAGCCAATTGATAGATTCGGTGATCTCGGAGCTGGCTGTCGCGCGCAGCGGTACGCATCGACTCGCGGTCGTGACACAGCGACACTGGCTTCCTGGACTGGATCGGGGACCCGCTTGGCCACGGATTTCAAGATCGCCATCGTCGGATCAGGCCCTGCCGGGCTGAGCGCCGCCGTGCACGCCGCGAAGAACGGCGTGCCCCATGTGCTGTTCGAGCGCAGCCCCCACCTCAACGACACGATCTTCAAGTACCAGAAGCGCAAGCACGTGATGGCGACCCCCGAGATTCTGCCGTTGCGCAGCGATCTCGAATTCACCGAGGAATCGCGCGAGGAGTTGATCGACAGCTGGAATGCGGCGGCCGAGGGAACCTCGATCAATGTCCGCACCGGGATCGAGGTCAGCGCAATCAAGGGCACCCGCGGCGAATTCACGCTCACCCTGGGCAACGGCGAGACCGTCACCGCCGAGTACGTCGTTCTGGCGATCGGCGTGCAGGGCAACCTGAACCACCTGCGCCTCCCCGGCGCCGACCTGCCGTTTGTGCGGTATCAGCTCGACGACCCGGACGAGTTTTCCGGCAAGGAGATCGTCGTCGTCGGGGTCGGCGATGCCGGACTGGAAAACGCGCTGGCCCTGGCGGTCAACAACAACGTCTCGATCATCAACACCGGGCCCGATTTTCCGCGCGCCAAGGCAGGCAACGTCGCGCTGGTCGAGGCGGCGATCAAACGCGGCGATGTCCAGCACTTCACGAATTCGAAGACCGCGGCAATCGAGCCCGGGGCGCTGGTGCTCGAAACCACCGAGGGCAACGTCAGGGTGCCGTGCGACCTGCTGATCGCCCGCATCGGTGCCCAGCCGCCGCGGCGCTTTGTCGAAGGCTGCGGTGTCCAATTTTCCAGCGCCGACGCCAGCGCGTTCCCGGTCGTGTCGGACACTTATGAATCGCTTCAGGTTGCCGGGCTCTACATCATTGGCGCGCTGGCCGGATACCCGCTGATCAAGCATTGCCTGAACCAGGGGTATGAGGTCGTCGAGTACATCCTCGGCAACAACATTCCGCCGGCCGACGAACCCCTGCTGCAGGGCAAGATCGACCAGGCCGGGTTGAGGATGACCGTGACCGAAGTGGTCACGGCGATCCGCGAAAAATTGCCGCTGTTCGCGACGTTGACGCCCCTGCAGATCCGCGAGTTGCTGATCCACTCGGAGTTGCACAAGCCCAACGAAAGGGATGTGGTGTTCCGCCGCGACGAATTTGCCAACTCGCTCTATCTGGTCATCGAGGGCGAGGTCGGCATCGAAGTCGAGGGCGGCGCGTTGGTCACCCTCGGGCAGGGCCAGTTCTTCGGCGAGATGGCGCTGATCTCGGGCCGCCGCCGCACCGCGACGGTCGTCGCCACCAAGCCGTCGTTCCTGCTCGAGGTCGACCGCAACACGATGGTCAAGCTGGTGCGCTCGAACCAGGCGATCAAGCAGGGTATCGACGGCCCCGCGGTGGTGCGGCAGATCAAGACCTTTCTGGCGCCGCATGTCGAGGATGCGGTCTTCGCCGACATCGCCGCGACCGCCAAGGTTGTCGAGTTCAAGCGCGGCGACACCTTGATCGAGGAAGGCGCGACAGACGACGATTCGGTGTATCTGATCCGCAAGGGTTCGGTGACCGCGTCGGTCAGGGTCGGCGGCAAGGACATCGTGCTCAACTACATCCCGGCCGGAAACTACGTCGGCGAGATGGCGCTGATCATGCATCAGCCGCGCAACGCCACGGTCAAGGCCGCAGTCCCGACCGAGGCGATTCAGATCGACAGCGCCCATTTCCGCGCCCTGCTCGATCGCGACCCCGAATTGCGCCGCCATCTGGAGACCAAGCTCGAAAAGCGCATGGCCGAGCTCAAACAGAGCCGGGCCAACGCCGCCAGCGGCGATGTCATCGAATTCCTGATGCGGCAGGGGCTCGGCGAAGCGACCGACGTGCTGCTGATCGACGAATCGCTGTGCGTGCGCTGCGACAACTGCGAGAAGGCCTGCGCCGAGACGCATCAGGGCATCAGCCGGCTCAACCGCGAGGCCGGGCCGACCTTCGGCATGCTGCACGTGCCGACCTCGTGCCGGCATTGCGAAGACCCGCACTGCATGACGGATTGCCCGCCCGACGCGATCCACCGCAACCCGAACGGCGAAGTGTTCATCGATTTCGGCCAGTGCATCGGCTGCGGCAATTGCGAGCGCAACTGCCCGTACGGCGTGATTCAGCTCGCCGCGATCCCGCCCAAGAAGCCGAGCCTGTGGAACTGGCTGCTGTTCGGCAGCGGCAACGGGCCGGGCGAGGACAAATCCGAAGCCGGCATGGCGGCGCGGACCGGCAGCAAGCACGCCGTCAAGTGCGACATGTGCAAGGGCATCGCCGGCGGCCCGGCCTGCGTGCGGGCCTGCCCGACCGGCGCGGCGATCCGTGTCGAGCCGGCCGGCTTCATCGATGTCATGCGGCAGGCACGCGAATGAGCCTCTCCGACCCGCTCGCCAGCAGCGGCAGGGCGCGACCGACTCGTCACGAGTCGTTCCTCGCCTACGGTGGATTCCGCTATCTGAAGCTCGCCGCGTTGGCCGGGGCGGTGTCGCTGCTGATCTATGTAATCGACCGCCCCTATGGCGGCCGCTACGGCGGAAGCTGGGCCGGCTACACCCTGGGCACCGTCGGCGCGCTGCTGATCGCGTGGCTGACCTGGTTCGGGTATCGCAAGCGCAGCTATACCGAAGACAGCGGCCGGCTCACGGCGCGGCTGTCGGCGCATGTCTATCTCGGCCTGGTCCTGCTGTTGATCGCGACGTTGCACACCGGGTTTCATTTCGGCTGGAACGTTCACACCCTGGCCTATGTGCTGATGTGCCTGGTGATCGCCTCCGGCGTGTTCGGCGTGCTGTGCTATGCGCGCTATCCGCGACTGATGACCGAGAACCGCGGCAACATGACGATGCAGCAGATGCTGGGCCGAATCGCCAGCCTCAACGACGAATTGCGCACGCGGGCGGTCACGCTCGACGACGCCACCACCATACTGATCAACCGCGCGGTCGAGAGCACCGCGATCGGCGGCTCGGTATGGCGCCAGCTTTCCGGCCGCTATCCCGGCTGCACCACCGCCGCGGCGATCGCCGGGCTGAACGCGCAGGCCGCCGCCGCTGCGGTGGCGCCGGATCAGGAGGACGCCCAGCGGCAGATCCGCCTGCTGCTCGACGAGAAGACCACGCTGCTAGGGCGCATCCGTCGCGACATCAGCCACAAGGCGATGATGGACATCTGGCTGTATTTCCACGTGCCGCTGTCGTTCGCCCTGCTGGCGGCGCTGTCCGCGCACATACTGAGCGTGTTCTTCCTGTGGTGAACCCGGTTTTGAGCGAGCACGGCCGGGGCCATGGAGGTTGACGTCACGCAGCTGACCCGTCGGGGTTCCGCCGTGATGCGGCGGTCGCATCGCGTCAGCGCAGAGCGGGTCACGTTTGGCCGCGGCACCAACAACGAGGTGCCGCTGGTCGACATCCGAATCGAGCTGAGCGCGGCGGCGCTCAGCAAGGTCGATGACGGGCTCGTCGTCGAAAGCCTTGGGCAGTCGCCGCTGCGGGTCAACGGCAGCTCCGTGATGACCGCGTCGGTCAAGCCGGGCGACGAGGTCCTGATCGGCCCGTACCGGATCGCCCTGACCGAGCCGCCGGAGGGCGTCGATGCGGCGCTCTCGATCGAGCTGGTTCAGCCGATCGGCAACTCCCTTAGCGCGCTGGTCGCGGGCTCGCGAATCACCGTCGCCGCCGCCGCGATCGGCAAGCGCTCGATGTCATGGACCGCGCTGCTGGTCATCGTCGTCGCCTGCATCGTCGCGCCGATTGCGGTGTATTGGGCCGGGCTGGTGCCGCCGTGGCACGAGCGCGCGCCGCATCCGGGGCCGGCCGGCATCGTGACGCTGTCGTGGAACGCCGGGCAGCTTTCCAACCCGCATCGCGCCTTCGCCGTCGATTGCGCGGCCTGCCATCAGCACGCCTTTATTGCGGTCAGCGACAAGGCCTGCCTGACCTGCCACAGCCAGGTCGGCGCCCATGCCGAGGTGCATGCCGATCTCGGCCCGCTGCACGCCAAGCTCGCGACGATGCGCTGCACCCAGTGCCACCAGGAGCATCGCGGGCTGAAGGGGCTGGTGATCCGCGAGGCGGGGCTGTGCGTCAATTGCCATCGCGATCTCGCCGGCGCGGCGCCGGGCGCCGGCATCAAAGACGTAACCGGCTTTCCGATGGGGCACCCGGAGTTTCGCGCGACGCTGGTCGCCGACCCGACCGGGCACCGCCTGGTGCGCCACCAGCTCGGCACCGATCCGGCCCCGCGCGACCACCCCGGCCTGCATTTCTCGCACGCGGCGCATCTTGTTCCGGCCGGGTTCCCGGCGCTCGGCTACAAGCCGATGGTATGCGCCGATTGCCACAAGCCCGAGCCGGGCGGCCTCGGCTTTCTGCCGATCACCTACAAGGGCGAGTGCCAGTCATGCCACGCGCTCAAATTTGACAGCTCGGTCGGCCTGCCCTGGCCCGACGCCACGGTGCCGCACGGCGATGATTCCGGCATCGTCGCGGCGGTGTGGAATTATTACGCTGGCAAGGCGCTGCAAACCGGCATCACGCCGCCGCCGGCACCGCCGGGCGTCACCCGGCGCGCCGCGGGCACGCCGCCGCCGCCGGCTGGCACGCCGCCTGAGACCGTCAAGGCCTGGGTCGCAAAGCGCACCGAGGAGGCGTTGCGCGGGGTCGTGCTCGAACCCAAGCGCGGGTGTGCCTATTGCCATCTCGGCACCGGCCCCAACGGCAAGTTCGAACTCGACAAGATACTGCCGTCGCCGTTGGCGCCGGCCGCGACGACTCGGGTACGGATCGTCGCCCCGGTGGTCATGGAGGCGCGGTTTCTGCCGAAAGCCCAGTTCGACCACGCCGCGCACGCAACCAGCAAATGCGAGGATTGCCACGCGGCACGCAAGTCGCAATCGAGCAGCGACGTGCTGATACCAGGGATACAGACCTGCTTGCGCTGCCACGGTGGGGAGACCGCGGCGCTGCGTACGCAATCAACCTGCATCACCTGCCACGTGTTTCATCACACCGATTTCGGTCCGATGCGCATGAGCACCGCAAAGCACTAGCGGCGCCGACGCGCCAGTTTTGGGGGAAACTGACGATGAGGCTCGACCAATGACCGAAGGGCGCCTGGCGCGCCTGGTCTCGCGGCCTGAGTTCAAGGCGGCGATCGTTGTGCTGTCACTGCTATGCGCCGCGCCCGGGGGATGCGGCGGCGGCAGCAGCAGCAGCGTCAACCCGCTGGCGACAAGCCCGGGCAGCGCGCCATCGAACCTGACCGAGGCCGACGTCAACACGATCGTGCTGCAGGCGGTGCACGAAGCTAACGCGCGCGGCAAGCCGGCGACGATTGCGGTCGTCGACCGCGTCGGCAACGTGCTCGCCGTAACGCAGATGCCGGGGGCGCCGACCGGCGCCACCGTCACCACGAACCGCGGCGTCGCCACCGGGCTGGAAAACACGTCCGTGCTGCCGGCCGGGGCGTTGCCGACGACGCTGGCGGCGATCGCCAAGGCGCTGACCGGCGCCTACCTGTCGTCCAACGGCAACGCGTTCAGCACGCGGACCGCCAACCAGATCATTCAGGAGCATTTCAACCCGGGGGTGCGAAACAATCCCGGCGGCCCGCTGTTCGGCGTGCAGTTCAGCCAGCTGCCGTGCTCGGACTTCAACACCGTGGCCTCGACCACCCCCGGCGGCACCAGCGCCGGCCCGCACCGCTCGCCGCTCGGCTTCTCGGCCGATTCCGGAGGCCTGCCGATCTACAAGAACGGGGTTCTGGCCGGCGGCATCGGGGTGATGACCAAAAACACCTATTCGTTCGATCCCAACATCTTCGATATCGATGACGACGCCGACGAGGTGATCGCGATCGCCGGTGCCACCGGCTATGACCCGCCGCCGCAGATCACAGCCGACAACATCGCAATCAACGGCATTACGTTGCGCTATACCGACGCGACGAGCGCCAACCTCGCGGCGCCGGTCGCCGCGGTCGGCAGCTTAAGCCCGGTAACCGTGCCGTTCTACTTCGCCGGGCCGGCGGCCGGCCACACCGCGATCGCCGGGCTGACCTACGGCAGCGTCGACGGGCTGTCGGGCATTGCACCCGACGGCACGTTCGGCCCGGTGCTGTACCCCGGCACGACGACGCCGGCCTACGTCTTTACCGATGGCGCCGGGCACGTGCTGTACCCGCCGACCGCCGGGTTGATGCCGACCGGCGGCACCGCGATCACCGCCGCCGAGGCCCAGGCGCTGATAATCAGTTCGCTTAACGTCGCGTTTCAGGCGCGCGCTGCGATCCGGGTTCCGACCAACAGCTTCGCCCAGGTGACGGTGACGATCGTCGACCTCGACGGCAACGTGCTCGCTCAGGCGCGCACGCCCGACGCGCCGATTTTCGGCGCCGACGTGTCGCGCCAGAAGGCGCGGACCGCGGTGTTTTTCTCGCGCACCGATGCCGCGGCGAAGATCTCCGGCATCGCCGCGCGGTCGCCCAGCACCTCCGACGGCACCTTCGCCAACTATATCACCCGCTCGCAGACACTCATCGGGCCCACCGCCTTCTCCGACGGGATCGCCTGGTCTGAGGTCGCGCTCGGCGACATCGCCCGGCCGTTCTACCCCGACGGCATCGACGCCGACGGCCCCGGCTCGCTGAGCCTGCCGTTCCCGAACTGGAGCGTGTTCTCGACCGGACTGCAGCTCGACCTCGTCGCCGAAGACATCGTCCTGGGGGCGACGACCGGTGCAAAACCGGCAACCGGCTGCGCCACCACCGGGATCGGCGGCGCGCCCGAACTGCCGGTGACCTCGGGCGGCAAGACCCAGCTCGCCAACGGGATGCAGATCTTTTCCGGCAGCGCGCCGATCTATCGCGGCAATACGCTGGTCGGCGGGATCGGGGTATCGGGCGACGGCATCCAGCAGGACAGCCTGATCTCGTATCTCGGCGTACAGAACGGGCCGCCGACGCTCAACAACGCGCCGGCCGCGATCCGCGCCGACGTACTGGCGCCCGACGGCGTGCACCTGCGCTATGTCAACTGCCCGGCTGCGCCGTTCATCAATAACAGCGTGCAGAACCCATGCTAAACCGCGGTCCGCCCCGTCGCGAGCGGCGGCGCCGCCGGTGCCGCGCAGCGTCCCTTGCACTGGCGCTGGCGCCGTTGCTGGCGCTGACCGAGGCGGCAGCGGCGGCAACGCCGCCCGGGCACGGCGTCACCGGCGGCGAACTGCGCCGCTACCGCCGGATGGCCGGCGAGCTCGCCCACGCGACCGCGAGTGACGCGCGCAATTTCCGCAAGGCGCTGCACGACCGGGCGCTTCGCGCACAGATCGAGGGCGTCTTCAAAAAGAAGCTGTCAGACAAGACGCTGACCGCGATGGCCGCGCATGCGCATGCCGAAGCGGATTACTGGGCGCACTATCGCCGCGGCATCGAAGCGCAGATCGGCGCCGAGGCGCCGCAGGAAGCAGGCCGCCTGATCCCCGGCCGCCGCCCGCCGCCGTCGGCGGTCGAGCCGATTGTCAACCCAGGCGCATTACCGCCGCCGAGACCGTTCGAGACCGGTGGCTTCATGCCGCTGCCCGATCGCTGGCGCATCCTCGACGCGCTGGGCCGCAAGGAAAACCCGCTTGACCCGTACAACACCAACACGCTGAAGGGCGACAAGCCGATCTTCGGCGAGGACTGGTTCCTCAACGTCGGGGCAATCAGCGACACGTTGTACGAGCCGGCGCGCGTGCCCACCGGCATCGGCGCGCAGTACACCGCCCGGCCCGGCGAAAACAGCACGTTTGGACGCTATGGTCGCACCGTGGTCAGTGAGACCGACATCCTGAGCCTGTCGCTGATCAAGGGCGACACGACGTTCAAGCCGCCCGATTTCGAGCTGCGCATCACCCCGGCGTTCAACTTCAACCACACCGAAGTCGGTGAGCTCGGGGTCATCAACATCAACCCGGCCAAGGGCCAGAGCCGCAACGATTCGTTCGTCGGGCTGCAGGAAGGGTTTATCGACTACCATATCCGCAACGTGTCGGAATATTACGACTTCGACTCGGTGCGCGTCGGCATCCAGCCGTTCAACGTCGATTTCCGCGGCTTTCTGTTTCAGGACAACGAGCTCGGCGTCCGCTTTTTCGGCAATCGCGACGCGAACCGCTGGCAGTACAACCTCGCTGCCTTCCAGCGCCTGGAAAAAGACACCAACAGCGGGCTTAACGATCTCGGCAAGCGGTTGCGCGACGACCGGGTCATCGTCGCCAATTTGTACCGCCAGGATTTCCCGGTGCACGGCTTTACGTCGCAGATCGCCTATGTCCGCAACGACAACAATGAAGGCAAGGAATTCTACTACGACAACAATGGGTTCCTGGTGCGGCCGGCGCAGATCGGCGACGACCGCGGTTACGACTACAACGTCAACTATTTAGGCTATAACGGCGACGGGCATTTCGGGCGGATCAACCTTACGACCTCGGCCTACTGGGCGCTCGGCCATCTGAGCCACAACCAGTTCGGCCTGGCAGGCAACGACGGGGCAAACATCAACGCGTTCTTTGTCGCCGCCGAACCGTCGATCGATTTCAACTGGATGCGGTTCCGGCTGTCGGGCCTCTACCAGAGCGGCGAGCGCCACCCGCAGGGCGGCCACGCCGGCGGGTTTGACGCGATCTTTGAAAACCCGCAATTCGCCGGTGCCGACACCAGCTTCTGGATCCGCCAGTCGGTCCCGCTGATCGGCGGCGGCGGAGTGGCGCTGAGCACCCCGAACGGCATCCTCGACGACCTGCGCTCGGCAAAGGGCGAGGGCCAGTCGAACTTCATCAACCCGGGGCTGGTGCTCGCCGGGATCGGCGCCGATTTCGACATCCTGCCGGAATTGCGCCTGGCGACCAACGCCAACTACCTGCGCTTTGCGACGACGGCGCCGCTGGAGTTCCTGCGCCACCAGGGCAACATCCCGGACGATATCGGCTATGACCTGTCGGCGGCGCTGACTTACCGACCGCTCGACAGCAACAACGTCGTGCTTCGCCTGTCGGGCGGCATCTTGCTGCCCGGCGACGGGCTCAAGGCGCTATACAACACGCCGGGCGGCTCGGGACTGTTCATCAACGGCGGCACGCTCTATTCCGTGCTCGGCAACGTAATTCTGACTTATTGAGGCGGCGATGGCCTGGCGCGCATTGATCGCATTGGGATGGCTGGCAGGGCTGCTCGCCGCCGGCCCGGCATGGGCCGACTCGCCGCCGGCGCCGCGCAAGGAAACCGCCGCCGAGATGCAGCTGCAGAGCGCCGGCTGCATGACCTGCCATACCACCACCGATTCAGTGACGATGCACTCGACCCCGGGGGTGATCCTCGGCTGTGCCGATTGCCATGGCGGCAACCCGACCGTGATGCTGCCGCCGGGGGCGCGGCCGGGCAGCGCCGAATACCGCCGCACACTCGACGAGGCGCATGTCCACCCGCGCTTTCCCGCGGCGTGGAACTATCCGGCCGCGGCCAAGCCGCCGCGCACCTACACGCTGCTCAACAAGGAATCGCCCGAGTTCATCCGCTTCATGAACCCGAGCGACTATCGCGTCGCGGCCAAGACCTGCGGCAGCTGCCACATGCCGATCGTGCAGGCGGCGATGCGCAGCCTGATGGCGACGACTGCGATGTTCTGGGCCGCCGCCGCCTATAACAACGGCATCCTGCCGATGAAGCAGGCGCTGCTCGGCGAGGCCTATACCCCCAATGGCCAGCCGGCGACCCTGCTGACGCCCGAGCACCTGACGCACGAGCAGATGCTGCAGCACGACATCATACCGCAGATCTACCCGCTGCCGGCGTGGGAGACGGTGCCGCCGGGCGACGTGTTCCGCGTGTTCGAGCGCGGCGGCCGGGTGATCGGCACCCAATTCCCCGAAATCGGCAACCCGGATTCGACCGGCGAGGAAAACCTGCTCGACGAGCCGGGCCGCCCCGATCTGCGCCAATCAAACCGCGGCCCGGCCACCGGGCTCAGGGTTTCGATCCCGATCCTCAACCTCACCAAGACCCGGCTCAACGACCCCAATACCTGGTTTCTCGGCACCAACGACAACCCCGGTGACTATCGCGACTCGGGCTGCGCCTCGTGCCATGTCGTCTATGCCAACGACCGCGACGTGCAGGAGAGCGGCCCCTATGCCGCCGACGGCAACCGCGGCACCAGCCTGACCATCGACCCGACGATCCCGCACAACCAGAGCGGTCTGCCGCTGCGCCACGTGATGACGACGGCGATCCCGACCAGCCAGTGCATGATCTGCCACATGCACCAACCGAACCTGTTTCTCAACAGCATGCTCGGCTACACGATGTGGGATTACGAGACCGCAGCGCCGCAGATGTGGCCAAAGCACCAGCGCCACCCGACCGATAAGGAAATGCGGGCCGCGCTCGAACGCGACCCGGAGGGCGCGGTGGTGCGCGGCAAATGGGCTGACCCCAAATTCAGCGCCGACGTCAGCGAGCTGAACCCGCAGATCAAGGACACCCAGTTCGCCGATTATCACGGCCACGGCTGGAATTTCCGCGCGGTGTATAAGCGCGACCGCCACGGCAACCTGCTCGACGACAACAACAACATCATCCCGCCGAATGACCCGCAGAAGTTCAAAAAGGCGGTGCATCTCGATTCGATCCATGTCGATTACGGGATGCAGTGCGTCGATTGCCACTTCTCACAAGACAATCACGGCAACGGCCACATCTATACCGAGGTGCAGGGCGCGATCGAGATCACCTGCTCCGACTGCCACGGCACTGCGACGAGCTATCCCGACCTGAAGACCCACGGCCCGGGGGCGCCGCCGGGCGGCACCAACCTGTCGCTGCTGCGCACCAGCGACGGGCGCGCCCTTTTCGAATGGCGCAACGGCAAGCTCTACCAGCGCTCGGAGGTCTATCCCGGCCTCGAATGGCGCGTCACCCTGGTCAAGGACACGGTGACGCCGGGCAACCCGGAATACGACCCGATCGCGGCGCGCGCCAAGCTGATGTCGACAGGCTCGTCGATGCGCTGGGGGCCCGGCGTGCCCAAGGACCAGCTCGCCCATTCGAGCGACAAGATGGCCTGCTATACCTGCCACCTGTCATGGACGACGAGCTGCGGCGGCTGCCATCTGCCGATCGAGGCCAACCAGCACACGCCGCTGAATCATTACGAAGGCGGCGTCACCCGCAACTATGCGACCTACAACCCGCAGGTCGCGCGCGAGGCGATGTTCCAGCTTGGCCTTGCCGGAACGATCAAGAACAACATCATCGCGCCGATCGCCTCGCGCTCGGCCCTCGTCTTGTCGTCAACCAACATCAATCGAGAGCATATTTACGTCCAGCAACCGCCGGTGTCGTCGTCCGGGTACTCGAGCCAGGCGTTTTCGGCGCACTATCCGCACACCGAACGGCGCACCGAAACCAAGACCTGCTCCGACTGCCACATCTCGACCGCCAACGACAACAACGCGATCATGGCCCAGCTGCTGCTGCTGGGAACCGATTTCGTGAACTTCGTCGGCCTCAACGCCTGGGTCGGCGAAACGCATAACATCGAGGCGGTGCGCGTCACCGAATGGGACGAGCCGCAGGCAGTGATCGGCAGCTACCTGCAGCGCTATGCCTATCCCGACGACTACAAGAAACACGTCGCCAACAACCGTGAGCTGACCAAGGCCTACGGCCATGAATCGCTCGATGCACGGTGCGTCCAGCTGCGCGGCGAATATCTCTACGTCGCCGAAGGCGCCGACGGCATGCGCGTCTACGATGTCGCCAGCATCGCCAACAAGGGGTTCTCGGAGCGCATCGTCACCGCCCCGGTCTCGCCGCTCGGCCAGGACACGCACATCCCGTCAAAAGACGCGACCTGCGTGGTGCTGCCGACCAATCAGCCGATCAACCCGGCGCGCAACGCCGGCGTCAACGAGACGCTCGACCCGTCGCACAATTACGCGTCGTTGATGCGGGGCGCGAACCAGGAACAGGTGATGCACCCGATCTACAACTACGCATACATCACCGACGCGGTTGAAGGGCTGATCCTGACCAACGTCAACACGCTGACCGACCAGGAGCCGCGCAACAACTTCCTGACCCGGGCGCTGACCTGGAACGAGAATGGCATCCTCAACGGTGCGCGCTACCTGACGATCGCCGGCACGCATTTCTATGTCACCGCCGATGCGGGCATCGTCGAGCTCGACATGAACGATCCGCTGCACCCGAAGGTGATGGCGGTGATCCCGATCAGGAACGCGCGCGCGACCGTTGTGCAGTTCCGCTATCTGTTCGTCGCCGACGCCAACGGCATGGATGTCGTCAACATCACCCACCCGAACCATCCGGTCATCGTGCCGTCGGCGCACGTGCCGCTGCGCGACGCGCGGCAGATTTTCGTCTCACGGACCTACGCCTATATCGCCGACGGGCACGACGGGCTGGCGATCGTCGATGTCGAGCGGCCCGAACAGCCGCACCTCTATATGCAATACACCGCCGACGGAAAGATGACCGACGCCACCGATGTGGTGGTCGCGGCGACCAACGCCTCGCTGTATGCCTATGTCGCCGACGGCGTCAACGGGCTCAAGGTGATCCAGCTGATGTCGCCCGAAAGCCAGCCGAACTTCTATGGCTTCTCGCCGGCGCCCAAACCGCAGCTGATCGCCTGGAAACCGACCGCATCGCCGGCGCTGTCGCTGTCGCGCGGGCTCGAACGCGACCGCGCGGTCGACGAGACCGGCAACCAGATCGCGGTGTTCGACCGCATCGGTTCGCGCCCGTTCACGCTCAACGAAATGAAAAAACTCTACATGGTGCACCAACAGGTGTTCCACGTAACCGACAGCGTGCAAAAGCAGGATTTCGTGCCGGCGCGGAAGTAGCCCCCCAGGGAGCACGCCCGTCCGTCTGCATCCGCGCGTTGAGCGATCGCTGGTTAGCTCAACACGGCTAATCGAAGGCGCTTTATTACAAACGCTTCAAACCCGATCGGCTGACCCCGCGTTGAGTCAGTGGCCTGTCGAATTTTGGCGCGTGGGATGGGTTCGATCGTGCCCCCGGTGGTGGTGTAGGAGCGCGGGAGTGGCTCCAGGTCTCCGGCTTGGTCTGGCCGGTTATGTCAGGCGGCCGCGGCGGGCAGCTTGACGAAAGGATCGTCGCTCAAAGGTGCGATGGTTTCCAGGGTCATGTAGCGGGCGCGTTGGACGGCCCTCCCTGGTGGATAGGAAACGTCGCATCACCCGCCCCGGGGGGGCCGGGGCGGCGCATAAAGTTATCGACCGTCACACTCTCGCCGCAAAATGTAGGCACCGTCCGAGGGTCGATAGGTAGATTCCGAACCTATTGGTTCACCAGCCGGTACCAGCAGTGTCACTCTCCGTACGCTGGGCTGGGGATCGATGCCGTGATCACAGGGAAAAGCGTGCTCAAACCCAAGGGGGCGGCCATGACCTTATCTCGTGTAGTCATTCGCAATCCGGCCGAGACACCGGTGCAGCTAATTAAAGAGTATGTCGACTGGGTGAAATCGCATCCATCGGGGGCGGGAACCAATGAGCCGGCATCGGTCGGCTTCATGATGGCGCAAAACGTACCGCTTGAATTTGGCCCCGATGTTGCCGTGTCCAGCCGTGGGCTGCAGCCGGCAATCATTTACTCACAAGGGAACCTATCAATCAGCGGCGGAACAAGTCTCGTCGGCCACGGCTTCGCACGATCCAGCGGCGACGGCTTCGGGAAGACGGTCTCGATTTCCGTCCGGCTTGATGCAGCGGGGACTCTGACGGTGAATTCGGGCGAAGCCATGGACCTCACTCTGCACCACGACGTCTTGGTCGGGTCCACTCCTGCGCCGTCACCGCATCTTTTAACGTCGGAAAGCACCAGCGTTGGGGAGGTCGCGACCCTGATGCTGTGGGGAATACCGGCGAGCGTTGTCCGCTAACAACCCGTGGCGCAACACGACGGATAAACGCCCATCCAGAAACTTGGGCGTAGGAGTGACCGCTACGGTTTCGAGAGCGGTCCAAGAGAGGCTCGTCGCGCCTGCCGGTCGGGCTCGCCCGTCTACATGCTTGAGTAGTGCATCCGATCCTCGTCTCAACAATATAGCTGCGCTGGAAGATCCGGCTGCCTGGCACGGTATGCCTCTCTCTTAGATCGCCAGGGACCCCTTTCGGAACCGACAACCGCCGTTCGGCCTTGGCGGCCGGAGCTGCGGGCGATGCCCCTAAATGGCCATTGCCGGACACCCTCGGGCAAGCGGCGGCCGTCGGTAGGCAGGATCACGGTCTTGCGGGGATGCAGCGAGAGGCGCGGCCGGTTGGTCAGGCGCTCCGGGCTGCCGTTTCGGCGCCGCGATCCGCAGAAGCGCCTTCAACTAGTGCCAGGTGAGCTGCTGTGTTGATAATCCCGATGTGCGAGAAGGCTTGCGGAAAATTTCCCATAAAACGCTTAGCCTGCGGATCGTACTCCTCGGAGAGAAGGCCGAGATCGTTACGCAGCGCCAATAAGCGCTCGAACAAAGCAACCGCATCTGCTCGCCGCCCGATCAATGCCAGACTGTTGGCGAGCCAGCACGTGCAGACGAGGAACGCGCCTTCTCCGGCGGGTAAGCCGTCAGCTCCAGAGTGACTGGTATAGCGCATGACCAGGCCGTCGACGACCAACTCGCGCTCGATTGCTTCGATCGTGCCCACGACACGCGGGTCTTCCGGCGGCAGAAAGCCGAGTTGCGGGATCAACAACAATGATGCGTCGAGGTCGCTGCCGCCGTAATACTGCACGAAGCTGTTGCGCTCGGAGTCGTAACCTTTGGCGATCACCTCATCATGGATGTGCGCTCGCAATTGTTCCCAGCGTTCGCGTGGCCCCTTGAGGTCGTATTGATTGATCGATTTAACAGCGCGGTCGAATGCGACCCAGGCCATGATGTTCGAAAAGGTAAAGTGGCGCGGCTCACCGCGGGTTTCCCAGATTCCGTGATCGGGCTTATCCCAGGTGTGCTCGAGAAAGTTGAGTAGCTGGGTTTGCAGATCCCAGGCGTCGGCATTCGCTTCGAGGCCGAAGCGGTTGCAGGCAAACAGCGTGTCCATCAATTCGCCGTACACGTCGATCTGCAACTGGCGATGGGCGGCGTTACCGATGCGGACCGGCCGGCTGCCCTCGTAGCCGCGAAGCCAGTCGAGTTTGAGTTCGGTTAACCGCCGCTCGCCCGCGATCCCGTACATGATCTGCAATTCGGACGGGTGCCCGGCGGCCGAGCGCAGCAACCATTCGCGCCAGGCGCGCGCCTCGTTGCGATAGCCCGCGGTCATCAGCGCGTACAGCGCCAGCGTCGCATCGCGCAGCCAGCAATAGCGATAGTCCCAATTGCGGCTTCCACCGATGAATTCGGGCAGGGATGTCGTCGGCGCCGCGACGATGCCCCCGGTGGGTTCGTAGGTCAGCATCTTCAGCGTGATGAGCGAGCGTATGATTGCTTCGCGCCACGGACCCCCGAGCGCGCAAGTGGCCGTCCAATCGTGCCACCAGTTCTCGGTTGATTGTAGAGCGTCGACCGGATCGCGAAAGGCCAAACTCTTCCGGTGCGAGGGATACCAGGTTATTGAGAATGGGACAATCTCGCCAGCGGCGACCTCGAATTCGCCGATCGTGGTCAACTCCGGCGTACCGCGTAACGGCACGGGCGAACTAAGCTGAACCGCATGCGGCCCGGAGATGGCGTTTAGCCCGCCGAAACGCCTCCGCACCCACGGGATGCTGCGACCGTAATCGAAACGCAGGATGATCTCGGTGTGCATGCGCACGCGACCCGTATTTCCCCGAATCAGGCGGATCAGCTCGATCTGCCCGTCCGCCTCAGGCACCGGCATGAAATCGATGATGGTCGCGCTGCCGCTGTCGGTCTCAAAAGTGGTTTCGAGAATGCCGGTCTCGCCACGATAAGAACGCGTATTTTTTGTTACCGGTCCGACCGGCGCGATCAGCCAGCGCCCGTTTTGTGTCTCCCCAAGCAAGGCGGCGAAGACGGCCTCGGCATCAAAGCGCGGTAAGCAAAGCCAGTCGATCGACCCATCGCGCCCCACGAGTGCGGCCGTGTGGCTATTGCCGATAATTCCATAGTCCTCGATCGCAGCACTCATCCTCGTCTCTCCTTCGCGCCCGGTTTTTTCGCGCGGCCCGTACGCCACGCGACACGGCGTATTGGCCGTCGAATAAAGGGCTCCCGAACCCTAAAGGATTATTCCAGCTTCTTCCCCTTCTTGTCGGTGCTAAGGGCCAGCAACGCACCGGGTACTACTCGATCTTCGGCGACGGTAAATGACGGGAACGGGTCCACTCCGGCCATTGACCGACGTCACCCTGAACGGCGCAGGTGGGCAGGAAACAGCCACCACATCCTGAACCGCCTCAGCGGCGCCCGCCCGGGAACCCGGCTTACGCCCCGCTCGACCAGAAAACGTCAGCTCAGACCCTGAACAACGTGAAGAGGACACCTGGGGATCATCCGAGGTCGATTGATTTGATCATATCCGCGGGTCGGAAATCGCTCTTCTATTCGGATGGCATTTCGGCACGGCGCAATCCCTCGTGAAAGCGCTCTCGCCCGGCAACGACCAATGGATGATCGTCCGGCGTTGCGCCTTCGTTTTCGATGATTTGTGCAAGCGTGTAGCCGGGAAATTTCCGGTCGAACGACCGCAAAACCCGCCGCGCCGCCGGCGTTTCCCGGGAAAGTGCGTGAGCACTGATCTGGTAGGCGCGGTTGTACCAGACATCGGGCCAATTCCTGATCGATGTCCGAAGCCAGCGAACCGCCTCGGCATCCTGCTGCAGAAAAAACCGGGCGCGCCCAATCACCCAACAGAAATAGCCGCGCACGGCGCTCTGGGGACTGATCTCCAGCGCCTTCTCAACCTCGGCTATCCCCTCCTCAAAGCGTCCGAGATACACCAGTTCTTCGCCCTTCTGGGCGTACGCTCGGGCGAATCTCGGGGCGTATTTGATCGTTTCGTCGAACGCGTCAAGCGAGGCCCGGTGCTGGCCGCGGGCGCGGCATAGAAACCCTTGCGCATAATGCGCCAGAAACAATTGCGGGTCGTGAGCCAACGCCTGGGTGATCGCCGCTTCGGCGATTACCACCTCCCCCGGCCCCGCATCGTGCCACCGGTTCAAGTATTCACAAAGAACCGTGGTTGCGATAAATGCTGCAGTCTCGGCGGTGGATTCATTAAGCAGCGCCAGCATCTCGCGCGTTCTATGCGGCGTAACGCTTCGTTCGTAAAGAATTTTTACACGGGCGAGGGAAACGTCGCTGCTTCTCATCGTATTTCCTCCAGTTATACTTGTAAAATTACGCGCAAGTATAAACGATATTACAAGCGTATCCTTAATAGGCGACAAGCCTCATCGGACGGCCATCCCGGCGCGGACCAGCCCCTCGTGGAACTTCTTGCGTGCGGCGACGACGGTTGGGTCATCGTTCGGCTGCACGCTTTCCTGCGCTTCGACGACAGCCAATGTATAAACCGGGCGCTGAAACAGGCGATTAAACGCGGCCAGCGCCCGTCCCGCCTCGTCCGGCATATCGGCAAGCGCGCAAGCGCTGACGAGATATAAGCGGTTGAACCAGAGGTTCGGCCTGGCCGCGATTGATTTCCGAAGCCAGGAAATAGCCTGGTGATACTGCCCCATGAAAAAATACGCGCGGCCGTTGATCCACTGGAACATGCCGATGGATGAATCGTTCGGGCTGAGGTTGATCGCCTGCTCGACAAACGCCGGCGCCTCCGCCGGCCGACCGATGAGGATGAGTTCGTTGCCTTTGTGGGCATAGGCACGCGCGAAATTGCGATCGAGTTGGATAGCCCGGGTGAACGCTTCCAGCGCCAGATGATGCTCGCCATAGGCTCGCTCGATGAGCCCGCGCGCGACATGCGCCAGTGCGTGGTTCGGGTCGATCAACAGCGCCTTACGAACGGCTTCCTCCGCCTCACGAAGCTGTTCTGTGCCGGTATCGTTCCACCGGCAGAGGTAATCGGTAGCAATTATTTCTGCCAAGCGGGCCCACGTCTCGGTCGAGTGGGAATCCAATTCCGCCGACCGTTGCAGAAGCTGACGGATCGTCAGCGTGTGCTCGGGCGCAATCGAGCTGAACAACAGGCTGGTCGCGCGCAGCCTGAAATCGAGCGCATCCGGCTGCGGCGCCTGTTCGGCGCGCCGCCCCTCTACCCTGACCAGCTGCACATTCAGGGACGCGGCGATCCTGCCGGTTATCGCGTTTTCCAGACCTGCCAGGTCGGCGAATTCGTACTCGAACCGGTCGCCCCAGACCTGCTCGCCCGAGGCAGCATCGAGCAACTCGACATTGGTCCGCACCATGTTGCCGCTGTGCCCGATGGTGCCGACAACCAGATAGCGAACACCCAGCTCGCGGCCGATCCGGCGGGTGTCGATCGTCTCGCCCTTGTAGCTGAGGGCAGTAGCGGCCGAGATCACCGCAATGTCCTGCAGTCGCGACAGATCGACCGTGAGATCGCTCGTCACTGCATCGGCAAAATAATCCTTGGTCTCATCGCCGCTCGCGGTGCGGAACGGCAAGACCAGGATAGCCGGCTTCGCGAGCGGCGGCGGCGCTTCACCGTTCTCAGGCTGCTGAAGCCACGGCGCTGGTGGCGCCCCGCCTTCCCGCACGTCTGCGATGAACCGCACGCCTTTGCGCGGTACCGTTCGTATCACTGTTTGCGCCGCGCCCGTGTCGCCGAGCGCCCGGCGCGCCGCGTTGATCCGCGTCGTCACCGCAGAATCGGACACGATCCGACCGCCCCAGATCCCGACGATCAACTCATCCCGGCTGACCACCCGCTCGCGGTTTCGCAGGAGATAGACAATAAGGTCGAAAACCTGCGGTTCGATAGCGATCTGCGCGCCAGCCCGGCGCAACTCATGGCGCTCAACGTCAAGTGAATATTGTTCGAAATCGTACCGCACTGGCGCCTCCCGGGCCGTCCAACGCGATCGTTAAGAAAAAGACAAGAGACTCTTAATGGCAAATCGACCTCTCCTTCAAGCCTCCGTCGACGTTGCCTGCCATCATCCGCCGATCGACGCCACCTGGCGCAGGGATCACGAAGCGACGACGGCAATGGCTCATCCCTACCCTCAGGCGGGTGGCGACATGGCAGTGGAGGTTGCTATGCGTGACAGCGTCCCCCTTCGTTGGATTGCCGAGGCTGAAGCCCGATCTGTCCGGGAAATCGCCCGCCTCCAGGCACATGAATCGCAACTCCTCGACAGATCGGCGCCCAGCGAAAGAGCTTGCCCTGGCTGGCGCTGGCGGCTGAGCAGGCTGGTTCCGCGGTTGGTCTGGGATTCATCGACCGAGCTGGATCGCAACCGGGTACTCGTCACCGTTCTGATCACCGACATTGTCGGATCGACCAGACTGGTGGCCGAGATCGGCGATCGGCATTGGCGCGCTTTGCTCGACCGGCACGACGACGCCACCCGCCGCCAGGTCAAGCGATTTGGCGGGAGGGAAATCAACAATCGCGGCGACGGTTTCCTCGTCATGTTCGACAGCCCGGCGCGCGCCGTTCGCTGCGCCGCGGCAATCGCCAAGGCGATCGCTTCTCTCGGCATCTCGGTGCGCAGCGGTGTCCATGTCGGCGAAATCCACCTGAAATGCGCCGAAATTAGCGGTATTGCCGTGCATGTCGCGGCGCGGATTGCGGCGATAGCCCATCCGGGCGAAGCCTTCGTATCAAAGACGGTGCGCGACCTGGTCGCCGGATCGGGGCTCGGTTTCGAAGACCGCGGCGTCCATCAACTGCGTGGTCTGCCCGAGGAAATCCATCTCTATGCGCTTACCGACGCCACGCAATGAGCAGCCGCGGCCGTTGCAAACGTTCCCTCGCGTTGGCCGCTAACTCGCGTTGGCCGGGCGCGTGCTCCCCCGGCGCGTAGAAGTAACCCTGTTTTCGCCCGGGGCGTTCCGCGAGAGCCTTTCCCTCGGCCGCCCCTTGCCCTTTAATGCGACGATGGAGCGTCGCCTGTTCCTATTAGCCGCGGCCGCGCTGGCTGCGGTGCCGCTTCCGGTGCGGGCCGATCCGGTCGCGCCGCCGGTGCCGCGCCGCCTCGACCTGTCCAACGCGCATACCGGCGAGAGGTTTTCCGGCCCCTACCGCGACGCGAAGGGGCCGATCGCCGCGGCGATGGCCGACCTCTGCGAATTCCTGCGCGATTTCCATTGCGGCGCGACGATCCCGATCGACGTGGCGATGCTCGATTTTCTCGCCACCGTGATCGAGGCCGCCGGCGAGACGCGGGCGGTCGTGCTGTCGGCCTATCGCACGCCCGCGACCAACGCGATGCTGGCGCGCACCACCTTTGGCGTCGCCGAGCACAGCCAGCACCTGTACGGAAAGGCGATCGATTTCACGCTGTCGGGCCGGCTCGAAGACGCGATGCTGACCGCGCGGGCGATGCGGCGCGGCGGCATCGGCTGGTATCCGCAATCGCATTTCATCCACCTCGACAGCGGCCCGGTGCGCAACTGGAACCTCGAGGGGCGCGGCTTCGAGCGCATGCTGCTCGATGTCCAAAAGCTGATCGCCGATGGCGGGCTGACCATCGGCGACGACGGCCGGCTGGTCGTCGAGCACAGCGGCCGGCCGCTGTCGACGTCGCAGCGGCTGGCGATGCACCGGCTGATCGCCCGCGCAGCCGCCAAGGCGAGCATCCCGTAAGGCGAGCATCCCGTAAGCGCGGCTATTTTGCCGTCTGCCGCAGCGGCAGCACCACCTGGCCGGCTGGCGAAGCCAGCACGACACGGGCGTGATCGATGCGCGACACGGTGAACCCGTCGAGCCGGCCACCGACGGCGACCTCAAAGCGTCGCGTGCCTTCGAGCAGCAGCGCCCGCCGCTCGTGGCCTACGGTGACCACCCCGATCAGGCGATAGTGCTGTTCGATGCCCCCGCCGGTGACGGTCGGCGCAGGCCCCGCCGGCGGGCGGCGCGACGGCGAAAACAGCGGCCGCGCGGCCACCGCGGCAAATTGCGCGGCCGGCGGCAGGCTCGCCAGCACCGGCGGCGCCGGCGGCGGCGCCGAGCGCAGCGGCGGCGGCTCGCGCGCGGGCAACAGCGGCCACACCGCCAGCAGCGCCAGCAGCCCTGCCACCGCCAGCAGTGCATGGTTGAGACGCAGCGCCGGCACGGTCATCTCACGCCCCGCCGGCCTTGAACCCGGTCACGTCGAACTGGATTTCGAGCGGCATGGCACCGATTTCCGAAACCGGCGGCCGCGCCTGGATCTGCAGATTGTCGGGGTAGAGCAGCGGGCGCGCCGCCTCGATCGCGTAGAGCAGCCGGCCGAGACTGGCGATGTCGCCGGTCGCGCTGACCCGAATGCCGATCCGCACCGCACCGGCATCGGCCTGCGGGTGCAGCACCTGCATCCCGCGGATCGCGATCTGCGCGCCCGCCGCAGCGCTCTTGATCGTCTCCTGCAGCAGCGCGGCGGCCTGCGCCTCCGGCACGTCGGGCAGCAGCAGCGACAAATCGGCCGGCGCCGCCTCAACCGGACGGCCCGGCGCGGCCAGCGCGCGGTAGCGTTGCAACAGCGCGGTTTCAGCCGCGATGCGCCGATCGCCCGTGGCAAGCTGCCCGCGATAGAGGTCGATCGGCCCGAACCACAGCGCCCCCAGCAGCACCACGAGGATCGCCACGGCGCCGGCGCGGTTGACGATCGCGCGCTCGGACACGGTCATTTCTTGCCCTTGCCGATCGTGGCGCCAATCTGAAAATGCTCGAGCCCGCCGGTTTCGCGGGTGATCGGCGCCCGGAAATCAATCGCGCCGAACGCGCCGCTATGCTGCAAGGCCAGCGCGATCGTCGCCGCCGACGGCGACAGCCCGTCGATCACCAGCTGGCGGCCGGAAACCGACAGCGACAGCAGCCACGAGCCGTCCGGCACCGCGCCGGTCAGCAGGTCGAGCACGCCGACCAACGGCGGCCGCGCCGAGCGCAGGCGGATCAGCGCGTCGACCCGCTGGGTCTCGCCGCGGATCTGCTCGCGGCGCTGCAACACCGCCTCGGCGTGCGGCTTCAGCGCCGCCAATTCGCGGTCGAGCGTCGCCAGGCGCCAGTGCTGAGCGAGCGGCCACGTCAGCGCCGCTGCCACGGCCAGCACGCCGACCGCGCCGACCAGCATCGGCGGCACGGCGTGCGCCGGGCGCGCGCGCCCCAGCGCCTCGGCGGCCAGCCACAGCGGCTCGCCGCCCCCGCCGTCGATCAGCGCGACGGCGCCGGGGCGCAGCCCGGCGGCGGCGATGTCGGCGCGGATCGCGGCGACGACCTCACGCGGCACCGCGACGATCTCGACCGCGATCGGCGCGAGGCTCGACGCGCGGTCCTGCCGCACGACCCGGTGGCGATAGAACACCCGCGCCGCAGGAAACGGGAAATGCCGGGCGACCTCGAAATCGAGGATGCGGTCGAGCTCGCCCCGGGCCCCGGCCGGGAAGGTCACGGTCTTGCTCAGCACGCGCTCGGGCGGGATCTCGACCTGCACGGGACGGCCGCGCAACGCCGCCGGCACCGCGTCGGCCAGGGCCGTGGCCGACGCGACGTCGTCGAGCGCGCGGCGATCGATCTGCCCGGTCACGCGCTGGCGGTAGCGCACGGTCCAATAGCGCTCGCCGGCCTCGATCGTGACCGCGCTGCGCTCGCCGGCGCCGAGCGCCCGCGCCGCGTCGCGTTGCAGCGCGGTCAGTTCGCCGAGCCACCACGCGACCGCGCGCCCGGCCCAGGCACGGGCGCGCGCAGCCTTTTGCCGAGGCTCGGCGGCGATGCTCATGATCGGCACGGCGCATTCATCGGAGAACGCAAAGCCTAAAGGAAATCCGCCAGCGGCGAAATCGGGTCACGGGGTGCGGCGCGCGGAGGCCGGCAGCGTGCCACGATCGGCGGGCGGCTCGCGCCACGCCAGCACCCGATAGGGCTGGCTCGCCAGCTCGCCGAGGCGAATCTCCAGATCGGCGCGGAAGCGCGCGCCGTCGGCGGTCGTCGCCATGGCGGAAATCGTGAAGTCGCGGCGCGGGCTCGCCATCAGGTAGGGCGACGCCGGCAGCTCCTTGAGCAGATCGTCGGTGCCGGCCACGCTGTGCCACGTCGCGCGGCGCGCCAAATAGGAATCGACCAGGCTTTCGCTGGCGCCGGGCAGTGCCAGCAGCACCGCGCGCGGCGCGACCGACGGGTCGATCGCCGAGGCGCCGGTCGCGACGGTCACGCAATCGGCGATGCGGTTGTAGAGCGCGTCGCCAAACCCGGGCAGCTGCGCCAGTTCCTCGGGCGCGGCAAAGCGGTGCGGCCGGTTGCCGCCGGCGCCTTCCGGGCACGCCGGGTCAACGCCGCCGCGGCGGTCGACGATGTTGCAGGCGAGCAGCAGCGCCGAATCGCGCGGCTCGCCGACCGCGACCAACAGCCCGGTCAGCAGCGCGGCCGGCGCCTCGTTGATGTCGAGCTTGCCGGCCTCGTCGGCGATCGCGATGCGGACCGTGGCGCCGCCATCGCGCCACACCGCCGGCGTGCCGTCGAACATTACCGCGGGGTCGCGGTGGCGGCGCAGCAGCCGCACGAGACCCAGCTGGGTACCGGCCTCGGCAGCGAGCCGGGCGCGGGTCAAGGCCAGCGTGTTGCGCGCGATCAGCAGCTCGCTGCGCGACGAGAACCCGGCGGCAAGCAGCAATATGCCGATCAGCGCCGCGCCCCACAGCGCGAGGATCGCGACCGAGCCGCGCTCTGCGTTGCGAGCGGCGACCGCCCGTTCCATCTCAGCCGGCGCCCCACAGCCGGATCACCATCGCCGGGCGCGCCGCGCCATCGGCGTCGAGCACGATGCGCACCAGAAGCGGCGGATTGGCAAGCCCGGTCCAGCGCCGGTGCCAGCGCGGCCGGTCGGCCGGACCGGCGGCGCCGAAATAGCTGAGGCTGAACCCGCGGACATCGCGCGCCAGCACGCTGCGCTGGCGCCGCGGCGCGCCGAACGGCACCGCCAGCTGGCGGGTCAGCACCAGCTCCTGCCGCGACCCGGTGCCGGCGAGCGCCAGATCGACGCGGTAGACACCGGCGCCGCCATCCTCGGCGAGGGTCAGAAAGCTGAGCCGCCCCGGCATGCCGGAAAACCCGCCGTCGCGGCCGGCGCCGTTTGTCGCCGTTTCGAGCAGCCGGCGCAGCAGCGTCTCGACGCTGGTCTGGTCGTCCAGCCGGTCGGCATGGCGCGACAGCCGCTCGGTGCCGGATACGGTGAGGCGCAACCCCTGCAGCAGCAGCAGGCTCACCAGCCCGGAGAGCGCGAGCGCCACCACCATCTCGATCAGCGTAAAGCCGGCGTCGCGGCGGGTCATGGCGCCACCGGGCCGAGCCGCAGGGTCGACAGCGCCACCTGCCGCCGTCGCCTTCCGTCGCGCCAACTCACCGTGACCGCGACGCGAAACAGCCGAAACCCGATCGGCGGCGCCGCGCCCGGCTTGACCTCGGCGTCGCGATAGGGCGCGACGGTGAGGTGCCACGCGAAGCGGCCGGCAAAATCGCCGGCATGGCTCCCGGGCCGCAACCCGCCGGTGACCCCGGCCTCGGCCAGCCGCTGGTCGGCGACGGCAAGCGCGGTCGCGATGTCGCGCGACGCCTCGTGGCCCATCAGCCCGGTGCCGATCGTCGCCGCCGCGGCGCCGAGCGCCAGGCCGACGATCGCCAGCGCGACCAGCACCTCGATCAACGAAAACCCGGCGGCCGCGCGGCCGCGGTTACGGCACAAGGCGCGCACGCCCGGTCACCGCGTCGACGGCAAGCTCGCGCTTTCCGGCGGCCCCGTCGATCACCACGCGCCCGCCGGACGCCCCGCCCGAGGCGAAAAACACGATCGGCGCACCACCGGCGACGCGCAGCCCGGCATGCGTCTCGGCCGCGGCGGCCAGCGGATGGTAGCGCCGGTCGAGCCAGTAGCCGCCGGCCGGGTCGCCCTGAAAGGCCACCGCGCGCCCCTGGGTGATCGCGGTGATCCGGGCATTGCGCAGCGCGATGCGGACTTCGCGGGTCGCGGCACCGAGCGCCGCCCCCGGCACGCTGCGCCCGATCAGCGGCAGCACCAGCCCCAGCATCAGCCCGATGATCGCCAGCACGACGACCAGCTCGATCAGCGTGAAGCCGCGGGCGCGGTCAGCCGGCAAGGTCGTAGACCTCCATCACCGTGCCGAGCAGGGCAAACGCGATCGCCCCGATGATCAGGCCGAGCAGCACGATGCTGACCGGCATGACCAGCGCGATCAATTCGCCGGTGGTCGCCTCGATCTCCCGCCGCAGCAGGTCGCCGGCCTTGATCAGCATCGCCGCGAGATCGCCGGTTTCCTCGCCGACCCGCACCAGTTCGCCGGCGAGATCGGGCAACAGTCCGCCCGCCACCAGCGAGGCGGTCACGCCATCGCCGCGCTCGATCCCGGCCTCGGCGGTGGCCAACCCGGCGCGCACCGCCTCGTTGCCGACCGCGGCGCGCGTCGCCGCCACCGCCGACGGCAGTTCGACGCCGGCGGCGATCAGGTTGCCGAGCAGAAACGCCACCCGCTCGGCCTCGATCTTGGCGAGCAGCGGCCCCAGCAGCGGCACACGCAGCGCGCCGCGGGACAGCGCGACCCGGAAGCCGGGGTCGCGCCAGCGCCACACCGCGAACAGGCCCAGCGCCGCCGCGACCAGCGCCAGCGGCAGCGCGCCCTCGCGAAACGCGGTCGAGAACGCCAGCAACAGCCGCATCGCCAGCGGCGGCTCGTGGCGGAACCCGGTGAGCAGCGTGTCGAAGCGCGGCACCACGAAACCGAGCAGGAACGACACCGACAGGCAGGCGACAACCGCGACGCTGAGCGGGTAGACCAGCGCCCCGATCAGCGCGCGGGCGGTTTCGCGGCCGCGTTCGAGCACGCCGGCGAGTCGGTCGAGCGCCGCGGCGATATCGCCGCGCGCCTCACCCGCCCCGATCACCATCGCAAAGTGCCGCGGCAGCGCCCGGTGCTCGGCACAGGCGCGCGACAGGCTCTCGCCGCGATTGACCGCGGCAAGCAGCTCGGTCGCCAGCCGCAGCGGCGCCGCCCTTCCGGCGCCGCTGGCGATCAGCCCGAGCGCGCGGTCGAGGCCGACCCCGGCCCCGACCAGCGCGGCGAGCTGGCGGGTGAACAGCACCAGGTCGCGCGCCGGCAACCGGCGCCGGCCGCTGGCCGCCCGCGTAATCAACCGCCGTCGCCGTGCCGCCGGCGGGGTGATCTCGATCGGAAAGGCGCCGATCGCCTGGAGCCGCGACACCGCATCGCGCTCGCTGTCGGCGACCAGCTCGCCGGCGATCTCTGCCCCGCTCGGCCGCAGCGCGCGGTAATGAAACAGCGGCACCTCAGCCCGCCCCGAGCACCCGCACCACCTCGTCGAACGCGGTGATGCCGGCGGCGACCTTGGCAAGACCGTCGCTGCGCAAATCGACCATGCCGTCGCGGCGCGCTTCTTCGAACAGCTCGGCCGCGTCGGCGCGGGCGACGACGAGGCGACTGAGTCTCTCGGTGAACGGCAGCAGTTCGGCAAGCGCGGTGCGGCCCTGATAGCCGGTTCCGGCGCAGGCCGGGCAGCCGCGCGCGCGATAGAGGATGTCGGCGCCGGCCAGCGCGGCGAGCGCCGGATCGTCGCGCATTTCGGCCCCCGGCTCATAGGGCTCGCGGCACTCGCGGCACAGGCAGCGCACCAGCCGCTGCGCCATCACCCCCTTGAGCACCGCCGCAACGAGATAATCCTCGAGCCCCATATCGATGAGGCGGACGATCGTGCCGACCGCATCGTTGGTGTGCACGGTCGACAGCAGCAGATGCCCGGTGAGGCTCGCCTGCGCGGCGATCCGCGCGGTTTCGAGGTCGCGGATCTCGCCGACCAGCAGGATGTCGGGGTCCTGGCGCAACAGCGAGCGCAGCAGGGTCGCAAAGCTGAGCCCGATCGCCGGCCGCACCGCGATCTGGTTGACGCCCGCAAGCTGGTATTCGACCGGGTCCTCGACGGTCAGGATCTTGCGCGCGCGGGTGTTGAGCAGCTGGAGCGCGGCGTATAGCGTCGAGGTCTTGCCGCTGCCGGTCGGGCCGGTGACCAGCAGCATCCCGCTGGGCAACGCGAGCAGGCCCGCGAGCCGTTCGCACAGCGCCGCGCCGAACCCGAGCTGCGCCAGATCGAGCGGCGCCTGCGCGCGGTCGAGCAGGCGCATCACAACGCTTTCCCCGTAAAGCGTCGGCACGAACGAGATGCGCAGGTCGATCTCGCGCCCTTCGACAACGACGCGAAACCGCCCGTCCTGCGGCAGCCGCCGCTCGGCAATGTTGAGGCCGGCGACGATCTTCAAGCGGCTGACGATGTTGTCGTGCAGCCCGGCCGGCGGGGGCGGAATGTCACGCAGCAGCCCGTCGATGCGCAGGCGCTGCACGATGCGGTCGGGGCTCGCCTCGATATGGATGTCGGAGGCGCGTTGCTGTGCGGCATCGGCGATCAGCCGGTTGACATAGCGGATCGCCGGCTCTTCGCTCGCCGAATCGCTGAGCCGCCGCACGTCCTCGCGCGCCGGCGCAACCAGTCCCGCCTGGGGCCGCGCCGCGCCGTTACCGTAAAGCCGGTCGCTGGCCGCGGCCAGTTCGCTCGGCACCGCCGCCCACGGTACCACCGGGCGCCCGGCGGCGAGACGCACCGCCTTGATCGTATAGTCGTCGGTCGGGTCGGCCATCGCCAGCGCCAGCCCGTCGACGGTTTCCTTGAGCGGCAGGGCCCGCGACCGGGTGATGAACTCGCCGCTCAGCGCCTCGGGGAACAGCGGCGCCGGCGGGTAGTCGTCCGGCTGCGCCAGCGGGATCGCGAGGTATTCGGCGAGGCACTCGGCCATGTCGCGCTCGCCGACCATGCCGAGCCGGGTGATTATCAGGCTCTCGCTTTCGCCCCGTTCGCGACGCAACGCCAGCACACGGTCGCGCTGGACCGGGTCAAGCCGGCCCTGCGCCATCAAAAAATCGACAAGCTCCATCGCTGAAGCCCCGCTACTGCGGCAATTGCGCTCCCACCGCGCGCAACGCCGCGACAAACCGGTCTGGATCGTAGGGGTGATCCGCGGCGACCGCGCTGTAAAGCCCGTCGAGCGCACCGTTGAGCGCCTTGATCTGCGCGTCGTTGGCGTAGCCGAACGCCTTCATCGCCGCGACGACCGATTCGAGCGCCATCGTCTCCTGCTGGGCACCGCTGTAATCGAGATCGGTGCCGCCGGTGCCCGCGGCAACCACCGCCTTGGCCAGGGCGAGCGCGTCGTCGCGGGCGAAATCATGCTTGGTCAGGATCGGCATCAGCACTTCGGCGGTCTGGCGCAGCGCCGCCGCCTCGTGCTGCACATTAGCCCAGTAATCGGGCGATGCCGCCTCGGTGGCGCGGTGCAGCGCGAGAAGATGCGTGGCCAGCGCGGTCCCCGCATCCGGCGCAACGCGCGCCGCGACCAGCCGCAGCATCACCGCGCTGGCATCGTAGAGCCGCAATTTTCCCGGGCCCAGCCCGGTATCGGCCCGCGCGCGCCACTGCAACCGGTTCATCGCATGGTGGCACGCCTGGCAGTCGAACAGCGCCAGCTCGGGGTTGACGCCCTTTGGCGCGTTCTTGGGGTCGAGCACCAGATCCATGCGCTTTATGAGGTCCTCGGCCTGCCCGACCGCCCAGATCTGGATGTCGTTAGGCCGTCCCTTGCGCTTGATGTAGGCCGCATCGACTGTGTAATGCGCCGGCTGGATCGCGGTGTAGGTGTCGAGCTCGAACCCGATCGGCGGATGCCCGGCGCCCATGATCCGGTGCGTCGCGAAATCTCCCGGCTCGCCGACATGGCAGGATTCGCACAGTTTGGCGCGGGGCAGCGGCTCGTCGGTCGGATACAGACCGGCGGCGAGGTTCTGCTGGTGCGTCGCGCCCGAGACGTGGAGGCCGAGCCATTTGACCGAGCCGCCGTGGCAGGCTTCGCAGCCGACCCCGTCGGACAGCAGAAAGCGCGGCCCGCGTTGCGCCGGCGGTACGTTGTCGGTATGGCAGTTGAGGCAGATTTGCTGGTGCTCGGCATCGGGCAGGCCGAGATTGTGCGCGATGCGCAGCGCCAGCTTATCGCGCAGCACGGTAAACGCCTTGCTGTGCTTATCCTTTTGCGACCAGATCAGGTACTCGTTCTGCGCCACGTACGAGCCCTTGGAGCGCTGGACTGCGCCGTGGCAGTTGCTGCCGGCGCAGGTCGCGACGCCGAGATGCGTGCCGTCGTCGCGCGGCAGCGCCGCGGCCGGCGCGGCCCCGAACAGCAGCGCCAACAGGATCGCCGCGATCCCGGCCAACCAGGCCGGCCGGTCGCCGCACCTCATCGCCCAAGCCCCGGCTGCAGGGACTTCAGCGCCTTGGCAAAGAGCTCGGGCCGGAAGCTCTCTTCGGTGGGAAAGCTCATATAGAGCTTGCCCAGCGCGGTGGTCATCGCATCGGCCTGCCCATCCTCGACATAGCCGGAAGATTTGAGGTTGGTCACCAGGGCTTCGAGCCCCATCGTGATCTGCTCGGCGTGCGAGTACTGCCAGTTGTCGGGCCCGGTGCCGAGCGCGATCTCGGCCTTGAACAGGGCCGCCATGTCCTCGCGGGTGAAGTTGTAGTGCGCCATCAGCGGCACCAGGCTCCTGGCGATCGCGCGCACCGCGGCGGCTTCGCGCTGCACGGCGGGCCAGTCTTCGGTCGAGGCCTTTTGCAGCGCCAGCATGTGCATGGCGAGCGATTTGGCCGCCGCGGGCGCGACGCGCGCCGCCGCGACGTGCAGCATCACCGCGCTGGCGTCATAGAGCTTGACGGTGCCCGGCCCGAGCCCGGTATCGGTCGGCCGCGGTCCGTGCAACGGCTGATAGGCGTGGTGGCACGACTGGCAATCGAACAGCGCGAACTCGGGGAACGGGCCATGCGGCGCATTCTTGGGATCGATCAGCGCGTCCATCTGCTTGACCAGCGCCACCGCCTGGCCGGTCGCCCACAGCTGCAGGTCGGTCACCCGCCCGTTGCGCGCGATGTATGACTGGTCGACGACGAAATGCGCCGGCTCCATTGCGGTGTAGGTGTCGAGTTCGAACGTCAGCCGCGGGTGACCGGCGCCGTACAGGCGATGGGTGACGAATTTGTTCGAACCGCCGAAATGGCACGACAGGCATTTCTCGGCGCGGGCGATCGGTTGATCGGTCGGATACAGCCCGGCCGCGATGTTCTGCTGGTGGGTCGCGCCCGAAATGTGAATGCCGAGCCAGCCCGATGCGCCGCCGTGGCAGGACTCGCACCCGACCCCATCGGAAATCTGGAACTGCGCCCCGCGCAACTGCGGCGGCACGTCGTCGGCGTGGCAATCGAGGCAGACCTTCTGGTGCGCTGCGTCGGGCAGGCCGAGCGCCCGCGCCATGCGAATCGCCGGCTCCTGCAACAGCACGGTATAGGCCTGGCGATGCTTGTCGCGCTTCGACCAGATCAGATACTCGTTGCCGCGCACATACGAGCCCGGCGGGCGTTCGAGGGCACCGTGGCAATTGCTGCCGGCACAGGTCGCGACGCCGAGGTGAATGCCTGTGGGCACAGAGGTCTGGGTGGTCTGGATCGGCGCTGCGGGCTGGGTGGCCGGCGTGATCGGTGTGGGCTGGCCGGCCTGAGTGGCCGGCGTGATCGGTGTGATCGGTGTGGTCTGGGCGACCGCAGACACGGACAGCAACAGAACCGCCGCGAACCCCGCGGCGATCACCCGCAACATCAGCGCTGCAACTGCCCCCACCATCGCCCCTGTTCTAGCAAAAGTTACGCGCACAGCGACGCACAATTTCGCGCAATCTGTCTCGATCGTCACCGCCCGTGCGAGATTGTGTTGCCGGGCTGGAGATCTCCGTCGAGCATCGCGTACGGCTTGGTGCCGACTCCGGCGATCCGCGGCCCCCACACATGCACTGCGGCGCACAGCAAACCGGTCGGCAGGTCGATGCACAGCCGGTCTGCGTCGAGGGTCCAGTGCCGCTCGACCGGCACGGTGTACGAATCGTGGGCCGGATCCCACACCCGCACTTCGGCCCAGCCATCGGCGCGCAGATAGGCCTGCAGCATCAGCCGGGCGAGCTCGCCGCCGCCGGGCAGGCCGGGCCGCCACGGCACGTAGGCGACCGCGCTGAGCGTGTTGCCGGCAAGCCGCGCGGCGAGCGGAACGGGCGCCTGGGTCTGGGCGACGCACGGCACTGCGGCGCCGGCCACGGCGAGCAGTCCGAGCAGTCCCCTAATCGCCTGTTTCATAAACGCCTCCGGCGATCGGTCGGGCAAGCGTTGACTCCATTTTGAGCGTGAGCGCATCCTACCGGGGGGAAGCGCTTCAAGTCCACCTGACCCTCGGGGGGCTTCTCAGGATCTCACTCTTTTGTAATCCGCGCCGCGGCACCGCCGGCGGTGCGGCAGGGGTCGTGCGCGTATGATCCAGCGCTGGCGCTGGTGGTTCGTCTTGGGGTCGATGGTCATGCTGGCGGCCTGTGACATGCTGTCCGCCGCGCCGCGCCCGGCCTCTCCTCCGACTGTCGGGCCGGGCGGCCCGATGGCGTTGGCGCCCGGCCGCGCGGTCGCCAACGTGCCGTTCAGCCGCCAGCCGGGAAACCCGACCCCGCAGATCGTGGTGCACGGCATCCAGCGGCCCGGCCCGGTAACGGCCGGTCCGCCGGCCAACCCCGACGGCGACATCCAGCTCAACTTCGCCGGCGCCGACATCCGCGACGTCATCAACTCGATCCTCGGCGAGACGCTGAAGCTAAATTACGTCATCGACCCCGACGTGACCGGGCCGGTCACCTTCAACGTCAGCCGGCCGGTATCGCGCGCCGAGCTGCTGCCGACCCTCGAAGCGGTGCTCAACAGCCGCGGCGCGACGATGGTCAAGGTCAACGGGATCATCCGCGTGATGCTGCGGGCCAAGGCCGGCAAAGCCGGCACCGGCGCGCCGCTCGCCGGCGACGGCGGGCCGCAGCCGCTGGGCGAGCGCACCGAGGTGTTCCCGATGCGTTATGTCGCCCCGTCAGAGATGCAGAAGGTGCTGCAAAAGGTGCTGCCCGCCGGCCAGGTGATCATCGCCGACGACAAGCAGCACCTGTTGACGGTGCAGGGCTCGGCAACCGAGCTGAGCCTTGCCGCGCAGACCATCCGCATCTTCGACATCGACCAGCTGAGCGGCACGTCGATGGCGCTGGTGCCGCTGCACAACGCCAAGCCCGCATCGATCGCCGACGAACTGCGCAATATCTTTTCGGCGAGCACCAACGACGCCACGAACAACGCGATCCGCTTCATGGCGATCGACCGGCTCAACGCGGTAATGGTGGTGACCCGCTCGGGCTATTACCTCGACCAGGCGCGCAGCTGGATCGCCCGCCTCGACCACGCCACCGACCTCAACCAGCGCCGCGTCTACGTCTATAACCTGCAATACGCCAAGGCGAGCGATGTCGGCCAGAAGCTGGAAGACCTGCTTTCCAACCTCCATGTCCATTTCAAGCGGCCCGGCCCGCCGCCGTCGAGCGAGGGGGTCGGGGCCGCGCCGGGCCCCAACGGCGACAAGGGCGCCGCGACCGCCAAGCCCGATTCACCGAAGCCGCCGCCGCGCCCCGATCAATCCGCCGAGGACGATTCCGGCAAGACCGACGGCCAACACCCCGGCGTGCGCATCGAAGCCGACGAGGCCCATAACGCGCTGCTGATCTCGGCCACCGGCCGCGATTACCAGCTGATCCGCCAGGTGCTGGAAGGCATCGACGTGCCCCCGCTGCAGGTGCTGATCGAGGTCACCATCGCCGAGGTCGTGCTCAACGACCAGCTCAATTACGGGGTCGAATATTTCATCAACTCGGGCAAGACCAACACGCTGCTGACCACCGGCAGCACCCCGTTCGGCATCACCCCTTCGGTGCCCGGTTTTGCGCTGTCGTGGGTGGCGGGAAATTTCAATCCGCGCGCCATCCTCAACCTCTTGTCCGGAGTCACCCAGACCCGGGTGATCTCGACCCCGCGGCTGCTGGTGCTGAGCAACGAGACGGCGCGGCTGCAGGTCGGCGACGTGGTGCCGATCATCACCCAGTCGGCGAGCAGCACGGTGACCAGCAACCCGCTGATCGTCAACAGCGTGACCTACAAGGAAACCGGCGTGGTGCTCGACGTGACCCCGCGGGTCAACGCCGGCGGCTACGTGACGCTCGACGTCAGCCAGTCGGTCAGCGACGTGTTGAACACGACGACCTCGCAGATCGATTCGCCGACCTTTCGCCAGCGCCGGCTGACCAGCACGATCAGCGTCAAAAGCGGCGAGACGATCCTGCTCGGCGGGCTGATCCAGCAGGAGGACAACCGTAGCAATTCCGGCATCCCGGTGCTGCACGATATTCCGTGGATCGGCCCGCTGTTCGGCACGCACAATAACAACACCCAGCGCACCGAGCTGATCATGCTGCTGACGCCGCACGTGATCGCCAACAGCCAGCAGTCGCGTGACCTGACACGCAGTATCGAGAGCGAATTTTCCGACGTGCTCGACCGCAGCACGCTGGCCGGCGCCCGCTCCACCTCGCGGTAGCGGCCGCGGCGAGCGGCTCTATCCGGTGAAATCCCTGGGCTGCAGCTCGATCGGCTCGCCGTGCGGGGTGCGGTCGGCGGCGCGGTCCCAGGCGTCGTGATAGCGTGCGAGGCTGGCGGCGTTGGTGACGCCTTTTTCTGCTACCAGGCGTTCGAGCGCGGCGAGCCAGTGCCGGTAATAGGTCGTGCCCGTATCGGGATCGCCGGCTTCCTGGGCCTGCTTGATCTCGTCGGCGAGGATCGCGGTCCATTCCGGCCAGGTGAACACGCCGCGCCGAAACAGCGCCATCGTCAGCGCAAATGCCTGCGCCTCCCACGGCTCGCGGAATTGCGGCCGCTCGGCGCCGGGCTCGAAAATGGAAGGCTCGCCGCCGCTCACGCCGGGTCGAGATAGGGCTCGAACGCGTCGATCGACACGCTGAGCGTCGGGTCGGCCTCGGCGCCCCACAGCTCGCGGCCGGAGAACACCACCGTATAGAGCCATTGCGGATGGTCGCCGGCGCCGCGCGCCGCGGTGTCGGGAAAGACGTGGCAGCCGCGCACCGCCTCGACCGTGCCGGCCTTGCCGCGGGCATAGCGCGGCAGGCGGGTATGCGTCGCCGGGTTGATGTTTCGGGTCCGCACCGCGTCGCCCGGCTCGAACCGCGCCGGCGCCGGCGCCGGGCGGGCGAAATTGCCGCGGACCAGCGTGCGCGGCACATCGCCGAGGGCAAGCGTGCGGTTGAGCCGCCGCCCCGGATGCGCCGAATGCCCCGCTTCGACCTCGGCTTCGTCGACCAGCCCATGCGCGATCAGCCGCTTTTCGAGGCCGAGAAACCAGCGCCGGTAATATGACGACCGCAGGTATTCGAGCGGCGGCAGGGTTTCGAGCGAGGCACGCCCGCCATCGATCGTCCACAGCCCGGTAAAGCCCATCGCGCGCTGCATCGCCAGCACGCGCCCCTCCCACGCGGCGTGAAACGGCGGCTCGTCGGCTTCGGCCGCGACCGGGCCGAACCCGTGCATCCCGCCCATGTCGTGGATCGTGTTGCTCATCGCGCTGCCCGGTCGGCCGGCAGCGGCAGCCCGGTGCCGACCATGCTGTCGCGGGTGATGAGGCTCGCCAGCCGCTCCTCGCTCCACCCGTCGGTGCCTTCGGGCCGCATCGGCACCACCAGGAACCGGGTTTCCGCGGTCGAATCCCACACCCGCACCGTGGTCTCGGCCGGCAGCGTCACGCCGAAATCGGCGAGCACGCCGCGCGGGTCGATCACCGTGCGCGAGCGGAACGGCGCCGATTTGTACCAGACCGGCGGCAGGCCCAGCACCTCCCACGGATAGCAGGAGCACAGCGTGCAGACGACGATGTTGTGCGAGTCGGGCGTGTTCTCGACCGCGATCAGATGGCTGCCGACCGGGCTCTGGTGGCCGAGCGAATTGGCCGCCTCGGTGCCATCGGCCAGAAGGCGCGCCTTGAACCCGGGATCGGACCAGGCGCGGGCGACGATGCGCGCCCCGACATGCGGGCCGATCTCGGTCTCGAACGCCTCGACGATGCGGTCGAGCGCGGCCGGGTCGACATAGCCCTTTTCGGTCAGGATGGTTTCGAGGGCGCGGACCCGCAACTGCATTTCAGACAGTTCGGAGCCGTGGTCGTCATGGGAATGGGCCAATGTCGCACCTCGCCGCGGGCCAGCACCCCCAGAGGCTGGCACAGCCTCCCGGCCGATTCAATAAGCTCCGGTCGAGCGGCTCGGGCGGGCGGGCCCGGGGCGGCGGGTTCAGGCGGCTATTCTGACGCCCTTGCGGCACTGCATCAGCGGCAGGATGCGGGTGCCGAACTGCTCCATGCCGACGACGAAATCATCAAAGGTCAGCATCACCCCCTGCACCCCCGGCACCGTCGCCATCTCGTCGAGCATCTGCGCGACCGCACCATACGAGCCGACGAATACTCCCTGGTTGGTCGGCAGCTTGTCGACGCCGAGAGTGCGGCGGCGGTTGGGCTGCGAGTAGGGATCCTTGCTCGGATCGTCTTCTGCCTGGGCGTCGCGCCATGCCAGAGCCTCGAGGTCGGTGCCCGCCTTGTAGTGCTCCCATTTCGCCCAGGCGGCGGCATCGGTCTCGTCGGCGATGACCATCTGCAGCAGCAGCGCGCCGCAATGCCGGCCGGCCTTGGCGTTGGCGTCGATCAGCCGCGCGACGCTGGCCTCGGCGGCTCGCGGCTGGTTGACGTGCCCGCCGCTGCAGAAATTGTAGTCAGCGTGCTGCGCGGCATAGCGCGTGCCGGCATCGCTCTGCGCGGCACAGATGATCGGGATGCGGGCGGTCGGCAGCGGCAGGCAGCGGCAATCGTCCATCTGGAAAAAATCGCCCTTGAAGTCAGAGCTGCCGCTGTCCCACAGCTCGCGCATGATCGTGACGTATTCGGCGCAGTAATCGTAGCGGCGGCGATAGTGCTCGGCGCCGGGCCAGATCCCCATCTGGGTGTATTCGCGGCGCTGCCAGCCGGAGATGATGTTGATGCCGAACCGGCCGCGCGAGATCGAGTCGATCGTCACCGCCATGCGCGCCGCGAGCGGCGGCGGCAGGGTCAGCACCGCGCAGGTCGCGAAAAGCCGGATGCGGCTGGTGACCGCGGCGAGCCCCGCCATCAGCGTGAACGATTCGAGGTTGTAGTCCCAGTACTGCGACGGGCCGCCAAACCCGTGCAGCTTGATCATCGACAGCGCAAAGTCGAAGCCGAAGCGTTCGGCCTTTTCGACGACCGTGCGGTTGAGGTCGAAGGTCGGCTTGTATTGCGGCGAGGTGGTCGAGATCAGCCAGCCGTTGTTGCCGATCGGGATAAAGACGCCAAGCTCCATCGGGGCAGCCCTTTCGCGCTGAAGGCTTCGTCGGCACCCTCCCGGCGGTTTCTGGCGTGGTTTAATGCAAGCGGCGTGCCACCGCCCCGGCGATGGCGCTCCGGCGACTATGTTAGCGCCCGCGACCGCTGCGGATGCTGCCCCGCCCGCTGCCGCAATGTAATCAGGCATATCAGGATGAATACCGCGATCACTGCCGAGGCGAGCGGGCGGCTGAGCGCGAAGCCGCCGTCCTTGATCGGCTTGTCGAGCAGGTCGCCGACCGTCGCGCCGAGCGGCCGCGTGAGAATAAAAGCTGCCCAGAACAGCAGCACACGCGATGTATTCGTCCAGCAGTAGAGGCCGAAGACCACGGCGAGCGCGGCGGCGAAGA
The DNA here is from genome assembly GCA_035534855.1 of Allostellaceae bacterium. Taxonomy (GTDB): domain Bacteria; phylum Pseudomonadota; class Alphaproteobacteria; order ATCC43930; family CGMCC-115725; genus DATARH01. Next base: position 13,418 of record DATLRD010000040.1, on the reverse strand, counting down.
CCAGCGCCCCGCCCTCGTAACCGAGGCCGCCGGTATCGGCGAGCCAGTCGCCGAGCGCGGTGCCGAGGGTTTGCGAGAACGTGATCGCCGCCCAATAGAACGTCTCGACCTTCGGCGTGCTCACGGTAGCGACCGAAATCGTACCCTGCGACCAATACCATAGGCCCAGCACCGCGAGCAGGCAGCCCAACAGCAGCGTCGAGCCGCCGGTGTAGCCGATGCCGAGAGAACGGTCGGCAAAATCGGCCATCGTCGTGCCGAAAGTCGTCGAGGCGACGATCGTCGCCCAATAGAGAAACGGCTGAAACCTTTGTGCCCGAATCTGCGCAACCATCAGGATTACAAAGATCGACAGAAACAGCGCCGTGCCTGCGAGATAGCCCCAGTTGAGAGTCATCGTCACGCTGTCGCCGCCGGTCTCGCCCAGCGTCGTCGCGGCGATCTTGATGATCCAGAAGACGAGCGTGACCTCCGGAACCTTGCTCAAAGCATGCTGTGTCGAGCGTTCGTCCATCACCGACCCCGCTGCCGTGTTTCGCGATAGACCGCCTCGACCAGGATCGCGAGGCAGCCGAAAACCAGAACGCAGCCGGCGGCAAACCCGCCGGCGCCCGACGCCGCCATCGCCCCGGCGAACGCGACGATGGCGAGGGTCGCGACCGCGAGCCGCGCATCGCCGAGAAACATGCCGCGCAGCTCGCTGCGCACGTCGTGGAACACGCTCATCGGGCGACCTCCACCAGGGTGCGCCGCAGCAGCGCCGCGGTCGTGACGCCGACGGAAAGGAACAGCGCAGCGAAACCGGCCAGCGCCAGATCCTGGCCCGGCCACGGAATGCCCAGCCCCTCTCCGGTCCAGAACACGCCAAACGCCGACAGCATGACCCCGACGCCGAATTTCAGCGTGTTCTCGGGCACCCGCGCGAGCGGCCGGTGCACCGCCAGGCCGATGCCGAGCACCACCGCGCCGGCCGCCAGCGCACCGAGGCTTGCCGGCGCCAGAAGCCCACGCCCGGCACCGACCGCGATGACGATGAACACGACTTCGAGCCCTTCGAGCAGAACCGCCTTGAACGAGGTGGTCGCCGCTGCCCAGTCGAACGGCCCGCCGCGCCGCGCGCCGCCTGCGGCAAGTAGCGCCGACTGCGAAACGAACACCGCCGCCTCGTCGTGCAGCGGGATCACCCCGGCCGCGCGCAGGATCGCCTTGCGCAGCCAGCCCATCCCGAACAGCAGCAGGAGGACCCCGATCGCGAGCTGTAGCGGATGCAGCGGCGCCCGGCCGAGCACCGGCCCAAACCCGGCGATCAGCCCAGCCAGCACGCCGAGCCCCGCGCCGGCGCCGATCATTGCCGGGCGCCAGCCACGCAGCGTGCCGACCGCGAGAACGATCGTGAACGCCTCGACGAACTCGACAAGCGAGGCAAGAAAGGCCGACCCGACGGCGGGCGCCGACACGCTCCACGTTGCGAAGTTCATTTCCGGTTTCCGTCTCGTGCATTCGTAGTGTATACTACATCATATAACCACAAATGTAGCAAAGACGACATGCGGCAAAGCGCAGCAACCCTCGCCCCAACCTTCGACGCCCGGGTCGCCGAGCGCTTCGGTCAGATGAGTCCGGCGGAACAGCGCGTCGCCCGTTATTTCCAGGAGAACCGCGAGGAGGTGCTGATCGCCTCGGCGGCAGCGCTCGCGGCAAAGGCCGAGACCAGCGATGCCACCGTGGTCCGCGCGACGCGAGCGCTCGGCTTTTCTGGGCTCGAGGAATTGCGCCGAACCCTGGCCGGCGAGCTGCGCCGCTCGCTGTCGCCGGCCGCCCGGCTAAGCCGGACGCTGGGCGATGTCGGCGGCAACCTGTTCGCCGCCTTCGAGCGGACGATGGAACTCCACCTGCGTTCGCTGGAAAGCCTGCGGCGTGCGATCGGCCCGGACCAGTTCGAACGCGCGGTCGACCTGGTGGTCGGGGCCGAGAGGGTGCTCGTCTTCGGGCTCGGTCCGTCGAGCGCGATCGCCAGCTACCTGGTGATCCAGCTCACCCGCTTTGGTCTCGTCGCCGCCGGCCTGGCCAACACCGGCGTGCTGTTCGCCGACGATCTGCGCCGGCTGCGCGATGGGGATCTCGTCGTCATGCTGGCCTACGGCCGGGTTTATTCCGAGCTTTCCGTGCTGCTCGACGAAATCGCCCGCCGCGCGCTCAAATCGCTGCTGATCACCGACACGCTGGCAGGGCCGCTGCGGGCGCGGGTCGACCTCGTTTTGCCGGTGCCTCGCGGCGAGACCGACATGCTGAGCATGCACACCGCGACGCTGGGCTTTGTCGAGGCGCTGCTGGTCGGGGTGGCAACGCGGCGCCCGGCCGAGACGATCGCCAGCCTTGAACAACTCAACGAAGCCCGCGAGCGCCTGGCCGGCAAACCGATGCGGCTGCCCCGCCGGGGCTGATCGGCGCTACGCTCGCACCGGCTCGGAGGCGCCATCGGTAACGCGGCGCCGCAGACCTTTCTGACGATCCGCGAGCCGTTATCACTCGTGCTGACCCCGGCGGTGTCGCCGTTCGACGAGCCGTCACCACAGCCCATCGCCGCAGGCGGCGGCCATTAGATGCCGGGAAGTGGGATGGTGGGCGCGACAGGGATTGAACCTGTGACCCCTACGATGTCAACGTAGTGCTCTCCCGCTGAGCTACGCGCCCATCCCAGGGCGATAACGCGGGCGACGATTTAGCCGAATCGCCGCTTGCGGGCAAGCGCCGCCGGGGAGACACCGCTTGCCCGGTGTTTCCGCGCCGGCCGGAACTGCGGTAGAACCTGCCGCGGGGAGCGGAAAAGGGGCTGGGCATGCGGATCGGATGGGGCACGGCGGCGATGCTGGTCGCAGGGCTGGCAAGCGCGACGGCGGTCGCGGCATCAAACAACGCGTATAACGACACGCTGCTCAAGATGAAGCCGGCGATACGCACCGCGCGGCTCGCCCAGATCGTCGGCTATTGGTGCGTCGGCACCAACGCGTACTACATGGGCATCGCCGAGCAGGGCCCCGAAGCGGGCTACGCGTATTGGAGCCTGAGCTGCCTCGATTCGGGCAGCTATGCGATCCAGATCGATCCCCACGGGCAGTGGACGGCAATCACCTGCGAGCAGCTCGCGGCCGAGGGCCAGGGCCGCGAGTGCTTCAAGAAGTTCTGACCTGGTGCGCCGCCGCCTACCAGTTCATCGGCCGGCGGCACACCGAGTACCACAGGCCCAGATTCTCCTGCTTCCACTTCGGATCGGCGCAATCCCGCTTGAGGATCGCATCGGATGACGCTTGGCTCGCCGTCGTGATCGCCGGCTTGTCGTCGCCGGAACAGCCGGCAATCAGTATCGCCGTCACGGCGAGCAACCCCAGAACTGCCACTCTCACGCCCAAAACCCCTCTTGTGCGCGCCGCCCCTCGCGGTCTCTGTTGTGTTGGAGGCGCGAGAACATGCCACAACCATGGCAAAACCATGATCAACGCAATAGGTGCCTGACGCGATGAGCGGCCTCGAGTTGATCCTTCGCGGCGCCCGCCTCGCCGACCCGCCAGCGAGCGGTGCCGGCCCGACCTGGGATATCGGCGTCGCCGGCGGGCGAATCGCAGCGATCGAGCCGGCGCTCGGCGACGCGGCGGAAATCTACGACGCCGGCGGCTGCCTCGTCTGCGCCGGCTTTGTCGAGAGCCACATCCATCTCGACAAATCGCGCATCATCGATCGCTGCGCGCCGGAAGCAGGGCGCGAAGCGCGCGCCGTCGCCCGCGTCTCGGCGATCAAGCCGGCGATGACGGCGGAGGACGTCCATGCCCGCGCCTGCCAGACGCTGGAACAGGCGATCCTGCACGGCACGACCCGGATGCGCACCCATGTCGAGGTCGATCCGCGCATCGGGCTGCGCGGGTTCGACGGGGTCGCGGCGCTGATCGACGAGTACAAATGGGCGATCGACCTTGAAATCTGCGTCTTTCCGCAGGAGGGGCTGACCGACAACCCGGGCACCGACGAACTGATCGCCGAGGCGTTGCGCCGCGGCGCGCGGGCGATCGGCGCGGCGCCCGGCTATGACCGCGACCATGCCGGGCAGATCCGCCGCATCTTTGCCATGGCGCGCGCCTTCGACGCCGAGATCGACATGCACCTCGATTTCGGCAACGACCCCGCCGACATGGACATCCGCCTGGTTTGCGACCTGACCGAGGCCTACCGGCTCGGCGGCCGCGTCGCGGTCGGCCACATGACCAAGCTGGCGGTGATCCCGCCGGCCGAGTTGCAGGCGCTCGCCCGGCGGATGGCCGATGTCGGGGTCGCGGTGACGGTGCTGCCAGCGACCGATCTGTTCCTGATGGGGCGCGACCAGGAGTTTGCCGTGCGCCGCGGCGTCGCCGACGCCAATTTGCTGGTCGAGCACGGCGTCAACTGCTCGATCTCCAGCAACAACATCCTCAACCCGTTCACCCCGTTCGGCGATTGCTCGCTGATCCGGATGGCCAACCTGCACGCCAACACGCTGCAGGTCAGCCAACGCGAGCGTCTCGCCGAATGCTTTGCGATGCTGACCTCGCGCCCGGCGCGGTTGATGAACCTCGCGGATTACGGCGTGCGCGTCGGCAACCCCGCCGACCTCGCGGTGATCGACGCAGAGACCCCGGAGCAGGCGGTCGCCGAATTGCGCGAGCCGCGCGCGGTGTGGAAGCGCGGTCGCCGCACCGTCACCCGCCCAAAGCCTGAATTACATCGGCCGGAACTGCACCGCCCAGCATAGAGGGCAGCGCCTACCGGGGGTCGATCGGCGGCATCTGCACGGTTCCGGGCGCCGCGATCAGCGCCGCAATCCGGTCGACCAGCGCAAGCGCGGCACCAAGCCGCGCGCCGATCGCCGCGGTCGCCCCGGGTACCGTATCGCGCTTGCCCTCCAGCCGGTCGACCAACTCCCGGATCGGGTTTTTACGCTGCGGGAATACGACCAGGTGGATCGGCGCGTTCGCCGGGAGCTTGGCGACCTGCCGGACGAGACCGAGCGCCACGCTGTAACCGCCCAGCGCGTCGACCAAACCGTTGGCCTTAGCCTGCTGCCCAGTCCAGACCCGTCCCTTAGCCACCCCCTCGACCGCGTCGGGCGACAGGTGTCGGCCCGCCGCCACGCGGTCCTTGAAGCCCCGGTAGGTGCGGTCGAGGATATCGTCGAGCCGGTGCTGCATATCCGGCGAAAAATTCTGCGCGGCGCTGAAAATGCCGGCATTGGCGCCGCGCTCGACGACGCCGACCGAGACGCCGATCTTCTGCATCAGGCCGCTCAGCACCAGCTTGCCGGCGACGACGCCGATCGACCCGGTCAGCGTCGCCGGCTCGGCGACGATCTTGTCGGCCGGCGCGGCGATGTAGTACCCGCCCGAGGCAGCGACATCGCCCATCGACACGACCACCGGTTTGCCCAGCCGGTGCGCCCGCTCGACCTCGCGCCACACGGTTTCCGAGGCGACCACCGACCCGCCCGGGCTGTCGATGCGGAACAGGATCGCGTGGACCTTCTTGTCGGCAATCGCGTCGCGAAACGCCTTTGCGACCTTGCCGGCATCAAGGCCGGATTCGCCGATCAGCCCGCCGCCGGTGCCTTCGCGGGTGATTAGCCCGTCGCCATAGATCAGCGCGACCTTGGTGCCGCTCTGGTGCGGTCGCCCGGCTTCGTTGAGGTAGCGCGTCAGCGTCACGAACTGCGCCCCGTTGCCGGCGCGCCGCAGCGCCGCCTGCACCGCCTGGTCGCGATAGCCGAGGTGATCGACCAGCCCTGCCGCCTTGGCCTCGTCGGCAAACAGCGGGGCGCGGTCGATCAGCCCGCGCAGCGTCGTGTCATCGATCTTCCGGGCCGCGGCGATGCCGTGCACGATCTGCCCGTCGAGCGAGGTCAGCAGCCCGTCGGTCTCCTCGCGCTGCGGTGCGGTCATCGCCGATTCGGTCAGGCTGTTCATCACGGTCTTGTATTCTTCGCGCTTCGAGAAGCTGGCGGTGATCCCGAGCTTGGCCAGCGCGTCGTGCAGGAACGGCGTCTCGGAATAGAGCCCGGTCAGCCCGACATCGCCCATCGGCTGCAGCCAGATGTCGCCGAACGCGGTGGCGAGGTAATAGGGCCGCGTGCCGGGGCCGAATTCGCCGAACGTGTCGGAAAAGGCGATCGCGAATTTGCCCTTGGCGCGAAACGCGGCGATCGCGTCGCGCACCTCCTGGGTCCTGGCGAGGCCGAGCTTGTCGTCGCCGAGCCGGACGTAGATCCCCTTGACCCGCGGGTCGTTGCCCGCGCGCTCCAGCGCGTCGAGAAAATCGCGCAGCGTCGGCTGGGTGCCGAATAGCACGCGCGACACCGTGTCCGGGTTCGGCCCCTCGGCGAGGTCCTGGTCGAGGTCGACGCTCAGCACGATCGAGCCGGGCAGCGGCGGGCGCACCGGCACGTAGCTCGCGATGACGGCGACCAGCCCGACAAACCCGAGAAAGCCGAGCACGCTCAGCCCGCCGATCACGGCAAAGATGCGAACCGTCACCCGCCACATGGATACCGCCTGCTGTCGAAGGACCCTGCGGACGCTATGGTAGCGCATCCCGGGACCCCGGGGCGCGTTCCACACGGCCCGGCGTTGGCCCCGCTGCAAAGGAAGCTGCCGATGACCGACCTCGCCTTCGTTTCGGCCGCCGAATCGGCGGCGCTGATCGCGCGGCGGGCGCTGAGCCCGGTCGAGCTGGTCGAGCACGTGCTGGCGCGCATCGAGCGCGCCCAGCCGATGCTCAACGCCTTCATCACGGTCTGCGCCGATGCGGCCCGCACCGCGGCACGCGACGCCGAGGCCGCGGTGATGCGCGGCGACCCGATCGGCCCGCTGCACGGCGTGCCGTTCGCGGTCAAGGACCTGGTCAACACCGCCGGGGTGCGTACGACCTTTGGCTCGGTCGCGCTTGCCGACAATGTGCCGGCGGCGGATTCGGTTGCGGTGGCGCGGCTGAAGGCAGCCGGCGCGATCCTCGTCGGCAAGACCGCGACCCCGGAATTCGGCCACAAATGCTTTACCGACGCGCCGCTCTTCGGCCGCACCGCCAACCCGTGGAATACCTCGCGCACGCCCGGCGGGTCGAGCGGCGGCGCCGCGGCGGCGGTCGCTTCCGGGCTCGGCGCGATCGGCATCGGCACCGACGGCGGCGGATCGAGCCGCATCCCCGCCGCGTGCTGCGGGGTGGTCGGGTTCAAGCAGACGCTGGGCCTGGTGCCGCACGATCTGACGCCGGACGGGTTCGGCAACCAGTCGCACATCACGCCGATGACCCGCACGGTGGCCGACACCGCGCTGATGCTGCAGGCGATGTGCGGGCCGCACCCGTGCGACCCGCATGCGCTGGGCCTCGCGCCGCCCGATTTCATCGCCGGCGCCCGCGCCGAAGGCAACCTCACGGGCGTGCGCATCGCGTGGCGCCCGCTGCTCGGCAACCGAAAGCTGTCGCACGAGGTGCGTGCGGCGTGCGAGGCGGCGCTCGCCGCGCTGACCCAAATGGGCGCGGTCGTCGACGAGGTCGATGACGGGTTCGCCAGCACCGAGCCGATCTGGCTGATCCTGACCCAATCGTTCTGGAATGCGCGGTTCCGCCGCTATGTGGCGCAATTCGGCAACCGGATGAGCGAGACCTTGGTGCGCCAGATGGATCGCGGCTCCGGCCACAGCGCGGTCGCGCTGCAGGAGGCGATGTTTGAGCGCACCCGCATCTTCCGCCAGATCCAGGGCTGGTTCGGGGCGTACGACCTAATCGCGACCCCGACCCTGTCGCGCACCGCGCTGCCGATCGGCCACGATTTCTTCGCGCCGATCGAGATCGACGGCGAGACGACCGACACGGTGCGCAACGCCTGGTATCCCTATACGCTGCCGTTCAACCTGTCGGGCAACCCGGCGGTGACGCTGCCCTGCGGGTTCGGCGCCGACGGGCTGCCGATCGGCCTGCAGCTGGTCGGCCCGCATCTGGGGGATGCGAAGCTGCTGCACGCCGCCGCGCTATACGAGGCGGCGCGGCCGTGGGCGCAGCACCGCCCGAGCGTGCCGGGGCTGTAGCCCTCAAGCCGCTTCGAGCAGGTGAAACACCGAGCGGGTGTGGGCGGTGAATTCGCGCGCGCGGATCGCCCAGCCGCATTCGGCAAGCCGCGCCTCCCACCGGCGCAGCTTGAAGCCCTTGTAGCCGATTTCCCACTGGTGCCCGCCGGGCGGCTCGCGGCGAAACTCGCGCCGCGACAGCAGCTTTTTCATCGAGAAATAGTGCCGCAGCCCCTGGCGGTTGGCATAAAGGTCGAAGGTCACCTGAAACGCCATATACGGCACCGAGACGATCAGGTGCGGCGCGCCGCTGGCCCTCAGCGCGCGCAGCACCGGGCCGGTCGCCTCCCAGTCGAGGTGTTCGAGCGTCTCGCAGCACAGGATCGCGTCGAACCCGGCGATCTCGTCGCCGCGCAGCGTGGTGATCTCGCGCTGCAGATGCGGCACGTCGGGCTGCGCGAAGGGGCGCGCCTGCTGATCGAGCGTCGTCACCTCGTAGCCGGCATTGGCGAGCAGTGCCGTTACCAGCCCCATCGCCGGGCCGATTTCCAGCAGTCGCCGGCACGGCACCTGGCTAAGCAGATGGAGCTGGGTCCACTGATGAACGATCCGCTTCTGCGAGTAATAGGTGATCCATTCGTCTCGGGTGAACGCGTTGTCCATTGCTGCGCCGCATGCTCTCCTACGCCGGCAACCATAGGGATGGTGCGGCGCGATGGCGATCCTGGTTCGCTCGACCCCGACCGCTCTGGCGCGCTGGCGACCGCTGTTGCCGGCGGCGATGCCGGGGCGCGAGTTCCGCTTCTGGCCCGATCTCGGCGACCCGGCCGAAATTGAGTACGCGCTGGCGTGGCAGCCCGAGCCGGGGCTGCTCGCGCGCCTGCCGAACCTCAGGCTGATCGTCTGCCTCGGCGCCGGGGTCGATGCCCTGCTCGCCGACCCGACCCTGCCGCGCCACGTACCGATCGTGCGCCTGGTCGACCCCTACATGACCGACGCGATGAGCGAATACGTCGTGTGGCAGGTGCTGCGGCTGCACCGCCAGGACCTCGACTACCTGGCGCAGCAGCGCGCCGCGGAATGGCACGAGCGGGCGCAGAAAAACGCGCGTGAGCGGCCGGTCGGCGTTCTCGGCTTCGGCACGATGGGCCAGGATGCCGGCCGAAAGCTGCAAGTGCTGGGGTTTCCGGTCGCCGGCTGGAGCCGGTCGGAGAAGACCGTGCCCGGCTTTCGCACCTTTGCCGGCGCCGACGGGTTTGCCGCGATCCTGGCCGAGAGCGAAATCCTCGTGTGCCTGCTGCCGCTGACCGCCGAGACCGCGGGCATCCTCAATGCCAGCGCGTTTGCCCGCCTGCCGCGCGGCGCGATACTGGTCAATGCCGGGCGTGGCCGCCATGTGGTCGAGGCGGATCTGCTGGCGGCGCTCGATTCGGGCCAGATTTCGGCGGCGGCGCTCGACGTGTTTCACGACGAGCCGCTGCCGCCCGGCCATCCGCTCTGGCGCCATCCGCGCATCATCGTGACGCCGCATGTCGCGGCCGAGACCCACCCGGCAACCGCGGTGGCGATGGTGCGCGAGGCAATCGCCCAGCTCGAAGCCGGGCTGCCGCTCGCCAACCGGGTCGATCCTCAGCGAGGCTATTGAGATGCCAAAATTTCCTGACCGGGCGGGTCGACGAGAACGCGATCGAGATCCTCAAGCCCTGAGGCGCGCGACGAGGTCACGCAGCGCGGCTTCGTCGGCCGCGTCCTTGACCGGGATGGCGAATTGCAGATCGGTCGCGCACCGGGCGAAGCGCGCTTCGAGCTTCGCGGCGATCTCGTCATAGGTGCCGACCACGGCATAGGTGTCGAGCATCGAATCGTCGACGAAACCGGGCATCTCGTCCCAGCGCTGCGCCCGCGAATAGGCTTGCAGGCCGCGCGCGACCTCGCCGTAGCCTTCGCTTTCGAACGCGATCAGATAGGCCGGGGTCGAGGCGTAGAACGCGATCCGCGCGCGCACGTCGCGCACCCGCGCGGCGAGCGATGCCGCGTCGGGCGCGGTCGCGATCAGCGGCATTGCCGACATCGCAAACCCGGCAAGATCGCGCCCGGCCTTGACCGCGCCCTTGCGCGCCGCCGGCCACATCACCTCGTCGATATAGCGCGGCGTGCACACCGGGTGGGCGCGGATGCCGTCGGCGACCTCGCCGGCGACCTGGCACATATACGGGTTGACCGCGGCGAGGTGGACCGGGATGTCGGGATGCGCGATCGGGCCCGGCGCGAACAGCGGCACGGTCAGGTTCAGCCGATAGTGCGGGCTGTCGTAATCGAGCCGCGTGTCGTTCTGCCAGCTTGCCCACAGCGCCCGCAGCGCGCCGATATAGTCGCGCATCCACGGGCCGGGCGGCGACCATTTGAGCCCGAAACGCCGCTCGATATGCCCTTTCACCTGCGAGCCGAGGCCGAGGGTGAACCGGCCTTGCGACAGCTTCTGCAACGTCCAGGCGCTCATCGCCGCGATCGTCGGGCTGCGCGGAAAGGCGATCGCCACCCCGGTCGCCAGCCCGATCCGCCGCGTCGCCTGGGCCGCCAGCGCCAGCACGACGAATGGATCGTCCTTGGTTTCCTCGGTCACGATGCCGTCATAACCGAGCGCCTCGGCGATCGCCGCTTCGCGCCCGACAGCGGCGATGTCGAGTGGCGTCGGCGGGGCGCGCAGCCCGGGGTCGATCTTGCCGAGCGGCAGCTGGGTTTCGATTTTCATATCGCCTCGCGGTTGCGCTTGGAAGAATAAGACTAAGGTGATACCTTAGCTAATATTCTGCAAACGGTCGAGGCCGCGATGAGCGAGACGATCACGATCCATGCCGCAAAGACGCACCTGTCGCGGCTGATCCTGCGGGTCGAGGAGGGCGAGGAGATCGTCATCGCCCGCGGCCGCACCCCGGTCGCCAGGCTGGTGCCGATGTCGCCGCGGCCACGCCGGGCGTTCGGTGCGCTGCGCGACAAGGTCTCGGCCGGCCCGCAATTCTTCGAGCCGCTGCCGGCCGGCGAATTGCAGACATGGGAGCCCTGAGCGATGCGGCTCCTGCTCGATTCGCATGTTCTGGTGTGGTGGCTGGCCGGCGACGAGGCGCTGTCGGCAACGGCGCGCGAGGCGATTGGCAACCCCGACAACACGGTCTTCGTCAGCGCCGCGACGGCTTGGGAGATCGCCACCAAGCACCGGCTCGGCCGCATGCCGCAGGCGGCGTTTCTGACCGCCGACGCCGCCGGCATCATCGCCGAGCAGGGCTTTGACGAATTGCCGGTGTCGATCCGCCACGGCCAGGTTGCCGGCAGCCTGCCGGCGGTGCACGCCGACCCGTTCGACCGGATGCTGGCGGCGCAGGCGCTGGTCGGCGACCTGGCGATCGTGTCGGACGCGGCGATCTTCGACGACTATGGCGTCACCCGGCTGTGGTAACGCCGCCGCGGTGAGTCAGCCGAACCGCCCGGCGATATAGGCATAAAGCGCACGCAGCGTCTGCGCCTCGGCGCCTTCCGGGCGGCCGGGGCGGGCGCGCGGGTTCCACGCCATCACGTCGAGATGCGCCCACGGCACCTCGGCGACGAACTCCTGCAGATAAAGCGCGGCGGTGATCGCGCCGCCATGCGGCCCTTCCGACACGTTGTTGATGTCGGCGACCTTGCTGTCGAGGTTGCGGCGATACGGCCGATAGAGCGGCATCCGCCACAACGGGTCGTCTTCCGTCGCGCCCGCGGCGAGCAGCCCGGCGGCGAGCGCATCGTCGTTGCAGAACAGCGCCGGCAATTCGGGGCCGAGCGCGACCCGCGCGGCACCGGTCAGCGTCGCGATGTCGGCGATGAACTGGGGCTTTTCGTCGGCCGCATCGGCCAGCGCATCGCACAGGATAAGCCGCCCCTCGGCGTCGGTGTTGCCGATCTCGACGGTGATCCCGCGGCGGGTGCGGATGATGTCGCGCGGGCGCATCGCGTTGCCGGAAACCGAATTCTCGACGCACGGCAGCAGCACGCGCAGCCGCACCTTGAGCCCGGCCGCCATGATCGCCTGGCCGAGCGCCAGTACGATCGCGGCGCCGGCCATGTCCTTTTTCATGTTGAGCATGCCCGAGGCCGGCTTGAGGTCGAGCCCGCCCGAGTCGAAGCACACGCCCTTGCCGACCAGCGTCACCTTGGGCGCCGCCGGGTCGCCCCAGGTAATGTCGACGAGGCGCGGTGCCCGCGCGCTGGCGCGGCCGACCGCGTGGATCGTCGGGTAGTTCTCGCGCAAGAGGTCGTCGCCGGCGACCACGCGATGCCGCGCCCCGGCCCCCTCGGCGACCGTGACCGCCGCCGCCGCCAGTTCTTCGGGGCCGAGATCGGAGGCCGGGGTGGTGATCAGGTCGCGGGCGAGAAAGATCGCCGCGGCGAGGCGCCCGACGAACCCGCGATCCGCGCCGTCGGGCCACACCAGCCGCGCCTTGCCCGGCTTTTTCTCGTGATATCGGGTGAAGGCGTAGGTGCCGAGCGCCCAGCCCAGCGCGACATGGCTGGCGTCGGAGCCCGCCGGCACGCCTTTCAGCCGATAGCTGCCCTCGGGCAGCGCGTCGGACAGCCCGGCGAGCGCCCACATCGCCGCCTCCGGCCCGCCGCAGCCGACCAGCACCCGGCCGAGCCCGCCGTCCTTGCCGGGCACCAGCGCGACCTTGCCGGGCTCGGCCGCAAACCCGATCGCCGCGGCCCAGTCGCGCTCGCGCGCCGGCGCCGCCTCGCGCCACGCCGCCAGCCCGTCCTTGGTGAGCGCGACGAGCGGCACTGCGCCGTCCGCATCATCGATCAGTGCATACTGCATCCTCGGCCTCGCCTGGTTGCGCCGCCCCGCCATCGCCCGCACAGTAGCGTTTCACCGGCAGCAGGCGGAAGTCATATGGCCGATCTGACGCTTTACATCGGCAACAAGAACTACTCGTCGTGGTCGCTGCGCGCGTGGCTGGCGGCGAAGGTCGGCGGCATCGCCTTTGACGAGGTGGTGATCCCGCTCTACGGGCCGGGCAGCCGGGAAGCGATCCTGGCAAATTCGCCATCGGGCAAGGTGCCGGCGCTGCGCCACGCAACGGTGTCGGTGTGGGAAAGCCTGGCGGTGTGCGAGTACCTCGCCGAGACCTTTCCGGAGGCCCGGCTGTGGCCAGCCGACCCGGTGGCGCGCGCCGCCGCACGCGCCGTCGCCACCGAGATGCACGGCGGCTTCGCCCCGCTGCGCCGGCACCTGCCGATGAACATCCGCCGGCCGCCGGCGCCGCGTGAGATTCCCGGCGACGTGCAGGCCGATATCGACCGCATCGCCGC
>DATLRD010000039.1:0-30958 GCA_035534855.1 Allostellaceae bacterium | reverse complement strand
CCATTCCGGCACGGTCTCCACCAGGGGGCCGGGGCGGGTTTCGGCGAAGCGGCCGGAGGCGGTGGCGCGCTCGGCAGCAAATTCGATCGTGCGGGCGCCGGCGCGCCCGGCTTCGGCGAGGAAACTGCGGGCCGGCTCGCTGCCGCCGGCAGCGCCGATCGCGGCAAACACCCGGCAATGCGCCAGCGCCGCGAAGATCGCTGCGGTGTGCAGCGGCTCCTCGCCGACCCAGACGATATGCGGGCGCAAATGCCCGGCATTGCCGCATACCGGGCACGCGGTCGCTTCGGTGATGTCGTCGAGCCGGTCGCTGACATGGGTGCAGATCAGGCACCGCGCCTTCAGCAGTTCGCCGTGGGTGTGCAGCACGCCCGCGCTGCCGGCGCGCTCGTGCAGATCGTCGATATTGCGGGTGACGATCAGCACCTCGCCCTTTTTGACGGTGCCGAGCACGGCGAGCGCGTCGTGCGCCGGGTTGGGCACGACCGTTTCCAATAATTGCCGCCGGCGCAAATTGTAGAAACCGCGCACCCGTTCGGGGTCGCGCTCGAACCCGTCGCGCGTCACCACATCCTCGATCGTCACGCCGGACGGCATCGCCGCCGGGTCGAACGGGGCAAACCCGCTGCTGCGCGACAGCCCGGCGCCGGTGAAGATCACGATCGTCGGCGCCGGCGGAAACGGGCTCATGCGGTCACTCCCGCGTCGGGCGCGCGGAATTCGGGCACCCGGTAATAGACCCAGGCAAGGTTCAGCGCCATCACCCCGCCGGTCATCAGGAACACCCAGTTGAGCCCGAGCCCGGCGGCGAGGATGCCGCCGAGCAGCGGCCCCAGCGAGTTGCCCATGAACATCGCCGACGAGGTCATGCCGTAGACCGTGCCGCGCTCCGAGCGCGGCACCAGCCGGCCGACCAGCGCGTTGGCGGTCGGCAGCAGCCCGCCGACGAACAGCCCGACCGCAAAGCGCTCGGCGGTGAACACCCAGTAATTGGTCGCGAATGCCTGCGGCAGCGTCATCAGCGTGCCGCCGGCGAGGCAGATCAACAGCACCCGGCGATAGCCGATCACGTCGCTGCGCTTTCCGAGAAACGGCGAGGCGATGACGTCGCCGAGCCCGGTGACCGAAAACGCCAGGCCCGACAGAGTCGCGAGATCGGGGCGGTTGCCGACCATCTCCTTGACGTAAAGGGTGATGATCGGCTGTACCGTGCGCACCCCGAACTGCGCCATCAGCAGCACGAAAAACAGCGCCAGCAGCGCCGGCGAACGCATCAGCGCGACGAGACCGCTGACCATCGAGCGCCCTGCGGGGCCCGCCTGCGGGCGGGTGAATTCTTCGCGCACGCCAAACCACACGAGGCCGAGCGCCACCAGGATCGTCGCCGAGGTCAGGTAGAACGGCGCGCGGTAGCTGCCGGTCATATCGGCGAGCACGCCGCCGACGATCGGCCCGACCAGCGAGCCGACGAGCTGCCCGGTCGACAGCCAGCCGAGCGAGAACCCGAGCCGCCCTTCAGGCACCTGGCTCGCGACCAGCGCGATCGCGGCCGATGAAAACCCGGCGAATACGCCCATCAATGCGCGGAATGCAAAAAATTGCCAGACATCGCCGGCGATGCCCATCAGCGCAGTGAAGACGGCGATCGCCATGCTCGACCGCACCAGCATCAATTTGCGGCCGTGGCGGTCGGCGACCCGGCCCCAGACCGGCGAGGCGAAGGCGGCGACAAACGACGTGGTGCCGCTGAGGATGCCGGCCCAGGTGTCGATGGCCGCCGCGCTCTTAACCCCCAATTCGGGCAGCAGCAGCGGCATGATCGGCGTCAACATCGAGAACGCCATCGTCATGACGAACTGGATGCCGACCATCGCCCACAGCGTTTGCTGCCAATAGGGCGAGACGCCGGCGGCCGCCGCATCTGTGGGCGCAACGGTCTGGCTCGCCTCGGCCGGCTTGTCGGTCATCGCTCTCCATCATGCCGCGAACCGGCACGCGCGCGGGCATTGTATTGCGCAGGGCGCGCCTGCATCATCGCTGCGGCCACCCACAGAACCAGGCGAGGATGCGCCATGAAGTTCGGCATTTTCTATGAGTTGCAATTGCCGCGCCCGTGGGAGCCCGGCGGCGAGCATCGGCTGTACCAGAACGCGCTCAACCAGGTCGAGCTGGCCGACCGGCTCGGCTACGACTATGCCTGGGAGGTCGAGCACCACTTCCTCGAAGAATATTCGCACTCGCCGGCGCCCGAGGTGTTTCTCGGCGCGGCCAGCCAGCGTACCAAGCGTATCCGGCTTTGCCACGGCATCATGCAGCTGACAACGACCCACCCGGCGCGCTGCGCTGAGCGCATCGCCGCGCTCGACCTGGTGTCCAACGGCCGGGTCGAGTTCGGCACCGGCGAAAGCGCCAGCGTCACCGAGTTGCAGCCGTTCGGTGTCGATTACGACGAAAAGCGGGCGATCTGGGAGGAGGCGATCCGCGCCATCATCCCGATGTTCAAGGACGGCGGCTGCGAGCATCACGGCAAGTATTTCGACATGCCGCTGCGCAACGTCGTGCCCAAGCCGATCCAGAAGCCGCACCCGCCGCTGTGGGTCGCGTGCTCGGCGCTCGACACGATCGAGATGGCCGGGCGGCGCGGGCTCGGCGCCTTGGCGTTCCAGTTCCTGTCGGCCCATGCCGCGCACGCCTGGGTTCACGCCTATTACAACGCCTTTACCAAGCGCCAGCAAAAGCTCGCCGACTACGTGACCAACCCGAACCTGGCGATCACCAGCTATTTCATGTGCGCGCCGACCGACGAAGAGGCGCGCCGCCGCGCCGACGGCATCCCGTTTTTTCAGTTCGCCTTGCGCTTTTACGGGCAGAGCGCGATGCGCGAGCGCCCGGCGCCAGGTACGGTCAATCTGTGGGACGAATACGAGAAGTGGAAGCGCGAGAACCCGCAGGCGCTGGCCCGCGCGCTATCGGGCGGGCTGATCGGCTCGCCCGAGACGCTGCGCAATAAATTGCGCAAGTTCGAAACCTCGCACATCGATTCGGTGATCCTGCTCAACCAGGCCGGCAAGAACACGCACGAGCACATCTGCGAAAGCCTCGAACTGTTCGCCCGCGAGGTGATGCCCGAATTCCACGCCCGCATCCCCGAGCAGGAGGCGTGGAAGGCAAAGGTGCTGAATCGCGAGATCGAACTGGAAGAGATCGACACCCAGCCGTTCCGCGACCGCTATGGCCCCAATTCGGTGCAACTGCGCTCGCAGGCGGCGGAGTAGCCCCGAGAGCGCGCAATCGGCCGGAACATTGCGCAAATTCCACGAAAATCCGTGCCGATAGTGCTGCGGATTTCCCGCTCCGCGCGCGTTAGCTGATGCCAGCGATGCGTGGCGTGGAGGGGTTCCGATGTGGCAAGCGACCGGACTTGGCATCTGCCTGATCGTCGAGCTTATCCTGTTGTGGCGGATCGCCGTGATCCTGGTGAACGGCGCGGTCAACATGGATCTGCTGTTCTGGACCACATGGCGCGGCGGTCTCGATGTCACCGCCGAGCGCGCGGAAGAGCCGATCCTCTATTGGACCGCGACCTTTGGCCTGTTGGTCGCCGCGATCGTCGTCGCCGGGATTTTCGCCGCGATCTGGCGGCACGTAAGCTGACCGGCGCGCTTCGCTGCACCATTCGGCAGGGCCGGCTGTAGGATGGGCGGCGCCACGCGCTGCCCATCACCGCCAGGAGCCTGCCGATGCCCGATCTTCTTCCCGCCCGCAGCCTCGTCGCGGTGCCGGGACGGCGCCGCGCGACCCTCGACCTCGCGCGCGACGCCGAGCGGCGCGGCTTTGCCGGGCTTTATGTGCCGAGCATCTTCGGCAACATGGCGCAATGCACGGCGATGGCGCTGGCGACCGAGCGCCTCGGCCTCGCCACCGCGATCGCACCGATCTATGCCCGCACGGTCGAGGATTTCGCCCACAGCGCCGCCTATATCCATGAAGTGTCGGGCGGCCGGTTCCGCTTTGGCATCGGCGTCGCCCACGCGCCGAGCCACATCCGGATGGGCGTCACGGTCGGCAAGCCGCTCGGCGACATCCGCCAGTTTGTCGAGAGATGGCGCGCTCACGGGGACGTCGGCGCGCTGCCCCCGGTGATTCTCGCGGCGCTGCGCAAGCGCATGGTCGCGCTTGCCGGCGAGATCGCCGACGGGCTGATCTTCGCCAATGCCAGCCGCTCGCATATGGGCGAGTCGCTGGCGGCGCTGCCGGCGGCGAAGCGTGCCGACCCGGATTTTCTCGTCGCCAACATGATCCCGACCTGTGTTTCAGACGATGTGGAGGCGGCAAAGGCGGTCAACCGGCGCACGCTGACGCGCTACACGATGCTGCCCAACTACCGAAACTATTGGAAGGAAGCCGGGTATGTCGACGAGATGGCGGCGATCGAGCGGGCGCTCGCCGAGGGGCGGCAGGCCGAGCTGCCGGCGCTGATGAGCGACCGCTGGCTTGCCGATGCGACGCTGTTCGGCCCGGCCGCCAGGGTGCGCGACGGTATCGCGGCGTGGCGCGAAGCGGGCGTCACGACGCCGGTCATCGTCGCGTCGTCGGCCTCGGGCAACCAGTTCGCCGCGATCGCGGAGGTGTTTGCCGCGTTTGCATGAGAGGCCGGCGTGGGATCGCGGGCTGCGGTAAGCGCGGGCTACCGTTCCCTGAGCTTGGGATCGAGCACGTCGCGCAGCGAGTCACCGAACAGGTTGATGCCGAACACGGTCAGCATGATCGCAAGGCCGGGAAAGATCGCGATCCACGGCGCGGTCGTTGCGTATTCCTCGGCGCCACCCTGCAGCATCAGCCCCCAGGCCGGCGTCGGCTCCTGCACGCCGAGCCCGAGATACGACAGCGCCGCCTCGGCGAGGATCGCCTGGCCGACAAACGAGGTCAGCATGATCAGGAACGGCGCCACGACGTTCGGCACCATGTGGCGCAGGATGATGCGGGCGTGGCTGAAGCCGAGCGCCCGCGCCGCGTCGACATAGGGCACCTCGCGGATCGCCAACGCGCTCGACCGCACGACGCGCTGGCAGCGCGGGATCAGCGGAATGGTGATCGCCGCGATCACGTTGTGCACGCCGGTGCCGAAGATCGACACCACCGCCAGTGCCATGATGATCAGCGGAAACGACATCACGATGTCGTTGATGCGCTGCAGGAACAAATCGATGCGCCCGCCGAAATAGGCGCTGCCGACGCCGAGCACGAGGCCGCTGAACCCGCCGACGGTCGCCGAGGTAATGCCGACGATATAGGCGGTGCGCGCGCCGTAGAGGATGCGCGACAGCACGTCACGGCCGAGTTGGTCGGTGCCGAGCCAGTGCGCCCAGCTCGGCGCCTGGATCATCGCGCCGAAATCGTTGGCGGTCGGGTTATAGGGCGAGATCACATCGGCGAAGAGCCCGGCGAGCCCGAAGATCAGCACCAGGAACATGCCGATCGAGCCGACCGGCTGGCGGCGGATGAACGACACGACCGCGGCGAGCGCGACGTGCCAGCGCGTCGCCAGCCGCTCGCCGGCGAGGGCGCTGGTCCCGGTCGGAGTCGGGGCGGCAACGGTCATCGGCGGGCCTCTCAGTTCAAGCGGATGCGCGGGTCGAGCCCGGCATAGAGCAGGTCGACCAGGAGGTTGGTGAGCACGGCGATGGCGACCACCAGCATGACCAGCGCCTGGGTGAGCGTATAGTCCTGATTCTGCACCGACAGGACCATCAGGCGGCCGATGCCGTTCAGATTGAAGACCTGCTCGGTGACCACGAGGCCGCCGATCAGAAACGCGAATTCGAGGCCGATCACGGTGACCACCGGCAGCATCGCGTTTTTCAGCGCGTGCCGGTTGATGATGATCTTTTCGACCAGCCCTTTGGCCCGTGCGGTGCGGATGTAATCCTCGCGCAGCACTTCGAGCATCGCCGAGCGGGTCATTCGCATCGACACCGCACAATAGCGGTAGCCGACCGTGAGCGCCGGCAGCATCACGATCGACAGGTTGCGGATCGGGTCCTTCCAGAACGAGACATAGTCGATCGGCGGCATCCACGGGTGCCCGCTGATCGCCTGGGTCACGTCGAGCACCAACAGGATCGACATGATGCCGAGCCAGAACGACGGGGTGGCGATGCCGGCGATCGAAAAGGTCCGGACCACGAGGTCGATCCAGCTGTTCTGCTTGAGCGCCGAGATCGTGCCGAGCGGGATCGCCAGAACCACGGCGATGATCGTCGCCATCACCGCGACCTCGAGCGACACCGGAAAGCGGCTCGCGATCTCGTCGACCACCGGCTTACCCGACCACATCGAGATGCCGAAATCGAACCGGACCAACCCCCAGATGAACTGTATGAACTGGACGATCCACGGCTTGTCGATGCCGATCTCGGCGTGGCAAGTCTGCAGCGCCTGCTCGGTAAAGCTCGTCCCGCCCGAACCGAGGCGCACCAGGCAGATGTCGCCCGGGATCAGGCGCATCAGCGCGAATACCAGCGCCGCTGCTCCGAGCAGGGTCGGAATCACCAGCAGGATGCGGTTGATGATATAGCGATGCATGGCCTCGGTTCGGGTTTGCTTGTGGCTGACGCGCTCGATCCTACTGGTCGAGCCAGATGTTCGACAAATCCTGATTTACGTAGTGGCTCGGGCTGACCTTCCAGCCTTTGACGTACGACCGGTAGGGGACGATACGATACCACCACAGCACCATGATCTTGTGCGCCTTTGTGTCCATCACGTATTTGGCGAACTGGAACATGTCCTCATGCTGCTTTTGCGGGTCGGTCTCGTGCAGCGCCTTGTTGTAGAGGACCATCTCTTCGGGGTCTTCGTAATTTCCATAGTTCTGCTTGCTGACCGAGCTGGGCAGATAGGGCTGTACGTCAATCAGCGGGTTGACGACGCTGTGGCAGTTGGCCTGCAGGTCGACCGTGAAATTCCCGGTGCGTTGGGCCTCGAACCACGGACCGGTCGGCAGCATCTCCTGGGTCACGTGAACGCCGATCTTGCTCCACTCGTCGATCAGCCAGATGCCGACGTATTTGTAGGGCTGATCGACCGCGCGGTTGAGCAGCGTGAAGGTCAAATTTTCGGCGCCCGCTTCCTTGAGCAGCCGCTTTGCCTCGGCGCGCGACTTGTTGATATCGGGCCAGAACCCGGCGATCGTCTCTAGCTGCGCCTTGCTTGGCGCAAGCGGCGAGGCGGGGAAGATGATGCTGCCGACGGTGCGCACGTCGGCGATCTTCGACAGCGCCGGTGCCCCGCCCCAGCGGTTGATCGCCAGGCTCAGCGCGCGGCGGACGCGCGGGTCGTCGAACGGCTTTTTCTTTTCGTTGAGGGTGACGACGCTGCCGCAGTTCCAATCGCTTTCCTGCACCGTGATCTTGTCGCCGAGCTGCTTTTTCAGGTCGTCGCGCGATGCCGGCGGAAACCCGCGGAACTCGATCGCCGCCCGGTTGCTGCGGATCGCCTCGACCCGGGTCGCCTGCTTGGGCGCAAAAATGCCGATGATGTGGTCAAGATAGGGCAGCCCCTTGTGATAGTAGTCGGGGTTGCGGTCGCCCTTGATTTCCTGGCCCAGCTCGTATCCGGCAAACTTGAACGGGCCGGACCCCATGATGTTCTTCTCGTACCAGTGCGGACCTTTGCTCGGATCGTCGAGGATCTTTTTCTCGTAAATCCAGCCGAACGGGTCGGCGAGTGCCGGCAGGAACGCGCTGGTGGCGAATTTGAGGTGGAACACCACGGTGGTCGGGTCGGGCGCTTCGACCTTGTCGACCATGACGAAATTGCTCGAACGCGGGCTCAGCACGCCTTTCGGCGGAAAGATGATCTCGTTCCAGCTTGCCGCGACATCGGCGGCGGTCAGCGGGTCGCCGTTGTGAAACTTGACGCCTGTGCGGATATTGAACGTGTAGGTTTTGCCGCCGTCGGTCGGCTTTGGCATCTCGGTGCACAGATCGCACGTGAAATCGGTGGTCGATGACGGGTTGTCGGGGTTAACCCGGATCAGCACGCTGTAATACGGCGCCGCGGTATGGATCGTCGCGTAGGTGGTCTCGCGGTGGCCGTCGAAGGTCGGCGGCGCATCAGCGGGGATCATGTAGGTCAGCGTGCCGCCGTGCTTCGGCGTTTCGTCGGCGAGCGCCGGCAGGGCGACGAGCGCGGCGATGCAGCCGCCGAGCAAGGCCATTAATCTGGTCATTTTTTAGGTTCCTCCCGTACCGTATTCTTAAAGCGCCCCGCGACGCGGCTCAGCGGTCGAGCCAGATCGTCGCGAGATCCTGGTTCACATAGTGGCTTGGCCCGATCTTCCAGCCTTTGACATACGACCGGTACGGAACGATGCGCCGCCACCACAGCAGAAAGATGCCGTGCGCCTTGGTATCGAGCACGTATTTGTTGAATTCGAACAATTTCTGCTTCTGCTTCGCCGGATCGAGTTCGCGCAACATTGCATTGTACATGTCGATCTCGTGCTGGTCTTCGAAATTGCCGTAGTTTCCCGGCGAGATCGTGTGCGGCAGGTATTTGCCGACATCGGCGAGCGGGTTGACCACGTTCTGGCAATTACCCTCGACCGTCACGTCGAAGTTTTCGGTGCGCATCGCCTCGAACCACGGGCCGGTCGGCAGCACTCGCTGGGTGACATGCAGCCCGATCTTGCTCCACTGGTCGACCAGCCAGATGCCGTAATACTTGTACGGCTGGTCGGTCGACCGGTTGAGCAGCGTAAAGCTCAAATTCTCCGCCCCGGCTTCCTTGAGCAGCCGCTTGGCCTCGGCCCGCGACTTGTTGATGTCGGGCCAATAGCCGGCGATCTGCTCGAGCTGCGCCTTGGTCGGCGCCAGCGGCGAATCCGGATAGGTGAGGCCGCCGACCGTGTGCACGATGGCGATTTTCGACAGGGCCGGCGCGCTGCCCCAGCGGTCGATCGCCAGGGTCAGGGCGCGGCGCACGCGCACGTCGTCAAACGGCTTGCGCTTGTGGTTCGGGGTGACCAGCCCGCCGCAGTTCCAGTCGCTCTCCTGCACCGCGATCTTGTCGCCGAGCGCGGCCTTCAATTCGTCGCGCACGGTCGGTGGAAAGCCGCGAAACTCGATCGCCGCACGGTCGCTGCGGATGGCTTCGACCCGGGTCACCTGCTTGTCGGCGAAGATTCCCTTGAAGCCGTCGAGATAGGGCAGCCCCTTGTGATAGTAATCGGGGTTGCGGGTTCCGGTGATCGATTGGCCGGTTTCATAGGCGACGAAATGAAACGGGCCCGAGCCGTCGATGTTATGCTCGTACCAGTGGATGTCCTTGTCGAGCTTGGCCTTGCTGTAAATCCACGCATACGGGTCGGCAAGCGCGGGGATGAAGGCGTCGGTCGCGAATTTGAGGTGAAACACGACCGTCGTCGGGTCGGTCGCCTCGATCTTGTCGACCATCAGGAAATTGCTTTGCCGCGGGCTGACGACGCCGGCCGGCGGAAAGACGATCTTGTTCCATGAGGCCGCGACGTCGTACGCGGTCAGCGTCGATCCGTCCTGAAATTTCACGCCGGTGCGGATATTGAACGTATAGGTCTTGCCGCCGTCGGTCGGTTTCGGCATCGCGGTGCACAGGTCGCACACCATGACGGGCGAGCTCGGGTCCATCGGATTGGCCCGGATCAGCACGCTGTAGAACGGCGCCGCGGCATGGATCGTCGCGTAGGTTTCTTCGCGCTGCGCGTCAAAGCTCGGCGGCGAGTCGGCCGGGATCATGTAGGTCAGGATGCCGCCGCGCTTCGGGGTTTCGTCTGCCGCCGCGGGCATCGCGGTCGCGGCCAGTGCCGTAAGGCCCGCCGCGGCCAGCAGCAGGAGCCGTGTCGATCGAATATGCTGAGCCATCTCTCTAGCCTTTTCCCCCGTTGCTGCGGCGGTGTTTGCACCCGCCGTCTCGCCCGAACGTATAAGTTTCTCGGGTGGTTGTCGCGCGTTTTGCGCGAGATGCCCGCTCCGCCGATTGCGGCGGAGCGGGCACTGACGCGACTATTGGTCGAGCCAGATGGTGGACAGATCCTGGTTGATGTAGTGGCTGGGGCTGATTTTCCAGCCCTTTACATACGACCGGTAGGGAACGATCCGGTTCCACCAGATGATCTGGGTCGCATGCGCCTGGGTGTCCATGATGTACCGCTCGAAATCGACCATTTCGGCGTGCTGCTTCTTCGGGTCGGGCTCGTGCAGCATCTTTTCGTAAAGCGCGGTCGATTTCGCGTCGGGGGTGCCACCCATGTTCTCTTCGCTGCCCGGCAGATAGGGCTGCACGTCGAGCAGCGGGTTCACGACGCTGTGGCAGATCGGGTAGTGAACGACGCTGAAATCGCCCGACCGCATCGCCGCAAACCACGGCCCGGTCGGCACCACCTTTTGGGTGACGTGGAGCCCGATCTTGCTCCATTGGTCGACCAGCCAGATGCCGATGTACTTGTACGGCTGGTCGACGTCGCGGTTGAGCAGGGTAAAGCTCAAATTCTCGGCGCCCGCCTCCTTGAGCAGCCGCTTGGCTTCGGCGCGCGACTTGTTGATGTCGGGCCAGAACCCGGCCATCGTCTGCAGCTCTGCCTTGGTTGCGGCGAGCGGCGAGCCGGGGAAGGCGATGCCGCCGACCGTCTTGACGATCGCGATCTTGGATAGCTTGTCCGCGTCGCCCCAGCGGTTGATCGCCAGGCTCAGCGCGCGGCGCACGCGCGGGTCGTCGAACGGCTTTTTCTTTTCGTTGAAGAACAGGTCGCTGCCGCAGTTCCAGGGGCTCTCCTGCACCGTGATCTTGTCGCCGAGCGCGCCCTTCAACTCGTCGCGCGCCGAGGGCGGCAGCCCGCGGAACTCGATCGCCGCCCGGTTGCTGCGGATCGCCTCGACCCGGGTCGCCTGCTTGGGCGCAAAGATGCCGACGATGTGGTCAAGATAGGGCAGTCCCTTGTGGTAGTAGTTGGGGTTGCGGTCGCCCTTGATTTCCTGGCCGATCTCGTATCCGGTGAACCAGAACGGGCCCGACCCCATGATGTTCTTTTCGTACCAGTGCGGGCCTTTGCTCGGATCGTCGAGGATCCGCTTCTCGTAGATATAGGCAAACGGATCGGCCAGGGCCGGCAGGAACGCCGCGGTGGCGAATTTCAGGTGGAACACGACCGTCGTCGGGTCGGGTGCCTCGATCTTCTCGATCAGGTCGCGGTAATTGCTGCCGCGCGCGCTCAAGACGCCCTGTGGCGGAAAGGTGATCTCGTTCCAGCTTGCCGCGACATCCGCCGCGGTCAGCGGCGAGCCGTCCTGGAACTTGACGCCGGTGCGGATCTTGAACGTGTAAGTCTTGCCGTCGTCGGTCGGCTTCGGGATCGCGGTGCACAGATCGCACACGAAATCGGAGGGGGAAGCCGGGTCCTGCGGGTTGACGCGGATCAGGACGCTGTAAAACGGCGCTGTCGCGTGCACCGTCGCATAGGTTTCCTCGCGATGCCCGTCGAAGCTCGGCGGCGCGTCCGCCGGGATCATGTAGGTCAGTGTGCCGCCGTGTTTCGGCGTCTCGGCGGCGCGGGCCGGGTTCAGCAGTGCCGCGGTGCCTAATATCAGGCCGGCGGCAAACAAGGCGTTTCGCATTGATTTTCCCCCTTTTCTTGTCTGTTACTGCGGTGTTTTCTTGCCGTTGCGGTATTTTTTTGGTTTCTCCTGCGGCGCCGGTCAGGTGACCTGGCTGCAGGCGACCCAGTGGTTAGGGCGCAATTCGCGCGGCTCGGGTCGGGTGCGCTGGCAATCCTCGACCGCGATCGGGCAGCGCGGGTGAAACACGCATCCCGATGGCGGGTTGATCGGGCTCGGCACCTCGCCGGTCAACGGCTGAAAGGTGCGGTTCGCCTCGATCGCCGGGTCGGGCACCGGCACCGCCGCAAGCAGCGCGCGGGTATAAGGATGCTGCGGGTTGTCGAACACCTCGTCACAGCTCGCCAGCTCGACGACACGGCCGAGATACATCACCGCAACCCGCTGGCACAGATGCCGCACCACCGACAGATCGTGCGCGATAAACAGGTAGGTCAGCCCCAACTTCTCGCGCAGGTCCTCGAGCAGGTTGATGATCTGCGCCTGGATCGACACGTCGAGCGCCGACACCGCTTCGTCGCACACGATGAACTCGGGCTCGACCGCCAGCGCGCGGGCGATGCCGACCCGCTGGCGCTGCCCGCCCGACATCTCATGCGGATAGCGGTCGGCAAAGCCGGAATTGAGCCCGCACAGCGACAAGAGCTCGTGCACTCGTGCCACGCGACGCGTGGCATCGGCCTCAAGGCCATGAACCTTCATCGGCTCGGCGATGATCGCACCGACCTTCATGCGCGGGTTGAGCGAGCTGTACGGGTCTTGAAAGATCACCTGGATACGCCGGCGCAGCGCCAGCAGCGCCTGGCGGTCGAGCGAGGCAATGTCGACGCCGTCGTAGCGGATTTCGCCGGCGGTCGGCCGTTCGAGCCGCAGAATGCAGCGGCCCATCGTCGTCTTGCCGCAGCCGCTCTCGCCGACCAGCCCCAGCGTTTCGCCCTTGGCGATCGTCAGGTCGACGCCGTCGACCGCCTTGACATCGCCGAGATGGCGGCGCGCAAAAAGGCCTTCGCTGAGCGGAAAGTGCATCTTGAGGCCGCGCACCTCGAGCAGCGGCGCGGCGCCGTTCGCGGCCGCGCTCATGCCGCCCTGCCGGCGACGTCGGCCAGTTCGGCGCTGCGCCAGCACGCGGCGCTTTGCCCCGGTGCGCCGGATGGCGTCAGCGGTGGGCGCGCGGTGGCGCACGCGTCGATTGCAAACCGGCAGCGCGGGCGGAACGAGCAACCCTCGTCGAGGCGCGTCAGGTCGGGCGGCTGGCCCTCGATCGGATCGAGCCGCGCCTGCCGCGGGCGGTCGAGCCGCGGCACCGAGCGCAGCAGCGCCATCGTGTAGGGGTGGCGCGGATCGTGATAGATCGCGGCGGCGGTGCCGCTCTCGACGATGCGCCCGGCATACATCACGTTGACCCGGTCGGCATAGCGCGCGACCACGCCGAGATTGTGGGTGATGATGATCAGCGCGACGCCGAGCTGGCTCGTCAGCCGCTGCATCAGTTCGAGTATCTGCGCCTGGATCGTCACGTCGAGCGCGGTGGTCGGCTCGTCGGCGATGATCAGCTTGGGGCTGCAGGCCAGCGCAATCGCGATCATCACGCGCTGGCGCATCCCGCCGGACAGCTGGTGCGGGTATTGCTTCAGGCGCCGCCCCGCGTCGGAGATGCCGACCAACCCCAGCAGCTCGCGCGCCCGGCGATCGCATTCGGCCCGGTCGGCACCGCGATGCTGCTCCAGCGTCTCGGTGATCTGCCGTCCGATCGTCAGCACCGGGTTCAGCGAGGTCATCGGCTCCTGAAACACCATGCCGATATCGGCGCCGCGCACCTCGCGCATCTCTTCGTCGGACAGCTTCAGCAGGTCGCGGCCGTTGAAGATCGCCTCGCCGCCGACGATCCGCCCCGGCGGGTCCGGGATCAGCCGCAGCAAAGACAACGCGCCGACAGATTTCCCCGAGCCGCTTTCACCGACGATCGCCACCGTCTCTCCGGGCTCGACGGTGTAGGAAACCCCATCAACGGCATGTACAACGCCAGCGCCGGTACGGAACTCGGTGCACAGATTTTTCACGTCCAGCAGCGGCAATGTGCGTCTTCCCTATCTGTTTTCTCGATTCGACCGGCCCCGGCCGAACTTAGTTCTTGGTACGAGCGTTGGTATCCGGGCCGTCCGGCGGAGTCAACGCCGCCGCGCCGGGCGGGGTGAAAAACCGGATCGCCGCCTCACACGCCAAAGGTGAAGCGGCTGCCGGTGTTCCAGTCGATGACCCGCTCCGGCATCGCCTGTTTCAGCGCCGCGATGAAGTTGCGCCCGGTGCAGTGCATCGGGATCACGACGTCCGGGTTGAGCGCCTTCATTTCCGCCAGCGAGTGCTCGATGTAGTCGGGCGGCGCCGCGCCGAGGTGAAACCCGCCGAGCACGGCATGCAATCTGTCGACGCCCGAGACCGCCATCGCCTCCTTCACCGCGTTGATCACGCCGCAATGGCTGCACGACGACACGACGACCAGTCCGCGCCCCTTGACGATATAGCAGGTGGCGTGCTCATCGGGGTGCTTGTCGGGAATAAAGCGGCCGCGCCGCTCCGCCTCGGTGAAGTGGTCGGCCGGGGTCGGCTCGACCAGCGTGTTGGGCAGCACCCGCTCGAACGAGCCGCGCGCGATCTGGCCGGTCGTGAACGGGCCGTTGAGCGTGTGGGCGTGGTCGCAGCACACCGCCTCGACCCCTGCCGCGGCGAGGTGCGCACGGTCGAGCGCGCCCCATGATGCCGGCTCCTGGCTGGCGTGCGCGATCCACTTTTCGCGAAAGTTCTCCTCGCCCCCGGCATACAGCTTGATGCCGTCGCGCAATTGCGGGCGATAGCGGTCGACAAACCCGGTCAGCCCACCGAAATGGTCGCGGTGCCCGTGGCTGAGGATCAGCCCATCGAGCTTTTCGGGCGTAATGCCGAGCAGGTCGAAATTGCGGATCAGGATTTCCGGCGTGTAGCCGAAATCGAGCAGGTATTGGCTGGCGGAGCCGGCGTTCCGCGACTCCAGATGCAGCGACAGGCCCCACTCGCCGGCGAGGCACGACATCTCGCGACCGGGAATGCGCCCGACATGCTCGATCTTGACCAGCGGATGCGTCGCCTTGGCCATGAACTGGTCGAACACGGAGTCGACGACGACGCGCACCGACAGGCTGTCGACCACCGGCGGCGAAAACGGTGCATCCGTAGCAATTGCCATCAGGTTCTCCTGCGGGTCTGCGCAACCCCGCGTCGCGCCGCGATCGGCCGGCGCGACGCGCGTGCCCGATCGGGCGAGATTGCCGCGTCGGCGCGCTCCCCGCAACGGTGGCCTTCGGGGAATTGACACATCGTGACCCCCGGCCGATCCTCTCCACAACTTACGGGAGGCGCCGCCATGGCAATCTCGGTCACCCCGATCCACCCGCATATCGGCGCCGAAATCGGCGGCATCGACCTGGCGCAGCCGGTCGGCGCCGCCGCCGTCAAGGAATTGTGGGCGGCGATCGACCGCCATTGCGTTTTGGTGTTTCGCGACCAGGATATCACCGACCTACAGCTGCGCGATTTCGCGGCGCTGTTCGGCCCGCTCGAAATCGGCCGTTCGGCGGCGCGCGGCGGGCGGCGGCGGCTCGCCTTCCCCGAGATCGGCGACATCTCGAACCTCGACGAGGAAAGCCGCGTCCGCGCCCGCGACGATCGCCGTCGGCTCGACAGCCTCGGTAATCGGCTGTGGCATACCGATGCCTCGTACATGCCGGTGCCGGTCGTGCTCGGCATGCTGTTCGCGGTTGAGGTGCCGCCGCCGAGCCCGTTTGGCGGCGGCGAGACCGAGTTTGCCGACATGCGCGCCGCCTATGACGCACTCAGTGACGCGCAGCGCGCGGTCGTCGACCCGCTGACCGCGATGCACGACGTGTTCTGGTCGCGCGGCCAGATCGGCTTTAGCGAATTCGACCACGGCGAGCGCGAGCAGTACCCGCCGTCGCGCCAGCCGCTGGTGCGCATCCATCCCGGCTCGGGGCGCAAAGGCCTCTATCTGTCGGCGCACGCCTCGCACATCGAGGGCATGCCGGTGCCCGAAGGCAGGCTGCTGCTGCGCGACCTCGACGAGCACGCGACGCAGCGCCAGTTCGTCTACAGCCACAAGTGGCGGGTCGGCGACCTGGTGATCTGGGACAATCGCTGCACGATGCATCGCGGCCGCCCGCACGATGAGATGCAGCCGCGCGACCTGCGCCGCGCGACGACGCTGGAACTCGGCCCGATCCTCGAACAGGCGGCGTAACCCCGCTGCGTCCGGGGCCCGCATCCGCCTCAGGGTTTCGTCGTTCGGTGCTTCGCCATCGCTGCGCGCGGGGCTTTGAGGCCGGCCGGCGGCGGCCCATACTGGCGTGGGCGCGCGGGCTGGGCGGGCGCATGGGGCGAACCTGGGGGAGAGCGAATGGCGACGACGCAGTTTCTCAGCCGGCTGATCGGTCTGGCGGCGTTGATCCTCAGCGTCGCCATGTTTGTCGACAGGGCGCCGATGATCGCCGCGATCGATCTGATGGCCCAGGACCCTGCCGCGCTGCTGCTGCTCGGGATCGCCGGCATCGTCGCCGGGCTGGCGATCGTGCTGACCCATAATGTGTGGAAGCGGGGGGTATGGCCGCTGGTGGTGACGCTGGTCGGCTGGCTGATCCTGATCCGCGGCATACTGATGGTGACGCTGCCGGCCGAGCTGATCGCCCGGATTTATGCCGCGGTGCATCTCGCGGACTACTACTATCTCTACGCGGTGCTGCCGCTGGCGCTCGGCGCCTACCTGACGTGGCGCGGGTTTTCGGCGATCCCGGCGCCGCCCCTGCCACGCGCGGCGGCCCCGACGCCGCCCCCGGCACCCAAACCCGCCAAGCCCAAGGCCCCAGCCCAGCCGGGCGGCGGCGGCCGCCCGCAACGCCGCCGGCGCTGATCCTCAGGCCGCGTCGAGTTTGAAGTACTTGACCGCGTTGCCGGCCCAGATCTTGTCGCGTTCCGCCGCCGGTATGCCCTTGTAGATGTCGTCGATGATCGGCCGCGAGTTGGGCCATTCGTTTTCGATGTGCGGGAAATCGGTGGCAAACATGATGTGGTCGACGCCGACATGGTGGCGCTGTTCGATCGCGACCCGCTCGTACTGCACCGTGAAATAGACGTTCTCGCGCACATAGGTGGCCGGCAGCTCTTTCAGCGGCTTGAACCCGAGATATTCCTCGGCCCAGCCGAGATGGCGCTGGTACCAGAGGTCCATGTGCTCGAGCCAGAACGGCACCCACCCGAGCCGGGTTTCGGCGAAAAACACCTTCAGTTTCGGAAACCGCTCGAACACGCCGCTCAGCACCAATTGCGCGATGCCGATCGACGGCGGCAGGCCGAAATTGGTCAGCCATTCGAGAAACGGCCGGCGCAGCCGTGCCATGACCACCGGGTCTTCCTTCGGGTATTTCATCGTCGGCTGGCTGGCGCGCGCGCCGGTGCGGTAAAGCTGGACATGCACGGTGATCGGCATGTCGAGGTCGAGCGCGGCGGCCCAGAACCGGTCGTCCTCCGGCGTCGGATAGCCCTTGCCGCTGGGCAACCCGCCCAACAGCACGCCCTTGAGGCCGAGCTTCTTGCAGTGCTCCATCTCGGCGATCGCGTCATCGACATTGGTGATCGGAATGACCCCCATGCCGATCAGCCGGTCGCGCGCGACCGCGCAATATTCCTCGCCGAGCCAGTCGTTGTAGCCGCGGATTACCGCCTTGTAGACCGCGTCATGCGCGATGTTGCGCCAGAACACCGGGCCCGCGACCATCGCGGCGAACAGCACCTCGGCGTCCATGCCGTCCTGGTCCTGTTCCTTGACTCGCTGCTCGGGGCTGCCGGTGCCGGCGGCGTCGGCGACCTTGATGCCGAACGGTTGCCAGGTGCCGGCGGCGCGCCCGGCGCGCAGATCGAGGAAATTGGCTTCCAACAGCGGCTGGCCCTCGATCATCAACGCGTCGCCGCCATCGGGCAGGTGGATCGTATGCGGCGCCCGGTCGCGGTATTTCGCCGGTACCCGATGGGTCCAGCGCTCCGGCGGCACTTCGAGATGCCCATCCGCCGACATCAATCTGTATTGCCGCGCCATCGCCGATCCCCCTGTCCGCTACGCCGCGTATTGCACCAGAGCGCCGGGCGCCGGGCAATAGTCGAGGCATTCGCCGCAGCCGGTACATTTCTCCGCGATCACCTCGTAGAGGTGGCGCGGTTCCAGCAGGGTCGGGCGGATCGCCGAGTAGCCGCACACCTCGCGGCACAGGCCGCAGGAATTGCACGGCGGAAACTCGATGCGGACCTTCATCGCTGGGCCGGCATCGGGATGCCGCCGATCTGGTAGGTCAGGTAGCCGAGCGCGTCCTCGACATGGCGCTGCGAAGTTTCGTCGGTGCAGTAGAAATCGAGCTGAAATTTGCCTTCCATGAAGTGCATCAGCTCTTCGTCCTGCTGCGACAGGTGCTCGTGGCGCACCAGCGGGTCGTCGACCAGCGACAAGTAGGCCATGATACCGATGCAGGCATTCGCCTCGGTGTAATAATTCTGCGCCGCGCGGGCCAGCGGGTGGATGTGCGGAAACATCATCGACAGGCCGAAATAGGCCGGCAGCGGCTGCTGGTTGGCCTCGGCGATGTCCATTAGTTCGCGCTCGTCATCGATCCAGCCTTTGCCGAGCAGAACGTCGGCGTGCAGCTTGGAATGCTTGCACTCGTCCCAGATCTGGCGGGCGCGCATGCGCTGCAGATCGATGTATTTCTCCTGCTCGGCGATGTTGACCGAGAGCAGCTGCGCCGACATCTGCTTGATCGACATGTGCACGCCCTCGGCCGCGTAGCCGCGCAGCGCGTGCGCCTTTTTCCACGCCTCGTCGTTGGTCTTCAGCTCCTCCTCGATGTCGCCGAGGGTGCGGGCGAGGTTCAATTCCCAGCCCTTGATGCAGCGCTCGCGGGTGATCTTCATGCGGAACGCGGCGCCCGGCGCGCCGGGCATCGTCGGCCACACCCATTTGTCGAGAAATTCTTCGAGCAGCGCGTGCATGCCTCAAGCCTCCGTTCGCCAGGCCTCGGGCGGGGGCGGGACCACCGAGCGCCCGGTGTCGGCTTCGACGATCGAGCCGGCCGCCGGGCAGTACATCAGGCAGGCGGTACAGCCCGGATAGGTGCAGGAATCGAGGTCGATCTCGATGCGGTGCAGCGGTTCGAGCGCGACATAGACCGCGTTGATGTCGAGCTCGCGGCACACGATGTAGCACATCCGGCATTCGGTGCAGCGCTCGTGGTCGATCTTGAGCATTGCCGGCCTCCGGTCAATCCATCACGCGTACGCGCGGCGCCGGCGGCGGGGTCGGCGGCCGCCCGAGCACGAGATCGGCAACCTCGCGCAGATAGCGGCAATAGTCGCGGCGGGCGATGCCGACCGCCCAGCGCGCCAACTCGGCCTCGACCGGCTTCTTGACGAATTCCTCGACGATGCGGCGGCCCATCGCGATGTGGCTGCGGTTTTCGACCGCCTGGCTTTCGAAGGCGCCTTTCAGCCCGGAATCGCCAGCGGCCTCGGCGAGGCCCTCCATCCACGCCTGCTCGAGGATTTTCGGGCCGAGGTTCAGCGCGGCGATGCGGATCGTATGCGGGTAGGTCGCCAGGTTGCGCAGCGAGAAGACGTAATAGGCGAGCGAAGAATTGACCGAAAACGCGCAGGCCGGATCGGTGAACGCGCTCTTCTGATCGGGCACGCAGCGCCTTTTCAACAGCGCGTCCATGTACAGCATCTCGTGCGTCGATTCGTCGACGATCTGTTTGGCGAACAGGTATTTGACCGAGGGCGGAAAGTCGTTTGTCTCCAGCCCCTGACCCCAGCCGCCGTAGATGTAATAAAACATCCGTTCGAGCGCCCACAGCCGGCCAAGCAGAAGGTGCGTCGCGTCGGGGCCGAGCGCGCCCTGCCGCGCCGCGGCGATCACATCCTCCATCGGCGTGGTGCGGGCTTCGTTGCGGCTCGCGCCGATCAGCTCCTGCGCCAGGGCCTTGCCCGGAAGGTCGCGCATCGTGCGTCCCTCGCCTGTTCCGGCAGCAAGGCTAGCACCCT
Source organism: Allostellaceae bacterium (assembly GCA_035534855.1). Lineage (GTDB taxonomy): Bacteria > Pseudomonadota > Alphaproteobacteria > ATCC43930 > CGMCC-115725 > DATARH01. The sequence goes on along the minus strand of DATLRD010000039.1, from coordinate 11,180 downwards.
TGCCAGGCGCAATCCACCGCGGCGCCGGTCAGTGGTAACGCCGCAGGAACCGCTCGATCCTGGCGCGGGCGAACTGGGTGGCAAAGCCGCCCCAATTGACGTCGAACCCGTGGTCGGTGGCCGGCAGCAGATAGGTTTCGCTGGTGGCGCCCGCCCGCTGCATCGCCGCCGCAAAGATCGCGAGCTGCTCGCTGGGCACGATGCGGTCGCTGGCGCCGAGGAACGCGATCGTCGGTGGCGAGGACGGGCCGATATAGGTCAGCGGGGATACGGTCATATGGCGCACCGGATACTCGGCCGGGCTGCCGCCGATATAGCGCCGGGACGCTTCGTGCACCAAGGCGCGGCTGGGGCTGGTATCGTACAACAGCGGCATGTCGGGAATGCCGTAGAGGCTGATCACCGAGCGGACCGCGACCGGGGGCACGTCGCAGGACGGCGGCAATCGTGGATCGCCCCGGCTGTAGGCGGCGAGCATGGCGAGGGTGGCGCCGGCCGAAAACCCGGTGATATTGATCCGGGCCGGGTCGATCCGGTACGTGCCGGCATGCGCGGCGACCCAGCCGAGCGCGCATTTGACGTCGCCGACCTCGTCATGCCAGCGCACCGGCGGCGGCAGCCGGTATTCGACGTCGAAGACAACGTAGCCGAGGCGGTTGAACCAGCGGTCCCAATCCGGCATGTCGCTGCGGTTGCCCTCGATAAAGCTGCCGCCATGGACCCGCACGATGGCCGGCCGCAGCGCGCCGCCGGCATTTCCCGCTGCCGGCCAGACATCGAGCAGCAGGACCGTGCCGTCGGCCGTGGTGCCGTAGCGGACCGTGCGGGCGGGCTGCGGCGGCCCGAGATTGAGGTGTGCCGCCTCGGCGACATAATCGCCGAGCGACAGCGCCACGCCGTGCCGGCGGGCAAAGCGCCACATCGCAAGACCGGGCCACAGGGCCATCGCCGCGCTGAGCAATGCCGCGGCCAGGAACAGGAATGCCGCCGGCCTGGCTCGTCGGGCGCGGGCGACGAACGCCAGCGCGGCGACCGCCGCGGTCACTACCAGCAGGTGCAACGGGAAGAACAGCAAGAGGGCGCCGAGTAATCCGAGCGCGCTGTCGAAGGGCAGCGGATAGACCATCGCAAAGCCCGCCGCCAATAGCGCGGCGACGCTCAGTATCGCCAACCCGGAAAGTACCCATTCGGCCATCCCGTACGGGTGCGCCCGCTCTGCCGATGGTGCCTGTCGCCTTGTCGGAACGCTCATGCTGCCGCGATCGGTCGTTTCGCCGCGGCAAGGCTAGCACCGGCGGCGGCGGCGATCCATGACACGCCCGGTTTGGTCCCTTGGCCCAGTTTGGTCCCTTGGCCCGGTTTGGCCCCTTGGCCCGGTTTGGCCCCTTGGTACAAGGGGTCATTCCGATGTAGACAGCACCCCACGGCACGGGAGGCAAGCAGATGGATCTTCGCTTCAGCGCGGACGAGCTGGCGTTTCGCGACCAATTGCGGGCGTTCTACCGCGATCACCTGCCCGCCGATCTGCGCGAAAAGATGCGGCTCGGCCAGGGCGCGGAAAAGGAAGACACGATCCGCTGGCAGCGCATCCTCAACGCGCGCGGCTGGGCCGCCTATAGCTGGCCCAAGGAATGGGGCGGGCCGGGCTGGACGCCGGTGCAGCGCATGATGTTCCTCGAGGAAAACCAGCTTGCGCCGGCGCCCGACACGCAGGTGTTCAATATCACGATGATCGGGCCGGTGCTGATCCAGTTCGGCACCGAGCAGCAGAAGAAGCGGTTTCTGCCGCGCGCGGCCAATCTCGACGATTGGTGGTGCCAGGGGTTTTCCGAGCCCGGCGCCGGCTCCGACCTCGCCGCGCTGAAGACCGCGGCCAAGCGCGACGGCGACGACTACGTGGTCAACGGCCAGAAGATCTGGACCTCGACCGCACACATGGCCGATTGGTGCTTCCTCTTGGTGCGCACCGACCCGCACGCTGCGAAGCGGCAGGAGGGCATCTCGTTCCTGCTGGTCGATATGAAGACACCGGGGATCACGGTGCGCCCGATCATCTCGATCGACGGCACGCACCATCTGAACGAGGTGTTTTTCGACGATGTGCGGGTGCCGGTGGCGATGCGCGTCGGCCCGGAGAACAAGGGCTGGGACGTCGCCAAGTTCCTGCTCGGCAACGAGCGAACCGGCATCGCCCGGCTGGGGCGGTCGAAAGAGCGCCTGTCTTTTGCCAAGGAGGCGGCCAGGGATATGCGCTCGGGCGGCCGGGCCTTGATCGATGACATCGCGTTTCGCCAGCGCGTCGCCCAGCTCGAAGTCGACATCACGGCGCTCGAACTGACCCAGCTGCGCGTCGTCTCGGCGCACGACAAGGCGCGCGACGGCCGGCCCGACCCGCTGTCGTCGGTGCTCAAGGTCAAGGGCACGGAATTGCTGCAGGCGACCAGCGAACTGGTGATGGATGTCGGCGGGCCGCTGTCGATGCCGGACTGGGCGCTGGAGCTCGATGCGCTCAGCAACGAGCCGGAGATCGGCCCGTCCTGGGCCACCGACGCGACGCGCTCGTACCTGATGCTGCGCGCCGCCTCGATCTATGGCGGGACCAACGAGATCATGAAGAACATCGTCTCGAAGGCGGTGTTGGGGCTGTAGCCCTTTGTCGCCCCATCCCGCGTCGTTCCCGCGCAGGCGGGAACCCAGGGGCAAGTAACGACGCGGTTGCCCTGGGTTCCCGCTTTCGCGGGAAAGACGAACGGGGGGCTTCCGGTAATTGGGAACATTCGGCGATGGATTTCGAGTTCAGCCACGAGCAAAGCCTGTTGAAGGACAGCGTCGACCGCCTGCTTGCCGACACCTACCCGTTCGACAAGCGCAAGGGCTACATGGCCGAGCCGGACGGGTTCAGCCGCGCGCTGTGGGCGCAATATGCCGAGCTGGGGCTGCTCGGCTTGCCGTTTGCCGAGGAGCATGGCGGGTTCGGCGGCGGCCCGGTCGAGACGATGCTGGTGATGGAGGCGATCGGCCGGGTGCTGGCGCTAGAGCCGTATCTCGCGACAATCGTACTGTGCGGCACCGCGCTGCGCCTCGCTGGCAGTGCGGCGCAGCAGGCGGCGCTGTTGCCGCAGATCGCCGAGGGCAAATTGCGTCTTGCGTTTGCCCATGGCGAGCGGCAGGCGCGGTATGACCTTGCCGATGTGTTGACCACGGCGAAGAGGTCCGGCGCGGGCTGGCGGCTCGACGGCGGCAAGAGCGTCGTCGTGCATGGCGACAGCGCCGACAAGCTGGTCGTCAGCGCCCGCACCGGCGGCGAGCGCGGCGACCCTGACGGGATCACGCTGTTCCTGGTCGATACCGGCGCCGCCGGGGTCGCGCGCCGTGCTTACAAGATGCGCGACGCCACCGGCGCGGCCGAGCTGTCGCTGAGCGGGGTCGAGGTCGCCGCTGGCGACGTGATTGGCGAGATCGACGCCGGGTTGCCGGTGATCGAGCGGGTGGTCGAGGCCGGCATCGCCGCGACCGCCGCGGAGGCGGTCGGCGGCATGGAAACGATGCTGGCGATGACGGTCGAATACCTGAAGACGCGCCAGCAATTCGGCAAGCCGATCGGCACCAACCAGGCGCTGCAGCACCGCGCGACCGAGATGATGATGGCTCTGGAACAGGCTCGCAGCCTCGAACTTCTCGCCGCCAACACGCTCGACGAGGACGCCGCCGCCCGCCGCGCCCACACTTTAGCCACGGTCAAGGTCGGGGTCGGCCAGGCAGCAAAGTTCGTGTCGCAGAACGCGGTGCAGCTGCACGGCGGCATCGGCATGACCGACGAATACGCGATCGGCCATTATTTCCGCCGCGCCATGGTCATCGAGCACACGTTCGGCGATATCACCCACCATCTGTCGCGGCTGGCGGAGGGCGTGGGGTAGCGTTGCTGTCGCTGCGAGCAGGGGCTATCATTGCTGGCATGGCAAGCCTGAGTATCCGCAATCTCGATGATGAACTTGTCAGCCGCTTAAAGCGGCGGGCGGCGCGTCACGGCCATTCGGCGGAGGCCGAGGTTCGGGAAATCCTGCGTCAATCGCTTCAAGCGGAGACAGAGCTGTCTTTCGACGAACTCGCCGCAGAATTGCGCGCCCTGACCGCCGGGCGAACCCACACGCCGTCCGAGCAGCTCCTCCGCGAAGGCAGGGACGAACGCTGATCGTCATCGACGCCAGCATCGCGATCAAATGGGTCGTATCGGAAGCCGATAGCGGCGCGGCGTTGGTTCTTCGTAGCGAGCGGGTCTGCGCGCCGGATCTACTGATCGCCGAATGCGCGAACATCCTGTGGAAGAAGGTCAGGCGCAAAGAGCTGACCGAACAGGAGGCGTTGCTTGCCGCGCGCCTGTTGCAGCGAGCCGACATCCAGCTTGAACCAATGCGCGACCTGATCGAGCTGGCGGCGCGATTGGCGATCGCCCTCGATCACCCCGCTTACGACTGCATTTATCTCGCGCTCGCCGGGGCCATGACCGCCGATTTCGTGACCGCCGACGATGTCCTCGTGCGCAAGGCATCGAGCGCCGCCATCGGGGTGAACGTGCGGCCGCTTTCCTCGCTCCTGCCGCGCTGATTCAGCCGATCACGTTCTCCTCGCGCAGCTTCGCCAGGGTCGCCGCGTCGTAGCCGAGCAGCCGCGACAGCACCTCGTCGGTGTGTTCGCCGGGGGTCGGCACGTGGCCGACCCGGCCCGGCGTCTTCGACATCTTGATCGTCGCGCCCGGTACGAAGACCTCGCCGGCGACTGCGTCGGGCATCTTGACCAGCATCTCGCGCTCCCACAGATGCGGGTCGACCGCGACCTGCGGGATGGTCTTGACCGGCGCGACCGGGATTCCGGCGTCGAGCAGCGTCTTCACCACATGGTCGACGGTATTCGCCGCGCACCATCCAGCGACCGCCTGCTTGCGTGCGTCGGCCTGCCCGACGCGGCTGCTGAAGCCGGCGGCCGAGGCCTCGTCGTCGCCGGTGGCGATCTGCATCAGGCGCGTCGCCATCGCCCGGCCCGAGGCAGAGATCACGACATGCCCGTCCTGGCATTTGTAGGGCGGCCGGCCGCCTTCGCCGCCCTCTTCGCCGGTCAACAGGTAGTAGGCGGTCGGGATTTCGACCATGGTCAGCGCCGAATCCATCAGACAGCAATCGACGAGCTGGCCCTCGCCGGTCTTGTCGCGGTGGCGCAACGCGGCGAGCGTGCCGATCGTCGCGTGCAGCGAGGTGTAGCGGTCGACCAGCGAGGTTGCCGCGCCCAGCGGCGTGCCGACCGGCTTGCCGGTCAAATCCATCAGCCCGCTCATCGCCTGGCCGAGCGGGTCGAAGGCCGGCCGCTCCCGATAGGGGCCGTATTGGCCGAACCCCGACACCGAGGTCAGGATGATGTCCGGCTTGATCTTGCACAGTTCGTCGTAGCTGAAGCCCATCTGCGCCATCGTGCCAGGGCGGAAATTCTCCAGCACGACATCGGCGGTCTTGACCAGCCCGGCGAAGATTTCCTTGCCCCGCACCGTGCGCAGATCCATGCACAGGCTTTTCTTGCCGCGGTTGTAGACCGTGAAATAGATGCTGACGCCCTTCACCACCGGCTCGGACCGGCGGGTCTCCTCGCCGCCCAGTTTCTCGATCTTGATGATTTCGGCGCCGAGGTCGGAGAGGATCATGCCGCCGCGCGGGCCGGCCTGATAGCGCGCCAGTTCCAGGACCCGAACTCCCTCCAGCGATCCTACCATCTTGACCTCCTTGTAGCTCTATGGTGCGCCATCGGCGACCCCGCACTCAAGCGCTTCCACAAGCGCCGTATGTAATGTCCTGAAGCTAAGGGACGAGCATCTTGCTACTTCGAAATACCTACCTATCTCGCGTGCTGCTTCGACTTTCCGATAGCCGCCACTGAAGTAACCAGCTCGCCTCAGCACCCGTTCAAATGCTTCCCACGTTCCTCCCGCTATGGCATCGCAATTTCGATATTGAGCCTTCCCCGGAACGTCCTTAGCGACGTTGGGATAGGCCAGCCGGACGGCCTGCCAGTCGCCGAAGAACCAAGCCTCAAGCTCCTCAATCGCTATACGATTCACCACCTGCCATCCGATCGCACCGACCATTTTCCGCGTATGTAACCCAGCGGCTGCGGCATGGGCCTCCAACCGCCCCTTAAGCGCTGCACACTGCTCATCGTCAAGATCAACGATCACCACTATTCTGTAGGTGGGCGGTAGCCATCTTGAGTAAGCGCGCAGACGGCCCGCTAATTTCCGGAGGAGATCCGGCTTACCCTGATGGGGGTGGATCGTATACGTCGCTTTCCGATGAACCAGACGTGGAAGCAGCTCCGTAAGGAAGGCTTCCATCGACGGCTCTTCGACCAAAATCTCGAAATGCTGCACGCTCATGCTTGAGTACCAGGGTATTTCAAAGGAGCGCCTTGATTTTTCAGTGGATCGCCTAACCCGAAATGACCTTCAATCCAGAGATCACCCAGTAACGCCCCTTCTTTCATAAATTCGCGGATGCCTTTAATTTCGGATACGGTCTCCACCTGCGTGTATCCGTGTTGATCTCGATACAAAACCCTTACTTCCTCCGGCTGCAAAGCATTCAGGAAAAATGGAGAATGAGTGGTAACGAGAAGTTGCCCTCGTTCCGCCGAGGCACGACATTCTTCAGCTAACCCATAAAGAAGGCGCGGATGTAAGAAATTCTCGGGTTCTTCGATTCCGATAAATGGTGGAGGTTCAGGATCATACAATAGCACAAGATAAGCCAACATTTTTAAAGTTCCATCAGATGCAAATCGCGCTAAGATTGGATTGTCAAATGGTGCGTCCTTAATGCTGAGAAGCAATCTCCCGTCGGGCATTGATTCCGCCAGTACCTTCTCGATGCGAGGAACTCGTTCACGTAGTATTTTAAATATTTGTTCCAATCGATCTGGATGTACTTCGTTAAGGTATTCAATGACATTTGCGAGATTATCGCCCGTCCGCGATAAACGCTCTTGTGGTCCCGCCTCAGGTTGGCCCCTAGTATTGTCAACTGACAGATAAGAAACATACCATCCGGTAATAAAAACGCGAAGAGACGCGACCCGCGGATGATCGGCGAACTGTCCCAAGGCATTTACCGCTATCAAATCCGGAGCGCTGAGCGGAATTTCGCTTCGGGTCTCAGATTCATCTGGTAGTTCGCCACTAATGGCCCTTCCCTGACCGTCTTTGTAGTCTAAAAAACGGAACGGTTGGCCATGACTCCCACGTTTCCACCGCAGCCATTCTTCGGCGACGATGGGCAAGCCCTGTCGTTCATCGACGGCCAAGTGGTAAGTGATCAGCGGGTATCCAGGTTCGCTGTATTTGATTTCAATGACGGTGGGACCCTCACTTCCGCGGGTCTTTAACTCCTTGGCTCTCCCTCGTCGGTCCCATGCTCGTCTCAGGCCGGAGTCGAAGCACTCAGACAGGAATGCGAACACGTCAAATACGGTCGATTTTCCGCTACCGTTTGGACCGAGGAGGGCGGTTAGTGGAGTTATGTTTTTCAGTTCGATCCGGTTCAGTGCGCGGAAATTCTCGACCCGCAGATACGTAATTCGTGAAGGCCGTGGTACGCCGCTTCTCCGCTTTCGTCGGGCGAGCATTGGATGAACCACCTTCCGTTCAAAAAAACAACCTGAGATCATCTACGGCCGGCATAGTGGCGCGACCGGCGTCTTAAGGGAAGCGCACGGAGGAAGGAGAGCCGAGATGGCCCATGAATTCATCGTCGCCGAGCGCCTTGACGGTGCCGCGATCATCACCCTCAACCGGCCCGACAAGCTCAACGCGTTGAGCTTTCCGCTGATGGAGGAGGTCGAGCACGCGCTCAGCGCGTGGGAGGCCGACGATGCGGTCAAGGCGGTGATCATCACCGGGGCCGGCGAGCGCGCGTTTTCCGCCGGCGCCGACATCCACGAGATGGCGGATCTGCCGGCCGAGGAGCTGGCGCGGCGCGCCGATACGCGCAACCGCATCTTCTGGCACATCGCCGACTACCCAAAGCCGATCATCGGCGCGATCAACGGGCTCGCCTATGGCGGTGCGGCCCTATTGTCGTCCTCGCTCGACATCCGCATCGGCTGCGACAAGTCGCAGTTTCGTTTCCTGGCGGCGAGCTATGGAAGGGTCAATTCGACCTGGTCATTGCCGCTGGTCGTCGGCTGGCCCAAGGCCAAGGAATTGCTCTACACCGGCCGCGCGGTCGGTGCCGAGGAGGCCGAGCGGATCGGCCTGTTGAACCAGATCGTGCCGGCGGCAAAGCTGCGCGAGGTCGCGATCGAAACCGCGCAGATGATCGCCAAAAACGATTCGCGCATGGTGCAGGGCATCAAGAAGCTGCTGCACGAAGGCGCCGGGCTGTCATGGCAGGAGCGCTATGACCTCGAAGAAGAGGCCCGCGGCACCTGGCTCCTCGCCGGCCACCCGCGCGAGGGCTTCAAGGATTTCCTCGCGCGGAAAGGCCGGCGCTGAGCGGCGCCGGCCGGCCGGCTTAGTACACTTCCTTCGGCAGGTTGAGGTGCGGGAAGGCGCTGTGCACGTGCGGCGTGATCGGGGTGCGCGCCGGGCGGATATAGCTCTTGTCGAGCGCCTCGTATGAAGTGACGCCGAGCAGCGACAGGCAGATGCGGATTTCGTCTTCGAGGATTTCGAAGAGGCGGACGATCCCGGGTGCGCCGGCGGCGGCAAGGCCATAGACATAAAGCCGGCCGACCACGACCGCGTCGGCGCCGAGCGTGATCGCCTTGACTACGTCGGTGCCGCGGCTGATCCCGCCGTCGACCATGACCTTCGCCCGGCCGGCGACCGCCTCGACCACCTCGGGCAGCACGTCGACCGACCCGACCCCCTGGTCGAGCTGGCGCCCGCCGTGGTTCGACACATAGACGCAATCGACCCCGTGATCGACAGCGATCTTGGCGTCCTCGGCAGTGGCGATGCCCTTGAGGATCACCGGGATCGTCGACAGCCGCTTGACCCGCTCGATGTCCTTCCAGTTGAACCGCGCCTGGTAGATGCGCGCGTCGCCGACCCGCACCCGGCGGCGCTCGTGACGCTTGGCGATGTCGCGCTCGCGCCGCGAATAGCTGTCGGTATCGACGGTCAGGCAGAACGCGGCATAGCCGTGGTCGATCGAGCGCCGCACATGGTCATCGACCCAGGCCTCGTCGCCGCGCACGTAAAGCTGGAAGATGCGAAACCCGTCGCCGCCCGCTTCGGCGGTCTTTTCGAGCCCGGGATGCGACACCGACGACAGGATCATGCCGTTGCCGAATTCGCGCGTCGCCGTGGCCACCGTGCCGCCGCCGCCCGGCTCGAAATTCTCGAGGCTGCCGACCGGCGCGCACAGCACCGGGATGCGCAGCTTGCGGCCGAACAGGCTCTTGGTGCAGTCGACGTCGGACACGTCGCGCAGCACCCGCGGGCGAAACCCGATCGCGTCGAGCGCCATCCGGTTGCGCGCCAGCGTGGTCTCGGTCTCCGAGCCGCCGATCAGATAGTCCCAGTTGTTGCGGTTGAGATTCTGCCGCGCCACCGTGACGAATTCGTGCAGGTTCTGAAAACGGAAATCGAGGATTTCGTCGGCCATCGTCTCGTGCCTTGCTGCTGATCGGGCGGAAATGCGGCCGGAACCCTAGCGGAGCCGCAACCCGGCAGCAACCGCCGGTCGGTATGCGCGTGTCGCGGTCGCCACCCTGGCACTTTGCGCTTGGGGCGGCTCTCAAGCTGTCGCTACGATAGCGGCCGAAAGACGATCCCCGCACGGAGGAAGCCCGCTCATGCCCCACCGCATCCTGACCCCCACCGGCCACGGTGACGAGACGATGCAAATCGCCCACGACCTGCTGCCGAGCGGATATGAACTGGTGACCGCCCCGCACGGAAGGCCGGAATTCTGGGACCTGTTGAAGGATTCCGAGTTCTATATCGGCGCCGGCCAGTACAAGCACGGCCCGGAATTCTATTCCCAGGCGCCCAGGCTGAAGCTCGTGCAGACCTTGAGCGCCGGCTACAACACCTATGACCTCGAAGCAGCGCGCACTGCCCGCGTGCCGATCTGCAACAACGGCGGCGCCAACGCGACCGCGGTTGCGGAGCATGCGGTGATGCTGATGTTGGCGGTGTCGCGGCGCCTGATCTGGGTGCATGACGGCGTCGTCTCTGGACGCTGGCGCGGCAACGATTTCAACTCGGCAAAGCTTTATGAGCTCGAGGACAAGACCCTCGGCATCGTCGGCCTCGGCAATATCGGCAAAAAGGTCGCCCGCCGTGCCAAGGCGTTCGACATGCGCATCCAGTATTACGACGTCAACCGCCTGACGGCCGACCAGGAAGATGCGCTCGGCATCCGTTTCGCATTGTTTCCCGAGCTGCTCAAGACTTCGGATTACGTGTCGCTGCACGTGCCGCTCGACAAGTCGACGCATAATCTGATCGGCGAGCGTGAACTGGGGATGATGAAGAAGACCGCGATCCTCATCAACACGTGCCGCGGCCCGGTCGTCGACGAAAAGGCGCTCTTTCACGCGCTGACCAATGACGTGATCATGGCCGCCGGGATCGATGTGATGGTCGAGGAGCCGCCGAAGCCCGACCATGAATTGTTCACCTGCAAGAACGCGATCTTCAGCCCGCACTCGGCCGGCCCGACCTGGGACAATCACCCCAAGCGCTGGCGCAACGCGTTTGACAATTGCGAGCGCGTCGCCCGCGGCCAGCGCGCATTCTGGATCGTGCCCGAACTGCGCGATTCGATGTAATCCATCAACCGCAGAGACCGCGGAGACCGGGTGCTGCCGCGCTCGGTGACCTCGGTGTCCCCGGCGGCCTTTGTGGTGGAAGAAGACGGTCAGGGGAGGGTCGCCATGCCGACCGGCGTCGGTGCATCGCATCATCATGTCTGTTGTGCCGCCCCGTCGCGTCGCGCGGTGCTGGCGGGAATTGCCGCGGCGGCGCTGCCGCTGTCCGGCGCTGCCGCTGCCGACGCGTTCGACCCGGCGCCGCGGCGGGTCGATGTGCACCACCATTTCTTCCCGCCCGGTTATGTCGACAAGGTGGCCGAGGTGGTCGGCAGCAAGCCCAGCCCGCTGATGACCGGCTGGTCGGCAGCGCAGGTGCT
>DATLRD010000038.1:0-31563 GCA_035534855.1 Allostellaceae bacterium | reverse complement strand
ACCGCCCAGGGGGGGCATTCCGGCGCCACCGAGCGCCTGCTTGACGTCGACGGCGAGCGCGCGCTCGACCTCGGCAAAGGTGCTCGGGCGCAGCCGCAGCTTCGCCCGCTCGGCCAGGTAGCGGTCGAGCACGACGCCGAGGCTGTTGCGGGCGCGGGTGCGATCGGCATCCAGCGCGCGACGCTCGGTTTCCGCCCGCTCCTCACGTTCGGCCACTGGATTTTTACCGCCGCGTGCCAGCAAGAGGCTCGCCCGGGCACGCTCGCGGGCCTCGTCGACTTTCGGGATCAGCGCCGCGGTCCCGATCGTCTCGCGGACCAGCTTGCCGCTGACGCGGTACAGGGCGATCCAGGTCTTTCGGCCCGTCTCGGAAACCCTGAGGCCGAAGCCAGGAAGCTGCGAATCCCAATATTCGACCCGTCCTGAGCCCGGCGGTTTCAACCGGTCGACGGCGAGTTGCGTGAGCTTCAGAGTCGGCATCTGGATGTCATCCGGGTAGCGTTTGGGTTGCTACCCCGCCCTGTTACCCAACAATAGGCGAGGTTAGTAACGTGCCCTCACCTTCGTCGCGTATAGCCGAAAAGTCAATGTTTGACAGCACCTTGTAGATAGGTTCCGTGAAGGAACGATAGAGGTTTGAGGAAGATTGTGGATCTGGATGTCGGCGGTTCGAATCCGCTCACTCGCCCCAATTTTCTGCCCCCCCCCGTGCCGCCGGAGGCCCGGGACACCGCGCTAGCCGCCGGCGCGCAGGCGATCGGCGGCCTTCTGCAATTCGTTCGCGGCCTCGGCGATCCAGCCTGCCTTCTCGCCGCGCTGCTCGCGACGCTGCCGGATCAGGCCCAGGTTGCGCTTCGTGGTTTCTGCCTCCCACGCCTCGCGGAGCGCGGCGACGGCGTCGGCGAGCCAGTTCCCCACCTCTTCTCGGTCGCTGGCGAGGATCGCGAGTTCGAGCATCGTCGCGTAGTCCCAATAATCCGCGCTCGCGCGCCGCGCCCGGTGCAGCGCTGCGTAGCGCACCACCGGCAGCATGTCCTTCTGGCGCGGGTCGGGCGTATCTTGCATTTCCATCAGGGTGACCGCGTTGATCCCGGGGAACGGGTCGCGCCAGTCTGATTCGAACCCGGCGACATAGGCGTCGATCGCCCGCTTCAATTCGCCCGCGGCCTGAAATGTCTCGTTGGCGTCACGCGCCTTCTGCCAGCGATCCTTGTAGATCCGGCCGAGTAGCCCGTTGGTCTCGCTGCTGGCGCCACGCTGCTTGATCAGGTCGAGCAGGATGCGTTCGGCCTCGACGCCGCGGCCGAGCCGGTTGAGCGCGAACGCGTACTGCTCCTGCACCATCGGCACGCGCTGCAACTCGGGCGCCGCATCCTTGTAAAGATCGACCATCTGCCGGTAGCCGTCGACCGCGCGATAGGACAGCAACAGGTCGACGACGATGCCGGCATCGGCGTCCTCGATCTGCGGCAGGGTCGGGTCGCCGGCGATCTTTTCGAGCGCCGCCAGCGCGGCCTCGCCGCCGAGCGCGCGGGCGATTTTCAGCCGGTTCTTGATCTCGTTGGAATAGAGCGCGCGTTCGCGAAACACATCAGTCTTCTCGTGCGCGATCTTGACCGCCTTGAGCCCTTCGACAAGCTGGAACACTGGGCTGTCCGGTCCCTTGAACGTGCCGAGATCGACCAGCCGCTTGGCGATGGCGTGCGCGTCATCCTCGGCATTCGAGGGCAGGCCGTCGCCATTGAGGCCGTAGGGTATCGACCGGGCGAGCGCGAGGTCGAACGGCAGCCGGGTCCCGCTGGCGCTGAGCAGAACCGTGCTGCGCGGCCGCATCGCATGGCGGATACCAAGCTCGTAATAGACGTTGGGATTGGCGATCGTCACGTCGGCGATCGCGTATTCGCACAGCATCAGCCGTTCGAACATAGGCTTGTGGATCGTGCCGCCGACCCGCTCCTCGTCGGCGCGGATGCCTTCGAGGTTGGCCCGTCCCACCGCCGGCGCGATCACCTCCTGGTAGACCGCGTCGAAATCGATCAGCTGGCCTTGTTCGTTGGGTTTTCTCCCGAATGGCATCAGCACGAAGCAAAGCGGCTTCATCGCGCGCGTCCTGCTGTTGCCGACACCCGCCGGGTACGTAGTGCGCCGCCACGGCCAAGTAAAGCCGAGCGTCTTGCCCGGCCGGCGCGGCCGCGCGATGCTGCACCCGGCTGTGCAGGGAGGCCGCGATGCGCCTGAAGGGAAAGATCGCCGTCGTCGTCGGCGCCGGGCAGAGCCCCGGCGAGGGCATCGGCAACGGCCGCGCCACCGTGCTGCGCTTTGCCCAGGAGGGGGCGGCGATCCTCGCGGTCGATCGCGACCTTGCCGCGGCCGAGGCAACCGCGGCGCTGGCGCGGCAGGAGGGCGGCGAGTGCGTCGCGTTCGAGGCCGACGTGACCCGCGAGGCGACGCTCGCGGCGGCGATGGCGGCGGCGGTCGAGCGCTGGGGCCGCATCGACATCCTGCACAACAATGTCGGGGTCAGCATCGCCGGCGGCGACAAGCCGCTCACCGAGATCACCGAAGCGGCGCTCGACCGGGTGTGGGCGATCAACCTGCGCGGCACGGTAATGGCGTGCAAGCACGTGCTGCCGGTGATGCGCCGCCAGCGCGCCGGCGCGATCGTCAACATCTCGTCGGTCGCAGCGCGCGAGAACACCTATCCGCTCGTCGGTTACAAGGCGACCAAGGCTGCGATGATCGCGTTTACCGAGCAGCTCGCGCTGCAGAACGCCGAGTTCGGCATCCGCGCCAACTGCATCCTGCCGGGGCTCATGGACACCCCGATGGCGGTCGACACGCGGGCCCGCACGACCAACCGCAGCCGCGCCGAAGTCGCTGCCGAGCGCGACGCCAAGGTGCCGCTGCGCGGCAAGCAGGGCACCGGGTGGGACGTCGCCAACGCCGCGCTGTTTCTGGCCTCGGACGAAGCAAATTTCATCACCGGCGTCGCCCTGCCGGTCGATGGCGGCGCGCTGGTACGGATCGGATAGGAAACGCCGCCCCCAACCGGAGCGGAGGCGGCGTTTCGGCCGCGATGCGTGAGGGGCGGCTGGCTAGCGCGCCATCGCGGCAAGCTGGGACAGTTCCCGGCGGGAGGTAACGCCGTGCGCCTGATCGGGGGTCAGGCGCCGATAGTCGTGGATCGCGTGAACAACGCGGGCCCACATGTCGCGGCGGTGGAAATCGCCCAGATCGATCATTGCATTGACATGACCGACCGCGGCGCGCGCGGCGCCGACGCCGTGCTGGGCGATCAGCGCCCGCGCGATGAAATCGACTTCGGAATCAAAAACCTGCGACACACTGCTTGCCACCATCACCCCTAACCTCCGACGCAAACTCCAGGCGGTTCTTTTTCACTGTGGGATATCTCAAGCGGTGTGCCAGCCCAGCTCGCTCAATAATATTTCGATAAATCAATTAATTATGGGCGGACGGGCGGGGGCCGGGCGGCGATTGGGGCCGGGTTTTTGCAATTTGCAACGCAGCGGGCAATGCGCGCGGCCCGGCCCGGCGAAATTTCCCTGGACCATGGCCCGGCCCGGTTGCATCACCAAGGCACCCGTCGCCGCTGGGGAGCCGCGCACGATGAGCACCGAGATCCAAGACCGGGGCGGTCATTATCCGCGCACTGCGCGACGGGCGCGAGACCCTGGGCGGCCTCGCCGCCCAGGCGGCGATGGTCGAGGCATGGTCGCCGGTTTCCGGCCCCGAGAGACGGGTGCGGTTTCTCAAGCTCGCCAGGGCTACGCCGGCGCGCCGTTCGTGACCTGCGGCCACAGCTTTCGCACCTATGACTGGGAGGGCGCCGCTGCGCTGGTGCAGGCGATGATGCGAAACGGCGCAAACACATGATCCCGTCTGTCGCCCGGATGCTCGCTGCCGTGGTCCTCGCGTTTTTCGGGCTGGCATCGCCCGCCGATGCCGCGGGACCGGCGACCTTGAAGCCGGCGCCGCCGGTCGCCAAGGGCATCGCCGCCTTCCCGCACCTCGTCGGCAAGCCCGGCGACCAGGCCGTTGCGCGCATAAACCGGGCGCTCGGCCAGGCCGAAGCCGGGCTCGGCTGCGACGATCCCAAATACGATTGGAACCGCACCGTCGCGGTGACGATGCGCGGACCGCATTAC
The DNA here is from genome assembly GCA_035534855.1 of Allostellaceae bacterium. Lineage (GTDB taxonomy): Bacteria > Pseudomonadota > Alphaproteobacteria > ATCC43930 > CGMCC-115725 > DATARH01. The sequence goes on along the minus strand of DATLRD010000038.1, from coordinate 27,394 downwards.
CTGAGCTACATCGCGATGGACGATTATTATTGCGGCGGGGCCTATCCCGACACCGACACGGTCGCGCTCGTCTTCGCCCTCGCGACCGGCGCCCCGATCGACTGGAAGACGCTGTTTCCGGCGGGAATCGTGTCGGCAGCCGGAACCGGGCCGGGCAACCCGGATTCGCAGCCGGTCACGGTGACCTCCGATACGCTGTGGAAGCTCTATGCGAAAACCGCCGCGGCCATGCTTAACGACAGGCAATGCGCCGAGGTACTCAACAACCCGCCATGGCAGGGGACCGGGCTCATGCTGTGGCCCGACGCCGCGGCCGAGGGGATCGTGATGATGGCCGCCGATTTCCCGCATGTCGTCAAGGCGTGCGGCCCGCCGGTCACGCTGGCGATGCCCGAAATGCGTAAGCTCGGGGTGGAGCCGGCGTTTCTCGCCGACCTCGCCGAGGCGCACCGCAACGGCTGGTTCGACAAGTCAAAGGAATGACGGCGCGCCGGCAGCGACGGCCGGGTCGTTCTATGGGCCGCCCGGACTGACGCAATAAACCGGAGTGACGCAATAAAGATGGGTCGTGGGTCGGCGCAAAGTCCGGCGGCGCTATCGCTGCTGCTTGGCGAATTGCTGCTTGAGCCGCTTGGCGACGCGCGGGCTGACGAAGTGGGAGATGTCGCCGCCGAGCGCCCCGATCTCCTTGACGAAGCGCGACGAAATGAACTGATAGCGGTCCGATGCCATCAGAAACACGGTCTCGACCGTCGTGTTGAGCCGGGCGTTCATCCCGGCCATCTGGAATTCGTATTCGAAATCCGACACCGCCCTGAGGCCGCGAATGATGACCGCGGCGCCGACCGACTCGGCAAACCCCATCAGCAGCGTCTCGAACGGCCGCACCTCGATCCGCTTGGCGGCCTCCGGATCGAGCACGTGGTCGATCTCGCCACGAACGATCTCGACCCGCTCGTCGGTCGTAAACAGCGGCCCCTTGCCGTCGTTGCGCGCGACACCGACGATCAGGCGGTCTACCAGCTTTGCGGCGCGGCGGATGATGTCGCTATGCCCGTTGGTGATCGGGTCGAAAGTGCCGGGATAGACCCCGATCCGCGGGTTACTCATGTGCGCTGCCCCCTCCATCGCCGCCCTCGCCCGCAGCCTCGTCGCCGCTCTCGTCCGACCCCTCGGGCAGCCGCGCCACCGAAACGACCCGCTCGCCCTCGCCGACCTTGAAGATTACGACCCCCGCGCTGCCCCGCCGAGCGATGCGAATATCATTGACCGGACAGCGTATGACCATTCCGCCGTCGGTCACCAGCATGATCTGATCGTTGTCGCCGACCGGGAAGACCGCGACGACCCCGTCGTGTCGGCGGGTCAGGTCCATGTTGTTGATGCCCTGGCCGCCGCGCCCGGTGATGCGGTAGCCATAGGCCGAGCCGCGCACGCCAAACCCTTTCTCGGTCACGCTGAGCACGAATTCCTCGCGCTCGGCCAGATCGGCAAACGCCTCTTCGGTCAGCGCGGCCTCGCCATCGCTCTCGCCCTCGTCGGGCTCGGCCGGCACGTCGCCATGGCCGTTCGCCTCGCCCTCCTCGCCATTCTGCCGCCGCCGTTCGCCCGCCAGTTTCAGATAGCTGTTGCGGGTTTCCGGAGTGATCTCCTCGTGGCGCAGGATCGACATCGAGATAACCTGGTCGTCGCCGAGCAGCTTGATGCCGCGCACCCCGACCGAGCTGCGGCCGGAAAACACCCGCACATCGTCGGCCGAAAAGCGGATCGCCTTGCCGTTGCGGGTGGCGAGCAGCACATCGTTGGCCTCGCTGCAGGTCGCGACCGCGATCAGCCGGTCGTCGGCATCCTCGCCCTCGAATTTCATCGCGATCTTGCCGTTGGCCCGCACATCGACGAAATCGCTGAGCGCGTTGCGTCGCACATAGCCGTTGGCAGTGGCAAACATCACGGTCAGCGCGCCCCAGCTCTCCTCGTCCTCGGGCAGCGGCATCACGGTTGAAATCGTCTCGCCCTCGGCGAGGTTCGACAGCAGGTTGATCATCGGCCGGCCGCGCGCCTGCGGCGTACCGAGCGGCAGGCGGTAGACCTTGAGCTTGTAAACCCGGCCCGACGAGGTGAAAAACAGCACCGGCGCCAGGGTCGAGGCGACAAACACCTGGCTGAGGAAATCCTCTTCGCGGATCGCCATGCCGGCGCGCCCGCGGCCGCCGCGGCGCTGCGCCCGGTAGGTCGACAGCGGCACCCGCTTGATGTAGCCGGTATGGCTGACTGTGACGACCATGTCCTCGCGCTGGATCAGCGCCTCGATGTCGGCCTCGAACTCGACATCCTCGATTGTCGTCCGCCGCGGGTTGGCGAACTGCTCGCGGATCGCCACCAGTTCGCCGCGCAGCACCTCGATGAGCCGCTCGCGCGAGCGCAGGATGATGAGGTAGCCGGCGATCTCGGTTCCCAGCTCCTCGATCTCGGCGGTGATGTTGTCGCGCTCGAGCCCGGTCAGGCGCTGCAGGCGCAGGTCGAGGATGGCGCGCGCCTGCGCGTCGGAAAGCTGGTAGGTCCCGTCGTCGCCCACCGCGCCGCCTTCGTCGCCGACCGCCGCCAGGAACGGCGCCACGTCGCCGATCGGCCACCGCTGGCCGACGAGCCCGGCGCGCGCCGACGCCGGGTCGGCCGAGGCTCGGATCAGCGTGATGATCGGGTCGATGTTCGCAACCGCGATCAGCAGGCCGATCAGGATGTGCGCGCGTTCGCGCGCCTTGTTGAGCAGATAGGTCGTGCGGCGGGTGATGACCTCTTCGCGGAACGCGACGAAGGCGGCGACGATGTCGCGCAGGGTCAGCAGCTCGGGCCGCCCGCCGTTGAGCGCCAGCATGTTGACGCCAAAGCTGGTCTGCAGCGCGGTGTGGCGGAACAGTTGGTTCAGCACGATGTCGGCGTCGGCATCGCGCTTCAGTTCGATGACGACGCGCAACCCGTCGCGGTCGCTTTCATCGCGCAGGTCGGAAATCCCTTCGACCAGTTTCTCGCGCACCGTCTCGGCGATGCGTTCGACCAGCCGCGATTTGTTGACCTGGTACGGGATCTCGGTGATGACGATCGCGTCGCGGTCCTTGCGCACCTCCTCGACATGGCTCTTGGCGCGCAGCACCACCGCGCCGCGCCCCGTCTTATAGGCGGCATGCGTGCCAGCGCGGCCGATGATCGTGCCGCCGGTCGGAAAATCCGGCGCCGGCACGAATTCCATCAGCTCCTCGATCGTGATCGCGCGGTTATCGAGATAGGCGCAGCAAGCGTCGATGACCTCGCCCAGATTGTGCGGCGGGATGTTGGTCGCCATGCCGACGGCGATGCCCTGCGCGCCATTGACCAGCAGGTTCGGAAAACCCGCCGGCAATACCTTCGGCTCGCGCTCGGTATCGTCGTAGTTCGGCTGGAAATCGACGGTGTCCTTGTCGAGGTCGTCGAGCAGCGAATCCGCCACCCGCGCCAGCCGTGCCTCGGTGTATCGATTTGCCGCCGGCGGATCGCCGTCCATCGAGCCGAAATTGCCCTGGCCGTCGATCAGCGGCAGGCGCATCGAAAAATCCTGCGCCAGCCGCACCATCGCGTCGTAGATCGCCAAATCGCCGTGCGGGTGGTATTTGCCCATCACCTCGCCGGTAATGCGGGCGGATTTGCGATAGGCGCGGTTCCACTCGTTACCGGTCGTCTTCATCGAATAGAGGATGCGGCGATGGACCGGCTTCAGCCCGTCGCGGACATCGGGAAGCGCCCGCGACACGATCACGCTCATCGCGTAATCGAGGTAGGAGCGGCGCATCTCCTCCTCGATCGTGATCGTGGTGATGTCGGGGGCTGACGGTGGCGGTACGGCGGTAACGGCCAAAGCGGTCTCGCGGCCTCCTTCTGAACCAAAATCGCGGCTGCACCAGGCCGGCACCGCCGCGATTTAGAAGCGCATTTCGCTGGCTACAATCTAGTGTCTCCGCCCCCCGCGAACAACGCCGCAGGCTGCAAATCAGCCCTGCCGCGACATCCCGGCCGAGGGGCACGCCGCGACGCGCGATCCGTCGCCCGAATCGTCGGCGGCTGCATTCGGACCGCTGACGCGGTCGCCGCTCAGCTGCGGCCGGGCCGGCGCGACGGCGGGGCAGCCAACCGCCGCGCCATCCGGTTGCCGACGATCGCGATCGCCACGACCATCGCGCCGATCGCCGCCATGATCGCCGCGGTCGCGAGGCCGGGATGGGCGGGCCCCCACCCGTTGATGCCAATTACCAGCGTCAGCGGCACAATCGCCGCGACGGCAAGCGCGGTCATACCCATCGTCGCCCAGAACACCCGGCCGTAGGCTCGCGCGCAGCGATAGGCGCCGCCGCCGGTCAACGCCAGCATCAGCATGACCAAAACCAGCGAAACCACCGCGTCCATCGCCGTCTCCGCTTAGCCCCACACTTCGCGCGCGACCTCGACAACGAGGCGCAGCTTGGCCTTTTCCTGCTCGACGGTCAGTGCGTTGCCGTCGACGGTCGACGAGAAACCGCATTGCGGCGACAGGCAGAGCTGTTCGAGGGGCACGTATTTGGACGCCTCGTCAATCCGGCGCTTCAGATCGTCCTTCGTTTCGAGCGCGGCGCGCTTCGAGGTGACGAGGCCGAGCACCACCCGTTTGCTGCCGCGCGGCACGAAGCGCAGCGGGGCGAACCCACCCGAGCGCGCATCGTCGTATTCGAGAAAGAACCCGTCGACATCGAGCCCGCCGAACAACGCTTCGGCGACGTGGTCGTAGCCGCCTTCGGCCATCCACGACGAGCGGAAATTGCCGCGGCACATATGGGTGCACACGGTCATTCCGGCCGGCCGGTCCTTGAGCGCGGCGTTGATGATGCGAATGTTGGTCAGGTGCTGGCTTTGGCCGTCGCCGCCGATGCTGTCGACATAGGCACGCTGCGCCGGGTCGTTGAGATAGGCGAGGCTGGTGTCGTCGAGCTGCAGATAGGTGCAGCCGAGCGCATGGAGCGCCGCGATCTCCTCGGCGTAGACCTGCGCCAGATCATCCCAGAAGGCGTCCATCTCGGGATAGACGCTCGCGTCGATCGCCGCCCGGCCACCACGGTAATGCAGCATCGACGGCGACGGGATCGTCAGTTTCGGCACCGTCCCTGCCGGCGCAACCGATTTCAGATAGCTGAAATCATCGCCGAAGATCGTCTCGCCGAACCGCAATTTGCCCGCGACGCGGTGCGCGGTCGGGCTGAATTCGACGGTGCCGGCCGCGTTCCTGAACGCGATGTGCAGCCGCGTGTCGCCGTGGACCACGCCGCCGATCCGATAGAGAAAATCCATGTGCCACGAGCCGCGGCGCATCTCGCCGTCGGTCACGCCGCTAAGGCCGAGCGCGGCCTGCATTGCCGCCGCATCGCGGATCGCCAAATCCTCGACCCGGCGCAGTTCCGCCGCCGACAGCCGCCCGGCCGCGTGTTCGGCGCGCGCCTGCAACACCTCCGGCGGACGCAGCAGGCTGCCGACATGGTCGGCGCGGAACGGTGGTCCCGATACGGCGGCGTTCGGCATGCTGCCCCCTCAGCTGAACATCATCATCGAACCGTCCAGCGCCATCAGCCCGGTTTCGACGACCAGCTTAGGCGCGCGCGCGCCAACCTGCTTGCGGAAATCGGCGAGCACGGCGCGATGGGTGGCGTTTTCCTTTTCCGGCGTGGCGATGCTGTCAGCGCCGTACGCGATCTTGGCCGCACCGCAATCGCGGTGATCGATCACGATCACCCGCTTGATATTGTGCAGCTCCGTCGAGGCGCCGACATTGTCCCAGAACGCCTTGTGCCAGTCGGCGAATTTCGGCGCGACTACAGCGATCGCCGCGCCGGCGATCGTAAACTGGCTGTACTGCCCGCCGAGCCCGCGCTTTTTGAGGTAGTCGAACACCGGCTCCTGCATGCGCGGGTCGATGCAGGCCAGCACCATCGCTTCGTAATTTCCGCTCGCCGCCCGCACCAGAAGCGGCCGGAACGCCATAAGCCCGACCGCGCCGGCAAGCAGCCGCCGGCGATCGAGCGCAATGCCGCCGCAGCAACCATGCCCCGTTTCCATGGCCCACCTCCCTTTCATGCGAGCGGAACGAGCGATCTCGGGACGGCGGCCCCTTGCTCATGCCCAGATCGCCTTGGCTCTCGCCTGCCCCTCGCAACGCCCTGCCGGTGTCCCGGTGCCTAGAATGGGATCTCGTCGTCGAGATCGTTGGACGGGGCTCGGCCGCGGCCGCCCCCGCCCATCGCCGCCGCGGCGCGCGGCGGTGCGGACCCGCTGCCACCCATGTAATCCTCATCGTAATCGCCGCCGCCGCCGCTTTCGCCGCTGCTGCTGCCGCGGGCGCCGTCGAGCATCGTCAACTCGCCGCGGAAGCGCTGCAGCACGACCTCGGTCGAATAGCGCTCCTGGCCCTGCTGGTCGGTCCATTTGCGCGTCTGCAGCGCACCCTCGACGTAGAGCTTGGAGCCTTTGCGCAGATATTTCTCGGCCAACTCGACCAGGCGCTCGTTGAAGATCACGACCCGGTGCCACTCGGTGCGCTCCTTGCGCTCGCCGGAGACGCGGTCGCGCCAGCTTTCCGAGGTGGCAAGGTTCAGATTGGCGATGCGCATGCCGTCCTGGGTCGAGCGGATCTCGGGGTCTCGCCCGAGATTACCGACCAAAATCACCTTGTTGACGCTGCCTGCCATGGGTCACCGCGGGTTGGGAGGTCGTTGGAAGGCGCATTCTAACAAGTTCGCGCCTTGTTCCTACGGAAACTTACACAGCGGCGACCGAAACGGCGCGAAAGCGGCACGGCGCGCCCATAATCCTCGTGCCCTGGACCAGATTGCCAAAGGGCGGCAAGCATTGACAGGAGACCGGCGGGCGACTATCCAAGTCCACAGAAGCACCGGCACGGGCACTTGTAGCTCGGCTACGTGACCAAAATGTAGACCTGCGTACGCTAGGCGTGCGCGGGGAAATAATTGTTCAGGGGAGGAGTCGTCATGTCGCACAAATCACTTCCGCGTCGCCGTGTTTTGCAGGGCGGGCTTGCCCTGGGCGCCTTGAGCAGCATGCCATTCGCGGGGTCGGCGCTGGCCGCGGGCGAAGGCGAAGGCATCATCGCCGCCGCCAAGGGCATCGGCAAAACCGATCTGAGCGCCATCATGTGGTCGAACTACTTCGTCCCGATGCAGCCGCCGATCGAAGAATTTCGCAAGGCCACCGGGATCGGCATTACCAAGATCAAGGACCTGTCGACCCCGACGATCCCGCAGGCCGCGATGGCCGAGGCGCTGACCCGTTCGCCCGATTTCGACATCGTCCATGTCGGCTCGGAGATGATCCCCTCGCTGGTGTCGGCGGGTTATCTCGAACCGCTCGACGACTACATGAAAAAGGCCGATTACCAGATGGATGCCGTCGGGGATTACGGCAAGCTGACGACCTACAACGGCAAGACTTACGGCATCATCACCGATGGCAACATCTTCGTTCAGCAGATCCGCAAGGACCTGATGGACAATGCCGACAGCCAGAAAAAATTCGCCGACAAGTACGGCAAGCCGCTCGCCTGGCCGCAGAACTGGGACGACGAATACGAAATTATGAAGTTCTTCCACAACCCGGATAAGGAGCTATTCGGGTCGGGCAATTTGCGGGCCCGCGGGTTCGGCTATGTCTGGTTCCTGATGTACCTGTACAGTTTCGGCGGGTTCCCGTTCGATGCAGACATGAAGCCGACCGTCAACAGCGACGCCGGCCGCAAGGCGATCGCGCACTATCTGCGCCTCAAGGACGTGTCGTTCCCCGACGCGCCGAGCTGGGGCACCTCGCAGATGATTCCGCACATCGCCGGCGGCAACGTCGTCGCCTGTCAGTACTGGGGCGGCCTGATCAAGCTCTGTGAAAACCCGGCGAAATCGAAGACCGCAGGCAAATGGCACTACGGGCTCGTGCCGGGTGGCGTGTCCGCCGGCAAGCCCTTGTTCCGTGCGGCCGGGATGCCGGTCGTCGTATTGGTCGTCAACCGCTACAGCCCGCGCAAGGCGGCCGCCGCCTACATGGCGTGCTGGCTTGGCACCGAGAAGTCGAGCGTCGCGATGGTGACGGACCGGGTCAACACCTTCCACGACGCCTGGACCAAGTCCGAGATGACCGACCCGCGCGTCGCGCAGGCCTATACCCCGGACGGGATCAAGGCGATCAAGGCGAACCTCGAGGTCGCGTCGCCCAACATCTATCTGACAGGCAACCAGGAATTCGTCGACGTACTCGACAAGAACCTTGGACAAGCCTATGTCGGCCAGATCAAAGAAGCCGATGTCCTGAAGAGAATCGACGACGATTTTGCCAAGGTCGTCAAGCGGATCGGCCCCGCCAAACTGAAACAGGATTACCAGAGCTACGCCTCAATCATGCCGAAGGCGACCAAACCCGCCTGACGGCCAAACCCGCACGAAGACCCCATCTGAAGAGGCTGAGGCGCGGCGGCACAGGCGCTCGGGCGCCGTATGCAGTGGTTGGCGTTGGTTAGGGATAGGAGGATCAGAGAATGGCAGAGGTCCTGGCCGGTGCCTTGCCAGCCGATGCGGTGCCGGGCCGGCGGAGCGCGTCGCGCAACCGCGGCATCCGTCGCTTCAAATGGATGATCCTCGCGCCCCTGGTCCTCCTACTGTTCAGCCTGCTGACGCCAACGTTGCTGCTGCAACTCTATTTCTCGTTCCACCAATGGACTATCTACCTCTCCTCTTGGTGGAGCGCCGATTTTGTCGGGTTCGACGTGTTCAGCAGCGTCTTCACCGACCCGCGCTTCGGCTGGGCATTACTGCGCTCGCTGGCCTATGCCGGCGGCTCGACGTTCGGCTGCCTCGGCGTCGGGTTTATGCTCGCCTACCTGGTTTACCGCCCGTTCCGCGGCCAGGCACTCTATTACGCGCTGTTCATCCTGCCGATGCTGACCGTCCCGATCGTCATCGCCTATACGGCGCAAATGCTGCTCGACCGCAGCGGGCCAATCAACGACGTGCTGTCGATGCTGACCGGGCACGAGATCCGGGTGGCGTGGCTGTCCAACCCGCATATCGCGCTGTTGACCGTGACCGTGCTCGACATCTGGAACTGGACCCCATTCTCTTTCATCATCATGCTCGCCGGTCTTGCGGCGATACCAAAGGAGCCGATCGAGGCGGCGCAAATCCTCGGTGCCTCCTCTTGGCGCGTGTTCTTAGAGGTGCAGTTGCCCTTGCTGCGGCCGGTGATCCTGCTGGCTCTGGTATTGCGCTTCCTCGACGCGATGGGTTCGTTTCCCCTGATCTGGGCATTGCTGCAGGGTGGACCCGGCACCGCCACCGAAACCTTGCCGCTCTACATCTACATCACGACGTGGCAGGACTTTAACGTCTCGCTCGGGGCCGCGCAGTCCTACATCGTCATGTTGATGATGGTGGGGATCGTGCTCATCGCAATTCGCCTCCTGAGGCGCGAAAAGCGGGTGCTCGACACGATGTACGCAAAACCTGCCGACGCGGGTGACGCATGATGACCAGAACGCAAAAGCGATACGTTGCGTCGACCACGCGCTATGTGGTCCTGACGATCTGGGCGCTAATAGTGGCGTTTCCGCTCTACTGGATGGTGGCGACATCGTTCAAGCCCAGCCAAGAATGGTTCTCCTGGCCGCCGGTCTATTTCCCGTCGCCGCCGACGTTGCAAAACTACAAAGACGTATGGGTGGGCAACACCTCGGTCAACCAGGGCGGACAGGTTGCGCTGTCGGCGGAGACCCCGTTCCCCGCTTTGCGCAACAGCATGATTCTCGCCTTCAGCTCGACCACGCTTGCAGTGCTGTACGGGGCGATCATCGCTTACGGCGTGTCGCGCTATCGCCTGCTCAGCGAGACGCGGATGTTTCAGCTGTTGATGCTGCGCATGGTGCCCCCGATCGTCGTCGTGGCCCCGCTGTCTTTGTACTTTTCCTATATCGGTCTGCTGGATTCGATGGTTGGGCTCGGGGTCATGTATTTCCTGACCAGCCTGCCCTACGCCGTCTGGATGACCAAGAGCTTCATCGACGAGGTACCGCGCGAGATCGAGCAGGCAGCGGAAATCCTCGGCGCGTCGCGCTGGCGAACCGTGTTCGAGGTGGTATTGCCGCTGATCCGCTCGGGGCTGGTGGCGACCTTCATGTTCATCCTGATCCTTAACTGGAGCGAATACCTGCTGGCTCTGATCCTCTCAAAGACGCATGTGGTCACGTTGCCCGTCGAATTGTCCAAGTACGAAGGTTCGACCGAAGGCAAGTTGTTCGGTCAGCAGGCCGCCTTGTCGGTGGGAATTACGCTGCCGCTGATGTTCATCGGCATCTTGATCCGCAAGCATCTCGCGCGCGGGTTCAGTTTCGGCATGGTGCGGAGGTAGGGGTGGCGCGGATCGAGTTGGTTAACCTGAGCAAGTCCTATGGTCAGATCCGTGCCGTTCGTGATCTCAGCTTTACGATCGAGGACGGCGAGTTCATCGTCTTTGTCGGGCCGTCGGGCTGCGGCAAGACGACGACGCTGCGGCTGATCGCCGGTTTCGAAGAACTGGACGGCGGCGAAATCCGCATCGACGGGCAGGTCGTCAACGACCTCGAACCGCGCGATCGCGGCCTTGGCATGGTGTTTCAGACGCACGCCCTGTTCCCGCACAAGACCGTCGCGCAGAACATCGAGTTTGGGCTGCGCATGAAGAAGGTCGGGCGCGAGGAGCGGAAGCAGCGGGTGCGCGAGGTCGCCGAGATGGTCCGGCTGACCAGCCTGCTGCACAAATTGCCCGGCGCCTGCTCGGGGGGTGAATCACAGCGCGTGGCGCTGGCGCGGACCTTGGTAACCAACCCGTCGACCTTCCTGCTCGACGAGCCGCTATCGAGCCTCGACGCCAAACTTCGCCGCGAGTTGCGCGCCGAATGCGACCGGCTGCACCAGCAACTGCGCAAAACCTTCATCTTCGTCACCCACGACCAGGAAGAGGCGATGACGCTAGCCGACCGCATCGTCGTCATGCGGGGCGGCAAGATCGAGCAGATCGGTTCGCCGATGGATATCTATTCCAATCCGGTTAACGACTTCGTCGCGGATTTCTTCGGTTCGCCATCGATGAACCTGATCCCCGGCGAGGTTGCCAGCGATGGCACCGGCCCCTGCTTCCGATCGTCGCAGCTGTCGCTGGCCTTGCCCGAATTGCTGAACGGTATGCCGCCGGGCCCGGTGACGCTCGGCATCAGGCCCGAGTATTTGCGCGCGTGCCAAGCGGACAGCGCCGCTTCGGACATAGCCCTTCCGGTCCGCCTGGTCGAACCGCTGGGCAAGGACACGTTGCTGTATTTCGACATCGGCAGCGAGCGGCCGTTCATCGCGATCACCGAGGGCTTGGCGATGGCCGACACGGAAGAGGGCGAGCGTATCGGTCTGACCTTCGTGCGCGAGCAACTGTTCGTTTTCGGTGCCGACGGCAGTCGCGTCGCCCGGGGTTCCCCAGCCGACGCACCGCTTGCAGCAGTGCGCGCCAAGTAGCCTGCAAATCTCTCGGAGCCGCGCGCCAACCGGCCGCGCCCGGTTGGCGCGGACATCGTGACTTGGTTTGCACCGATGTCCGCGCTATCAACCGTGGCGCGAGCCTGCGGCTACTCGGCCGGATGGTGGCTGAGCGCCATCGGCTTGCCGTGCGTCTCGACCCCGAGAAACAGGTAGGCAAGCGCGACCAGCAGCATGATTCCGGCCAGCATCGCGAACGCCGGAAAGATCGCCTCTGCCGTAGCCTTCGGCGCGATGACGTTGCTGCTGCCGGCGAGCACCGCCAGCGCCAGCGGCCCGACGATCTTGCCAACGCCGTTGGCCGCCTGGCCGAGGCCCGACGAGCGTGACCCCAGATTCACGCCGTACTGCTCGACGGTGTAGGGCGCCAGGTTCGAGAACCCGCCCTCGGCGAAGAAGGCCGACGCGGCAATCAGCACGATGAACATCGGAATCCCGTTCACCACCGCGCCGCTGTAGTAGCCGGCGGCGAGCAGCAGCCCGACGGTGATCAGCCCGAAAACGATGCCGAGCACCCGCCGGCCCATCTTCGGCGCGATCATCGACACGATGATCTTGCCGATGACCCCTGAGCCCGAAACGTAGATGAAATATTTGGCGGCGGCGGCGGGCGGCACCTTCATCGCCAGCGCGATGATCGTCGGTCCCCAAAGATAATAGCCGTACACCGCCGAAGACGATCCACCCCAGATCAGGACTGTCTGCCAGAACAGCTTGGGATCCTGATAGAGCTCGCTTAGGCTCGCCTTGGGTTGGCGGCTCGGCGGCGTGGTCGGCAGCGGCACGCGGTTGACCGGCAGGCTCAACGCCTTTGCCACCTCGTCGCGCGCCTCGGAGTAACGGCCTTTGGCGGTCAGCCAGCGCGCCGATTCCGGCACGAATATCCAGACCAGGATGCCGACGACGATCGCGATGAACCCGGTCATCGCCACGCCGCGCCAGCCGAAAGCGTGCAGCAACGTCGCCGCGGTGAACGACGCCAGCAGCGTGCCGGCGCTGGCGAACACGATAAAGAAGCTGGTTATTCCGGTGCGCCGCCGTGTCGGTGTCGATTCGACGACCATCGCCAGCACCGGGGTCACCCCGGCCGCCAGCCCGAAGCCGACGAGAAAGCGCAACACCGCGAGCCCGACCCAAGCCCCGGCCGGCAGAAATCCGATCGCCCCGGCGCAAATCCCGCAGATGAACGTACCGGTGACGGTCTGCATCTTGCGGCCGAACACATCCGCAAGCGAGCCCCAGACCAGCGAGCCGAGGATGGCGCCGACGCCGGCGCCGTAGAGGATCAGCGCGCCCTGCCCGTAGGTGAGCTTCCACTCCGGGCCGATCACCGACATGACGAACGCGATCAAGAAGAAATCGAAGAAATCGAGCACAAGGACGCCGGCCATGATCGCAAAACTGACCCAGTAGCGCCCGTTGAGCGGGGCGTCGTCGTACATCGCTAAAAGTGCGTCTGATGTCTGCTCGGCCATGCGTCTCTCTCCCATTAGGGGCCGTGTTCACCGCTTGGCGCCTTGCGGGCGCCGTACGGCTTGGTTGCGGCGAGTATCAGATGGCGATTCCGGCGAAGTCAACGGCGCGCCCGGTCGCAGGGATCAGCCATGCGCCAGGTGCTGCTGAGCAAGGCGCCGGCCGCATGCGCCGTGGAAACCCCTCGCGCGGCGATGGGGACTGCGGCGGGCGATTTGACCAGGCCGGCGATACCGCCTAAATTCATGTTCTGTTCTGCGTGGCAATAGCGCCGGGCGGACGCTAAGTTGGGACCCATGCAGCAGATCCGCATCCGCGGCGCGCGAGAGCACAACCTCAAAAACATCGATGTCGACGTGCCGCGCGACAGCCTGGTGGTGATCACCGGGCTGTCCGGGTCGGGCAAATCCTCGCTCGCCTTCGACACGATCTATGCCGAGGGGCAGCGCCGCTACGTCGAGAGCCTGTCGGCCTATGCCCGCCAGTTTCTCGAACTGATGCAGAAGCCGGACGTCGATTCGATCGAAGGGCTGTCGCCGGCGATCTCGATCGAGCAGAAGACGACCTCGCGCAACCCGCGCTCGACTGTCGGCACGGTGACCGAGATCTACGACTACATGCGGCTTTTATGGGCGCGGGTCGGCGTGCCGTATTCGCCGGCGACCGGACTGCCGATCGTGTCGCAGACCGTGTCGCAGATGGTCGACCGGGTGCTGGCAATGCCGGAGGGCACCCGGCTCTATCTGCTTGCCCCGATCGCCCGCGGGCGCAAGGGCGAATACCGCAAGGAGCTGGCCGACCTCAGAAAGCGCGGGTTCCAGCGGATCAAGGTCGACGGGACAATGCAGGAGATCGAGGATGTCCCGGCGCTCAACAAGAACCTGAAGCACGACATCGAGGTCGTGGTCGACCGTCTGGTCGTCACCGCCGATCTCGGCAACCGCCTTGCCGATTCGTTCGAGACCGCACTCGGCCTTGCCGACGGCATCGCGATCACCGAGGGCGCCGATTCGGGCGACCGCACGATTTTTTCGGTGAAATTTGCCTGTCCGGTTTCGGGCTTTACGATCCCCGAGATCGAGCCGCGGCTGTTCTCGTTCAACAACCCGTTCGGCGCCTGTCCGGCGTGTGACGGGCTCGGCACCAAGCTTTATTTCGATCCCGACCTCATCGTCCACGACGACAGCCGCAGCCTGCACACCGGCGCGGTCAGCCCATGGTCGCACTCGACCTCGCCCTATTACGCGCAGACCCTCGAAAGCATCTGCCGGCACTTCAAGCAGAGCCTGCACACGCCGTGGCGCGATCTGCCGGAAAAGATGCGCCACACGATCCTCTTCGGCTCGGGCGGCGAGCCGATCAAGATGACCTACGACGACGGGCTGCGGCAGTACTCGACCGACCGGCCGTTCGAGGGCGTGCTGCCCAACATGGAGCGGCGCTTTCGCGAGACCGACAGCGCCTGGGTGCGCGAGGAATTGGGCCGCTACCAGAGCGCCAAGACCTGCGAGGTGTGCGCCGGCGACCGGCTCAAGCCCGAGGCGCTGGCGGTCAAGGTCGCCGGCCGCCACATCAGCCACGCCGCTTCGCTGTCGATCGCCGCGGCGGTCGACTGGTTTGCCGGCGTCGATGCGACACTGACCCCGGCGCAGCAGGAGATCGCCGCCCGCATCCTCAAGGAGATCAACGAGCGGCTCGGCTTTCTGAAGAATGTCGGGCTCGAATATCTGACGCTGATGCGCGCCTCGGGCACCCTGTCGGGCGGCGAGAGCCAGCGCATCCGTCTTGCGTCGCAGATCGGCTCGGGGCTCACCGGCGTGCTCTACGTGCTCGACGAGCCATCGATCGGGCTGCACCAGCGCGACAACGCCCGACTGCTGGCGACGCTGCGGCGGCTGCGCGACCTCGGCAACACGGTCATCGTCGTCGAGCATGACGAAGAGGCGATCCGCACCGCCGACTGGCTGATCGACATGGGGCCCGGCGCCGGGGTGCATGGCGGCCACCTCGTCGCCGAGGGCACGCCCGATCAGGTCATGCAGGCGCCGGACAGCGTCACCGGCCAGTACCTCACCGGGATGCGGCAGATCCCGGTGCCCGAATTGCGCCGCCGAGGCCATCCGCGCCAGATCCTGCGACTGGTCGGCGCCCGCGGCAATAACCTCAAGGATGTGACCGCCGAGATCCCGCTCGGCACGTTCTGCTGCGTCACCGGCGTGTCGGGTGGCGGCAAATCGACCCTGGTGGTCGAGACCCTGTACAAGGCGCTCGCCAAGCGACTCAACAACGCACGCGAGGCGCCGGCACCTTTCGAGCAGCTGGAAGGCGTCGAGTTCCTCGACAAGATCGTCGACATCGACCAGTCGCCGATCGGCCGCACGCCGCGCTCAAACCCGGCGACCTATACCGGCTGCTTCACCCCGATCCGCGACTGGTTCGCCGGGCTGCCCGAGGCGAAGGCGCGCGGCTATCAACCCGGGCGCTTCTCGTTCAACGTCAAGGGCGGGCGGTGCGAGGCCTGCCAGGGCGACGGCGTCATCAAGATCGAGATGCACTTCCTGCCCGATGTCTATGTCCAGTGCGACGTGTGCAAGGGCCGGCGCTACAATCGCGAAACCCTCGAAGTACTGTTCCGCGGCAAGTCGATCGCCGACGTGCTCGACATGACCGTCGACGAGGGCGCCGATTTCTTCCGCGCGGTACCGGCGATCCGCGACAAGCTGGTGACGCTGCAACGGGTCGGGCTCGGCTACATCCATGTCGGCCAGCCGGCCACCACGCTGTCCGGCGGCGAGGCGCAGCGCGTCAAGCTGGCCAAGGAGCTGTCGCGGCGCGCCACCGGCCGCACCCTCTACATCCTCGACGAGCCGACCACCGGCCTGCATTTCGAGGATGTGCGCAAGCTCTTGGAGGTGCTGCACGCGCTGGTCGAGACCGGCAACACCGTGCTGGTCATCGAGCACAACCTCGAAGTCATCAAGACCGCCGACTGGCTCATTGATCTCGGCCCCGAGGGCGGCGATGGCGGCGGCCGTATCGTCGCCACCGGCACGCCGGAAGACGTCGCGCACAGCGACGAGAGCCATACCGGCGAATATCTGCGTCCCTACCTTACCCGCCGCCTCCCGTCGCCGCGCCGCCGCGCCAGCTGATCACCGCCGGCCAGCGCGCCGCGCGAATAATTCCACTGGTAATCACCGATCTCATTGCAGAGAGCCTGCTCCTATGTTTAATCGGGAATGCTTAAGGGAGAGGCCCACATGCGCAAGATCATTTTTGGGGTCGTTGCCACTCTCGCCATCGCCTTTTGCGCCAACGCGGCATCCGCCGGCGAGGCGGTGACCAAAACGAACCGTTTCACCTCGGTGCACGCCGACGGAATCGTCGATCACGCCCTCGTATTGTCCGGTTTCGATCTGAGCCGGGCGAAGCCGATGCCGACCCCGACGATCAACGCCCCCGTCGCGCCCAGCATCGAGAACGCGATCCTCAAGACGGCTCAGGGCCGAGAGGAAAGCGGCGCCAACCTGGCGAATACCGGCAACCCGGCGGTTGCGCCGCTCAAGTGGGTCGGGCTCGTCGCCACGGCGCTCGACAAGACCCACGCGCTCTTGTGCACCGGCCAGTTCATCGCCCCGCGCGTGGTTTTGACCGCCGGGCACTGCGTCCACCAGGAAGGCAGCAACAACTGGCTCGACGTCAACAACATGGTGTTCGTGCTTCAGTTCCAGAACGGCGGCGGCTCGCACGTCTACAAGGCGGTGTGCGCGGCGACGCTCAACTCCTATTCCTATCCGGCCAATTTTGCCCAATTGCCGGTGGGTCAGCAGAACGCGGCGATGGCCAATGCCGGGCAGCACGACTACGCGATGTTCCTGGTGGACAGCGACAGCCTGACCGGGTCGATCCATTATATGACCGACTGGAAAGGCCAATACGTCGGTGCGACGCGCGTGGGCTATCCGGGTGACGTGCTGGGCGGCGAGGTCATCCAGGAAGCGCACGGTATCGTGTTTTTCGCCGACGCCATTCCGATGTTCATGGACACCAACAACAACCAGGCCTCGTATCCCGGGTTGGTGGTGCACTGGCAAAACAACACCAAGCTGACCCAGGGCACCAGCGGCGGCGCCTGGGTCGCGAATGCCAGCAGCGAGGAGTCGAAGGACACCAACCTGGCGATCAGCGTGACCTCGTTCAACAACACCGCGTTCCCCGGCGCGATCATGGGCCCGTACTTCGTCGGGTCGGAATTCCAGAGCCTGCTGAAATATACCCAGGGTGGGTGCAAGGCCTGACAGGGGATCAACTGTCGCGAGAATGCCCAGCCCATGCCGCAAATCGGCCACCATCGACGGCCAGATTCCGGAGCCATTGTAGGGTCATTCGGGCCCGCCAGCCTAGCGATCGGGAGCAAACTTCGATGACACGCATGTTCGCCTCACTGGTCCTCGCCGCCGCGATCGCAGCCCCCGTCGGCGCTTTTGCACAAACCGCGGCGCAGGACGTGCGCAGTACCAACACGATCAACGCCGTCGTCGCCAAGCCGCACGCCGGCTCGGTGGTCGACGACGGCCCCGCCGTGTTGTTGAACAAGATCCGTGACGCGCGGCCGTCGATGCCGACGATCACGACCCCGGTCGCCGGCGACAAGCGCGGCTGATCGCGCATCGCGCTTAACGCAGCGAGGCGTTCTTCGTCGGGCCCGGCCCGGCCGCTTGCGGCCGTGGCTGGGTTTTGCGTTGAAGACCTGGGGTACCACCGATTTGTCGAGCGGCGGGGCGCTGCCCGCTTGCACACCGGTGCACAAATCGGCACCTAATTCGGCATGGTCCCGATTCACATCATTGGCGGCGGCCTCGCCGGAAGCGAGGCTGCCTGGCAGCTTGCTCGCCAGGGCGTTTCCGTTGCGCTGCATGAGATGCGGCCGGTGCGCGGCACTGAGGCGCATTCCGGCGCCGGCCTTGCCGAACTGGTGTGCTCCAACTCGTTCCGCTCCGACAATCCCGAGCGCAACGCCGTCGGGCTGTTGCACGAAGAGATGCGGCGCTGCGGCTCGCTGATCCTCGCGGCTGCCGACCGCTGCCGGTTGCCGGCGGGCGGCGCGCTGGCGGTCGACCGCGTCGGGTTTTCGCAGGCGGTCGAGGCGGCGCTGACAGCCGATCCGCTGGTCGAGATCCGCCGTGAGGAAATCGCCGGGCCGCCACCGCCCGAGTGGGACGAGGTGATCGTCGCTACCGGCCCGCTGACCTCGCCCGCCCTGGCCGCGGCACTCGCGGCGCTGACCGGCGAGGATGCGCTCGCCTTCATCGACGCGATCGCGCCGATCGTCCACCGTGACACGATCGATTTCGACATCGCCTGGTTCCAGTCGCGCTACGACAAGGGCGACGGCGCGGATTACATCAACTGCCCGCTCGACCGCGCGCAGTACGAGGGATTTGTTGCCGCACTGCTGGCCAGCGCGACTGCGGAGTTCCACGAGTGGGAGAAATCGACGCCGTATTTCGACGGCTGCCTGCCGATCGAGGTGATGGCGGCGCGCGGCCTCGACACGCTGCGCTGGGGGCCGATGAAGCCGGTCGGCCTTCGCAACCCCAGGACCGGGCAGCGGTCGCATGCGGTCGTCCAGCTCCGGCAGGACAACGCGCTCGGCACGCTCTACAACATCGTCGGGTTCCAGACCAAATTGCGCCACGGCGAGCAGACCCGCGTCTTTCGTAGCATCCCGGGTCTGGAGCGCGCCGATTTCGCCCGGCTCGGCGGGGTGCATCGCAACACCTTCATCAACAGCCCGCGCCTGCTCGATCCGCGCCTGCGGCTCAAGACCCAGCCGCGGCTGCGCTTTGCCGGGCAGATCACCGGCGTCGAGGGCTACGTCGAGAGCGCCGCGATCGGGCTGCTCGCCGGGCGGTTTGCCGCCGCCGCCCGCCGCGGCGCTGAGTCGGAGGCGCCGCCGGTGACGACCGCGCTCGGCGCGCTGCTCGCCCACATCACCGGCGGCGGCGACGCGCGAACGTTTCAGCCGATGAACATCAATTTCGGGCTGTTTCCGCCGCTCTCGCCCGATCCCGGCCGCCACGCCGATAGGAAGCCGCTCTATTCCGGCCGCGCGCTGGCCGATCTGGCGGATTGGCGCGCCGCTGGCGGGACGTGAACCCGCGGACGAGTCACCCGCCGGCAAACGCCGGCATCACCTCGCGGGCGAACAGCTCCGCCGAGTGCTGCGCCTCGTCGCGGGTCATCGAGCCGAACGCGAAGTCGCACACGAAATAGCTCGCCGAGGACGCCTCGATCTGCGCGGCGACGTAGTCGCGCATCTGCGCCGCGGTGCCGGCAAACGCGTGGCCGTGCGCCTGCAGCGCATCCCACTCGTCGGGCAATGCCGCCTTGAGCGGGAACGGTACGTTGTACTTGTCCCACAGCAACGCCATGTTGCCGCGCCAGCGCGGATAGCTGCGCCGGGCAATGTCGCGCGCCTCAGCCTCGCTGTCGGCGAGCACGAGGTGCCGGTTGATGCCCATCAGCGGCAGGTCTTTCTCGGCCCGGCCGAGGCGGCGCCATTCCGCCTTGTAAAAGTCGATGATCGCCTGCGCCTGTTTGTTGTCGCGCAGCGTCACGATATGCGCGCCGTGTTCAGCGGCCCACGGGATGCTCTCCAGCCGGCTGGTGCCGTACCACAGCTCCGGATACGGCTTCTGCAGCGGCTTCATCGGGATCGGCACATGGTCGAAATCGTAGTATTTGCCGTGAAAGGTCAGCTCGTCCTCGGTCAGCCCGATGCGCGTCACCTCAAAGGCTTCGCGGAACTGCTCGGCGCCGGTCGCGAAATCGATCCCGTAAAACCCGACCTCGATCGGCGAGATGCCGCGCCCGACCCCGTAAAGAAACCGGCCGTTCGACATCTGGTCGAGCATGCACACTTCGTCGATCAGCCGCAGCGGGTGGTAGAGCGGCAACAGGTAGACCATCGGCCCGAACTTGATCGTCTTGGTGCGCTGCGCCACCGCCGACAGAAACACGCTTGGGCTGGGCGCGTAGCCCAGCGGCGTGTTGTGGTGCTCGGCCAGGTGATAGGCGTAATACCCGGCGCGGTCATACGCTTCGACCAGCTTCAGCCGGTCCTCGAAATGCGCGGCCAACGGCTGCCCGCTGTCGTCGAGATGATCGAAAATGCCGAAGCGCATCGTGGCCTCCCTCATAGCGGCCTCGTCATGCGTCGGCCGGATTGGATATCCTTGTGGGATAGTAGAGCCATGAGGCGTCTTTCTCCTCCTCACGCCAGCATCACGTCGGCGATCTTCTCGGCGGTCATCAGGGTCGGGAAATTGGTGTTGGCGCACGGCACGCAGGGAAACAGCGAGGCGTCGACGACACGCAGCCCTTCGACGCCGCGCACCCGCCCCTGGTTGTCGGTTACCGCCATCGGGTCGTCGTCGGCGCCCATCCGGCAGGTACACGAGGCGTGCCACACGCCGATATTGGCGGTACGGATGAACGATTCGAGCGCTTCGTCGTCGGTCATCAGCTGGTCGAAGCGATAGCCCTCGACGATGAACCGTTCGATCAGCCATTTACGCAGCCAATCCGGCCCGTCGAGCAGTTTGGCGAAAACCTTGGTGATCCGGCGGTTGCGGTCGTTGACGACTCCGATCGCGCGCACCTTGTCACTGTAGCTGGCCGGGAACGGGTCGCTGGTCGCGGCCCCGAGCGCGGCGCCAATGTGCATCGCGCCCATGCGGCGAAACCCGTCCATCAGCCGTTCGAGGTCGCGCCGGTCGCTGAGCAGGTTGAACTCGACGATCGGCTCGGCCCGCCAGTCGCGGCTGGCGAGCCGCACCTGGCCGGTCTCGGAAAACGTCTTGTAGACACAGACCAGCAGCGAAGCTATCTGCTCGCCGACCGCATGCCACGCCGATTTCGACACCGCGGCGATAAACATGTCGCCGGGCGCGGCGCCGCCGATTTGCGACGAATAGCGCAGCGCCAGCAGGATGTGGCGCCGGGTCAGCCCGTTGATTCGCGCCTCGGGCTTCATGAATGACGACACCGACACCGATGGGTGGTCCATCAGCCGCTGTCCGACCCCCGGCGCGTTGGCCCGTACCTCGATGCCGAGATCGTGCAACTGGCCGGCCGGGCCGATCCCGGCACGCAGCAGATGCGCCGGCGAATGGATCGCGCCCGACGACACGATGACCTCCCGCGCCCGGAATTCCTGTTCCTGCCCCTTCACCAGCGCCTTGACGCCGACGCATTTTGTGCCCTCGAACAGCAGCGCCTGAACCTGCGTTTCGGCCGAGATCGTCAGGTTCGGCCGTCGTCTTGTGCCGTTGTCGAGATAGCCGATCGCCGCCGAGACGCGGCGGTCATACAGGTTTGAGATCGTGATCGGGAAATACGCGTCGGGGATGAACTCGCCGTTCTGGTCTTCGACAAACGGGAACCCGGCCGCATCGAACGCCGCGGCGACCGCCTTGGCGTGCCCGTTCCACAATTCCGGTCCGATGCGGCGTACCGGGATGCGGCCCTCCTTGCCGTGGTAGGGCCCATCGAAATCCATGTCGCGCTCGACCTTTTTGAAATAGGGCAGCACGTCGTTCCAGCCCCAGCCGGTGGCGCCGCGCGACACCCATTCCTCGTAATCGGTCGGGGCACCCCGGTTGGCGAGCTGGCCGTTGATCGACGACCCGCCGCCCAGCACTCGCGCCTGTTCGTATTTCCTGAGCGGCGGCCGTTCCTCCGGCCGGTTGTGCGACACGACCTGGGTATGAACCTTGAGGTCCTGCCAGTGAAAGCGCGCGTCGAAATAGGCGGTGCCAGGATAGGAATCGAGTATCTCGGGTGGCACCTGACCGTCGGGAGTATCCTGGCCGGCCTCGCACAGCAGCACGTTGTTGCTGCTTTTCGCCGACAGCCGATTGGCCATCACCGACCCGGCCGAGCCCCCACCGACGATGACGTAGTCGTATTCCATCCCCCGCCCCATGCGTTCGTCGCGCTTCGGGGTGATGTTATCGGCTGCCTCGGCCACCGGGCAAGACACGCACGGCGGTCGCCTCGCTGTTTTGTTGGGCCGTACCGCCCCTCACCCGCCCCCGATCTTGGGGATCAGGAACACCTCGGCGTCGGGCGCCAGCTTTTCGCCATAGGCGTCCTGGAAGATTTCACCGTTGATCGCGACCGCCATGCCTTCGTCGATCTGCTTGCCGAACCCGGGATAGCGCCGGTCGAGCTCGCGGATCATGCGATGGATGGTGTCGGCCTCCACATCAAACTCGGTCGCGCCGCCGGTGAAGCGACGCGCCGCCATGCCCGAGATCACGACGTGGGGCATGGATCCTCACTCCCGGTCATTCCCGCGAAAGCGGGAACCCAGGGGCAGGCGACGCAGCCATTGCCCCTGGGCCCCTGCTTTCGCAGGGGCGACAAAAAACGCCCCCTACTCCGCCGCCATCCGGGGCGGGTTCTGCTCGTCGAGCGCGGCGCGCAGCTTGGGCGGCGACATCGGCAGGTCGCGCATCCTTGTGCCGACCGCATCGGCGATCGCGTTGGCGACCGCAGCCATCGGCGGCACGATCGGCACCTCGCCGACGCCCTTTGCGCCAAACGGATGGCGCGGGTTCGGCACCTCGACCATCACCGGTTCGATCATCGGCATGTCGGAGCAGACCGGCATGCGATAGTCGAGGAAGCCCGGGTTATCGAGCCGCCCGTTCTTGTCGTAGACGTACTCCTCGTTGAGCGCCCAGCCGATACCCTGGGCCACGCCACCCTGGATCTGGCCCTCGACATAGGACGGGTGGATCGCACGCCCGACATCCTGGATTGCGGTATAGCGCAGGATCTTGACATGCCCGGTCTCCGGGTCGACCTCGACATCGCAGATGTGGGTCGCAAAACCCGGGCCGGCGCCCTGCGCGTTGATCGACACCTCGGCACTGATCGGACCGCCCGTGCGCCCCGATTTGAGCGCGATGTCGGCGAGCGACAGCGGGTCGAAATTGCCCGCGTTCTGGCCGGCCGGGAATGCCATCCCGTCCTTCCACTCGACCGCCTCGGGGCTGATATCCCAGATCATCGCGGCGCGCCGCTTCAGCTCGACGACGACCTTCTCGGCCGCCTGCGTCACCGCCATGCCGGTGGCAAAGGTGACCCGGCTGCCACCGGTCAGGAAGGTAAAGCCGACCGAGCTCGTATCGCCTATGACCGGGCGCACCCGCTCATAGGAGATGCCGAGGGCCTCGGCCGCCATCATCGCCATCGAGGCGCGTGAGCCGCCGATATCGGGGCTGCCCTCGACGATCGTCGCGGTGCCGTCTTCGTTGATGTGGCAGGCCGCGCTCGACTCGCCGCCGATGTTGAACCAGAACCCCGAAGCGATGCCGCGGCCCTGGTTGGGGCCCAGCTTGGCCTTCATGTGCGGGTGGTTCTTGGCCGCCTCGACGGTCTGCAGATAGCCGATATTGACAAAGGTCGGGCCGTGCGCGGTCTTGGTGCCGTCCTTGGCGGCGTTCATCTCACGCAGCCGCAGCGGGTCGATTTTCAATTCGCGCGCCAGTTCGTCGACGCAGCTTTCGACGCCGAACGACGAGATCGGCGCGCCGGGTGCGCGGTAGGCCGCGACCTTCGGCCGGTTCGACACCACGTCATAGCCGGTGATCGCGACGTTCGGGATGTCGTACATCGCAAAGCCGCACATGCAGCCCGGCCCGACCGGCGAACCCGGGAACGCGCCCGCCTGGTATTTCAGCGCGAGTTGCGCGGCGACGATGTGGCCGTCCTTCTTGGCGCCGAGTTTGACCTCGACGACGCCGCCCGAGGTCGGGCCGGTGCCGCGGAACACCTCTTCGCGGCTCATCACCATCTTGATCGGACGCCCGGCCTTTTTGGACAGCGCCAGCGCCACCGGCTCGAGATAGACGAGCGTCTTGCCCCCGAACCCGCCACCGATCTCGGCCGGCATCGCGCGGATGTTGGCGATCTCGGTGCCGAGCAGCTTGGCGCAATAGGCGCGGACCATGAAATGGCCCTGGCTCGAGCTCCAGATCGTGCACTGTCCATCGGGCGCGACCGCAACGACGCAGGCATGCGGCTCGATATAGCCCTGGTGCACCGGCTGGGTCGTATAGCGGCGCTCGATGATGATTTCCGCGGCGGCAAACCCGGCCGCGATGTCGCCCTTGTTGAAGCCGATCTTCTTGGCGATGTTCGACGGCTTGGTCGGCTTCGGCTCGACGCCCTGGGTGAACAGATCGTCGTGCAGCAGCGGCGCGTTGTCAGCCATTGCCGCCTCGACATCGATGACGTGCGGCAATACCTCGTACTCGACCTCGATCAGGTCGAGCGCCTCTTCGGCGATCGATGCGCTGGTCGCCGCCACCGCAGCTACCGCGTGGCCGTCGTACAGCGCCTTGTCCTTGGCCATGCAGTTGCGCGACAGGTCGCGGAAGTTCATCGGGCCTTCGCCCATGAACGCCTCTTCCGACGCGATATCGGGGAAATCCGCCGCCGTCACCACGGCCTTGACGCCGGGCAGCGCCAGCGCCTTTGCCGCGTTGATCGACTTGATCCGGGCGTGGGCGTGCGGGCTGCGCTTCATCTTGCCCCACAGCATGCCCGGCATGACCATGTCCGCGCCGAAATTGGCGCGGCCGATGACCTTGTCGACGCCGTCCGGGCGAACCGGGCGGGTACCGACGACCTTCAGACCTTCAGAACTGCTTGTCATGAAACGTCACTCCCGCAGGGATTAACGCCCGGCCTCGGCCCGCATCTCCTCTGCGGCGTCGAGAACGGCGCGGATGATCTTGTCGTACCCGGTGCAGCGGCACAGATTGCCTGCCAGCCAGTAGCGCGTCTCTTCCTCGGTCGGGTTGAGGTTGCTGTCGAGCAGTGCCTTGGCGGCGACGATAAAACCGGGTGTGCAGAAGCCGCATTGCAGCGCGGCATGTTCGAGGAATTTCTGCTGCACCGGGTGCAGCTGGTCGCCGTTGGCGACGCCCTCGATCGTCGTGACCGCGCGACCCTCGGCCTCGACCCCGAGCATCAGGCACGAGCACACGATGTCGCCGTCGACAATGATCGTGCAGGCGCCGCAATCACCTGAGCTGCAGCCTTCCTTGCTGCCGGTCAACCCCAGTTCGTCGCGCAGCACGTCGAGCATCGTCTGCTGGGCCTCGCAGAGATACTCCATCGGCTCGCCGTTGATGGTCGTGGTGACGTGATGCTTGCTCATCGGAAATCTCCTGATCCGGTCAACGCGCCGCGGCGCGTTCGAATGCGATCGTGGCGGTGCGGCGCGCGAGCACGCCGGCGACCTTGGTGCGGTACTCGATCGTGCCGCGCTTGTCGGAAATCGGCTTGGACGCCTGCTGCGCCGCAGCGTCGAGCGCGGCGAGGGTCGGCGCGTCGAGCTTGTGGCCGATCAGCGCCTTTGCCGCATCCTCGACGATCACCGCGGTCGGCGCGACCGCGCCGAGCACGACGCGCGCATCGGTGCAGGTGCCGCTGCCGTCAAGCGTGACGTTGATCCCGCAGCCGACGACCGCGATGTCCATCTCGGTGCGCGGGATGAAGCGCAGATAGGCGTCGCACTGGTGCGGCTTCGGCTTCGGGATTTTGAACTCGACGATCAGCTCGCCCTTGGCGAGCGAGGTGCGGCCCGGGCCGGTGCAGATGCTCTCGACCGGCGCCTCGCGGCGTCCGCCGGGCCCGGCGATCACCGCGACGGTGCGCGCCGCAATCACCGCCGGCACGCTGTCGGCAGCCGGGGATGCGTTGCACAGATTGCCGGCGAGCGAGGCGCGCCCCTGGATCTGCTGCGAGCCGATCAGGTCGGCGCCCTCGACGATCCCTGGCCAGGCATGTTCGAGCGCGGCGTTGCCCGACAGCATCACACCCGGCGTCGCCGCGCCGACGATGAAAAAACCGCCCTCTTCGCGGATGCCGATCAGGCCGGGAATCCGTTTGGTATCAACGATCAGATCCGGCTTCACCCTGCCGGACCGCAACTGCACCAACAGATCGGTGCCTCCGGACAGCACCTTCGCCAAACCGGAAGCGCTCGCCAATACCTTGACCGCCTCGTCGACCGTCGTCGGCGCTGCAAAGCTGACTCTGGGCATGTTCGCTCCTAAAGATTCCGCCCGCACCACCACGCGCCGGGGGCGGCCCGGCGGTGCACAAATCTGGCTTACACCACCTTGACCGGCCCCGTGAAGTGCTAATCTCGGATGCCGGCACCGTCGCTGCGTCGGAGCGCTGAGTATCACAAGACCGAGATGGTGACCGGGCAGTCTCAGTACCAATCACATCGCTCACGATGGCGGCGCATGATCCCGATAACCGATGAATTCTCGCTCGACGAGCGCGAAATCTCCGAAACCTTCATCCGCGCCTCCGGTCCGGGCGGCCAGAACGTCAACCGCGTCGCGAGCGCGGCGCAACTTCGTTTCGACGTGCGCGGCTCGCCCTCACTGCCCGCGGCGGTGCGCGAGCGGCTGGCCCGGCTGGTGCGGGCGCGGCTCACCCACGACGGCGTACTCGTCATCACCGCGCGGCGCTACCGCTCGCAAGACATGAACCGGGCAGACGCGCGCGACCGACTGGTTGCGTTGATCCGCCGCGCGGCGTCGCCGCCGCCGCCGCGCCGGCCGACCCGGACGCCGGCTGCCTCGCGCCGGCAGCGCCTCGCCAACAAGGCGCGCCGCGCCGTGGTCAAACGATCGCGTCAGCCGCCGCCAGGTGACGAATTCTAAATCCGTGCCGCGCGGCGAGGATGTCCGCGACCCGCGAGCGATGGCAGATGTGCCAGTCGGCCTCGTAGCACAACAGGCACGACGGCGCCGCCGCGCCGAGCGAGGCGACTTCGCCCAAGGCATGCTCGGCCTCGGCGGTGGCGAGCCGCTCGTCGACGATCCGCCAGAACCGGTCCCAGTCGCGGCGATGGTTGGCTTCGCGCCCCTCGGCCGGGGTGCCGAGCGCCCGCAGGCCGACATAGCGGATGCCGACGGCCTCGAGCGCGGCGGCAAGCTGATTTTTCGAGAAGCCAGGCCGCCGCGATTGTGGCCGGTCGCGCACGTCAATCACGGTCGTGACCCCGGCCGCGCCGAGTGCCGCGATCACATCCGCCTGCCGCGCCTTCTCATAGCCGATCGTGAAGAGTTCGCGGGTCATTCTAACCGCAGCTGTTGTATCGCTTCCCGGTCATTCCGGGGCCGGCGCAGCCGGAACCCGGAACCCAAGAACACCGACCTGGCCAATCCCGCTCGGAGCGTTGTGCGCGCTCCCGCGCCGTTCGTGTTCCTGGG